>CAJUNS010000004.1:27340-139190 GCA_910587995.1 uncultured Oscillospiraceae bacterium | reverse complement strand
CCGGTTTCCCGACCTACTCCCTTAGCAGGGGAGCCCCTTCACCACTTGGGTACTTCTCCAAAATGGTCAAGTATATAAAATGCGTAATAATCAATTTGGCGGAGAGGAAGAGATTCGAACTCTTGGTCCCTTGCGGGATCACTAGTTTTCAAGACTAGCTCCTTAAACCACTCGGACACCTCTCCAGCTCTCTGCCCCTTATCATACCACAAGCTCCTATAAATTGTCAAGTGCTTTTTAAAAATTCCTTTTTCCCAGCCGCTTTTCTTCGCAAAGCCCAAAGGGGAAGAGCCCGCCCCCGAGGCAATTAACAAACTTTTAACAAATAGTATATTGACTTTTGCTGACCATCGTGGTACATTATGGCATAGAGGTTAGCACTCGGGCTACACGAGTGCTAAGAGCATGGCCCGGGCCCAAGGCTTGGGCGGAAAGGATGGACCCGCTATGGACCTCAGCCCGCGGAAAGATCAGATATTGGCCTCGGTGGTCTCTGGGTTTATCCAAAGCGGAGAACCGGTGGGCAGCAAGGCTGTGGCCCAAGAGGTGGGGGTTTCCTCCGCCACGGTTCGCAACGAGATGGCCAGCCTGACCGAGCTGGGGTTTTTGGAGCAGCCCCACACCTCGGCGGGGCGGGTGCCCTCTCAGCGGGGCTACCGGGAGTATGTGGACCGGCTGATGCCCGAGCCCCGGCTGGAACCGGCCCAGCAGCGCTGGATCGACTCCCACCTGGGGCCCTACGACCCGGACCAGCTGCTGGCTCTGGCGGCCCGGCTGGCGGCGGAAATGGGCCGCTGCGCCGCTGCGGCCACCACCCCGGGCGGCGCGGGAGCCAGAGTCAAGGCCGTTCAATTGGTGCAGACCGGCCGGCGCACGGCCATGCTGCTGCTCATCAGCACAGGCGGCACCATAAAAAGCCGGGTTTTCCGCTGCGGCTATGACTTGACCACGGAGATTCTGCGGTACTTTTTCCGGGTTTTTAACGAGCATGCCGCTGGCAAGCCTGTGTCGGAGATTACCCCGGCCTTTTTGCAGACTCTGGGCGCTTCTATGGAAGGAATGTACGCTCTGGTGGGGGCCCCTCTGCGGGCCCTGCTGGAGGCGGCGGGGGACACCGCCCGCCGGGATATGATTCTGAGCGGGCAGATGAACCTGCTGCAATACCCGGAGTTCGGCCCGGAAGAGGTGCGGCGGGTGCTGGATTTTTTAGAGGACCGGGAGGAGATGGCTTTGCTGCTGGACCAAAAGCCGGGCCGCACCACTGTGCTCATTGGCCGGGAGGCGGGACGGTCCGCTCTGGAAGAGGCCTCGGCCGTGGTGGCGCGCTACCAGGTGGATGGCCAGGACGCGGGGGCCATTGCGGCGGTAGGGCCCACGCGGATGGACTACCCCCGGCAGGTGGCGGCTTTGGAGTACCTGTCCCAGCGGGTGGGCCGCCAGCTGACAGCCCTGGCGGGCGAGGAATGAAGGCCCCGGGGTGTTTTCACCGGAATTGTGATAAAAATAGCAGAAGGAAACTTTTTTGGAAAGGAGCCTGGAAATATGAAGGACAAAAACGAGAAAGAGGAAAAGCGCCCCACCGAGGCCGAAGCTCCGCCGGAGCCGGAGGCCCAGGAGCCCCAGGAGGACGCGCTGGAAAAGCTGCAAGCGGAGCTGGACGCCCAGAAGGACCAGTACCTGCGGGTGCTGGCGGAGTATGACAACTTCCGCAAGCGCACCGCCGCCGAGAAGGCCGGCATCTATAACAACGCGGTCTCCGACACAGTGCAGGCCCTGCTGCCCATTGCGGACAACATTGAGCGGGCCCTGAGCCAGGAGAACGCCTCGGGCGAAGACATGAAAAAGGGCGTGGAGATGATCGAGGCCCAGATTAAGGCGGCTTTTGAGAAGCTGGGCATCACGGCGGTGGGCGAAGTGGGGGAGGCTTTTGACCCCAAGCTCCACAACGCGGTGGCCCACATTGAAGACGAGAGCCTGGGCGAGAACGTAATCTCCGCCGTGTTCCAGAAGGGGTATCTCCTGGGGGACCGGGTGGTGCGCTTCGCCATGGTGCAGGTGGCCAACTGAGAGGGGTGACGCAATGAGTAAGTCATTTGCCGAAATGCAGGATATGTATCGGAATGTGGTGCGCCGCTTTCAAGAGATTGAGGGCAAACCATGGCAGGCGCAGGGCGCGATGATTGAGCTGACAAAGCAGACAGGTGAGCTGGCCAAGCAGGTCATGCTGAAAGAAAACTATTATGCCTGGGCCGGGGAAGAAATGGAAGTGAATCAGCGGCTGGGGAACGAGATGGCTGATGTGATTGCCCAAGTGATGCGGCTGGCGGACTATTACCAGATTGACTTGGAGCAGGCGTTTATTGAGGCCAGAGAGGACGAGGATAAGTATCTCAGCTCCAGAGGCGTGTAGGATTATTTTGACAGGTAATAAAAATTATAAATAGAGAAAACAAGAGAGGTAATTTTTTATGGCAAAAACGATTGGTATTGATTTGGGTACAACAAATTCCTGTGTAGCGGTGATTGAGGGCGGCGAGCCCGTGGTCATCGCCAACGCCGAGGGCGCCCGCACCACACCCTCTGTGGTGGCTTTCTCCAAGGACGGGGAGCGCATGGTAGGCCAGGTGGCAAAGCGCCAGGCCATCACCAACCCGGAGCGCACCGTGGCTTCCATCAAGCGGGAAATGGGCAGCAACTATAAGGTCAGCGTGGACAGCAAGAGCTACACCCCCCAGGAAATTTCCGCGATGATCCTGCAAAAGCTGAAGGCCGACGCGGAGGCCTACCTGGGCGAGACCGTCACCAGCGCGGTCATCACCGTGCCCGCCTACTTTACCGACGCCCAGCGCCAGGCCACCAAGGACGCGGGCAAGATCGCGGGCCTGGACGTAAAGCGCATCATCAACGAGCCCACCGCCGCCGCCCTCTCCTATGGCGTGGATAAGGACGCCGACCAGAAGGTCATGGTCTACGACCTGGGCGGCGGCACCTTCGACGTGTCTATCATCGAGATGGGTGACGGCGTGCAGGAGGTGCTGGCCACCGCAGGCAACAACCGCCTGGGCGGCGATGACTTTGACCAGCGGGTGATTAACCACATTGTTGACACCTTCAAGGTAGAGCAGGGCATAGACCTTTCCGGCGACAAGATGGCCATGCAGCGCATCAAGGAAGCGGCGGAGAAGGCCAAGATTGAGCTTTCCGGCGTGACCACCGCGGCCATCAACCTGCCCTTCATCACCGCCGACGCCACCGGCCCCAAGCATCTGGACATGACCCTCTCCCGGGCCAAGTTCAACGAGCTGACCGCCGACCTGGTGGAAAAGACCATGGGCCCCGTGCGCCAGGCCCTGTCCGACTCCGGGCTCTCCATCGGCGAGATCAGCAAGGTGTTGCTGGTGGGCGGCTCCAGCCGCATCCCGGCCGTGCAGGACGCGGTGAAGAACTTCATTGGCAAGGACCCCTTCAAGGGCATCAACCCGGACGAGTGCGTGGCCATCGGCGCGGCCATTCAGGCCGGCGTGCTGGGCGGCGAGGTCCAGGGCCTGCTGCTGTTGGACGTGACCCCGCTTTCCCTGGGCGTGGAGACCATGGGCGGCGTGATGACCAAGATCATTGACCGCAACACCACCATCCCCGCCAAGAAGAGCCAGATTTTCTCCACCGCCGCCGACGGCCAGACCCAGGTGGAGGTCAACGTCCTGCAAGGCGAGCGGGAGTTTGCCCGGGACAACAAGCAGCTGGGCCTCTTTAAGCTGGACGGCATTGCCCCCGCCCCCCGCGGCATCCCTCAGATTGAGGTTACTTTTGACATCGACGCCAACGGCATTGTAAACGTGTCCGCCAAGGATCTGGGTACGGGCAAAGAGCAGCACATCACCATCTCCTCCAGCTCCAACATGAGCAAGGAGGACATTGATAAGGCTGTAAAGGCTGCGGAGCAGTTTGCCGAAGAGGACAAGAAGCGCCGGGAAGAGGTGGATGCTAAGAACAACGCTGAGAACTTGTGCTACTCGGCCGAAAAGCTTTTGAGCGACAGCGGCGACAAGCTCCAGGAGGCGGACAAAAACGAGGTCAGCGTAAAGGTGGCGGCGCTGCGTGAGAAGCTACAAAACGGCACGGTGGAAGAGCTGAAGGCTGGCATGGACGACCTGCAGAAGGCCGTGTATGCGGTCAGTGAAAAGCTGTACCAGCAGGCCGCGCCCCAAGGCCAGCCCGGCGGCCCCCAGGACCCGGGCGCGGGGAACGGCCCTGCCCCGGATGGCGATGTGTACGACGCGGACTTTAAAGACGTGGAGTAAGAACCGGGCCGTGGGCAAGCGGCCGGAGCGGCTGGACGCGGTTCTAAATTAGTAAAGTGCTGGATAAGGTAGAGAGATCAGTTTTGCACAGAGGTTATTTTTAAGCGCAAGTATATGGGCGTTTTCCCGGAAAATGGGAGTGTCCGTTTCGGAGAGCTTTTCGTGTTCCCCCGCCCTGCGGGCGGGGGAACACAGACGATTCTCTCTGCGGTTGAGACACTTCCCGGAAAATGCCCATCTTGTGCTGTTCATGCGGGCTTTGGAAAAATCCGTGCAGGTATACAGGAGTTGATAGGATTGGCGGATAAAAGAGATTATTATGAGGTGCTGGGGGTGCAGAAGTCCGCTTCCGAGGACGAGATCAAAAAGGCCTACCGGAAGATGGCGAAGCAGTACCACCCGGACTTGAACCCTGGCGACAAAAACGCCGAGACCAAGTTTAAAGAGGTAAACGAGGCCTATGAGGTGCTCTCCAACGGAGAGAAGCGCTCCCGGTACGATCAGTTTGGCCACGCGGGCGTGGACCCTAACTTCGGCGGCGGCGCGGCGGGAGGCAACCCTTTCCAGGGGGCGGGCTTCGACATCAACGATATTTTCGACAGCTTTTTCGGAGGCTTTGGGGGCGGCTCCCGCCGGGCCAACCCCAACGCGCCCCGGCAGGGCTCCGACGTGCAGGCCAATGTGGCCGTCAGCTTTGAAGAGGCGGCCAAGGGCTGCAAAAAGCAGATTGAGTACCAGCAGATTGAGACCTGCTCGGACTGCCACGGCACAGGCGCGGCGGCGGGCACCACCCCCAAGACCTGCGAGCAGTGCCATGGCACAGGGCAGAGGCGGGTCAGCCAGCGCACGCCCTTTGGGGTGGTGCAGTCCACCCAGACCTGCGACCGCTGCCGGGGAACGGGAAAAATCATTGAGTCTCCCTGCAAAACCTGTGATGGCAAGGGCCGGGTGCGCCGGAGAAAGAGCATTGAGGTAAGCATTCCGGCGGGAATTGACGATGAGCAGATTTTGAATGTCAGTGGCAAAGGCAACGCCGGAACCAACGGCGGGCCCAACGGCGACCTGCATGTGTATGTGTCTGTGCGGCCCCATCCCATCTTCGCCCGGCGGGGACGGGACGTGTACTGCGACATGCCCATTACCTTTACCCAGGCGGCGCTGGGGGCCGATGTGGAGGTGCCCACCCTGGACGGAAAGGTAAGCTACCATGTGCATGAGGGAACCCAGCCGGGGGACACTTTCCGGCTGAAGGGCAAGGGCATTCAGAGCCTGCGGTCCCGGGACCGGGGGGACCAATATGTGAAGGTGACGGTGGAAGTGCCCAAGAACCTGAACAAGCGGCAGAAGGAGATTCTCTCGGAGCTGGACAGCGCCACGGACGAGAAGAACTATCAAAAGCGCAAGAGCTTTTTCTCCAAGCTAAAGGATATGTTTGGGGAATAGCGTAAAAGAAATAAAATTATTTCAACCACCAGCTTGGCAGAGGCCTCTCAAGGTTTTTGCCAAGCTGGTGGTTTTCTTGAAGGCGTCCCAACCACAGAGATAATCCGTTGTATTCCCCCTCCTGTAGGGGAACACAAAAAGCTCTCCGAAACGGACACTCCCGGTTTCTTTTTAGCGGGCGGCTTTGCGGGCTTGCTTTTTTCTGCCAAAAGCGCTATAATAATTGCAGAATCAACTATTTGAGTAAAGGAGTGGGACGCAGTGCAGTTCGTGAACCCCCAAAAGGTCTGCAAGGGTATGGAAATTGGCGACGTGCCCCCCAGCGGGCGCATTGTCCGGGACGCCTTGAACGTGGCCTGGCCCTCGGTGTTGGAGTCCTTTTTTGTGTGCCTGGCTGGCCTGGTGGATACGATCATGGTGGGCTCCCTGGGCTCGTTTGCCATTGCGGCGGTGGGGCTCTCCACCCAGCCCAAGTTCTTGGGTCTGGCGGTCTTCCTTTCCATGAACGTGGCCGTGTCGGCCATTGTGGCCCGGCGCAAGGGAGCGGGAGACCGGGAAAGCGCCAACCGGCTGGTGCGCATGGCCCTGTTGGTTACCTTGCTGCTGACAGTGGCGGTCAGCGCGGTTTTTGTGGCCTTTGCCGGGCCCATTGTGCGGCTGGTGGGCTCTCAGGCGGACACCCACCAGTACGCCAAGGAGTATTTGCAGATCATCATGGGGGGCATTGGCTTTTCCACGGTTTCTCTGTGCCTAAACGCCGCCCAGCGGGGCGCGGGCAACACCCGCATCGCCATGACCACCAACATCATTTCCAACTCGGTCAATGTGCTGTTCAACTATCTGCTCATTGGGGGCAGGTTTGGCTTTCCCGCCCTGGGGGTGCGGGGCGCGGCCATTGCCACGGTGATTGGCACGGTGTGCGCCTGCGTCCTCAGCGTGGCCTCGGTGCTGAAAAAGGATGGCTTCCTCAATCTGCGCTCCGTCAAGGGCTGGATCGCCGAGCGGGCCACGGTCCACTCGCTGCTCAACGTGGGGTCCAGCGCCTTTGTGGAGCAGCTCTGCCTGCGCATTGGCTTCTTGCTTTTTGCCATGACGGTGGCCCACCTGGGCACCACCCAGCTGGCGGCTCATCAGATTGGCATGAACCTAATGAGCATGTCCTTTTCCTTTGGCGACGGCCTCTCCGTGGCCGCGGTAACCCTCATTGGCCAAAGCCTGGGGCGCAAGCGGCCGGACATGGCCAAGATATACGGCAATGTGTGCCAAAAGCTGGGGCTGATTGCCGCCCTGGCGGTGGCCGCGGTCTATTTTCTCTTTGGCAAGGAAATTTTCATGCTTTTCAGCCGGGAACAGGTAATTTTGGACTATGGCGCGCAGATTATGCGAATCCTCAGCGTGACGCTGCTGTTCCAAATTGAGCAGGTGACCCTTTTTGGCTGCCTGCGGGGGGCGGGGGATACCAAGTTTACGGCGCTGGTGTCCTTAATCAGCGTCACCTGCATCCGCCCGGGCGTCAGCTGGCTGCTGTGCTATCCTCTGGGGGTAGGGCTCATCGGCGCGTGGCTGGGCACTTTCTTGGACCAAGCCCTGCGGTTTGCGCTCACCTTTATTCGCTTCCGCAAGGGAAAGTGGATTCACATCCGGCTGTAGGCGTTAACGATAAAAGACAGGCGCTTGGCGTTGGGGCGCCATGCAAAAGGCCAGCAAAACTCTTTGCTGGCCTCCATTTTTTGCCTTTCTTTTGCATGGCGATGGAAGGAGGAAGGAAATCACATGTGAAATATCGATAAATATGTATCGATAACTGGGGCAAGATTGATCAAAATACTCATTGCAAAAAATCAGAAAAAATGTTAGAATAAAGCCAGACATACATTACTCTCTTTAAGGAGGCCATATCAAATGAAAGTTACAGTGTGCATCGGCAGCTCCTGCCACATCAAAGGTTCCCGTCAGGTGGTGGAGCAGCTC
Organism: uncultured Oscillospiraceae bacterium; assembly: GCA_910587995.1. GTDB lineage: Bacteria > Bacillota > Clostridia > Oscillospirales > Acutalibacteraceae > Acutalibacter. Next base: position 131,475 of record CAJUNS010000004.1, on the reverse strand, counting down.
CAGCACCTCATCGCCGACAACGGCCTGAAGGAGAAAGTGGACCTCTCCGGCACCTTCTGCATGGGCAAGTGCCAGCAGGGCGTGTGCGTTACCGTGGACGACGCCTTCCATTCCGTTTCTCCCGAGACGGTGGAGGACTTCTTCAACACCCAGATCAAGGCCAAGGCCTAAGCCCGGCGTTCGGGCGACTCTCGATTTGGAAAGGAGACTGCGGATATGCCGGACTGTTTGCGGCTGAAGAAATCGAACTGTAAAAACTGCTATAAATGCATCCGCCACTGCCCTGTAAAGGCCATCAAGTTCTCCGGCAGTCAGGCCCATATTTTGGCGGACGAGTGCATTCTGTGCGGCCAGTGCTTTGTGGTGTGCCCCCAGAACGCCAAGGAGATTGTGGACGAGACCGAGAAGGTCAAGGTGCTGATGCAGGCGGGCGGCCCGGTGATCGCCAGCCTGGCCCCCTCTTTTGTGGCCAACTACCCCGGGGTGGGCATTGGCGCCATGCGAAAGGCCCTGAAGCAGCTGGGCTTCTTCGATGTGGAGGAGACCGCCATTGGCGCCACAATGGTCAAAACGGAATATGAGCGCATGCTCAAGGAGGATGGCCGGGATGTAATCATCAGCTCCTGCTGCCACTCGGTAAACCTGCTGATTCAAAAGCACTTCCCGGCGGCGCTGGAGTTTTTGGCGGACGTGGACTCGCCCATGCTGGCCCACTGCAAGGACATTAAGCAGCGGGTGCCAGGGGCCAAAACCGTGTTCATCGGTCCCTGCGTGGCCAAAAAGGACGAGGCGGCGCGCTATGAGGGCATTGTGGACAGCGTACTTACCTTTGAGGAGCTTTCCGGCTGGCTGGAGTCCGCCGGGGTGAAGCCCGAGGCCCAGATGGACGCGGACGAGTGCAGCCGGGCCCGGTTCTTCCCCACCACGGGGGGCATTCTCAAAACCATGGAGCAGGACGCGCCGGGCTATGCCTACCTGGCCCTGGATGGCGCGGAAAACTGCATTGCCGCCCTGCGGGACATTCTGGACGGCAGGCTGCACAAGTGCTTTGTGGAGATGTCCATCTGCGCGGGCAGCTGCGTGGGCGGCCCGGTGATGGAGCACCGCTCGCTGGTGCGGGACTATATGGCGGTGTCTAACTTTGCCGGCCCCCGGGATTTTGAGGTGAAGCAGCCGGAGCCCCGGGCTATGCGCAAGGCCATGCCTTACCTGGAGATGCAGAACCAGCAGCCCACCGAGGCGGAGATTAACGCCGTGCTGCGGCAGATGGGCAAGTTCAAGCCCTCGCAGGAGCTCAACTGCGGGTCCTGCGGCTATGATACCTGCCGGGAAAAGGCCGCCGCCGTGTGCCAGGGCAAGGCGGAGATCAGCATGTGCCTGCCCTTCCTCAAGGACAAGGCCGAGGGCTTCTCCGACGCCATTGTGAACAACACGCCCAACGGGCTTTTGGTGCTTAATGAGGATTTGGAGGTTCAGCAGATTAATGCCGCCGCCCGGAAGATTATGAACATCCGGGCCGCCTCCGATGTGCTGGGCGAGCCGGTGGTGCGGGTGCTGGACCCCACCGTGTTCCTCAATGTGCTCAACACCAAGCGGGAGGTTCGGGACCAGAGGACCTACCTGGCGGAATACAAGTGCTATGTAGAGCAGACCGTGGTCTACGACCGGGACCTGCGCCTGCTGATCTGCATTATGCGCGACATTACCGACGAGCAGCTGGAGCGGGAGCGCAAGGAGGACATCAGCCGCCAGACCGTGGAAGTGGCCGACAAGGTGGTGGAAAAGCAGATGCGCATTGTGCAGGACATCGCCTCGCTGCTGGGCGAGACCGCCGCCGAGACCAAGATCGCGCTGACAAAGCTGAAGGAGTCGATCACCGATGAATGACCTGTGCGCGGATATCGGATACAAGAGCATCAACCATTTTGGCGAGCAGCTCTGCGGCGACCATGTGGACGTAATTGAGCAGGGCGACAACTCCACGGTGGTGGTGCTGGCGGACGGTTTGGGCAGCGGGGTAAAGGCCAGCATCCTTTCCACCCTCACCTCCAAGATCATTTCCACCATGATGGCCGAGGGCATGCCCCTGGAGGAGTGCGTTTCCGCCGTGGCCGCCACGCTGCCCGTCAGCTCCGAGCATGGGGTGGCCTACTCCACCTTCACCATCATCCACCTGCAAAACAACCAGACCGCCGAGCTCATTCAGTACGACAACCCCCATGTGATTCTGCTGCGGGACGGGGTTAACTACGATTATCCCAAGACCGAGATGAACATTGGCGGCAAGCAGATTTTTAAGTCCTCCATCCCCCTGCGGGAGAACGATGTGTTCATCGCCATGAGCGATGGGTGCCCCCATGCGGGCATTGGCATCGAGTACAATTTCGGCTGGGCCATTGAGGATATTACCAGCTTTATGGAGACCATTGTGCTGGCGGGCTACACGGCCAAGACCCTCTCCACCATGCTGGTGGACGAGTGCTACAAGCTCTATGGCGGCGAGCCCAAGGACGATGTGACCTCCGCTGTGGTGCGCATTCGCAAGCGGGAGCCCATGAACATGCTCTTTGGCCCGCCCTCCAACCGGGACGACTGCGACCGGATGATGAGCCTGTTCTTCTCCAAAGAGGGCAAGCATATCATCTGCGGTGGCACCACCTCTACCATCGCGGCCAAGTTCCTGCGCAAGCCCCTGCGCCCCAGCCTGAACTTTGAGGGCTCTGACCTGCCGCCCACTGCCGAGATTGAGGGTGTGGACCTGGTGACTGAGGGTGTGATCACCATTGCTCGGGTGCTGGAATACGCCAAGGACTATTTGAAGGACAACGACCGCTATGAGGACTGGGGCATGAAGCGGGACGGCGCGGCCATGATCAGCCGTTTCCTGTTTGAGGAGGCCACGGACATCAACTTCTATGTGGGCCGGGCCATCAACCCCGCCCACCAGAACCCGGACCTGCCCATTACGTTTAGCATCAAAATGAGCCTGGCCGAAGAGCTGGTGGACTGCCTCAAGCAAATGGGCAAACGAGTAAAAGTGAGCTACTTCTAGCCAGCGGCAACGTGACGTTGCATCCACACGCGCGTGCTGGCGGCGGGGTATCAGGAAGTTGAGTCGCCCGCGAGGGGGCTGCGTAATAGACTTGTGTCCACCTCGGCCTAAGGAAAACCGCAAGCCTCAAACCGAGCGCCCAGCTTCCGCCTTCCACCCCCGCCAAACATGTAAAAGTCTTTGAAGATTGTTAAGGAACTTCTTTCAAGAAGTTCCTTAACCCGCCGGAGGCCAGCGTGACGCTGGACCCGCATGTGCGTGCTGGCGGGGGGGGGGGGGGGGGGGGGGGGGGGGGGGGTACTGGCTAGCGGAGCCGCCCGCGAAGGCGCTGGGTGGTAAACGTGCAAGCCCGTCTCAACCTAAGGGGAAGCGGTAAGCCCCAAACCGAGCGCCCAGCTTCCGTCTCCCGCCCCCAATCAACGTGTAAAAGTTCTTGAAGATTGTTAAGGAACTTCTTTCAAGAAGTTCCTTAACCCGCCGGAGGCCATTGCGTGTTCTCTGGCGGGCCCTTTATACTTACTCATTCCATAAGGAGGACCCCAAGTGAGCCAACCGAACCAGACGCTGAGAAGATTTGACACCAAGGTGCAATACTTAAAATACAAGGTCCTTCGGGAGACCGCCCGGCTTGCCTGGGAGGATAAACTCCTGGAGAACATGATGGACATTCCCAAGACCATCGTTCCCGGCAAAGAGCCCACCATGCGCTGCTGCGTGTACAAGGAGCGGGCCATTTTGGCCGAACGGGTGAAGATGGCCATGGGAGGCCATGCCGACAACCCCAACATTATCGAGGTCATTGACATTGCCTGCGACGAGTGCCCCGCCGCTGGGTACGAGGTCACCGACTCCTGCCGGGGGTGCCTGGCCCACCGCTGTGAGGACGTGTGCAAGCGGGGCGCCATCTCTTTTGACCACAACCATGTGGCGCACATTGACAAAACCAAGTGCGTGGAGTGCGGCCAGTGCGCCAAGGTCTGCCCCTATTCCGCCATTGTGGACCGCAAGCGCCCCTGCCAAGTGGCCTGCAAGGTAAAGGCCATCTCCATCAACGAGAACAACGCCGCGGCTATTGATGACGGGAAGTGCATCCAGTGCGGGGCCTGCGTCTACATGTGCCCCTTTGGCGCGGTGACGGATAAATCCTTCATGCTCAACGTGATCGACATGCTGAAAAAGAGCGAGAACAACCAGAAGTACAAGGTGTATGCGGTGGTGGCTCCCTCCATTTCCAGCCAGTTTACTTACGCCAACCTGGGCCAGGTTATCACCGGCCTAAAGGAGCTGGGCTTCTTCACGGTCATTGAGGCCGCCCTGGGCGCGGACATGGTGGCCATGGAGGAGTCCCGTGAGCTGGCGGAGAAGGGCTTTTTGACCAGCTCCTGCTGCCCGGGCTTTGTCAGCTACATCAAGTCCGCCTTCCCGGAGCTCCAGGAGCACATCTCCCACAACCTTTCGCCCATGGCCCGGCTGGCTAAATACTTGAAGGAGACCGACCCCACCGCCAAGGTGGTGTTCATTGGCCCATGCACCGCCAAAAAGGCAGAGGCCCGCCAGGAGCGGGTGCGGCCTCTGATCGACACGGTGCTGACCTTTGAGGAACTCCAGGCTCTGTTTGACAGCCGGGATCTGGACATCACCACCCTTCCCGAGGACGTGTTGGACAACGCCTCGTATTATGGGCGCATTTTCGCCCGGTCCGGCGGTGTGTCCGACGCGGTGGCCCAGGCCATGAAGGAGCAGGGCATTGAGTTCGATCTGAAAGCCGTGCCCTGCGATGGCATTGAGGCCTGCCGTATGGCATTGCTTAAAAAGTCCAAAAACGCTTTGGCCGGCAACTTCATTGAGGGCATGGCCTGCACCGGCGGCTGCATTGGCGGCGCGGGCTGCCTGACCCACGGGGAGAAGAACAAGGCCGAGGTGGACAAATACGGCCGGGAAGCCATGGAAAAGACCATAGGCGACGCGGTGTCGGTTTATAACATCTAAAAAGCTGGCCCGTAAGGGAAAATAAAAAGACCGGCGCGGGGTCTCCCGGCCGGTCTCTTGTTTTATAAATTTGCGGGCTTAGTGTATAGCGAGTGAGCGTGGGAAATGTTTTTATTTGAACCGCTTAGGTCAGGTTGCTTAAAGAACAAATTTCATAATAATACTTGACAAAGTGGATATGGTGATATACAATTATTTAAAGAAACAAAAAAGGGAGGCCTCTCCATGAAAAAGAAAACGAAAAATGCCCCTGTAAAAGATGGGGGAGGAGTAGCCTGGGAAAAAAGGGTTATTACGCTCAAGAAACTTTCGGCTACTTAAATATTAATATTTCGTTATATGGTGAATATAACCCTACATATTGGGATATCCATAACGCAAGCGCAGGCAACAAGTTAATGCTGGTTAATATTAAAGGGCATACCGGTTTATCGGAAGCTCACGTTGTGGTAGGATATGCTTGCTGCCGTATCAAGAGGACAGACAGTGGAGCTGACCCGCGGAACCCAAAAGAGTATGGTTTTCTGAAGGCGATTGACGGAAGGAATACTACCGCAAGATACTATGACGTTGACACAATGCTGGCATTAGACGATAAGTTTTATGAGCTGTATTTCGGGTAGTTCCCAACAGAGGTGGAAGCCATGAAAATAAAAACGCTGAAGCGCCTGAGCCTATCCCTTGGCTCCCTATGCATGGTTTTGGCGGCAAGCTTGGTTTTGGTCTGCATCCACTTGGGCCCGATTCGCTGGAGGGACGAGGACTTTGCCTGCCCCTGCCAGTGCCGCTACTGCCTGTGGACCCCTGCGGACCGTTTCCTATTCTTCCCCAAAGACAAGGTTTATAATATTTATATGACCATCAATGAAACGACCTATGAGATCCCCGACTACGCGGAGGACGAATTCATCGATGTGCTGAATTCTTTTGAACCCATCTCCGCAGAGTATTACGACCGGCTGGGCGGAAACGGCGCGAGGATCAACATGCTGGAGTACTATCGGAATCTTGTGATCGATCCGTCCGGCATTGCTATGGGGAATACCCTTTACATTGGCGAGGAGGGCTGCCTGCAGCGCCTGTACGACATTGCGGAGAGCGGCCGGGAGGTGCCCAAGTAACAGAAAGGTGATCCTTATGAAAGCCTCCGCACCCCGAAGAATTTGTGGTTGACAGGGGTCTCGAAAAAGGATATGATTATAGGGTGAACAAGTTTGCGTATTCGTGCGCACCCATTTTCCAACTGGCGGAGCAGAAGATTTTCTTCTGTATGAGCCGCGTTAACCACCCACGACCGTATCCTGCCCGGAAAGGACGAGCCCATGGATCTTTCTATCCTGATCACCAACCCACTTATTAACATCAGCGTCATCTCCTGGGCGGCGGCTCAAGGAATTAAAACCCTGATTGACGCAGTGAAGCACAAGCAGTTTGACCGGCGTTATCTGTCCAAGGCGGGGGGCATGCCCAGCTCCCACTCGGCGGTAACCTGCTCGGTGCTGCTCACATCCTATTATCTGTACGGTTTCAATTCTCCCGTTTTCGGGCTTTCCTTTGTTATGGCCCTTATTGTCATGTACGACGCCACCGGCGTCCGCTGGGCGGCGGGGCTCCATGCCAGGGCCATTAACCACATTGTGGAGTACCTGGAGGAAGAGCAGTCTCCCGAAGGGCAGCGGGCCCTGCGGGGGCTGATTCCCAAGCTCAACGAGTCCCTGGGCCACCGGGTGCGGGAGGCCATCTGCGGAGCTGGGCTTGGATTTCTCATCGCCATGCTGGGGCATTTTGCCCGGCAGGGGATGTTCCATTGACCGTTATTACAGGCAGTAAAACGCGCTCTGTGCCGGGCTTGGCACAAAGCGCGTTTTTTTCGGGGCTAGCGGAAGCGCAAAGACCTAGCGCCAGTCCCCGCCCTCTTCCTGCTGGGCCTGAGCCACCAAATACAGCTCCGCGCCCCAGTCCCGCAGGGTGTCCAGTTGGTCTGGGTCCAGGCCCTCCCGCAGCTGCACCGCCGTATAAGCCGCCGGAGTCTGCCGCCCAGGGGGCAGCAAATCGCCGGTGCGGGCGTTTTGATAATAGAGATACCCCGCCCGGCGGACCCAGCCTTCTTGGCCAGCCCCGCCGGTTCCGGCCTCTTGAAAGCGCCCCTCCACTAAGTTGCCGGCCAGCAGGGCCGGTTCGCCGTTCAGCTCTGGGGCGCAGACCTTCACCCGTACCCGGCACCCGGCTTGGCTGCGGTTGATGTAAGCCACTCCGCCTGGGACGGTCTGGCCGGGCTTAAGCAGGGGGGCTCCCTCCGCTGGGTCCGTCAGGGCCACGGCTTCCAGCCGCAGCTCTTCCCGCTGGGGTTCCAGCCAATAGCCCAGCCCCCACAGGGCCGCCGCCAGAACCAGGGCCAGGGCTCCGGGCCAGCGCCGGGGCCTCATGAGCCCCCTCCCAGCCGGTAGCTTTCCCGCACGGCGCTGCCTGTTCCGCCAGAGGCTTTAAACCGCACCAGAGCGGTGCGCCGGTCCGGGTCCACCGTGTCGTCTTCCTGGCAGACGCCCAGGCGGCACTGGACCTGGCTGGGCTCCAGGCCGCCATCCGCCACGCTGAGGGTGTACACGCCAAAGGGCAGCCCGGTGAATTCCGTCTCCAGCGCTGGAACGCCCCCCTGGGGACCGGCCTCCAGCTGGGCCTGCCGGTAGAGGGTGAGGCCAGCCCCTTCCAGCTTCACCAGGGCTTGCGAGGCCGTGCCGATTCCCTCGCCTCCTGCCCAGACCCGCACGGTGCCGCTGGCCACATGAATCCGGCAGACCCCATGGACCCACCGTTCTGGCTTGTCCGGCTGGCGCAGCACGGCGGCGAGGGGATAGCCGCAGTCCGCCCGGGGGCGCTGTTTCCCCAGCTCTGCCAGAGGAAGGGGGCCCTGGGGGCTCATCCACCAGCACTCCACCTCCCCTGGTTCCGAAAAGCGGCTTTTCAGCAGATTTTCCAAGCTCTGGCCTTTCCGGCGCAGAGGCACGGCCTCCCCCAGAAAGATTGTCTCCTCCCAAAGCACGAGCCCCTCATCCTGGGGCGCGGCTTGCGCCAACGCGGATGAGGCCGCGGGCAGAGCCAGCAGCGCAAGGGTAAGGGCCAGCAGGAGGATTTTCCACATCTTGTTGCACATAAGGCTATGTACTCCTTTCGGGTTTTGCCCTAAGGCGGGCGGAAGGCGGCTGTGCCCGGCGCTTAGGAATCCCGGTGATTTTTTGGAACCGCCCTAACTATACCACGCGCGGGAGGAAGAAACCGGTCGCAACAAGGGGGAAGTCCCAGCCTTTCCGGTCTCTTTTCTCGGTTTGAGGGATCAGGATGCTGGGTTGCTTCTATCGGGAGTGTCCGTTTCGGAGAGCTTTTTGTGTTCCCCCGCCCGTAGGGCGGGGGAACACAAATGATTTATCTCTGTGGTCGGGATACTCCCGGTTCTATCTTTCGCCTTGCCTTTTTCACCGTCTTTTGTTATAATTGGAAAATAGAAACCAAAACTATACCAAACCATCGCGAAAGGGGGCGGCGGCACGGCTGGAGAAAAGAAAAACGGATTTATGAAAGGGGCGGCCATTCTCTCCGCCTCCACCTTGCTTGTCAAGCTTTTGGGCCTGCTGTTCTCCATTCCGCTGGCCAACTTCATCAGCGCTGAGGGAATGTCTTATTTTTATGGCGCTTATGATATCTTCACCATATTCTTAATGCTCTCTACCGCTGGCCTTCCCATTGCCGTTTCCCGCATGGTGAGCACTGCCTATGCCCGGAACTGCCGGAAAGAGGCCGACCAAGTTTTTTCCGTGTCCTTCTGGCTGTTTTTCAGCATCGGCCTTTTGGGCAGCCTTGTGATGCTCTTGGGCGCGGAGCAGATTGCCCAAATGCTCCACAAGCCCGGCGCGGCGGGGACCATCCGGGCCCTGGCCCCCACCACCTTCTTCATCTCCGTAACCTCCGCCCTGCGGGGCTATTTCCAGGGCCGGTCCAATATGGTGCCCACCGCCATGTCCCAAGTCATTGAGGCCGTTACAAAAGTGGCCATTGGCGTGGGCTTGGCGGCTTATATCGTCAGCCAGCTGGGCGACGATACCTTTGCCGCCGTGGGGGCCATCTCCGGCGTGTCTATCAGCGCGGCCCTGGGAACCCTGTACCTGGCCGCTTATAAGCTGCGGCAAAAGCGGCGGGACCGGACCCTGCCTCCGGATGGCGGCGTGGTAGCCTCCCGCCGGGATATGCTGCTCTCCCTGGTACGCTTTGCCATTCCCATTACCATTGGGTCCTGCTTTTTAAGCGTGCTGGACTTTGTGGACAGCGCCGTACTGATGGACCGGATGATTACCGGGGCGGGCCTCTCGCAGGCCCAGGCGGACTGGTTCAGCGGCGTACTGGGCCATGCCCGCAAGTTTTTTGATCTGCCGGGGGCCTTTGTGGTGCCCATTTCCACCAGCTTGCTGCCGGTGCTGTCCGGGGCCATTGTGTCGGGAGACCGGCATTCTGTGCTGCACATCTCCTCCATTTCCATGCGTGTCACGCTGATCATTGCCATTCCGGCCAGCGTGGGCATGTCTCTTTTCGCGGAGCCCATCTGCTCGCTGCTGCTGTTCAACAAGCCCGAGGTAGCCGCCGGGGCCGCCCGGCTGCTGGCGGTGCTGGCCACTGCCATTGCCTTTAACAGCGCCCTGCTGACCACCAACGCCATTTTGCAGTCCTTTGGCCGGACCACCCGTCCGGTGGTCCATATGGCCGTAGGCGGCGTGGTGAAGATCGCCCTGTCCTATTTTCTCACGGCCATTCCGGAGATGAACGTGATGGGCTCGGCCATCAGCACGGTGCTTTCCTACCTGTTGATTATGGTGCTGAACCTAATCGCCATACGGGAGAGCCTGCCGGACATGGACGGGATTGCCGTTACCTCCATGCCCATTTTGCTGGCCTCCGCCGCTATGGGGGCCGCCTCTTATGGAGCCTACCAGGGGCTGCTGCTGTTTTTACCCCAGCGGCTGGCGGTGCTGCCCGCCATTGTGGTAGCGCTGGCGGTCTACGGGGCGGCGGTGGTGCTGTTTAAGGCCGTGACCTATGACGACGTGGTCATGCTGCCCAAGGGCGAGGCCCTGGCCCGGCTGCTCCATGTGCGCCGGAAATTCCGCCCCCGGCACATGGAGCGGCGCCTGCCTAAAGTCAACCCCAAAAAAGGCAGGCATCTGCGGCTGTAAATATGTTGAGCCTAAAACGGGAGCGACTTTTGGTAAGTGTTACGGAGTGGCCGCTGGCAGGGAGGGGGCTTTGCCCCCTCCACCCCCACCACCTTTGAAAGGGTGGACGAAACTTTTACTGTTACGCGCAACAGACTCCATTTAATATGTAGCTTCCTCCTAAAACGTTCCCCCAGCCTCCTTTTCCCGCCCGGCGCGGCGAAATAAAGTTTTTTGAAGATTGGTAAGAAACTTTTTTACAAAAAAGTTTCTTACCCCGCCGGAGGCCGACGAACACTTCCCCAAAAATCCCTTAGAAAGGAGCTTCTTCCTTCATGAAAGTCACCTTCATCACCCACAGTTCCTATTTTGTCGAGCTGGAGGGCTGCTGCCTTCTGTTCGACTATTACGAGGGGGAAGTCCCCCAGGTGGACAAGCCCCTGTATGTTTTTGCCTCCCACTGCCACGGGGACCACTTTTCCCCCGCTGTTTTCCAGCTGGCCGGGGCGCGGGGGCAGGCGCGCTTTATCCTCTCCAACGACATTTGGGAGAGCCGCGTGCCCGAAGCCCTGCGGCCCGCCACGGTGTTCGTGGAGCCCCGGCGCACCTATGAGCTGGAGGGGCTGAAAATCGCCACGCTGCGCTCCACGGACCAGGGGGTGGCGTTCTTGGTGGAATGCGAGGGCAAACGCATCTATCACGCCGGGGACCTGAACTGCTGGGTCTGGGACGGCGCGCCCCGCTTCCAGAACGACCAGATGACCCAGGTCTACCGGGAAGAGCTGAAGCTGCTGGAGGGCAAGGACATCGACGTGGCCTTTGTGCCCCTGGACCCCCGCCAGGAGGCGGACTTTGACCTGGGGATGAAATACTTTTTCGAGGCGGCGGGGGCGCGGTATGTGTTCCCCATGCACATGTGGGGCGATTATTCGGTGGTGCCGCTCTTTAAATCCACGCCGCCTTACCGGGAGTATGCCCAGGCGGTGATGGATGTGAGCGCGCCGGGGCAGGAGTTTGAGGTGGACTAGGCGCGGCTGGTCCGCCCATCACATAGGCGATGAGACAAAGAAGCGGCCTCCCTCTCGAGGCCAGCTCCCGTTTGCAGGGGCTGGCTCCAGAAGGGAGGCCGCTGGTTTTCTCTTGATTTTATAGTAACCGCCTTATTACGATTAGGATGCGGAACTCTGCCGGCGGCTTCGCCAGGAAGGTGGCGTTCCCTGTAAGAAACGCAACGGATTTGGCAGGGGAGGCGCCAGCCCTGGGTATATTTTTAGCCGGTTACCACTTTGGCGGAGGCCTGTCCCTGCCCGTTCTGCCGTACCTCAATCCGGTCCCCAATGCGGCTTTGCAGCTCCCGTACATGGGAAATGACCCCCACCATCCGCCCGCTGGACCGGAGCATGGCCAAAGCTCCCATGGCGTAGTCCAGGGTCTCCGCGTCCAAAGAGCCGAAGCCCTCGTCAATAAAAATGGAGTCCAGGCCCACCGCCCCGGAGTGCTCCTGGACCACGTCCGAAAGGCCGAAGGCCAGGGAGAGGGAGGCCAAAAACTGCTCCCCGCCGGAGAGGGTGTCAATGGGCCGGGGCAGCATGGAGGCCCCGTCCATCACTTCCAGATCCAGCCCGGCTTTGGCGTTGCCCCCCTTGGGGCCTTCCATCAGCCGCAGGGCGTAGCGGCCCCGGCTCAACTGGGAAAAAAAATGGTTGGCGCTCACCAGCACCTCGTCCAAAGTAACGCTGAGTACATATTGCAGCACCGGGGTCTTTTTGGGGTTGTCGCCCGAGAGCCCCCGGCTCAGCCGGGAGACCCGCCCATACTCCTGGGACAGCGCCTGAAGCTTCTGGTCCAGCTCTGCCACCGACCCTGCCGCCGCCCGCAGAGAGCGCAGCTTTGCTCCAGCTTCCCCCAAGCGCCGGGAGAGCTCCAGCTCCTGGGCCCGCAGCGTCCAGGCCTCTTTTTGCAGCGCGTCCAAATCTGGGGGCTGGGGCCACAGGGGCTCTGCCTGGGCAAAGGCCGCCTGGGCCGCTTCTTGGGCCGCGCCCAGCAGCTTTACCCCTTCCTGGCGCCGGGCCAGCTCCCGCTCCGCCTGGCTGACTTTTTGACGAAGGCTTTCACCCTGGGCCTGCAGGGCCTGCCGCTGCCGTTCCGCTTGGGCGATGGCCTCTTCCAGCGCCTGGCCGCTAACGCCCGCTAAGGGCTTCAAGGCCTCCTGGGCTTGGGATTCCAACCCCCGGGCCCGTTCTTCCAGCCGGGAGAGTTCTTCCCGCAGCGCCGCCGCCTGTTGGGCGAGGGTTTTCTTGCGTTCGCTCAAGCTGTCCAGCTTGGCTTGGGCTTTTTCCAGATTTCCGGCCAACTTCCGGGCCTCTTCCGCCTGTTTGGACTTTTGGTCCAGGGTCAGGGCCAGCCGTTCCGCCGCTTCCTGGGGGGGGCCGGAGACCTCTTGCCGCTCCAAAGCCTCCCGGGCCCGTTCCAGCTCCGAGGCCTTGGCCAGAGCCGCCGCCCGGGCTTCCGCGGAGGAGGAGGCCGCGGCCTTTTCCCGCCGCCGCAGGGCTTCCAGCTCCCGGACGGGCAGAAGCCCCTCCGCCGCCTGGGCAGGGGCTGGGTGGTGGAGGGAGCCGCACACGGGGCAGGGCGAGCCCTGGGCCAGGGCGTCCGCCAGAGCCGCCGCCCCGTTTTGCCGCCGTAAGGCCTCCTGAGCCTCCCACTGCTGGGCTAGGCGCTCCGCCTCTTGCGCCTTGGCCTGTGCCGCCCGCTGGGCCTCTGCCCAAGCCTTTTCCGCCGATGCCGCCGCCTCCCGGCGCTGGTCCAGCTCCCGCCGTTCCCGCAGAAGCCCCTCCAGATGGCGGCATTCTTCCAGCAGCGGGGGGAGCTGGGCGCCGGCCTGCTGGCAGGCGCTGTGGTAGGCGGCGCCTGTTTCCAGGTGTTGGTCCAGGCTGGCCTGTTCCAGCTCCAAAGCGGTCAGGGCTTTCTCCCGTTCCGCCAGCTCCTTTCGGGCCAGAGCGGCGCTTTGCTCCAGGCCCCGAGCCTTGCTCAGGGCCTCCCGCCGCCCCTCCAGCCGAACCTTTTCCCCGGCTTGGGCCTCGGCCTTTTTCTGCGCTTCCAACGCGGCCTCCCGCATGGGTCCGGCCTCTTTGGCGGCGGCTTCCAAAGGCCCCAGCTGGTCCTTGGCCTGTGCCAGCTCCCGCTGGGCTTTTTCCAGGGCCCGGTGCAGCCTGTCCCACTCCGCCGCGCTTTCCAGCCGGGACTGGGCCTCCCCGGCCCGCTTTTTGGCGCTGGCCTGCTCCTGGCCCAGCTGTTCCAGCTCCTCCTCCTGGGCCTTTAGGGCCTCAGCTGCGTCTCCGGCGGATTCCAGCCCCTCCTGGCGTAAAAGAGTGTCCCGGAGTCCGGCGGTTTTTTCACTTTCCTGTTCCAGGGCCTTGGCCAAGGCCTTAAAGCGCTCGGTCAGCCGCTCCCAGATTTGAGCGGAAAACAGGGTGCGCAGAATTTTCCCCTTCTCCGTGGCGCTGGCCAGCAGAAACCGGGAGAAGTCCCCCTGGGGCAGCACCATCACCTGGGTAAACTGTTGGCGGTTCAGGCGCAGCAGCTCCTGGGCCTGGCTGGTAACGGCCTTGTCGCTGCCGCTGGCCAAAAGCTTTTCCCCGCTGTCCAAAATCTGGTAGCAGGCGTTGGACTCCCGGCGTTCCCATTCTTTGGAGCGCCGGTTCTGTTTATAGCAGAGCTCCCGGCAGAACCGGTAGGCCGAGCCTCCCAGCTGAAAGGTAAAATGGACCAAAGTAGGCAGGTCCTGGGGGGCGCTCATGCAGCGCATATCGGGGAACTCCCGCTGGCCGCCGGTGGCTTGGCCGTAAAGGGCAAAGCAGATGGCGTCCAGCAGGGAGGTCTTTCCGCCGCCGGTGGGGCCGGTGATAAGGAAGATGCCGGACTGGCGGAAGGGGGAGAAGTCGATGGAGGTGCGGTCCAGATAGGGGCCGAAGGCTTGGAGGGTGAGTGCGAGAGGGTTCATGGTCCAGGGTCCTTTCTAAACGGTGATAGGGAAAGCGGCGAAAGCTTGGCAAGCTCCCGCGGTTTTCTTCTGGGCGCTGACGATTCTTGCGGCTTTTCGCTCTATGCCTGCTCCCGCGCTTCTTCCAGCACCCGCCGGAACAGCGCCCGGTCAGCCTCTTCCGGCTCCTGGCCGCAGGTTTCTTGAAAAAACGCGGCGAAGATTTCCTCTTCTCCCAGGCCCTTCAGCCGGGCCGCACGGCCTCCCGCCGCGCTGGCCGCCGCCCAGTTGTTGACCACGGACAACAGGTTGGGAAAATTCGGCCGCAGCCGCTGAGCCGCCAGCAGCACCGGCGCGGAATCTTCCAGCACCAGCTCCACATAGTCCTGGCTGGCCTGGGCCTCCTGGCTCAGCCAGTCAAAGGTTCCGCTGAGCCGCCGCACATCCCGCAGGGGGGCGTACTCCACCGGCTGAACCTGGACCCCATTCTCGATTTCCAACCGCAGGAAGCATTTTTTCTGTCCCGCCTCGCTGATGGAATACTTAAGGGGCGACCCGGAGTACCGGCCCTTTTCTCCAGCCCGCTGGGGCCTGTGCAAATGGCCCAGGGCGGCGTAATCGAAGGGGTCAAACAGCGCCGGGGGCGTTTGGCCGCTGCCGCCTACCATAAGGCTTTCTGAGTCGCACACAGAGGCCCCCGCCGCGAAACAGTGAGCCGCCAGCAGATGAACCGCCCCCTCCTGGAACCGGGGCAGCATGGCCTGCACCGCCCGCTCCATGCAGGGGCCCTCTCCCCGCAGCTCCGGGTCCCCAAAGAAGGCCCGGGCCTGAGGCGGGTCAAAGTAGGGCAGCAGAAAGACCTGAACCCGCTGGCCGTCCTGTTCCAGTTCTACCGGCTCCAAGGCGTCCGCCAGCTCCGTGGCCAGGTAGACCCCGCTGCGGCGCAGGGCGCTTTTCAATAAGGCGATGCGTCCCGCCCCGTCGTGGTTTCCGGCAATGGCCAGCACCTTGCAGTTTAGGGCCATCAGCCGCTCCAGGGTCTGGTCAAACAGCCGGATGGCCTCCAGGCTGGCCACCTGCCGGTCGTAAATATCTCCGGCCAAAATCACCGCGGCGGGCCGTTCCCGCTCCACCTGGGGCAGAAAGAGCTCTTCTAAAAAATACCGCTGGTCTTCCAGCAGGCTGCGGCCATAGAGCATCCGGCCCAGGTGCCAGTCGGAGGTATGGTAGATGAGCATAGGGGCTCTCCTTTCCGGCTTCGGCCGGGGCCGGAGCACATTTACAATTTCTTAAGATTTTAGGTCTTTCCTTTCGGGCCGTTTCGGAGTATACTATAAAGACAACTCATAAGGGCCCTTTGAAAACAGTGCGAGAAAAAACGAAATCCCCTTTTTGCCCATTATATCACAATTTTGGAGGTTTGAACATATGAAAATATTCCGCCGCTGGGCCGGGTTTTTGCTGGCCTGCCTGATGCTGTTTGCCGCCGCTGTGCCCGCCCATGCCGAGGAGGGCTTCAACTTCCAATGGGACGGCGGGCGGGACGATGACAGCGACCAGCCCCACTGCAAGTCCATCTTTATGATGAACCTGGATACCGGCACGGTGGTCTATACCTTGAACCCGGACGAGCGGCTGCCTATGGCCTCCATGACAAAAATTATGACCTACATCATTGCCTATGAGAATATCCCTGACATTGAAAACGCCAAGATCACGGTGCCGCAGATTGTGGAGGATGACCTGGAGGGCACAGGCAGCTCCCTCGCCGGGGTCTCTGTGGGGGAGGAGCTTACGGGCCTGCAGCTTTTGTACCTGCTCATGGTGCCCTCTGGCAATGACGCGGCCCTGACCTTGATGGAGTATGTGGACGGGCTCTACAAAAGCGGACGCCTTGCCGCCCCGGACGCGGCGGATCCGGAGGACCCGGGCGCTGTGGCCCAAGAGGGGCCCCAGGCCACGCCGGCTCCAGAAGGGGAGGAGGAGCCGGGGCGGGTGGATTATACCGGAGACAGTTATTTCGTCTCTTTGATGAATAAAAAAGCGGAAGAGCTGGGCTGCAAAAACACCCACTTCACCAACCCCCACGGCCTGCACCACCCGGACCACTACAGCACCGCCCGGGACACGGCTATTATTGCCGAGTACGCCATGACTCTGCCGAACTTTTCGGCGATTACCAGCACCTTTGCCTATGACAAGGCCCCAACCAACACAGACCCGGATGGGGACACGCAATACAACACCAACAAGCTGCTCCAACCCTATGAGGACGCCAATGGCCGGCTGTACTTTTACACCTATGCCAAGGGCATCAAAACCGGCTCCCACGACCAGGCGGGCCACTGCATCGCCGCTTCGGCCACGGCCTATGGCTACACCTATGTGGCGGTGCTGATGGGCGACATGGAGGGCTATGAAAACGACATCCACTATGAGATGATGGATGCCCGGTCCCTGTTCCGCTGGGCCCTGACCGAGCTGGAGAAGAAAACGGTGGTCAACCAGGGAGATGTGCTCAGTTCGGTGAAGCTGGAATACGCCTTTCAAAAGGACGAGCTCCTGCTCTCCGCCGGAGACAGCGTAAGCGTGATGCTGCCCAAAAGCGTGGACCAGACCTCTATTTTGGTGACCATCGACAAGCCGGAAAGCGTTCAGGCTCCGGTGCGCAAGGGGGAGGAGATTGGCACGGCCACCATCAGCTATGCCGATGAGGTAATCGGCACGGTGCCGGTGCTGGCGGCTGAGTCCGTGGCCCGCAGCGACCTGATCGCCAGCTGGGAGCAGGGCAAGTCCCTGCTGACCTCGTCCTGGTTTATCGCGGTGATGGCGGTTATCGGCGCGCTGGTTGTGGTGTATTTGATTTTGGTGGTCTTCTACCGGCGCAAGCAAAAGCAGCTGCGGCGGGTGCGTAAGTTCCGGGATTTGTAAAATAAAACGCAAAGCAAAAAGCTCTGGCATTGGCAGCGGCCAACGCCAGAGCTTTTTTGTGGTCATGGTCTAATTTCCGTTTTTCCCCCGCCGGTACCGGCGATAGAGGTTTTCACCCACAGCCACCAGGGCAAAGACGCCGCAGGCAATGAGCAGCACGGCCAGCACGGTAAGGAACAGGCCGCCCAGGTCCCAGGCGGGCCAGGCGTTCTGCCAGGAGTCCCACAGGGAGTCCGTTCCCCCGCTAAGGGGGCCCAGCAGGAAGCTTCCCAGAGCGGCCACGCCCCGGCAGGCAAAGTCCAGCAAGGCGGTGAGCATCCGCCAGCCTAGGCTGAGCATTGCGGTCAACAGGGTCCAGCACGTGTTCAGCACCCAGCCAAACAGCTGGAAAATTCCCGTAATCATAAGAATATCATCCTTTCTAACTATGGTTTAAGACTGATGGTGGGCGCCCCGGCGCTTGCCGCTGGAGCCAAAGGAGGATTCCACAATTTTGTAGTAGGTCCGGGCGGTGCGCAGGTAGATCAGCAGATAGCACACGCTGAACACCAGCACGCAGCCAGCCATAGAGGAGACAATCAGCTGGAAGTTTACCATATTCATTAGCCCCAAAATCTTTTGCAGCATGGGGAAAGCAAAGCTCAGGTGCAGCAGCGCGGTGAACAGGGGCAGGAAGAAGACCATCAGCACCTGGCTGTGAATGGACTTTTTTACCTCCTGGTGGCTCATGCCCACGTCCTGCATAATTTTAAAGCGCTTGGCGTCCTCATAGCCCTCGGAAACCTGCTTGTAGTAGATGATCAGCGCGGTGCCCAGCAGGAACACCACCCCCATGAACAGCCCCAGGAAGAACACCCCGCCATACAGCCCCGCCAGGTCTTCTTTTTGGTAGGGGCGGCACTCCCGGCTGAGAGAGAAGCCCTCGCCCTTCTGAACGACGCCCCATTGGTTCACGTCCAGGTCAATCCAGTCGCTGATCTCGTTGTAAACGTCCTTTACGGTCTGCGGGTTGTGGCCCGCCACGTCAAACCGGAAGACATACTCGGCCATGTAATAGCTTTGGTCCGAATCTTTGCCGGGCGGCGTCAGTTTGTCGCCCACAATCAGCTCCGGGTCGTTGAGCACCAGGGCGTAGTTTTCATAGCCCATCAGGTAGCTGACGTCCTTGGCCTTGCCGCCGGGCAGGTCAATTTTTTCCACTTGGTAGGTCTTGCCGAACACAGTTACGCGATCGAAGCTGTACCGGTTTTCCGGATCGTAAAGCAGGGCCTGGTCCGGGGCCAGACTGCGGCTTTGGCCGGAATAACGGTTGTAGTCCTCCAATGTGTAAAGCTCCAAGGCGGCGTAAGTGGAACCGGCCAAGCCATCGTTCACATAGAGAGTATCCTCCACCCGGGAGCAGGCGAACAGCCACTCGCGCCGTTCGAAAACATTTTCCATCTGCGCGTCCTGATTGGCGCAGGCCTCCTGGGCCTTTTGGCGGATCCTCTCCCGCTCCTCCTCTTGAAGGCCGGAGGTGGTCAGCTCAATGTCCTGGGGGCAGAGCCGGTTCACCGCGTCCTCTACCCCGGTGTACAGGCAGAAGGTGGTGGAGACCGTCACCAGCAGGCAGGTAAACAGGATGCAGATGGAGGCAAGGCCCGCCGCGTTCTGCTTCATGCGGTAGAGCATGCCGGAGACAGTGGTAAAGTGGCGGGTCTGGTAGTAAAAGCCCTTGTTTTTCTTCAGAAGCTTCAGCATGGCGGTGATGCCCACCATAAACACCAGATAGGTGCCCAAAATAACCAGAATCACAGCCACAAAGAACAGGGCCAGCGCGGTCATGGGGTCGGTGATGCTAACGGCCAGATAGTACCCGGCCCCCAGCAGGCCCGCGCCCAAAACCGCCAGAACCCAGTGGCCCTTGGGCTCTTTTTCGCCTATCTCCCCGCCGTGGAGAAGCTCAATGGGCTTGGAGAGCCGGACCTGCAAAATGTTGTAGCAGCCGGAAAGCAGGAAGATGCCTCCAAAAATCAGGACCGCGTGGAGGAACACCACAGGCGAGACCACAAAGGCAATGGGTACAGGCGAGCCGCTTAACTTCTCTATCATCAGGAAAAACGCTTTGGAAAAGGCCAGGCCCAGGCCCAGGCCGGCGCCAAGGCAGACAAGGGCGGTTATCAGGGTTTCGGTTAAAATAACGCCGGCAATGTGGCGTTTTTCCATGCCCAGAATGTTGTAAAGGCCCAGCTCTTTTTTCCGGCGCTTGATGACAAAGCTGTTGGTGTAGAACAGGAAGATGGCGGCCAGCACCGCGACCACATAGATGCCGAAAACCATCATGCTGGCAGTGGACCGGGCCCCGTAAAACTCCGACTGGCCGCAGCCAATGGCCAAAGAGTAGATGATGTAGTACAGCATGACCATGCCCGCCCCAGAGAGCAGATAGGGCACGGTGACCCGGTAGTTTTTCCGCAGGTTCTGCCAGGCCAGCTTGGGATACAGCTTAAGCATGAGCGACCGCCTCCTCCCGGCTGGTGGCCAGTACGGTCAGCGCGTCGGAAACGCTCTGATACATCTGGTCGTCCGACTGGCTCCCCCGGTAAATTTGGTGGAAGACCTGGCCGTCTTTGATGAACAGCACCCGGCCCGCCCGGCTGGCGGCCTGGATGGAGTGGGTGACCATCAGCACAGTCTGCCCGGCCCTGTTGATTTGGGTGAAGATGTCCATAATCTGCCCGGCGGAGCGGGAGTCCAGAGCGCCGGTGGGCTCGTCGGCCAAAATAAGCTGGGGCTGGGTGATGATGGCCCGGGCGATGGCCGTGCGCTGCTTCTGCCCGCCGGAGATTTCGTAGGGGAACTTTTCCAGCAGCTCGGCAATGCCCAGGCTTTGGGCAATGGGCTCCAGGCGCTGGCGCATCTCCGGATACTTTTTTCCAGCCAGCACCAGGGGCAGAAAGATGTTGTCCTGCACCGAGAAGGTGTCCAGCAGGTTGAAGTCCTGGAAGACAAAGCCCAGGTTGTCCCGGCGGAAGGCGGAAATTTCCCTCTCCTTCAAGCTGACAATGTCCCGCATATTCAGGAAGACCTGACCGGAGGTGGGCTTATCCAGGGCGGCCAAAATGTTGAGCAGGGTGGTTTTGCCCGAGCCGGACTCGCCCATAATGGCCACAAATTCTCCCTCTTCCACCGTGAAGTTCACGTCATGCAGGGCCTGCACCTGGGCCCCGCCCAAGCGGTTGGCATAGGTTTTCTTTAGATGTTCCACATTCAATAAGCTCATATGTTAGGCTCTCCTTTTCGCTTTCGATGGTTTCAGTATACCGGATAATTCTTACAAAATCCATAAGCCAGGCTTACAAAAGGGAGGAGGAAGCTTACAGTATTGTAAGCTTCCTCCGGGAGGTTATTTTCTGAAGCGGAAAGGGCCTCTGGCTGTAGGGCGCGGCAGAGGCCCTTAGTCCCGCTTTGGCTTGGGCCGGCCCAGAAACAGCCGCACGGTGGTGCCCTTGCCCAGTTCGCTGTCAATCTCAATGCGGTTGTGAAGGGTGTCCGCCACCCGGCGGGTTAGGTAGAGGCCCAGACCGGTGCTGGTGGATTCCGCCCGGCCGTTGTGGCCGGTGAAGCCCCGCTCGAACACCCGGGGCAGGTCCGCCGGGTCAATGCCAGCCCCCTGGTCGCTTACCGACAGCACGTCGGCCTGGTCCATGGCAATGCGGATGCAGCCCCGCTCGGTGTACTTTGCCGCGTTGGAGATAATCTGCTCCAGCATAAACAGCAGCCATTTTTGGTCCGTTACCACCTGGTTGGGAAAATCCTCCAGCTCCAGGCTCAACTTTTTATAGATAAACTGGGGCGCGAATTTTTTCACCGCCTGGGCCGCAATGGGCCGCACCGGGCAGCGCTCCAGCTGTAGGTCCGCATTCATGGAGTAAATGCGCAGATAGCCCAGCACCAGCTCCACATAGCGCTCGGTTTTAAACAGCTCCTGCCGGATGGCCTCACTGTCCTCTGGATTGGATTGCAGAATCAGGCCCATAGCGGCCAGGGGCGTTTTCACCTGGTGGGCCCACAGGGTGTAGTATTCCATCAGCTCGTCCTGACGCCCGGCCAGCTGGCCCTCCAGGCGTGCCACCTCCTGGCGCAGGCTTTCCACAGTTTCCATCAGCCGCTGCTGATGAAGGGAGCCCTCCGCCGACACTGGCTCGGTCAGGTGGGGAGCCAAGCGGGACAAGGCTTCTAACTTTACAGCGCGGCGGTGGTAGCGGACAAAGTCCGGAGCCAAAAAGAGCCCAACCCCCACAATGGTCAAAATCAGAAAGCAATAGAACAGTGGCCCCACTGGCAGGCTGAAAAGAAAAAACAGCAGCACGGCCAGCGAGCTCAGGGTCAGCACCCCCAAAAAGAGAACCAGCCGGTCATATAAATAGGAAAGCAAAACTTTCATAGCTCACTCCAATACATATCCAACGCCTTTTTTTGTCACCAACAGGCCCTCCAGCCCCACAGATTCCAGCTTCCGGCGCAGCCGGGATACATTGACGGTTAGGGTATTGTCATCGATGAAGCTTTCGCTTTCCCAGAGCCGCACCATCAGGTCGTTCCGGCTGACAGGATGCCCGGCGTTTTCCATTAAAACCCGCAAAATGCGGAACTCATTTTTAGTCAGCTCCGACTTGCCCGCTGGGCCGGTCAGATGCTCGGTGCCCAGGTCCAGCAGGGCGCCGCCATGTTCCAGCACATCCACGCTGCCTTGCAGAGAGTAAGTCCGCCGGAGCACAGCTTGAACCTTCGCGGTGAGAACTGTCAAGTCAAATGGCTTTACAATAAAGTCGTCCCCTCCCAGCTCAATGGCGGTGACGATGTTTAGATTATCCGAAGCGGAGGACACAAACACCACCGGGGTTTTGGAGCGCCGCCGGATTTCCTGGACCCAGTGATACCCGTTAAAGCAGGGCAGACCGATGTCCAGCAGCACAAGATGAGGGGAGAATTCCAGAAATTCATCCAAGATGTGGGTGAAATCCTGAGCTGGACGCACTTCATAGCCCCACATAGACAAGTGTTCGGCCACGGTGCGGCGAATAACCTTATCATCTTCTACAAGAAAAATTTTATACATGCTCTAAAATCCTCAAAATACCGTCATAGGTTTCCACACGATAAGTAAAGGCATCTGACTTTACATTGTTGAGTCCCGGCGGGTCGTACCAGAGGCTGTCCAGTCCAGCGTTCACCGCCCCTTGGATGTCCGAGGAAGGGGAATCCCCGATTACAAGGGCGTTTTCCCGCTGAAAACCCGGAATATGGGCCGCTACATAGTCAAAATACCGCTTGTCTGGCTTGCCAACGCCCACCGCCTCGGACACAAATACATCCTGGAAATATTCCATCAGCCCGGCGTGGCGCAAACGGGGCATCTGGCTGACCACATTACCGTTGGTAACAATGTAAAGCTTATGCGCTTGACATAACCGCTCTACCAACGCCGCGGCCCCAGGGTAGGGGGTACCGGTTTCCGCCAAAGCTGTAAAGTAGCTAGCGTTAACGGCTTCCGGGTCGCCGGTCAACCCGGTTTGGTCCAAAAACTCCACAAAGCGGCTGATGTAAAGCTGATTTTTGGTGCATTCCCCCCGCTCGAAACGGGCCCAAGCCCGGTTGTTGCAGGCCTCATAGCAGGCTAACAGCTCCTGCCGGAAGGGCCGCTGGGCCGCGAACTGCGCGGCGTACATTCGATGAAAGGCCTCGGTCATGTCGGCGGGGAAGTCCAGCAGGGTACCGTCCGCGTCAAAAAGCAGGAACTGATATTTCATTTTATACATCCTTTCCGGCATGCCAGGAGTCCGGCGCGCATACATTTCGTAACAGGATTATACCGTGAAATTCCCCGGATGTCAACATTTCTGGAACGATGAAAGGAGCCCGGTATGAGAGTTTTTCAAAAAAGAAGGTATTGTTATATTTTAGCCTGGCTGGCCTTGGCGGCGTCGGTTGGAGCGGTAGGGCTGCTAGGCGGGCGGGAAGCTGGTCCGGCGGCGCAGCCGGAAGCGCCCCCTGCCCACAAGCCTGTGGCGGAGGCCTCTCCTACGGCCTCAGAATCGCGGCATACCGGTTTGGCCGGGGTGTGGGTGCCATACATGTCCCTGGTAGGGAAGGAGCACACTCAGGAAGCCTTTGAGGCAAATTTCCGGTCCATTGCCGACAGCGCAAAGGAGAAAAACTTTACAGCACTATTTGTCCATGTGCGGGCCTTTTGCGACGCGCTGTACCCCTCCAAGCTGTACCCTTGGTCCCATCTGCTGACCGGCCGGCAGGGGCAGGACCCGGGCTTCGATCCTTTGGAATTTATGGTCAGCTACACCCACAGCCTGGGAATGGAGTTTCACGCCTGGCTGAACCCCCTGCGGGTCAGCACAGGGGAGACCCCGGCGGAGCTGTCCCAGGACAACCCCTATCTTTCTCTAAAAGATGAATATCCCTATTATTTTATGGAAAGCGGATCAGCTTGCTATCTGAATCCAGCCTACCCCTACATTCGGACCTTGATTGCGGAGGGAGCGGCGGAGATTGCGGAGAATTACCCGGTGGATGGCATCCACTTTGACGATTATTTCTACCCCACGCAGGAGGAATCCTTGGACGCGGAGGCCTACCAGCTCCATGTAGAGACGGTGGAATCGCCTCTGCCCCTGAACCAGTGGCGCACAGCCAATATCAGCGCGATGGTGTCAGAAGTGTATGACCGGGTCAAGGCGGCGAATCCCCAGGTAAAGTTTGGCATTTCTCCCCAGGGAAATTTGGAAAACGACCGGAACATGGGAGCGGACGTGGAGGCCTGGTGCGCCGCGCCGGGCTATTTGGATTACATCTGCCCGCAGCTTTATTATGGGTTTGAAAATGAGACCCTGCCTTACACCGAAGCTCTGCGCCAGTGGACGGAGCTTTACCGGTGTGAAGGGATAGAGCTTTACGTAGGCTTGGCCCTTTACAAGGCGGCGGGCGATACCCAGGAGGCGGGCTGGGATACGGGCCGTGTGATCAGCCAGCAGATTCAGGAGGCCCAAAGCGCACAGTGTAACGGCATTATACTTTACAGCTCTGCCTATTTGGATGCGGAGGCCGCCCGCCAGGAGGTGGAGGGCGCGGTGGAGGCCCTGAGCGGCGGCATTGTGGGGGCAGAGTGAGGCTGTAAAAAAAGCTTGACAAACCTGCTACTAGGCGCTATAATATTTTTTAATAAACCTTCGAGAAAGTGTGAGTAAGCCAGACTGTGAACCGAGAATGCTTGGCATTCGTCAGAGAGCCGCGGCAAGGTGGGAGCGTGGCGGGGAGCTTCTGGCCCAATGGGCTTTTGAGGGCGGACCGAACAACCGGCAGGCGGCGCGGCCCAGCGTGGGCGGCCAAGGCGGGTTCAGTAGGCGAGCCGGAGTGGCGCTCCGTTAGCAAAGCCAGCGCATAAAGGCGCGGCCTCTGCCGCCCAGGTGCGCATTAAGAGGACGCGCAGCCGCGTCAAGCCGGGTGGCACCGCAGGAGAGAATATAGGAAGCTTTCATGTAATTACTCCTTTCTTTTCCCCTGTCCCAGCAGATATCCTGCCGGGACAGGGGTTTTTTTGCCCTCTCCCGGACCCAATCAACCAGAAAGGACTGTGCGAATCATGAGTGAAAAAATCCCCTACAAAATCTACTTGAGCGAAAACGAGATGCCCAAGGCCTGGTATAACCTGCGGGCCCACATGAAGAACAAGCCCGCCCCCCTGCTGAACCCCAGCACCTACCAGCCGATGACCGCCGGAGAGCTTTCCGGCGTGTTCTGCGATGAGCTGGTCCGGCAGGAGCTGGACAACGACACCCCTTATTTTGACATTCCCACGGAAATTCGGGACTTTTACAAGATGTACCGGCCCTCTCCGCTGGTGCGGGCCTACTGCCTGGAGCAGAAGCTGCAAACTCCCGCCAAGATCTATTATAAGTTTGAGGGCAACAATACCTCTGGCTCCCACAAGCTGAATTCCGCCGTGGCCCAGGCCTACTACGCCAAGCGGCAGGGCCTTAAGGGAGTAACCACCGAGACCGGCGCAGGCCAGTGGGGCACCGCCCTCTCCATGGCCTGCTCCTACCTGGGCCTGGACTGCAAGGTCTACATGGTCAAGTGCTCGTATGAGCAGAAGCCCTTCCGCCGGGAGGTCATGAAGGTTTATGGGGCAGACGTAACCCCCTCGCCCTCGGAGTCTACCCAGGTGGGCCGGAAGATTCTGGCCCAGTACCCTGGCACCGGCGGCTCTCTGGGCTGCGCCATCAGCGAGGCCGTGGAAGTGGCCACTGCCACCCCGGGCTACCGCTATGTGCTGGGCTCTGTGCTCAACCAGGTGATGCTGCACCAATCCATCATTGGGCTGGAAGCCAAAACCGCCTTGGACAAGTATGGGGTCAAGCCCGATGTGATTATTGGCTGTGCCGGCGGCGGCAGCAACCTGGGCGGACTCATTGCCCCCTTTATGGGGGAGAAGCTCCGGGGCGAGGCGGACTACCGCTTCATCGCCGTGGAGCCCGCCAGCTGCCCCTCCCTTACCCGGGGCCAGTACCGGTACGACTTCTGCGACACGGGCATGGTGTGCCCGCTCTCCAAAATGTATACCTTGGGCAGCGGGTTCATCCCCAGCGCGGACCATGCGGGCGGCCTGCGCTTCCATGGCATGAGCAGCGTTTTGAGCCAGCTTTACGCCGATGGCCTGATGGAGGCGGTAGCGGTGAAGCAGACGGACGTGTTCCAGGCGGCGGAGGATTTCGCCCGCATTGAGGGCATTCTGCCTGCGCCGGAGAGCAGCCACGCCATTTTGGCGGCAGTGAACGAGGCCATGAGGTGCAAGGAGACCGGCGAGGAAAAGACCATCCTCTTCGGCCTGACAGGCACAGGCTATTTTGACCTGTTCGCCTATGAGAAGTTCCACCGGGGAGAGATGACAAACTACATCCCCACAGAGGAAGAGATCGCGGCGGCTTTGGCAAAGCTCCCGGTGATTGCATAAGCGGAAAAGAGAAGAGGCGGGCCTGGGGTCCGCTTCTTTTTGAAAATTTGTAAACTTTTTTTGTTTTCTCTCCCCACAGGGGCCAAAGCCTTGCGAAACCCGGAGAAATGGGCTATAATGAATCGTATCATAATTAGGAGGTGCCGCGCTTTGGCGAGAGAACGATATTTGGTTGGCGCTGGGGAGGATACCATCCATGCTGGCGTAATTGAACTGAAATCCGCAAAGGATAAGCGTAAAAACTGGTGGGACTATCACAAAGGCCATGTGCTTCTGGGGGCGGTGCTGCTGGCCGCTGCGGTAAGCGTGATTTACTCCATTGTTTCCAAGGTGAAGCCGGATTACAGCATTGGGCTTTTGACCTCTTTTCAGCTGCCGGAACGCATAATTGCCCAGATGGAAGAGCACATCGCCCAATATGGCGAGGACCGCAACGGCGATGGCCGGGTGGTGGTGGACCTGTGCCCCTATGTGTTCTCCCAGTCTCAGACGCTTCAGGACCCACAGGTGATTCAGGCCAGCTTTACCCGCTTTGCCGGGGACGCGGCCATGGACGCCTGTATGGCGTACCTGCACGACAGCGAGGCCTTTTTGATGATGGAGGAAAACTTCGAGGGCTTTTTCCAATATAACGATGGCAGCCCAATGGAGCCCGGAGACCGGGACTATCAGGAGGCCATGCGCCCCTGGCGGGACTTTGCGGGTTTGGCGGACTTTGACCCCTCCCTGGAGGATCTGGACGGCTGGTCGCCGGAAGTGGTGGACGAGCTGATGGGGCGGCTGCGCCTTTCGGTGCGGACCAGCGAGGGAACGGCGTTTGCCTCTGACGAAAAGAAAATGGCCTATTATGAGGACACTCTGTCCCTGGTGGACCGGCTGGAAGCTGGAAAATAGAGGATGCTTCTTATAAAACAGAGAAAGTCCCGCTAAAACTGACGCCAAGTGAAACGCTTTATAATACTTAGGAGGTAAGGAATTATGTCAATGACCATGACCCAAAAGATTTTAGCCGCCCATGCCGGGTTGGACCATGTGGAGCCCGGCCAGCTCATTGAGGCGAACCTGGACATGGTGCTGGGCAACGACATCACGTCCCCAGTGGCCATTAACGAGTTCGAGAAGTGCGGGGCAAGCGGCGTGTTCCACAAGGACAAAATCGCCCTGGTGCTGGACCATTTCGCCCCTAACAAGGACATTAAGGCCGCCCAGCAGTGCAAGCAGACCCGCCAGTTTGCGGACAAGTATGACATTACCAACTTTTTCGATGTGGGCCAAATGGGCATTGAGCACGCCCTGCTGCCGGAAAAAGGCCTGGTGGGCCCTGGCGGGGCCATTGTGG
The DNA here is from genome assembly GCA_910587995.1 of uncultured Oscillospiraceae bacterium. GTDB lineage: Bacteria > Bacillota > Clostridia > Oscillospirales > Acutalibacteraceae > Acutalibacter. Next base: position 103,977 of record CAJUNS010000004.1, on the reverse strand, counting down.
GGGCGGACTCCCACACCTGCACCTACGGGGCTTTGGGCGCCTTCTCCACAGGCGTGGGCTCCACGGACATGTGCGCGGCCATGATCACCGGCAAGCTGTGGTTCAAGGTGCCCTCCGCCATTCAGGTGGAGCTCACCGGCAAGCCCACGGGCTTTGTGTGCGGCAAGGACGTGGTCCTGCACCTGATCGGGGAAATCGGCGTGGACGGGGCCCTGTACCAGAGCCTGGAATTCACCGGGGAGGGCGTGGCCGCCCTTAGTATGGATGACCGGTTTACCATTGCCAACATGGCCATTGAGGCTGGAGCCAAAAACGGTATCTTCCCGGTTGACGGGAAGACCCTTGCCTACTGCAAGGACCGCTATCAGGGCGAGGTGAAGGTGTATGAGCCCGACCCGGACGCGGTATATGAGCGCACGGTGACCATTGACCTCAGCACGCTGCGGCCCACGGTCTCCATGCCCCACCTGCCGGAAAACACCCGCACCATTGAGGAAGTCAGCGATGTGAAAATTGACCAGAGCGTCATTGGCTCCTGCACCAACGGCCGCATCAGCGACATGCGCATCGCCGCCCAGATTATGAAGGGCAAAAAGGTTGCCAAAAATGTGCGCTGCATTGTTATCCCCGCCACGCAGGAGGTATACCTCCAGTGCATCCGGGAGGGCTTGGCCGAGGCCTTCATCGAGGCCGGGGCGGTGTTCAGCACCCCCACCTGCGGGCCCTGCCTGGGAGGCTACATGGGCATTTTGGCCGAGGGCGAGCGGGCGGTTTCCACCACCAACCGGAACTTTGTGGGCCGCATGGGCCATGTGGATTCCGAAGTGGTGCTCTCCAGCCCCGCCGTGGCCGCCGCCAGCGCCCTGACCGGCTACCTCACCGACCCGGCCAAGCTGTGATGGATAAAGCGAAGGCCGCTCCCCTGGAGCTGGAAACCCAGCGCCTTCTTTTGCGCACGCCCCAAAGGGCAGACGCGCTCCCCATACGGGAGCTTTGGCGGCAGGATTTCGTGCGGGAATATAACTGCTTTGGCCCGCTGCCCAGTGTGGAGGAAGTGGAAGAGATTCTGGCCCGGGACCCGCAAAGCCAGCTGGTCCTGGTAGAGAGGAAGAGCGGCCGGGTCATAGGGCACACCGGCATGGGGCGGGACAGCCTGCGCTACCGGGTGAAGTCCTTTTCTCTGGACTACTACCTGGGGGAAGAATACGCCCGCCAGGGCTATATGACGGAGGCGCTGGAGCGGGTGCTGGCATACCTGTTTTTGCGGCAGGGAGCCGAGTCGGTTAGCGCCCGGGCCTTTGCGGAAAACGCCGCCTCCATCGCCCTGCTGGAAAAGCTGGGCTTTACCCGGGAGGGCACTCTCCGCCGGGCTGTGCGGAATTTTGAGGGCAGGGCCTTTGACGACGCGGTATTCTCCCTGCTGCGGGAGGAATACTTGGCGGCGCATCCTCCCCGGCTGGGGGATGTGCTTAGAGTGGAGATGGAGCGGCCCATCGGCACGGTGCACCCCAAGCACCCGGACTTGATTTACCCCGTCAACTATGGGTATGTTCCGGGGCTTATAGCTCCAGACGGCGAAGAGCAGGACGCCTATGTACTGGGAGTGGACCAGCCCCTGGAGGAATTCACCGGCCAGCTTATTGCTGTAATCCACCGGTTTGACGATGTGGAGGAAAAGTGGGTGCTGGCCCCGGAGGGCATGGACTTCACCAAAGAGCAGGTAGAGGAAATGACCCGCTTTCAAGAACAGTATTATCAGATTGAGATCAGGATGTGAGGCGAGCGATGGAAAGCTGTATCCTCCAGGGAAAATGGGATGAGCTGGAAGTTCAGCACAAAACCGGCCCGGGTGAGTACGAATATTACCGCCGGAAGTTTATCAAGCTGGGGCAGGCGGAGCAGTGCGTGGTCAGCGTGTATGAAATCCCGCCCGGCAAGGCCGCGTACCCTTACCACTATCACTTGAAAAATGAGGAAGTTTTTTTCATCCTCAGCGGTCAAGGGCTTCTGCGCACCCCGGAGGGGGAGCGGCAGGTGAGGGCCGGGGAGCTGCTTTTCTTCCCCGCCCAGCCAGAGGGAGCCCACAAGCTCACCAATACCAGCGGGGAGCCCCTGGTGTACCTAGACTTCGACACCCAGAACCCTCTGGATGTGGCCCTTTACCCGGATTCCCGCAAAATCGGCGTGTGGGGCCGGAATGTGAACCAGGTCTTCCAGGAGGAGGACGCTGTGGACTATTACGCGGGGGAATGAGCCCCGCCTAAGATAAATGAAAAAAGGAGCGATATCGCTATGAACGCAAAAGGCACAGTACACAAATACGGCGACGACGTGAACACGGATGTGATTATCCCCGCCCGGTACCTGAACACCGCCTCCCACGCGGAGCTGGCCAGCCACTGCATGGAGGACATTGACAAGGATTTTGTAAAAAACGTGAAGCCCGGCGACGTGGTGGTGGCAGGCAAGAACTTTGGCTGCGGCTCATCCCGGGAGCACGCGCCCATTGCCCTAAAGGCTTCGCAGGTTTCCTGCGTCATTGCCAAGACCTTTGCCCGCATTTTCTACCGGAACTCTATTAACATCGGCTTCCCCATTTTGGAGTGCCCAGAGGCGGCGGAAGAGATTCAGCCTGGGGATGTGGTGAGCGTGGACTTTGACAGCGGCCTTATCACCGACGAGACCACCGGCAAAACCTACCAGGCCCAGCCCTTCCCGGAGTCCATCCAGAAAATCATCCAAAGCGGCGGGCTGCTGGAGTCCATCAAGGGGTGAGGGATGGGAGATATTTATTTTCCCAGCTGCAACTTCAGCAAAGCCAGCCCTCAGGCCGCCAAAAAGCTCCGGGCGCTGCTGCGGGAGCAAATGCCCGCGGCGGGCTGCTGCCGCACGGATAAAAAAGAATACCCTGCGGGTGAGCGGGCCCTGTACTTGTGCCAGGCCTGCCGGGAGGGCTTGGAGGAACGCTTCCCCCAGCTGGTTCCGGAGAACCTGTTCGTGTGGCTGGACAGGGAGGCGGGCTTTGTTTTGCCCGATTACAGCGGGCTTGCAGTGAGCGTGCAGGACTGCTGGCGGGATAGGGAACACCCGGAGATTCATCGGGCAGTGCGCAGCCTGCTGAGTAAAATGGGCGTCGCGGTGCGGGAGATTTCCAGGAACCGGGAGCAAGCCGACTACTGCGGAAACCTCCACTTTGTGCCAGAGCGGCCGGAGGCAGCGGATTTGGTGAACGCCCGGCCAGGCGTGCCGCTGTACCAGTTTCCGGAGGAGGAGCAGAGGGTGATTTTCGCAGAGCAGCTGGAGAAGCACGGTGGATTGCCGGTGTTGTGCTATTGTAACCGGTGTAAGCTGGGGATAGAGACAGCGGGCGGCAAGGCGGTGCATTTGATGGAGCTGATCATGGGAACCTACCTGTAGGTAGCAGGAACCCACAGCAATGGTGATACACGTTCCTATTGACAAAAGAATCCAAGTCATTTTCTTTAAAGGTGAAAGCCGCTCTGATAGCAAGAGCGGCTTTCGTTTTGGCCAAAAGTGTTCTACGAATTAGTCCACAGCCTAAAGCTTGGCTACAGCCCGTACCAACACGTCCAGTTCCTCCCGCCGGGTAAACACCGAGGGGGAAATCCGCACGGTGCCGGTCTCTTTGGTGCCCATTTTTTCATGGGCCGCAGGGGCGCAGTGGAGGCCGCAGCGCACGGCGACGCCCTCCTTTGCCAGCTTTGCGCCTACCGCCTCGCTGGACATGCCCTCCACGTTAAAGGACAGCACTGGCGCAAACCAGGGGGCTTGGGGCGGGGGCGTGTATAGTTTGACCTTTTTCAGCTTGGAGAGCCGGGCATAGAGATAGCTGGTTTTGCCCAGCTCCTCCTGGTAAATTCTTTCCACGCCCCGCTGTTTTACAAACTCCATGCCTGCCCGCAGCCCCACAATACCCGGGACGTTCAAGGTGCCGGGTTCATAGCGCTCCGGCGGGTCCTCCGGCTGCTGGAAGCTGTGGGACAGGGTGCCTGTGCCTCCCTCCACCAAGGTGGCCAACTTGTCCGCAGGGTCTCGAAAAATCAGCATGCCCGTACCCATGGGACCGTACAGCCCCTTGTGGCCTGCGCAGCAGAGAAAATCCACGCCGCTCTCCATCAGGCTGATGGGGAGAACCCCCGCGCCCTGGGCCGCGTCCACGCAAATTTTCGCCCCGTACTGGTGGCACAGAGCCGCCAGCCGCTCCACAGGAACCCGGACCCCGAACACATTGGAGGCCTGGGTGCAGGCCAGCAGCTTGGTGTTGGGGCGCATAGCCTTGCGAAAAGCCGCCAAGGTGGCGTCATTGTCCCCAGGGACCACTTCTGCGGCTGTGTAGCTGACCCCTTTCTCTCCCAAGGCCGCCAGGGGCCGCATCACCGCGTTGTGCTCCAGGTCCGAGACCACCACATGGTCGCCGGACTTTAGACAGCCCTTGAGCACCAAATTCAGCGCCTGGGTGCAGCTGGGCTGAAAGACCACGCACTCTGGTCCTGCCGCCCCGAAAAAGGCGGCGGCGGTCCGGCGGCATTCGTATACCACCCGGCCGGTGTTCACGCTCATGGCAAAGCCGCCCCGGCCTGGGTTGGCCCCATACTCGGCCAGGGCCTTAGCCACGGCCTGGCGCACTGCGGGAGGCTTGGGGTAGGTGGTGGCGCTGTTATCCAGGTAGATCATGAGGATTCCTCCTCCACCCGGCCCAATAGTTTAATATTATTCTCCCGCAGGACGGTTTCGGCCTCATCCGCGCCCTGGGGCACATAGACCCCATAGCCGCAGCCAGTGCCAGCGGAAGGGGGAATTCTCTCCACATAAGCCTTGATGCCCCGTTTAAACAGGATGTCGCGGCTTTTCATGGCATACGTGACGGAGCCGACCAAAAGCAAAGGCTTGCCCATACCAATCACCTCTTTGTAATATTTTGCCGCTCAACCTTATGGTATGCTCGTTCGGGGTTTGTGTGCGGATAGAAAAAGACCCCAGGACTTCCTGTCCTAGGGTCTTCTTGCGGAAAGAATGGGCCTTAAATTTACCGGTTCCGCTTTTTCTCAGCGCCGGTCTAGGTCTGCTTCACAGGAGGGGAAACGGAAGCCATACTTGTTAATAGTGAAATTGGAAGAGCCGTTGTAATCCTCATAGTCCGCGAAGAAGAAGGTCTTGCACTCCGAGAGCCGCCGCCAAACCAGGCCTTCCACATGGCTGCCGCCCGCGGTGTGCCACTGGAGAAACTCGTTGGCCAGGGAAGTGGTGTCGGCATAATACAGGTCCCGGGTCAGGTTGCCGTCCAGCTTGATGTAGCCCGAAGGCACCCACCCGGATCCGCCGGTGTAAACCACCCGGTACCAAACGTCCCGGCGGGTTCGGCTGATGTTGGTATACACGTCTACCACGCTTACATTGGTGCCCTGGGGCACGTCCTCCGCGCTCTTCTTGCTGGTGTAGTCCGGCTGGCTGTACACATCGGTGTCCTTCACGTTCATAATGCCCGCGTAGGGGTTGCTGGAAGAGGCGTCCGTGGGGGGAGCCACCATGTTTAAGATTACATGGGGCGTTTCAAACTCGCTGGTGTTGGTAATGCTGTTGGGGCCCAAATTGTAGACCATGCTGGCCATGGCGTCAAAATTGCCCTGGCTCATCTTGATGTTGAAGCTGCGGCGGAAGCTGTCCACCGTTTTGCCATAGGTTCCGTTGTTTATCATGTTGGCCAGGCAGGCATAGGCTTCGACTTCGGTCAAGTTGTTGTAGAAATTTTCGTTCACGCGCACCACATAGCCGTACCCCACGGTCGGATTGCCGCTGACCAGCACGTCATCCTCAATTTCCGGCACAAAGCCTTCAAAGGAGGTGAGGTTCCGCAGCATAAGGCCGGATACCTGCCGGGCGTCGTCTGTGGTGGCCAGGGGGTCGTTGTTGGAAGTCACCTGTAAAGTAAAGGTGTAGTAGTCGGAGGAATAGCCATCGCCGGAATTGGAATAGGCCCGAATGGTATAGAGGCCGGCCGCGCCGAAGGAAACTGGCCGCCGGAAGACCCGGACCCGGTTATCGGGCAGGCCGAGGGTTGAGACCTGGGTTTCTGTCTGGTAAGAGGAAGAGGTGTAGCTGCCCGGGGCGGGCCCGTCTACAATCTCAAAGCGCACCTCGTCTCGAGACTCGTCCGTAATGGCAACCAGGTCAAAGCTGGTGTTTACGCCTACGGAGTTCCCATCGCCATAGGCAAAGCGCACAGCTTGGGGCGCGGTGACGGTTACGGTGCAGGTGGCCTTGCTGCCGCCGGACCCAAAGGTGAGAGTGGCGGAGCCAGGGGACTTGGCGTACACGGTGGCGCACTGCTTTTTGCTGCTAAAGTCAATGGTGTAGCCCACATAGGCCACATCCGGGTTGCTGCTGGTCCATTGGGCCCCGCTGATGCTGGTGTCGGACTTAGCGTCCAGCCGGGCGCTCATATACTGGGGAATGGTCAGAGAGGCCGCGGACAAGGTGCCGTTGGATACGGGCGGCGGCGTGGGGTCGCTGCCCGGGGTGTAGGGCTCCAGAAAATCCGCCAGGGAATAGCCCGATTGGCCATTGGAGGTTTTCACCCCCACCCAGGGATATTTGGACACATCGGTAATGGTCATAATAGCCCGGTAGGCCACGGCTGTCACCACGCTGAAGCCGGTGCCGGGGCCCGAGCGCACGTTCAGGCCATCGTCTGAAGTGACGCGCACCTGTCCGCCCACCTTAAACCCGCTGGGCACGCCGGGAGTTCCCGTGGGGGAGGGGGCCGGGGTAGGAGTAGACTCCGGCGTGGGCGGAGGTGTGGGCTCCGGATCCGGCACAGGGGTGGGGTCCGGCTCTTCCTCAGGGTCCGCGGCCTCAGCGGCATGGAGGAAGCCCCAGTGGTCCATGGGAACATCCTGGAACTCCTGGGTATCCCGGTCGGCGGCAAAGCCTTCGCCAGTGCGCTCCAGGGCCACGTTCAGCACTTTGGCGACCTCAATGCGGGTAATCTCCCGGGTGGGCCGGAAGCTGCCGTCTCCAGGGCCGCTCATCCATCCCTTGGCCGTGGCGGAGGCAATGGCCGTGTAGGCCCAGTGGTCTTCGCCCACATCAGAATAATTGATTTCGCCTTCTTCCGTCTCAAAGCACCGGCCCAAAATTACCGCGAACTCCGCACGGGAGAGCCTGCCGTCCGGGTTAAAGCGGCCATCGCCGCCGCCGGTCATCAGCCCCAGCTCCGCCAAAGCGGCGATGGGCGCATAGTAGGCATGGCTTTCGTCCACATCGGAATACTGGCAGGAGGGGTTCTCCGGCTTCTCCTTCAAAAGATTATACAGAGTCTGGGCGATTTCCGCCCGGCTCATGACCTGGCTGGGAAAGAACTGGTTTCCCTGCACACCGGGCATATAAGCCTCGTGGGTGCCCATGCGCAGCACCTGGCCGCTGGCCTGGTATACGCTGCCTGAGGCCAGGACGCTGTCCTGGGCTTGGTCTGCCGGAGGGGCCTCCTCCGGCGTGGAGGAGGGCTCCGCCTCAGGGGTTGGCGCCTCTTCCGGTGTCTCTCCAGCGCTGGATTCTCCAGCTTCCGGGCCCGCCTCCGCCAGAAGCTGCCCATTGCTCTTCTCTGGCGCGGGGGATTCCAGGCCCTCCTGGGCCAGGGCTGGCAGGGAGCAGAACAGCGCCAAAAGCGCTGCCAGCGCCGCCGCAAACAGCCGCTTGCAACAATTGTTTCGCATAAGAATTATGTACCTCCATAGAAAACGTGCCAAGCAAAAGTCTCTCGCCATGGGTGGAACAAAGGAATTTCCGCCCTTACCTTGCTCCTTATTATACCGAAAAGGTTACAAAATTGCAACCTTTTCCGCCCATTTTCCTGCTTTTGGCAGGGGAAAACAGCCGGGGAAAACCGGAAAAACCCTAGAAAATGCTAGGTTTTTTCCGGTTTTGAACAAAGTTTGAATTCTCCGGGCCCCAGGACGCGGGTTGTCATAAAATGACGGAACGCCTGCCGCAGCAAGCGTTCCGTCCGTACTCACCTAACTTTTTAGATTTACCCCGATCACGTTCTATGAAAAGAACCTTCCCTCCGCAAGGGAGGGGCTCGCCTCTTCCCATGGGCTTTTTGGAAGGGGCAAGCCCTTCCCCTGCTTGGGGCTGGCTCCTGTCCATAGAGCGCGAAATAATTACACAGCCTGCTACAGCTAGGTAATTCTGTCTTGCGCGGCCTGTTTTAGAGGCCTTCCACCAGGGCCTTGGTGTCCCGGGCAATCACCAGTTCCTCGTTGGTGGGAATGACGTATACAGCCACCTTGGAGTCCGGGGCGGAGATCAGGCCCTCCTTGCCCAGCACGGTCTCCCGGTTCAGCTTCTCGTCCAGCTTCACGCCCAGGAACTCCAGGTACTTGCCGATCTCCCAGCGGTGGTGCCACTGGTTCTCGCCCACGCCGGCGGTAAAGACCATGGCGTCGCAGCCGCCCAAGGCCACCAGGTAGCCGCCGATGAATTTGCTGATCTGATACTCCAAAATGTCATGAGCCAGCTTGGCGCGCTGGTTGCCCCCTTCCCGGGCAGCGGTTACGTCCCGGTCGTCGCTGGAAACGCCGGAAATGCCCAGCAGGCCGGATTTCTTGTTCATAACCTGGTCCATCTCGGCAGGGCTCAGGCCCTCCTTCTCCATAATGAAGGTGACCACCGAGGGGTCCAAAGTGCCGGTGCGGCCGCCCATCATAAAGCCGTCCAGAGGCGTCAGGCCCATGCTGGTGTCAATAACCTTGCCCCCATCCACAGCGGTGATGGAAGAGCCGTTGCCCAAATGGCAGGTGATGATTTTCAAGTCCTGTATGTCCCTGCCCATCAGCTGGGCGCAGCGGGTGCTTACGTACCGGTGGGAGGTGCCATGAGCGCCGTAGCGGCGCACAGCGTATTTCTCATAATACTCATAGGGCACATTGTACATATAAGCCTTGGGAGGCATGGTGGCGTGGAAGGAGGTGTCGAAGATAACCGCCTCGGGGACCTTCTCTCCAAACAGGTCCCGGCAGGCCCGGATGCCCTGAACATGGGCTTTGTTATGTAGGGGCGCCAGGGGAATGAGGCTCTCGATGCCGGCGATTACCTTCTCGTCCACTAGGCAGGACTGATGGAAGATGGCCCCGCCCTGCACCACCCGGTGGCCGATGGCGGAGACCTCCTCCAGGTTGGTGATAACGCCCTTCTCCGGGTCCAGCAGCGCGTTCTTCACCTGGGTGAAAGCGGCGGTGTGGTCGGCCATGTCCACTTCCTTGTGGAGCTCCCGGCCATCAGCGGTTTTGTGGGTAAAAATGCCCCCATCCAGGCCAATGCGCTCGCAGTTGCCCTTGCAGAGCATCTTCTCCCCATCCATGTCGATGAGCTGATACTTCAGCGAAGAGCTGCCTGCGTTGATCACAAGAATTTTCATGTTAGGTCTTTCCTTTCATCAAATAAAATTGTATAATAAACAAACCATGACGAAAGCGGCCCCGCGGTCCCAATCCCGCTCATTTTGCAATGGGGTAATGGCGGGAGGGCGCGTTTTTACGGCTGCTTGGGGCTTTGGTCAGTACGTCCGGGTCCTTGGTTAATCTTCGCTCATATTATACTATATCGTGTGTGTAAATTCAAGGAGTTTTACAGAAAATGCCGGATAAAATCACAATTTCTGCGGTTATTTGTGAATTTGACCCCCTTCACTGGGGGCATCTGGGGCTTTTGGAAAAAGCCGGAGCCAAAGGCGCGGCGGTTTGCTGCGTCATGAGCGGCAACTTTCTTCAGCGGGGGGCCCCCGCCATGCTGGATAAATGGTCCCGGACCCAATGCGCCCTGGAGGCCGGCGCGGATTTGGTGGCGGAGCTGCCCCTCTCCTGGGCCTGCGCCGGGGCCGAGCGCTTCGCGGCGGGGGGTGTGGCCCTGGCCGGGGCCCTGGGGGCTACCCATCTCTATTTTGGCAGTGAGGTCCCGGATCCGGTGCTGCTGCTCCGTCTGGCCCAGGCGCTGCTCTCCCCGGACTTTGCCCAGGCGCTCCGGCTTCAAAACCAGCCGGGGCTGCCCTTCGCCGCCCGGCGGCAGCGGGCCGTGGAGGCCCTGCTGGGCCCGGAAGCCGCCCGCCCCCTGGCTTTGCCCAACGCCACCCTGGGGGTGGAATACTGCAAGGCTATTCTCTCCCAAGGACTGGCCATCCAGCCGGTAGCGGTTCGCCGCACTGGGTCCGGGCACGGCCAGCAGGCCCCGGTGGAGCCCGGGGCGGTGCTTTCCGCCAGCCAGCTGCGGAGCTTGGCCCTCCAGGGCCGGGACCTGGAGGGCCTTGTGCCCGGCTTCACCCAAGCCGCTTTGGAGGAAGCCCGCGCCCAGGGACGCTTCCCCGCCCAAATAAAGCATTTGGAGCGTGCCATTTTATGTAAGCTGCGCGGTCTCACCAGGGAGGACTTCGCCGCCCTGCCCGGCCTCAGCGAGGGCCTGGAGCACAGGCTGGCTCAGGCGGTGGGGAAGGCCTGCTCTCTGGAGGAGCTGTACGCCCAGGTCAAGTCCAAGCGCTATTCCCACGCCCGGGTGCGCAGGCTGGTCATGGGGGCCTTTCTGGGCCTGGAGGAGCCTCTGCCCGCCCTGCCGCCCTACCTGCGGCTGCTGGGTATGAACGAAAAGGGGGGGCGGGTTCTCAGCCGCCGGGCTTCGGACCTGCCTCTGGCTGTGCGGGCCGGGGACTTTCAAAAACTGTCCCCCGCCGCCCAGGAGGGCTTCCGGCTGGAGGTTCGGGCGGACGATATTTACGCCCTGGCCAGCCCCCGCCCCCAGCCCCCTGGCCGGGATTACTGGGAGTTGTTCCGCAAGCCCTTGGGGTAGTGGTTTTTCAAACGGCCCTGGCTGGCCTTGCCAAAGCCCAAGGGGACCCCATTGACGCACACCGCCGGATAACCCCGTTTTGTGGTAGAAATTTCTTCGCCCCGCAAAAAGGCCAGCAGCTCCGGGTCATCGGGGGCAAAGTCCATCACCTCCCGGCAGGCGGTGCCAGAATGGCTGACAAAGACGCCGTGGGCGGGCTCCAGCCTGCGGGTGTGCAGGCTGGCCAGCTCCACCCCGGCCCGCAGCACGTTCAGGCCGTTGATTTCCGGCAGGTCTGGGGGCAGAATCAGCAGCTTGTCTCCAGCGATGAACAGGTCTTCGGGGCAGTTGTCCGTAAAGAGCTCTTCATACAGCGCCCGGCCCGAACGGGCTTGGTCCCCCAGAAAATAGCCGGAAAAGCCCCGAATCCGGCACTCGTTGTAGGTCATGCGCCGGAAGCGGGCGATGAAGTGGCCCTCGCCCCCGTCCATGGGGTAGATCCGCCGGGCGGGGCCGCCGTCCAGGCTGGGCCGGCCAAAGGGGGCGGGAATTTCCTCGGCCACAAACTCCCGGTGGCTTTGGAGGAATTTTTTCACCACAGCCTCGTTTTCCTCCTGGGAGAAGGTGCAGGTGGAGTAGACCAGCACCCCGCCCTCCTTTACGGCCAAAGCCGCCGAGTCTAAAATGGCGCTTTGGCGGCGGGCGCAGGCCTGCACCCCAGCCGGGGACCACTGCCGGCCCGCCTCTGGGTTCCGGCGGAAGAGACCCTCGCCGGAGCAGGGGGCGTCCACAAGAACCCGGTCGAAATAGCCCTGCAGGGTTTTGCAGAGCTTGTCCGGGTGGCAGCAGGAGGCCACGGCGTTGGGCACGCCCAGGCGCTCCAAATTGGACAGCAGCTGGCCGGTGCGGCTCATGACCGCCTCGTTGGCCCAGAGCAGGCCTTTGCCCATCATCAGCCCGGCAATTTGGGTGGACTTGCCCCCAGGGGAGGCGCACAGGTCTAAGATTTTCTCCCCAGGCTGGGGGTCCAGGGCTGTGGCCGCGGCCGCGGCGGAGGGCTCCTGGGAGTAGAACATCCCGGCGTGGTGGGCGGGCAGGGGGCCGAACTTGTCCGGCGCGTCCACATAGTAGGAGAGCTCGCTAAAGGGCGTGGGCCGCAGGGGGAAGGGCAGGCTTCCCTCCAGGGTGCGCCGGTCGCATTTCAGGGGGTTAAGCCGCGCCCCCCGCACGGGCGGAGCCGCCATGCAGTCCAAAAAAGCCCGGTACTCTTCGCCCAGCTGGGCTTCCATCCGTTTGTAAAATTCCATTGGCAAAGCCACGTTGATACCCCTTTCATAAATGTGTTTTTCCGAAAAGCGCGGCGGAGTTGAACAAAGCCGGCTGGCGGTCAGGAACCTTCTCCCTCCGGCGGTCAAGTTCATCAAAGTGGAACTTGCGGGAGCATATGCGGCCAGGTGATGAAACCTTTGCCGCCGCGCGCAAAAATCTTTTTCTCTTCGCGGGGCCCCGCAATTTTTCTTCCCCTGGGGAATAATCCGCCCCGGCCTGTCCAGAATACTGAGGGAAGCCCCCCGGCCCTAAGCCAGGGCCAGAGCTGGGAGCTTACCTTTTTAAATGGAAGGATGGTCGCGCTATGCAGAACCAGAATCAGAGCCAGAACAACAAGTTCCAGAACCGCCAGAACGGCCAGAATCAGAACAACCAGAACCAGGGCCAGAACAACAAGTCTAAGAACCAGAACAGCCAGAACCAGAGCCAGAATTCCCGTTCCCGCCAGGAGCAGGACTACTAAGGCTCTCTCCGTTCCCAGCCCGGCATACGGCAGCCACCCCAAGGCCTCCGTATGCCGGGCCTTTTTGTTTGGGCCACGTTCAGGGTCCTGGGAAAAGCGGGGGAACCCCACACGGACCGCCTCAGGATTTTTTCAGCTCCTGAATCAGCTCCTTAAGGGGCTTGTCGTCCGGGCGCATGGGCCGGAAGCCCTCGCCGGTGACCTGCCCCGCGTCGCCCACAATAACAAAGGCGTCTTTGTCCTCCTCCCGGATGATGGCCTGGACCTGATACACCTCGAACCGCCGCACCACGCACAGCATGGTCTCCGCCGGGGCCTTGCTGTAGCCGCCATGGCTGTCCAGGTAGGTGACCGTCCGGTCCACCTCCCGAATAACCCGCTCGCCCATCTGCCGCACTTTGGGGGACATGACATAGAACAGCTTGCCCGTGCCCACGTCGGTGCCGTACAAAATGGCGTCAATGACGCTGGTGCTTACAAAAATGGCGATGCAGGCGTACATGGCGTTCTCAATGCTGCCGAACACCACCGCCGAAGCGGCAACGATGATCCCGTCCAGCACCAGCATCAGCTTGCCCATGGAGACATGAGGCATCCGCCGCTCCAGCAGCCGGGCGACCATGTCCGTGCCGCCGGTGGTAGCGCCCCGTATGAAGGTAAGGGACAGGCCCAGGCCCTCAAAGGCCCCGGCAAAAATAGCCGCCAGAATCAGGTTGCCCCGGTAGACGGGCATAAACGCGGCGAACAGGTCGATGAACAGGGAAGACAGGGCAATGGCGGCTATGGTTTTAATCACCAGCTTATAGCCGATCTCCACCACCGCCCAAATGATAATGGGAATGTTAATGAGAAAGCTCATCAAACCAATGGGGGTGCCGAAAACAAAGTTCAGCATGGTGGAAACGCCGGTGATTCCTCCGGGCGCAATGTTGTTGGGGGCGGTAAAGGCGTTGACTGTGGCGGCGTAGACCACAGCGCCCGCCGTGATGGACAGAACATCCAGCAGCAGTTCCTTACGGTGGTTCATGGGCAGAGAGCTCCTTTCTAAAGTGAAAACGCAGAATAAAAACGGGGAGGCCTTTGGGCGCTACTCCAACAGGTCCAGGGCGGCGAAGAACAGCTCCCGCAGGCGTTCCCCCTCGCCCTTAAGGTAGAGCCAGCCCAGCAGGGCCTCAAAGGCCGTGCCTCCGTGGTAGTCGGCCACCGTGGCGTTTTTGGGCACATGGCCCACATGGGCGTTGCGGCCCCGCAGAGCCACGGCCTGTTCCTCCTGGGTCAGCCGGGGCCACAGGGCTTTAAGAGCCGCGGCCTGGGCCCCGCAGTTTACCCAGGCGGCCTTGCGCTGGTGCAGCTTTTTCACCGGGCAGCTCCCGGCCAGCAGCAGGTATTCCCGGGCCAGCAGGTCGTAAACCGCGTCTCCCACAAAGGCTAGGTCCAGGGGGCTCAGGCTCCGAAATGGGGCGGCCTCTCCTAACAAGGTTCCCAAGGGATGACCTCCTTACTCCACAAAGTCAAATTCCAGGCCATAGATGTCTACCGTGTCCCCCTCGCCGCAGCCGGCCTCCCGCAGGGCGTCGATGACGCCGCCGGAGACCAGCACCCGCTGGAAGTACTGGAGGGACTCAGAGTCGTCCAGGTCCACAGTCTGTAAAATGCGCTGCAGCCAGGGGGCGTCCACGGTGTACACGCCCTCCGACTCCGTCACATTGGTGCGGCCCTTTTCCAGCTCTTCCACAGGCGTCAGCTCTACAGGCTCAGGCTGGTAGCGGAGAATGGGCGGCAGCTTTTGCAGCTGGGCTGTAATGGCGTTGATCAGCGGGTCCACATCCTCGTTGATGGGGGCGATGATGGGGAAGAACTGGTAGCCCAGTTCCTCCACAAACCGGCGGAAGTCCGCCACCTGCTCCTCTTCGGCCAGGTCGCACTTGTTGCCCGCCACCAGCATGGGGCGCTCCGCCAGCTGGGGGTTGAACTTTTGCAGCTCCTCATTGATGATCCGGAAATCCTCCTTGGGGTCCCGGCCCTCGCTGCCGGATACGTCCACAATATGCACCAGCATCCGGCAGCGCTCCACATGGCGCAGGAACTGGTGTCCCAGCCCCCGGCCCTCCCAGGCCCCCTCAATGAGCCCAGGGATGTCCGCCATGACAAAGGAGCGGCCCTCGCCCAAAGGCACCACCCCCAGCACGGGAGTCAAGGTGGTGAAGTGGTAGTCCGCGATGTTGGGCTTGGCCTCGCTGACCACGGAAATGAGGGTGGATTTGCCCACATTGGGAAAGCCTACCAAACCCACGTCCGCCAGCAGCTTCAGCTCCAACTGGACGTTGAACTGCTGTCCGGCCAGGCCGGGCTTGGCGAACCGGGGAGTCTGCCGGGCGGGGGTGGCAAAGTGGGTGTTGCCCCAGCCGCCCTTGCCCCCTTTGGCGATTACCTGGGGCTCATCGTCCCAGATATCGGCCAAAACGCGGCCTGTGTCCGCGTCCTTCACCAAAGTTCCCCGGGGCACCTTAATGAGCAGATCCGGGGCGGATTTGCCGGAGCAGCGGCCCCCCCGGCCGTTTTCTCCACGAGCTGCGGCATACTTGCGCTTGTAACGAAAGTCCGCCAAAGTGGACAGGTTGCTGTCCGCTTGAAACAGCACGTCGCCGCCCTTGCCCCCGTCGCCGCCATCGGGCCCGCCCGCGGCCACGTACTTCTCCCGGTGAAAGGAGACCGCGCCGTTGCCGCCGTCACCGGCCTTTACAAATATTTTCGCTATGTCAATAAACATACTGGCACCTCCTGCCTCTGGTTCTCTTAGCTTTCCTGTCCGTCAATAACAGTATTCCCCGCCGTGGTCAGCGAAACAATTTCGCACAGATCGTTCCGCTTCCCTTTCAGTGCCGAGGCAAGGTCTGGGGCCGATGAGCGCTCAGGGCCCTGATTTCCAAAGTGATGCCGGCAACCGGCTCCCCCGGAGAAACCTGATTATAAATATTTTGGCTGGTTCTAAATGAAATCCTGTCATAGGACAAATGGTAGTGTTCTATAAGCGAATCATCCAAAACAACGGTCAGGAAATACCCTTCCTCATTTTGAAATTTATCCGCAATGCTGTCGGCGAAAAGGACCGCCGCAGTAAAGGGCTCATCCCTTTTCTCCCGGTTGGCGGCGGCAAGCCATCCCGTGCCGAGAACCACGCAGAGCAGAACAAGCGCCAGCGCGGCGCCAATCCGTTTCTTATTCACTTGGTTTTTTGCTGTGGCCATGTTGACGCCTCCCCATCCAGCCCTATGCAAAAATGCGGTAGACTTGCAAAACCAGCTCTTTTCCCGACTCGGTAGTGAGGTCCTGCCGTTCCCCCGCCTCAGACCGGAATTTTTCGGCCAGGCCCAGGCTGGGAGCGTTTCGCACATCGGCCTCATAGATATAATGCCTGTACTTGTTTAGGCCGTTCAGATAGTCCAGAACGGCCCGCAGGGCTTCATAGCCGTATCCAGCGCCCTGGGCGGCGCTTTTCAGCCAGATGCCCAGCTCGGGGGCCTCTTCTTGAAGGCCGAAGACCTCCACGCTGCCCAGGAACTCCCCCTCCCGGCTGAGAATGACCAGCTCCAGCATGTCCCCTGCCTCCATCGCCTGGCAGAAGCCGGAGAGCGTCTGGCTGGCGGCTTCCAGGTCCGGGAAGGGGTCGGGGTACTGATATTTGGTGATTTCCTCCGTAAACTCCCGGTAATAGTCCTTTAAAAATTTGGGCTGAAAAGGCTGTATGGTCAGCCGCCCGGTTCGGATTTCCAAACTCATTTCACGCATCCTTTCTCAGCCAGAGCAGGCTGACAAAGAAAAGCTCCCTCAGACATCGCCCGAAGAAGCTCTCCATTCAAAGCTATTGCGCCGCGGTCCGGCTTACTCCGCGTACACGCTGACCTTCTTGCGGTCCGCACCCATGCGCTCAAAACGCACCTTGCCGTCTACCTTGGCAAACAGGGTGTCGTCCTTACCCCGGCCCACGTTCTCTCCGGGATGGATCTTGGTGCCGCGCTGCTTGACGAGAATGTTCCCTGCCAGAACAAACTGGCCGTCGGCCCGCTTAACGCCCAAGCGCTTCGACTCGGAGTCGCGGCCGTTTTTGGTGGAGCCCATGCCCTTTTTGTGAGCAAAAAGCTGGATATTAATTTTCAGCATGATGATTGCCTTCCTTTCTATGCATGTGGTTAAATCTCCAAATAACTTACCTTGATGTGCGCCGGATACTGCTCTTCCAGGCCGCACAGGTGGAGCCGGAGCCCCCGGAGAAGATTCCGGCAGGCGGGCTCGTCCCGCTCTTCCAGCCGCAGAAGCATACTATCCTCCGCCACCCGCAGGCTCAGGGGCGTAACGCCCAGCACATCCGTAGCGGTGTTGGCCACCAGATAGGCTGCGGAGGACACAGCCGCGCACACAATATCCGTTCCTTCTTCTCCCCAGCCAGCGTGGCCGCAAAGGCGAAAGCCCAGCAGGCGTCCATCCGGCAGGCTGAGGAAGTCCGCGCGAATCATTATGCCTTGACAGCCTCAATCTGAATCTTGGTGTAGGGCTGGCGGTGGCCCATCTTGCGCTTGGAGTTCTTCTTGGGCTTGTAGGTAAATACGGTGATCTTCTTGGCCTTGCCGTTTTTAACCACCTTGCCGGTGACGGAAGCGCCCTGCACATAGGGAGCGCCCACCTTGGTTTCCCCTTCGCCAAACAGGGCCACCACGGGGAATTCCACGACGTCGTTCTCAGCGGCGTTCAGCTTCTCCACAAAAATTACGTCGCCGTACTGCACTTTGTACTGCTTTCCGCCGGTCTCAATGACTGCAAACATTCTTTTTCCTGCCTTTTCCTTAGTCTCGCTACTGCCGGGCGGGCCCCAAGGCGGGCCGCTTGCTTTGAACCCGCAGTATGCGGCTTTCCCAGCATACCACAAAATAGCGGGGAAGTCAAGGGAAAGGGGGGAAAATTCGCGGCGGAGGAGGCGGAACTTTTCCGGAAAGCCGCCGGTATTTTTTGCGAAGGCCTCTTGACAAATGTCCGAAAGCGGACTACAATAAAAAAGTCCGATTTCGGAGAATTGAAAAACAAGGAGGCCGCCCATGAAAAATCCGCCCCTTGACCCCTGGTTGAAGCGCTATAACAACATTTTAAAGGAAAGCGACCATTTTTACCGGAAAGCCGCCCGGCGGCTGGGGGTGCCGGAGTGCGCCCTGTGGATTCTTTACACCCTGCGGGCGGAAGAGCCTCCGCTGACCCAAAAGCGCCTGTGCCAGCAGCTGCTTCAGCCGAAGCAGACCATCAATTCCGCCCTGAAAAGCCTGGAGGCCGAGGGCTGCCTGACGCTTTCCGCCGGAGAGGACCGCCGCACCCGGGTGATTACCCTGACGGAAAAGGGGGCGGACCTGGCCCGAAGGACTGCCGACCGGATCATCCAGGCGGAGCAGGCGGCGTTCCAAGCCATGGAGCCGGAGGAAGCCGAAGCCTTTTTGCGGCTCTTTAAACAGTACGTGGACCATTTGGAGGCGGCGGAGCCCGAACCGGAAACCGGGGCCTGACCCGCCAGATTTTACCATTTAGGAGGAACTATGCAAATCCAATTATCTGATCATTTTACTTACAAAAAGCTGCTGCGCTTTGCCGTTTCGCCTATCATGATGATGATTTTCACATCCATTTACGGCGTGGTAGACGGTCTTTTTGTCTCCAACTTTGTGGGCAAGGTGCCTTTTGCCGCCATCAACCTGATTATGCCCTTTACCATGATTCTAGGCGGCATGGGCTTTATGGTGGGCACCGGCGGCAGCGCCCTGGTGGCCAAAACCCTGGGCGAAGGGGATAGGCCTGCCGCCAACCGCTATTTTACCATGATGGTGCTCTTTACCCTTTTGCTGGGCGCGGGGCTGTCCGTCTTCGGCATTGCCGCCATGCCCCAGGCCGCCCGCCTGCTGGGGGCTACGGACGCTATGATGGAGGACTGCGTGGTTTATGGCCGGGTTGTGGTGGCCTTTACCGCGGCCTTTATGCTGCAAAACGTTTTTCAAACCTTCCTCTCTACCGCCGAAAAGCCCAAGCTGGGGCTTTTCTATACCGTGGCCGCCGGGGTGGCCAACATGGCCCTGGACGCGCTTTTCATCGCCGTGTTCCGCTGGGGCGTGGCCGGGGCCGCGCTGGCTACCGGCGTCAGCCAGCTGGTGGGCGGGGTGCTGCCGCTGTTTTATTTTCTCCGGCCTAACTCCAGCCTGCTCCGCCTGAC
This sequence comes from uncultured Oscillospiraceae bacterium, assembly GCA_910587995.1. Classification (GTDB taxonomy): domain Bacteria; phylum Bacillota; class Clostridia; order Oscillospirales; family Acutalibacteraceae; genus Acutalibacter. Next base: position 85,108 of record CAJUNS010000004.1, on the reverse strand, counting down.
CAAAACCCGCCTGGAGTTCCGTGTTTTGCTGAAGGCCTGCGGCAACGGCTCCTCGGAGCTGATGTCCAACATCTCCGGCTCGGTGGTGGGCATGCTGTACAACTACCAGCTGCTGCGCTTTGCGGGAGAAGACGGCGTGGCGGTTTATGGAGTGCTGATGTATGTTTCCTTTATTTTTGTGGCGGCTTTCATCGGCTATACCGTGGCCAGCACCCCCATTGTGGGCTACCACCATGGGGCCGGGAACCACCCGGAGCTGAAAAGCCTTTTGAAAAAAAGCGTGGTCCTCATGCTGGCCGCCGGGGTGTTGATGATGGTCCTCTCCCAGGTGCTGGCCAGGCCCCTGGCCAATGTCTTTGTGGGCTACGACCAGGAGCTCTCCCAGATGACCCAGCATGCCTTTATGGTCTTCTCCTGGTCCTTTTTGCTGGCGGGCTTCAACATCTTTGTGTCCAGCTTTTTCACAGCCCTTAACAATGGGGCCATTTCCGCCGCCATCTCCTTTTTGCGCTCTTTGGTTTTCCAAATCATCTGCGTGCTGGCCCTTCCGGCCCTGCTGGGCTTAGACGGTATCTGGTGGTCTGTGGCCGTGGCCGATGTTTTCGCCTGCGCCATTTCCATCGCCTTCCTCTTCGCCAAGCGGAAAAAATATCATTATATGTAGCCCTTGCCACAAAAAGGACCCCGCCAAACCGGCGGGGTCCTTCTTGTTATTCAGTAGATTCGCTGCTTACCGCGTCCAGGCCATCCTGGTCCAGCGGGGCTTCCGCCAGGGGCTGGGGCTCGCTGTGGAGTTGGCTTTGGGTCAGGGCTACCTCCTGGGCCAGCAGCCCGTCGCCGGAATCCTTATCGAAGACCTTTACGGTAACCGGCAGGCCGGGGTCCAAGGACACATAGAGCTCGGGAACGAAGAGCATGTGCTGCCGGTGCTCCGTGCCCTCGTACCGGTCCTCGTCCCGTGACATCGAGCTGCCGTTTTTTAGGTTGTAGTACTCCCAGTAAAGCGCGTCGTCCCTCCAGGAATACCCGTCCGAATAGGCGGTGCAGGCGCGGGCGCCCTCCTGCCAGAACTCCACGCGCAGGTCCCGCTTCTTGTCGCCGGTCATGAGATACACCATGGGCTTATTCTGGTCCAGATGGATCTTCTCTATGGCGTATTCGCCGCCGGCCAGGGCCTTCACGGCCTCCGCGCCGCAGGCATAGTCGAACACCGGCGCGGCCTGCACGTCTTCCGCGCTGCCCAGCTCCACGGTGCCGGCGGCAAAGTCGAGGATAAACACCGCTTCGTACCGGCCGGAGCCGTTCTTGTCAAGCAGCCAGCAGACCACTTTGCGGCTCTCGTCTTCCTTCAGGCCGGCCAGCACCAGTCTTTTCTGGAGCATGCCGTTGCCCAGGTCCGCCTCTGTGGCGCACAGGCGGACGGCCCCCCCGTTTGCGCCGTAATAGCCGATGGCAATGCCGTCCTCAAAGGCCGCCCCGGTGGCGGGGTTTACATAGCGGCCGGGGTATTCCACCTCAATGTAGGTGGCCGCCGGGGTGGTGTAGGCTGAAAGCAGCCGGACGCCGCCCATTTCCGCGCCCTGGCAGTGGATGGAACGGATGTTGGCCTCGGTCTTTTGGGCGGTAAAGTCCAGGGTGAAGGGGGTGGAGTTGAGAGCGGCCTTTTCGCTGTCCAATCCCTCAAAGGAAAGACTGACGTTCAGGCTCTCGGCCCCCTGCAGGGCGTCCGGCACCCGGAAGGCCCGCTGGGTGATGTAGCGGCCCCGCTCCACCTGGGTCATCATATCGCTGAGGCTCATGTCCACAAAGCCGCTGCCGTTGTCATTTTGATAGGTCACCATGCCGTCCTCGCCGTGCTCGATCTGGCTTTCGCCGTTGAGGAGCACATCGTAATGAGGCCCCATCCTTTCGCTGACGTAGTCGTCGTCCGCGTCGATCTGGAACTCAATCCCCGCGAACACGAAGCTGCCGTCATAGTAGACCTCTTTCAAAGAGGCGGTCAGGGGCTTTTCCAGCATTCCCCCGGCGGGCACGGTGACGCTGGTCTCCTGGTTTTCCCCCACAGGCACAGCCATATCGCTGACGCGCCGCTGGGCCTCCGTCAGGTTCTGCGTGGGCACAAACTTCCGGTTGATGTTCTGGAAAATGCCGCCCACAAAGGGCAGGCCCTCGGCCAGGGCGGGGTTGGCCCCGTTCACGCCTAGCAGCACCGTGAAGGCGGTGGCCAGGCTGGCGGCGGTGGCCAGGGAGCGCTGCGCCCACCGGGGCAGAATTCTTTTCCGGGCGGGAACCTTTTCGGGCAGCCCGGCATACACCTGGCGCAGCTTGCGCTCAATGGCCTCCGGCACGGCGCAAAGTTCCAGCTCCGCTTGCATTTCATAAGTCAGGGCGTTTCTATTTTGCTTCACAAGGATTCCCCTCTCTCTCCAAATATATTTTTTGCAGCCGGTTCCGTCCCCGCATCAGCCGGGACTTTACCGCCCCCTCTTTGACCCCCAGAACCTTGGCGATCTCCTTGACCTTCAAGCCGTCCAAATAGTGCAGGGTCAGCACCAGCCGGTCATTTTCCGCCAAAGCGGCAAGGCTTTCCCGCACGTCCAAAGCCTGGTCGTCCGGCTCGCCCCCGGCGGGCTCGGGAATATCCTCCAAAGGCACAAACCGCCGGCGCTGGCGCAGAATGTCATAGCAGTTGCAGATCAGTGCCCGGGTCAGCCAGGTTTTGAAATAGGCCGGCTGGCGCAGGGTGTGCAGCTGGGCAAAGGCCTCCATAACGGTTTCCGCCACCGCGTCGGCGGCGTCCTCCTGGTTGCGCAGAACCGCCAGAGCGGCCCGGCTCATTGACAGCTTCTGGGATTCCATCAGCGCGATGAACGCTTCTTTGTCTCCGAATTGAGCCTTGCGCACCAGCCTTTCCATAGCAAACGGCATGCAATCACTCCTTTCTGCAGAACGTCTCTAAAAGCTTTTACACCTATTAGGCGCGGGGGAGGGGGAAAAGGTTTCAAACTCGGAGAAATTTTTTCCGGAAAGGGCTTGCGCCACCCTTCCAATGGCCCTATAATGAAAAAGGGGGCCGCTTGGCCGGGGTGGTTCGCCGTGTTTGTATGACGTTTTTTCAACCGGCTGGATGAAGGGAGTTTTCTCTGATGCATGAAAAGTACATTCTCTGGCAGGAAAACGAATATGCCTACCCCATGTCCGGCGGCTTTGTGCCCTTTTTAACGGGCTATGTCCACCCGGACGCCAAGCCCCGCCCGGCCATGGTGGTGGCGCCCGGGGGCGCTTACTGCTTTGTGGCCCCCAGCGAGGGCGGGCCTGTGGCGGAAAGCTTTTATGAGGCTGGGTATAACGCCTTTGTTTTAACCTACACGGTGAACCCCCTGGGCAGCGCCCCTCTGGGGATGCAGCCTCTGGGGGACTTGTCCCGGGCGGTGCGCTTTGTGCGGAAAAACGCCGCGGGGTTTCACATCGACCCGGACCGGCTGGCCATCTGCGGCTTCTCCGCCGGGGGGCACCTCTGCGCCAGCCTGTGCGTCCACTGGCCGGACGTACCGGACCCGGACCCGGCCTACGCCGCTTTCTCCAACCGGCCCGATGGGGCCATCCTCAGCTACCCGGTGATTACCGCCGGGGAATACGCCCACCGGGGCTCCTTTGAAAACCTGCTGGGCCCGGATGCCTCCCCCGAGGCCCTGGCCTACATGAGTCTGGAAAACCATGTGGGCCCCCGCACGCCCCCCTGCTTCCTCTGGCAGACCGCCGGGGACGGGGCCGTGCCGGTAGAAAACAGTTACCTCTTCGCCCAGGCCTGCCGGGCCGCTGGGGTGGACTTTGCCCACCATGTGTTTACCAAAGGCCAGCATGGGCTGGCTTTGGCCAATGAGGCCTGGCTCCGGTCGGACTTTGGGGAGCCCTACACCACGGAGCAGCTGGTAAAGCTGCGGGAGGCCGCCCGTTCCGGCGCGCTTCCCGGTGTGGCTCCCCATGCCCTGGACGGATTTTTCGCCCTGCCCCAGGAGGCGGACCCAGCCTGCCGGGCCCAGCTGGAAAAGGACTGCCGCCAGGTAGAAATCTGGCCCCAGTTGGCCAAAGCCTGGCTGGGTGAAGTACTGGGACTGGAATGTGCTGAATAATCCAGCATGGAGGTATAGAAAGAACCCCGCTTGAAGCCTGTGTCAAGTGGGGTTCTTGTTGTTATGCCTCCAGCGCAATGTCCCGGCAGATCCGCTCCACCGCCTCTTCCAGAGTCAGCTCCGGGGTGAAAATTTTCTCCGGGATATTGGGCAGCAGATCTGTTCCCAGCCACCAGCGGCGCATCTCCGCTTCGCCAAACGCATCCCGGTTGGGCTTGGTATGGTGGCGGCGCAGGGTCTCCTCAAAGGGCAGGTCATAGTAGTAGGCAAAGATATGAGGCCCGTATTCCTCTACAGCGGCTTCGAATAAGGGAAGATAGTCCGCCGTGGGCAGGATGCCCTCCAATATCGTGGCCTCCGAGTGCCGCCGCCCATAGCGCAGCAGCTGGATCATCAAGGGCAGAGATTTCTCCACGCCCTCCCGGCTCCATACATGCAGAATCTGCATACGGACCATGTCGTGAGAGAGGAGCATGGTGTTGGGGCCAAACTTTTCCTGTAAGGCTTTGGCCACGGTGGTTTTCCCGCTGCCGGAGTTGCCCCGCAGAATAATAAGCTTTGGCATGTCAAACCCTCCTTTTGAAACATAATCCGGCGGGGCCATTTAGTCCGGAGCCGCGGCGGAGGCTGTTTCCTCCGGCTCTAAATAGAGCGCCGGTTCTTTGGGTTCCACCAAAGAAAACTGCACCGTCACAATAAACAGATCCCCGTCGGTGCGCACAAAGAAGTGCCCGCCGCAGGCCTCGGTAAAGCTTTTGGCAATAGAGAGCCCCAGGCCGCTGCCCTCGGTGGTGCGGTTCTGGTCCCCCCGGACGAACCGGGCGGTCAGGTCCTCGCCGTTCATGGTAATCTCCGTGCGGGAGACATTGCGCACGGTTACCTGGGCCAGCCCCGCCTGGGCGGAGAGAGTTACATAGACTCGGGAGCCCTCCAGGGCGTACTGGGCGCAGTTGCGGATGAGGTTTTGAAAAACCCGGTACAGCCGCTGGCCGTCGGCGTGGATGAGCATGGGGGCCTCCGGAATATCAATGCGCCACTGGAGCTGGGACCGCTGGACGGTCTCCTCCATCTCCACAAAGGTCTGCCGCAGCAGCCGCCCCACGTCCAGGTCGTCCAGGTTTAGGCTGATGTTCCCTGTGGCCGCCTTGCTCACCTCGAACACGTCCTGCACAATGCTGCTGAGCCGCTGGGCTTTTTGGGAGATGGTGCTCACATAATCCGCCGCCGCGGGGGGCAGGTCCTCTTTTTTCAGCAGCTCCACATAGCTGATGATGGAGGTCAGAGGGGTTTTAATGTCGTGGGACACGTTGGTAATCAGCTCAATTTTGGTACGGTCCGCTTTGGTGCCCTCCTCTACCGCCTTCTGCACCCCGGTGCGGATCATGTTCAGCTGCATGGCGCAGTCGTACAGGTTGGAGGTGGGGGGCACATGGTTCACCGCGTTCAGGTCGCCGCCGTACATCTCGGTGATCTGGTCCATCAAAAGGTTCCAGTCCGACAGGTCCCGCTTGAGGGCCAGAATGTACCACCACACCGTGCCGGTAATGCCCACAACGGCGGTAAGGGGGATGGCAAGGGCCAGCTTTCTATAGCCCTCGTGTCCATAGAGGAAGTTCATGGCCACGCCGAAGCCCGCCGCGCCCAGGACGATTAACGCCAGCACAATGGCAATGGTGGCGTAGGCCCGCCGCACCGCCCGCTGCTGAAAGGTGGTCATGCCGTGGTAATCGTTTACCCGGACGAGGACGGAGTGGATGATGTTGTGCCCGAAAAACCGCCGGTTCCGGCTTACGTCCAGGCACAGCAGGTAGACCGTGAGCACGCAGGCAATGGTGATGCCAAAGGCTTTTTCCGCCGCGCTGCCCCAGGCCAGGGCGGTCATGCACATCATCAGGATCATCACCAGCGCGGCCAGCTTCAGCTCCACCCAGACCCGGCCCAGCCCCCGGGCGACCATCTCCTCAAAGGCGTAGCGGTCCTGCCGGAAGAGGAAGACCAGCACCAAAGCTGTCAGCAGAATGGCCAGGGCGCTGATGATCTGCACCGTATGGGTGTAGACCATCTCTTCGTGGGGCTTGGCCTCTACAAAGGCCCCTTCCAGATCAGGCAGGGTGGGGGAGGGGCTTCCCGCGAACTGCTGCAAGTGGCTGGCGGCATAGTCCAGGGTGCGGGGATTAGCCAGCACCATCAAGAAGAAAATAGCCGCGCAGCAGGCCGCGCAGAGAATCAGCAGCAGGCTGACCCAGGAGAGCAGCCCCGCAAAGGTGTTGCGCCGGGGATGCTCAGTGCTTTTCAAATTTGTATCCAATGCCCCACACCACCTTTAAGTATTCCGGCTCGCTGGGATTAATCTCAATCTTCTCCCGGATGCGCCGGATGTGTACCATGACCGTGTTCTCTGTGGAATAGGCCGACTCGTTCCAGATTTTGCTGTAGATCTCCTCCGCCGGAAAAATGCGGCCTGGGTTGCGCATTAACAGTTCCACAATTTTCGTCTCCGTAGCGGTGAGCTTCACGGGCTCGTTGTCCGCGTAAAGCACATGCTCGTCCAGGTTGAAGCGCAGCCGCCCGTTGAGGATGACGTTTTCCCCCCGGGAGTTAATGTCCCCCAGGCTGGTGTAGCGCCGCAGCTGGGACTTGACCCGGGCGGCCAGCTCCATGGGGTTAAAGGGCTTGGTCACATAGTCGTCCGCGCCCATGGAGAGGCCTAAAATCTTGTCGCTGTTCTCGCTTTTGGCGGAGAGGACGATGATGGGCAGATTTTTTCCGTCGCGGATGCGCATAATGGCGGAAAGTCCGTCCAGCTTGGGCATCATCACGTCAATGATGACCAGATGGATGTTTTTGGTGGTGACCAGGTCCAGGGCCTCCAGACCGTCGTAGGCCTTGAGGACCGTATAGCCCTCGGCCTCTAAAGTGAGGGCAATGGCCCGCACAATTTCCCGGTCATCGTCTACCACAAGGATGTTTTTGCTCTCGTTGTCCATATAAAAAACCTCCCGGCAAAAAAATGAAAGCGCCAGGGTGGGCGGCAGCTTCCCGCCCCAGCGTCCCGCTCCCAGCTTTCCTTATGTATTAGTATAGCCTTTGAATCTTACAAAAGCGTCAGGAATTTCTTACAGAAATCATACAGCATCTTCCCAAAGAAATCAAGGCTTTGGTTCTGTCTGCCGGGAAGTCCTCATATTTTGTACCAAACGGGGGGATGACCCATGAACAAGTATCAATCTTTTTTCAAAAAGCACTGGTCCACGCTGGCCCTGGGGGCTGTGGCGCTGCTTCTCTCCCTAGCCGCCCTTTACGAGCTGGGAGGCGGGCGGGAGGCTTTGGAGGCTGCCAAAACCCTGGCGGCCTCAGGGGAGGTTACCAACTGGGGGCTGAGCTTCCAGCAGGAGGGCCAGCCGCCTGTGGCCAACGCCACGGCGGAGTATCTGGCCGGGTTCGACAGCGTCTACCGCATGGAAACAGAGGAAAAGGTGCTGTACCTGACCTTTGACGCGGGGTTTGAAAACGGCAGCACAGAAAAAATATTGGACGCCCTAAAAAAGCACAATGTTAAGGCTGTTTTCTTTTTGGTGGGCAACTATTTTGAGACCCAGCCGGACTTGGTCCGCCGCATGGTGGAGGAGGGCCACACCGTTGGCAACCACACCTACAGCCACCCGGACATGTCGGCCATTGGGGACGAGGCCAGCTTTCGGGCGGAGCTGGAGAAAAACGAGGCGCTCTATCAGGAGATCACCGGGACCGCTATGCCCAAGCTCTACCGGCCGCCCCAGGGGAAGTTTTGCGAGAGCAACCTGAAAATGGCCCAGAAGCTGGGGTATAAGACGGTTTTTTGGAGCCTGGCCTATGTGGATTGGTACGAAAACGACCAGCCCACGCCCCAGCAGGCTTACGATAAGCTGCTGCCCCGGGTTCATCCCGGCGCGGTGGTGCTGCTGCACAGCACGTCCCAAACCAACGGGGAGATTTTGGATGAGCTGCTGGGCAAATGGGAGGACCTGGGATACCGGTTTGGAGACCTGGAGAAAGACTTGCAATAGCAAGTAAATTGTGGTACAATATAGCGGATTGGGAATGGGTGCGCTTTTTCCACACCGGAGCCAGCATGTGGTTCCGAAAAACATAGGCGCGCCGGTTTGTGAAACCATGGGTTAGGAAAAATAGCGGCTGTTTGCTGCCAAAAAACAGATAAGGATGTATAAATACAACTATGGAACATCTAGTAGAACTACTCGTTCAGCTTTTTAGTCAGACCATCCCTGCTGGGCTCACAGTGTTTTTGCTCTCCCTGATGCCGGTTATTGAGCTGCGGGGCGGTATTTTAGCCGCCAAACTGTTGGACCTGCAAATGCTGCCAGCCTTTTTCATTTGCCTTGTGGGAACCATTTTGCCTGTGCCGTTTATTTTGTTGTTCATCAACAAAATTTTTGATTGGATGCGCAACACACGCTTCGTCAAGCTGGTGGACCGCATGGAGGCCAAGGGGCGCAGCAAGTTTGAAAAAATCAACCGCTACAAAACCTTGGGCTTAATGATTTTTGTGGCGATTCCACTGCCCGGCACCGGCGCTTGGACCGGCTCTCTGGCGGCGGCGCTGATGAAGATGGACTTTAAGTCCGCCATGCTCTCCGTGGCTCTGGGTACGCTGATCGCGGACGTGATTATGTGTCTTTTGTCCTACGGCCTGCTGGGTCTGGTGCTGTGAAGCGCTGCCGGGCTGTCATTGTGGGAGCCGGGGCCTCCGGGCTGGCAGCGGCGCTGGCCGCTTCTCAGGGCGGCGGAGGCGTGGTTCTGGTAGAGGGCAGCTCCAAGCCGGGAAAAAAGCTGCTGGCCACAGGAAACGGCCGCTGCAACCTGACCAACCGGCACATTGCCCCAGAGTACTACCACGGGGACGCGGCCTTGGCCGCTCCGTTGCTGGCCCGCTGGCCTGGGGAGCGGGTGGTGAGGATGTTTCACAAACTGGGCCTGCTGACCCGAACGGACGGGGAGGGCCGGGTGTACCCCCGCGGCCTCCAAGCCGCGGCGGTGCTGCAGGCCCTTTGGTCTGCCTGCGAGGCCACCGGGGTGGAGATGCTCTGGAACTTCCGGGTGGAGCGGGCCTGGGTCCAGGGGGAGGGCTTTTGCCTGGCCGGAGGAGAGGGCCAAGGGCTCTTTGCCTCCCGTTTGGTGCTGGCATGCGGCGGCAAAGCCTCGCCCAAGCATTCCACCGGCTCCGGCTATGAGCTGGCCAGAGGCTTTGGCCACAGCGTCACCGGGCTGAGCCCTTCCCTGGTGGGGCTGGCTGTGCCAGAGCGGCTGACCCGTCCCCTAAAGGGCATGCGCTGCAAGGCCCGGGCCGCGCTGTGCCAGGGCGGCCGGGAGCTGGGGGCGGAAAGCGGCGAGGTGATCTTTGGCCAGGGCAGCCTGTCCGGCATCTGCGTGATGAACCTTTCCGCCCGCCTGCGGGGTCTGGCCGGGGACAGTCTTTCCCTGCGCCTGGATTTGGCGGAGGAGCTGGAGGCCGGAGAGCTGGAGGCCTTTCTCCGGGCTCAGTGCGCCTCTTTTCCGGAGCGCCCTGCCAGCGGGCTCTTCGCCGGGGTGATGAACCTGCGGGTGGGCCAGGAGCTGGTCCAGTCCTTGGGCTGGGGCGGACGGCGCTTTTCCCAGTTGAGCCGGGAGGACCTGCGCCGGGCCGCGGCTTTGGCCAAGGGCTTCGCCCTGCCGGTTTCCGGGCCTTTGGGCTGGGACCAGGCTCAGGTTACCGCCGGAGGCGTGCCCTTGGGGGAGGTGGATGTAAACACCATGGAATCCCGCTGCCGCAAGGGCCTTTACCTAACGGGCGAGCTGTTGGACCTGGACGGAGACTGCGGTGGCTACAACCTCCACTGGGCCTGGGCCACCGGGCTGACAGCCGGGGAGAGCATTGGCAGAAAGGGAGGAAGGGAAGCATGATACGCATAGACGGCCTGCGGCTGGAGCTGGACTTTACCCAGGAGGACCTGAGGCGGGCGGCGGCCAAAAAGCTCCGCCTGCCCCAGTGGGCGCTGGCCCAAGTGAAATTAGCGAAAAAATCGGTGGACGCCCGGAAGAAAGAGGACGTCCACTTTGTCTGCGCGGTGGATGCGGCGGTGGATGGGGATGAGGACAAGCTGCTCCGGCGGGCCGGGGGGATCCGGCGGACGGAGCCCTACCAGTACCGGCTGCCCCCGGGACAAGCCTTGGACCAGCCCCCTGTGGTGGTTGGGCTGGGTCCGGCGGGGTTGTTCGCGGGGCTGGTGCTGGCCCAGTGCGGCATGCGCCCTCTGGTGATTGAGCGGGGCCTGCCCGTGGAGGACCGGGAGACCGCTGTAAAGGCCTTTTGGCAGGACCGCCGCCTGGACCCGGAATGCAACGTGCAGTTCGGGGAGGGCGGGGCCGGGGCTTTCTCCGATGGCAAGCTCACCACAGGCACGGGGGATGGGCGCATCCGCAAGGTGTTGGAGGAGCTGGCCGCTGCCGGCGCCCCCGAGGCCATTTTGACCGATGCCAAGCCCCACATTGGCACCGACCGCCTGCCGGGGGTGGTGGAAAACATCCGCCGCCAGATTCTCCGCCTGGGCGGTCAGGTGCGGTTTTCCACCAAGCTGACGGGCTTTCGGTGTGAGGCGGGGCAGCTGACCGGCCTTTGGGTGGAAGCGGCGGACCGCGCGGAGCTCATTGAAACCCGGCATGCCATTCTGGCGGTGGGCCACAGCGCCCGGGACGTGTTCACTCTGCTGGCGGAGGCGGGCCTGCCCCTGGAGGCCAAGGCTTTCTCTGTAGGAGTGCGCATCGAGCACCCGGCGGCGCTGATCAACCGGGCCCAGTACGGAGCCTTTGCGGGGCATCCCCAGTTGGGTGCGGCGGAGTATAAGCTGCACCGGCGGCTTCCCAATGGACGGGGGGTGTACACCTTCTGCATGTGTCCTGGGGGTACGGTGACCGGCGCGGCCTCGGAACCCGGCGGGGTGGTGACCAACGGCATGAGCTCCTGGGCCCGGGACGGAGAGAACAGCAATTCCGCGCTGCTGGTGGGGGTGGGCCCCGAAGATTTCGGCGGCTCGGGCCCTCTGGCCGGGGTGGCCTTCCAGCGCCGGATTGAGGCGGCGGCCTTCCAGCTGGGGGGCGGGGGCTACAGCGCGCCGGCCCAGCGGGTGGCGGACTTTTTAGCGGGCGTCCCCAGCCAGGGCTTCGGCGGTGTGGCGCCCACCTGCCAGCCGGGTGTGGTCCCCACCGATGTGAGCCTCTGCCTGCCGGGTTTTGTCACCCAGTCCCTGCGGGAGGCCCTGCCTCAGCTGGGGCGGCAGCTGAAGGGCTTTGACAACGGAGACGCGGTGCTCACCGCGCCGGAGACCCGGAGCTCTTCGCCGGTGCGGGTGCTGCGGGACGAGACCCTGCAATGCCCTGCCCTGCGGGGCCTCTACCCCTGCGGGGAAGGGGCGGGCTATGCGGGCGGCATTGTGTCGGCGGCGGTGGATGGCATCCGCTGCGCCGAACGGATAGCGGGGGGAGCCTAACCCCAAGAGACAAGAAAAGAGGGAAGCCATCTGGCCTCCCTCTCTTTTTGCGCTTATTTTCAGATTTCCCGGTCTTGCTGCAGAGCTTCCATCACCAAAATCTCCCGGTCAACCCAGGGCGTGGCCCCTGGGTTGGCCCGGTTGGCGGCAAGGGCTTCTTCCAGGGTGGCCCAAACCGGCTGGAAATGCTCCTCCGCTTCATACTGGTCCAGCCGCAGGGGAGCGGCTTGGTCCTCCACCTGGCAGAAATAGTAGTGGGAGTCCATTTCCAGAATATCAGCGGTCTGGCCCCGGCGGCGCTCCCGGACCAGCCCATAAGGCCGGACGCCGCCCCGAAGGGCCCGGCCGGTCTCCTCCCGGATCTCCCGGGCCAGAGCGGCCTCCAGAGACTCCCCTTCCTCCACTCCGCCGCCGGGAAATTTATAGTCCCCCGCATCCGTGTGGACCAGCAAAAGCCGGCCCGCCCGGCGGATGATGCCCCGGGCCGCCACGCGGCGGTACACCGTGCCCTTTTCCGGCAGGCCGGGAGCGGTCAGCACAAACTCCCGCATGGGCTTATGCCTGGGGCGGCTGGCCCTCTTCCTGGGGCGCGGGCTCCGGCTGGGGCGGCGCGTACACAGGCTGGGGCATAGGCGGCATAACCGGCGGGAACAGCACCAGGTTCATGGCCTTGCGGTAGCGGCTCAGCTGCAGGGAGGCGAGAATCCACCCGGCCCCGGCCACAAAGCTGGCAATGGCGCTCAGGGGCGAGAAGAAAAGGCTGAACAGGCCCGAAACAATGCAGCATCCGGCCAGCACGTAGTTCATGCCAATCACATAGTTGGATACCCGGCTGTCCGCCAGACCGGTGGCGGCCACGGCCTTCGCCCGGTTGATGGTGCGGATGAGCCCCGCCTGGTAGCCAATGGCCAAAGCCATAAAGAAGGCGAAGAACGCGGCGATGGTGGCAAAGATGATGATTAGGGCCAGCTGGGCTTCGTCCTGGCCGTAGCCGCCGAACTGTCCGCCGAAGGAGTCCAGAGGGAAGGAAGCGGCCACAACGGCAAAAATCGCAAGGCCCAGCCCGCCTATCACCAAAAGGGAGATCAGGCACAGGCCGATGAGGCTGATGTAGGCCAGCGCCTTATAGATGGTCAGGCCCGCGGTGGAGATATTTCCGCTGTCCCGGCTGCGGCAGGTGCCAAAGTGGACCCAGGCCGCCACAGCGGCCAAAATGGCGGGGATGGACCCCAGCACCGCGCTGGCCACGGCGGAGGACCGGGAATAGCTCATCATGCTGAGGATAAGGTCCATGTCCAGGCCAGCCGTGTAGGCGTAATAGTAGAGATTGTCCAGGGCCTGGCTGGTGCCCAGGGAGGAAAAAATAGCCAGCAGCGCCGAAAGGGACAGCAGGACCGCAAGGGCCAGCCCCAGCCCAGAGGAACCGGTGGTCTTAAGAGCGTTGACCGCCGGATTGTCCGAAAGGGGAAGCGCGGTGGCCTCTAGGGCGCAGGGACAGATGGTTCCGTCGGGAATTTCCCGGCCGCAGTTGGGACAGATCATAAGGATACCCTCCAAAATATGTAGATTCGTTCTTCAGAAAACCGGGAGCGGACCCGGTATCTACTATATTACAGGAAAGCGTGAAAAAATGCAAATAGTTTTATTGTTTCTTAAGGAATTTTTTCTGACCTGGAAAAAACAGCCTTTTTTACGTTTCTATGGACATCTTGGCGGTTAGGTGGTATAATTTACAATGTACTGGCGTTTTGGCGCGCTTCTTGTGGGCGAATTTAATAGGAAGCGCGCCTGACGCTTGGGCGGCTTCTCGCGGCGGTGCTTTTAAAAATTCTCTCTGCCGCGGGGGCCAGCCCCCATTTTGTTATTTTAGAAGGGAGAAATGAGATGAAAAGAAAACGCGGGTTTCGGGCCTTTTGCGGAACGTTCCTGGCCCTGACGGTCTTCTTTGCGGGGCAGCCGGTCCAGCCCCGGGCACAGGCTTTTTCCGATGTGCCTTCGGGCATCTGGTATGCCGCCGCGGTGGAAGACCTGGTGGACCGGGGCATTATGAAGGGCAAAGACCCGGATACCTTCGCCCCCCAGGGCGATGTGACCCGGGCGGAGTTTGTAACCATGCTGGCCCGCACGGCCCTGGGCGAAGGAGAGCTGAACGAGTACAACTATAAGGGGCCCTTCTCGGATGTATGGGCCCAGGGCTGGGCCAACAAATACATCAACTGGGTCAGCGAGGCGGGCATTACCAGCGGCGCGGGCGGGGGCCGCTTTAACCCAGACCGCCTGGTGACCCGCCAGGACATGGCGGTGCTTATTGTAAACTATGCCAACGCCATGGGCCTGGAGCTGCCCGCCGTGCGCCCTCCCCGCTCCTTTAAGGATGGAGGCTCTATCTCCAGCTATGCCAAAAGCGCGGTGGACAAGTGCTCCCGGGCCGGGGTAATCAACGGCGACGACAACGGCAACTTCCGGCCAGGAGGCTATGCCACCCGGGCCGAGGCGGCCTCCATGTATTCCCGCTTTTTAAGCGCCGCTCAGTCCGCTGGGTATGACATCACCCGCAAGCGCATGAACGGCACAGCCATTACCGCCGTGCATTTCGACCCCTATGACTACGACGCTTATGTAGGCTTAGGCCGGGACAATGTGCACGGGGCGGAGGGCGCGCCCAGCCTGTTTGACCGGGTGGGCGCGAAGATCGCCGTAAACGCCGCCTTTTTCGACTTTGACAGCTACGAGCCCTATGGCACCATTGTGGACGCGGGCCGGATCATCACCACCTACAACCAGTTCAGCCCGGCTAAAACCTCCATTGTCATGGACTTTGACGGACGCTTCTCCATTGAGAACTTCTCTACGGATATTTCCGCCAAGCTTTGCAAGCCGGATGGCACCGAAACTTCCGCCGCCCAGCTGGGGGTGAACCGCTATCCCGCCCACTCTGGCGACGGTACCCGGCTGATCTATACCTCCGACTGGGGAGAGCGGCTGGGCTTTTCCGCCAAGTATGCGGCGGTGGTGTCGGAGGACGGCACGGTGCTGGACGTGTATCGCGACTCCGACGTGACCATTCCTTACCACGGCTATGTGCTGGCCCAGCGGGGTCCCCGGCAGTACGACAACTTTTTGCCCAAGGTAGAGGAAGGAGACTACATTGAGCTGGACACCTATTACAACGGCTCCAGCACCCAGGATATTTATCTGGCCATTGGCGTAGGCCCCAAGCTGGTGCAGCACGGTTCGGCCTATGGCGACAGCGGCACCTACGCGGATGAGGGTCTTTCCAGCATCGGCGGCTATGGAGACGCCCGCCGGGTGTGCATCGGCGTGCGGTATGATGGCAGCCTGGTGATTCTCACCGCCTATGCCAGCCTGCCGGAGCTGTCCAGCATTATGGTGGCCATGGGCTGCGAGAGCGCGGTGAATCTGGATGGCGGCGGCTCCACCAACCTGTATGTAAACGGCCGCTGGCTTTACGGCCCCACAGACCGGGCCCTGAACAGCGTGCTGTACTTTAAATAATGGGAACTCTGGGCTTTTCCTATGTGGGCTTGGCGTTTCTGCTGATGCTTTTTGTGCCCAACCTGCTGTGGGTCAAGGCCCAGCCAGAAGGCTACAGCGCCCGGAGAGAACCGGCCCTGCTGCGGTTTTTGGAGCGGGCCGGGCAGGCGGGCTGCACCTGCGCCGCCCTGTGCTTTCAAGACTTGAACCTGCGGCCCTGGAGTGCCTGGAGCCTTTGGCTTGCGGGGGCCTTTGGGCTGATGCTTCTGTATGAGCTGTGGTGGGTGCGCTACTTGAAAAGCCCCCGGCGGCTGGAGGATTTTTACAGCGGCCTGTTGGGAATCTCCCTGGCGGGAGCCACACTGCCTGTGCTGGCCTTTTTGCTGCTGGGCGTTTATGGGCGGCTGCTGTGGCTTGTGGTTCCGGCGGCGCTGCTGGGAGTTGGGCATATAGGGGTCCACCTGAGCCACTGGCGGGAGCTTAAAGCCCAAAAGAAGAACCCATAGGAAAAATAAAAAAGCTGGCTGGGTTAAAAGCGGCCAGCTTTTTTGCGCCTGTTCCCTAGAGTCAGTCTTAAAACTCCGAAAAAGCGCCTTTTTGTCCAGAGACAAAGGGTTTCTGTGTTAAAAATCCTCGAAATACGAAAGTGTTTCTTGCGGTTTTCGCCTTGAAACCGTCCCCCCTGAACCAAAATACTGGCTTTTCTCTGGTTTTCAAACAGACTCTAGCGCAGGGAGAGAAAATTTACAGCTTGAACTCTTCCGGGTCAAAGTTGGTGCGCAGTGGGGGCGTGGAGCGGGGCTCCCGGAGAAGGGGGTCGTACAGGTAGGAGCGGCAGTCCCCGCCCGGGCCCGGGAGGCGCAGGGTGCAGACAGGCTCCTCCACGGAGCCGCCGTTGTGGTAGCAATAGGCGCAGTCCTGGGGAATGGATTGGCCGAACAGGGGAGGGTTTTTCTTTTTGCGCATGGCGTGGGTCCTTCCTGGAATGGGTTTGGTTCTATTATAGCGGATGGAAGGAGGTTTCGCAAGGTGCAATTTTGCGTGCCCGCGCCGCCGCTACCGGGCTTTTTTCCGGCCCTCCTCCACGAGCAGCAGAAAGGCTCCGCACATAAGCAGCAGGGAGCCGCCCCCCAGCAGGGTGCCCGAAAATACCCCGCCCCCGGCTCCCACCGGGGCCAGCGCCTCCACCGCCCCCCGGGGCAGCAGGCGGCCCAGCAGCAGAAAGCATCCGGAGGCCATGAGCCCGTGGACCAGGCGGCACAGGAAAAACTTCCACAGCTTGCAGGGAATCTCGGAAAAAAAGGAGAAGACCTGCAAGTGGACGCACAGCCCCCCAAAGGCCAGCCCAAAGGCGTAGAAAACCCCGGCGCACTGGAACCGGGCCGCTTCGCCCACGCCGCCGGTGACTTCCAGCAGAAAGGCCAGCACCGCTGCGGACTCAAAGGGGCTGAACAGCCCGGTGCGGGCCAGCTTGGCGGCCAGGATCCCATAGAGCCCGCTGCCCAGCAAAATGGAGGTGAAGCCCGAAAACAGCACCACGCAGGCGCACATCATCAGCGTGCTGCGGGAGGCGTCCCGCACCGAGGCCATCAAGGCCGGGGCCAGGGGCATGGGGTGCTCCACAGGGCGGGGCTCCGGCCCCAGGGGGGCGCGGAAGGCGGTGATCACCCCCAGCAGCAGGCCAGAGAGAGTCACCGAGGCGAAGAGCAGCAGCCCCAGCCGGGGACTGCCCAAGACGCCAAAGCCGATGAAGCTGACAGCAAAGGCCAAGCCTGGGTTAACGCAGAACAACAGCATTCTTCCGGCCTGCTCCTGGGTGATGAGGCCCTGTTCCAGCAGCAGGGAAGCCCCCCGGGCCCCGGCGGGGTAGCCGCCCAGAAAGCTCATGAAGACCGGTACCCCGCAGCAGCCGGGCAGCCGGAACAGCCACCGGACCGGCTTTCGCAGAAAGCGTCCTAAAAAGGCTGAGGCTGGGGAGCGCACCGCGAAGCTGGCCAGGGCCATGTAGGGGAACAGGGAAGGGGTCAGCGCGGTTAAGCAGTAGACAATGCTTTGGGCCACGCTTTGACGGACCGTCTCCGGGTAGGCCAGCAGGGCGGCCAGGGCCAGCAGAAAGCCCAGGGCGCTGAGGGCTCCGGAGCGGGAAAAGCGGTGGGGGAATTTCAGTTTATGCTCCATGCAGTCAAGTCCTTTCTAGGGAGGGGGAATCCATGCCAATGAGGAAAGTCTCGGAACAAGATAAGGGAATCCGGACGCTGAATCAGGGGCGCCCCCGGCTCTGCCTATCGTTAACGCAGTTCAAAAGAGGCGATACCTCTTTTGAACCCGGAGGCACGGGCACGCCCGCGCCTCTCTGCTTAAAAATCGGTAAATACCGATTTTCAAGTGCGTTTACGATAACTGCCCCGCAAGCCTTCCCCAAGTTCGCGTCTGCCTATGTTTATGCGGTTTTTTGGTGATACATGCGGCCCAGGCCACATAAAATGAGGGGGATATCTCAAATCCGGCTGGAACTTCTCCCGCGCTGGGCTAGAGTCTGTTTGAAAACCAGAGAAATGCCAGTATTTTTGTTCAGGGGGGACGGTTTTAAGGCGAAAACCGCAAGAAATACTTTCGTATTTCGAGGATTTTTAACACAGAAACCCTTTGTCTCTGGACAAAAAGACGCTTTTTCGAAGTTTTAAGACAGACTCTAAGGCTTTTCATAAGATTGGCGGCGGGAGGAATGGCGGCGCCAGGAAGGAGGCGGGCAGATGGACAAAAGCGGCGGGGCGGTCATCGCCGTGACCGGAAACCGAAGCGCCGTGGTAGATGGCTGCGACGGCATTGTGGACTATGACTCGGAAAAGGTGATCCTGCGGGCCGGGCGTTTGACGGTCCAAATCCACGGCCGGGACCTGCGGCTGCGGCGGCTGACGGAGAACGGCGCGGTGGTGGAGGGCGTGATCAGCAGCTTGGAATACAGCTATTAGGGGGCTTCTTATGCTGGAAAAGGCGTATCATTGGTTGTCCGGCTATGTGGAATTTCAAGTGGAGGGAGATGGCGCGCGGTTTTTCACAGTGGCGGCCAAGCGGGGTGCGGCCTTTTGGGGTTTCGCCCGGGCGGAGTCCAAGGCCGTGGCCCGGGTAAAGCCAAGGAGCTACCGGGCGCTGCGGCCTCTTTGCAAGCGCTGCGGGGTGCGCCTGCGGGTGCGGCGGCGGGGCGGTCTGCCTTTTCAGCTGCGGCGGCTGCGAAAGCGCCCGGGGCTTTTGGCTGGGGCGGCGCTGGCGGCGGGGCTGTTCTGGTTTTTGTCGGGCTTTGTGTGGGGGGTGGAGTTCACCGGCTGCGAGAAGGTCCCGGTGAACCAGCTGGCCCAGTGCGCCCGGGAGCAGGGGGTTTATCTGGGGGCTAAAAAGCGGGAGCTGGCTCCCCGGAGCGCGGCCAACCGCATTCTAAACGCGATGCCCCAGCTGAGCTGGGTCTCGGTGAACACAGGCGGATGCTTTGTCCAGGTGGCGGTAAAGGAGGGCGCGGCCAAGCCGGAGCCGGAGAAAAGCCAGGAGCTCTCCAACATGGTGGCGGTCCGGGAGGGAGAGGTGGTGCACATCGAGGCCCAGCAGGGCCGGCCCGAGGTGAAGCTGGGGGATGTGGTGGTCAAGGGCCAGCTGCTCATCGCCGGGCTGTACCAGGAGGTACCGGACCCCTACGGACCCCAGCCGGACCGGCTGTACCAGGTGGCCGGAGCGGCCCGGGGGAAGGTGCTTGCCAAGACCTACCGGGAGTTTACCGTTCAGGTAGAGGACTCTGTTCAGGAGACCCAGGAGGCCGGGCGGGAGGTGCGGCTGTGGGCGGAGATTTTCGGCCTGCGCCTTCCGCTGGGGCTTTGGAGCCGGACCGAAGGGGAAACCCAAAGCTGGCGGGAGGAGCGGCGGGCCTCCCTGCTGGGGGTGGAGCTCCCCTTGGCCTTGGAGTGGGAAACGCTGGTGCGTCTGGAGCGGCGGGAGCGGAAGCTGACGAAGGAGCAGATGAAGACAGCGGCGCTGCTCAAGCTGCGGGAGGCCCAGCGGACAGCTTTGGGAGAGGGGGGCAGCGTGCTTCATGAGGAGCTGAGCTTCACCTTTGCCGAGGGGCGCTGCATGGTAAGCGCCCGGTGCCGGTGCCAGGAGAATATTGGGGAGATTCAAGTGGTATCGACAAATTGAACAAATTGTTTCAAATATATTTGGCGAATGAAGATATTTTTTGCGCTTGAACATAACGGATGATATGTGGTATAATAGCAATGGAAATCTATGCCGCAAATTGCGGCTTACAGGCGCCCTAAGCCGGCCGGAAAGGAGGGGCGGTTTTGGAACTGATTTCCCTACTGGGGGATTTTATGTCCCCAGAGGTGTACCGGGTCTATCAGGCCTGCATGTACCAGCCCAGTCCGGCAAAGTTCTCCGTCCTGGCGGAGGAGTTGCTTTCCAGCCCCTCTCCGGCGGCTTTTGGATTCAGGCGGGAGAACCGCCTGGCCGGGGTGATTGCCCTGCGGCAAACCGGAGACCAGGGAGAGATTGTAGGCATCGCGGTGGAAGAGGCTCTGCGGGGCCAAGGCCTTGGCGGCTGTCTGGTGCGGGGGGCCATCCAGGCCCTTCGGCTTAAGAAGGTAACCGCGGAGACGGACCAGGAAGCGGTGGAGTTTTATCGAAAGTGCGGCTTTTCGGCAAGGGCCTTCACCCGAACATACGGCGGCCAGCCATATGTTCGGTATGCCAGTGAATGGGTTGCGCCGGAGCATAAGCCGGAGAAGGAGAAAAATTGGAACAAAGGATCCTTGTAGACAGAATTGAGCAGGCGGAAGAGCTGTTTGGTAGCTTTGACAGCAACATGAAGCTCATTGAAAAAGAATATGGCGTGGCCCTGGTTTTTCGGGACGCAGAGCTGAAGATTGCCGGGGAGGACCCGGCCGGTGTAGACAAGGCGGCGCGGGCTGTGCGCAGCCTGATTACCCTCATTGGCGGCGGAGAGACCTTGAGCGAGCAGAACGTGCGCTACTGCATGCGCATGGTGGACGAGGACAGCGAGGATAAAGTAGCTAAGCTGGCCGGGGACTGCATCTGCGTGACCAGCAAGGGAAAGCCCATCAAGCCGAAAACAGTGGGGCAGCGGACCTATTGCGATAACATCAAGAACCATACCATTACCATTGGCGTGGGCCCCGCTGGCACGGGCAAGACTTACCTGGCGGTGGCCATGGCGGTTACGGCTTTTCGGGCCCAGCAGGTGAACCGGATTATTTTGACCCGCCCCGCCGTGGAGGCGGGGGAAAAGCTGGGCTTTTTGCCCGGCGACCTGCAGCAGAAGGTGGACCCCTATCTGCGGCCCCTGTACGACGCCCTTTTCGACATGCTGGGGACCGAGGCTTACCAGCGCTATGTGGAACGGGGCAACATTGAGGTGGCCCCCTTGGCCTACATGCGGGGGCGGACTTTGGACGACAGCTTCATTATTTTAGACGAGGCCCAGAACACCACGGGCGAACAGATGAAGATGTTCCTGACCCGCCTGGGATTTAACTCGAAAATGGTCATTACCGGCGACGTGACCCAGATCGACCTGCCCGAGGGCAAGCGCAGCGGCCTGAAAGAGGCGGTGCGGGTGCTGCGGGGGGTAGAGGATATTGCTCTTTTCCGCTTTACGGAAAAGGACGTGGTCCGGCACAAGCTGGTGCAGGATATCATCCGCGCCTATGAGAAAGCGGCGCGGCCAAAGAATTAGCCGGAGGCTTTCCGGCGGAAACAGGAGAAAGCTAGGGCGGTCTTTGCGGCCTTTTTACGCGGGGCTGCCCAAGGTCTTGCGGCTGAGGCCCTTTTTCAGCCTGCCGTTTCACGGCCTCCCAACGGCCTGGACCCACATAGCGCAAGAAAGGATGGTCAACAATGGAGAAGATTCGGGTAATCATTTCGAACCGGCAGAAACAGGTCAGGATCCCCACTGGGGTGCGGATGCTGATTCGCCGCTGCTGCCACGCGGTGCTCCAGATGGAGGAGTTCCCCGACTCCGCCGAGATCAGCATCAGCTTTGTGGACAACGAGCAGATCCGGGAAATGAACCGGCAATACCGGGATAAAGATTCCGTGACGGATGTGCTGTCTTTCCCCATGGGGGAAAACGGCCATTATGACGTGAATCATGAAACCGGGGCCAAAATCCTGGGGGATATTGTCATCTCTGTGCCCCGCGCCATGGAGCAGGCCCGAACCTATGGCCACTCCCTGGAGCGGGAGATCGGCTACCTGACCGCCCATTCCATGCTGCATCTTTTGGGCTATGACCATGAGGACGGAGGCTTGGCCCGGGTGCGCATGCGGGAGAAAGAAGAGCGGGTAATGCGGGAGCTGGGCCTGCCCGCCAGCAGCAGCTATGCCCCCGAAGAGTAAGCCTCCCCAGCCCCAGGGAGGGCAGCGGAGCTTGCTTCACAGCTTTCGGGACGCCTTTCGGGGGATTGGGTATGGTATAAAATCAGAGCGGAACATGCGCATACATGTGCTGGCTTGTGGGTATGTTCTGCTTTTTGCGCTCCAAACCGGCGTCAGCCGGGTTGAGCTTGCCCTGCTGCTTTTGGCTATGGGGGCGGTTACCGCGGCCGAGGCCTTGAACACAGCGGTAGAAAAACTCAGCGATTTTGTAAAACCGTCACGGGACAAGCGCATTGGCTGGATTAAAGATGTAGCGGCGGGCGGCGTACTGTTAAGCGCCCTCTTCGCGGCCCTGGCTGGCGGTGTTATTTTGCTGCGCCCAGAGCTGTGGCAGGTTTTGGTGGAGATGGTCAAAACGCCCTGGAAGCTGAGCCTGTTTGTGGCAAGTTTGGGGGCGGGCATGCTGTTCGTTTTTGTTGTGCCCCTCAAGCGTGGAAAGTAGGAGGCCCATTGTTGAAACGGGCAAAGAATTTTCCGGGGAAATACCGGTGCAGGAACGGGAAACGCTATTTACAGGAAAGGCAAAGTATGGAAAAACAGAGATCTGCCTTTATCGCCATTGTGGGCAAGCCCAATGTGGGGAAGTCCACAATATTGAATCAATTAGTTGGCGAAAAAATCGCCATTGTGTCGAAAAAGCCCCAGACCACCCGCACCCGCATTATGGGCGTCCTCACCCAGGGAGAGGACCAGCTGGTGTTTCTGGATACGCCTGGGCTGCTCAAGCCCAAGAATTCCCTGGGAGATTATATGGTAAAATCCGTCACCACGGCAGTGGATGGGGTGGATGCCTGCCTGCTGGTGGCGGAGGCTGGCGCCCCTGTGGCGAAGGCGGATGAGGAGCTCATGGCCCGCTTCCGAAAAGGGCGGGTTCCGGCCGTGCTGGCCATCAATAAAATCGACAAGCTACAGGACAAAACCCCGCTGATGGCTCAAATCGCCGCCTATTCCCAGAGGTTCAGCTTTCAGGCCGTGGTGCCGGTTTCCGCGCAAAATGGCGATGGCATGGACGAGCTGTTGGCCGAGTTAAAGCACCTAGCCCAGCCTGGGGGCTGGCTTTTTGAGGAGGACACCTTGACCGACCAGCCCGAGCGGGTGCTGGCCTCGGAGCTGGTCCGGGAGAAGGCCCTGCGCCTGCTGGAGCAGGAGATACCCCACGGCGTGGCCGCCGTCACGGAGATCATGCGGGAGCAGGGGGACATGCTGGAGCTGCATGTTACCATTTACTGCGAAAAATCCAACCACAAGGCCATAATAATTGGCAAGTCCGGGGCCATGCTGAAAAAGATCGGCACCCTGGCGCGCCAGGATCTTGAGCGCTTTTTCGGGTGCAAGGTGAACCTGCAGCTGTGGGTCAAGGTGAAAGAGGACTGGCGGCAAAGGCCGGAAACCTTGCAGAGCCTGGGCTTTTCTGAGAGGAATTTGGAAATTTAATTTTGAAAATCAGCACACAAAAAGGGAACGCCCCTTAAGGGCGCTCCCTTTTCTATTACAGCATTTTTTCTCCCATCCACTGCCGGGTGACGGTCTGAAAGCCCAGCTTGCCGTACCATTTTTCCAGCCAGACATAGCGCAGCTCGATTAGGGTACAGCCCTGGCTTTTCAGCCACTGGATGCCATGGGCGACCATGTCCATGCCAATGCCCCGCTCCTGGTAGGCGGGTATCACGCCCACACAGCCTACACAGCCAACTTGATGTCCAGGCCGAAGAAAACGCCCGCCCTTGGGAGCCAGAACCTCAAATCCCACAATCTGTCCATCCAAAACCGCCAGATAGATAGGGTCCACACAGCTTTCAAAGACGCTGGGCCAGTTGGGCTCCGCAGCTTCCACAGCGGCCAGCAGCTCCGCGCGGTCCGATTTTTCCGCGAAGCGATACTCCAGGCCTATAGGTGCGGGCGGGATGGTCAGGCTGTTCCGGTCAAACCCGTCCAGGCTCAACTCCATGTTGACGCTGGTCCAGCCAGCGGTGTAGCCCCGCTTCTCAAAAAAGCTGACATTGCGGCCGGTCTCCGGCACGCCTTGCAGCAGGTAGTGAGGGCCGCAGCCCAAAGTGAGCTTCTCCTGCCCCAGGCTGCGGATGTACCCCTCAGCCGCCGCCAGCAGCCGGGAGCCCATCCCCTGCCCGCGGTGGTTTTCTGCCACGCACAGCACGGGGATGGACCCGCCGTGAACCATGGCATACCCCGCCAGTTGGCCCTGGGCGTACTCTGCGATAATATGTGCCTCTTCAGGCTTGAGCAGCTCCACAAACCATTCCCGGGTGGTCTGATACTCCGGGAAGCAGTGAAGGAACAAGTCAAACAGTTGGTCCGTCATGGTGCGCTCCTTTCAAAAACAAAGTGGGAAATGCCGCCAAGCATTTCCCACGAAAATACGAGATTTGTAAAATTACTTCACCATGCTGGCGATTTCCTCAGCAAAGTTGTCCTCGCGCTTCTCCAGGCCCTCGCCCTTCTCAAAGCGGGTGAACCCGGCAATCTTGATTTCGCCGCCAAGCTCTTTGGCAACGCCGTCCACATACTGCTTGACGCTTAAGTTGCCGTCCTGCACATAGGCCTGGTCCACCAAGCAGATCTCCTTGAAGAACTTGCCCATCCGGCCAGCCACAATCTTCTCGGCAATATTGGCGGGCTTGCCCTCGTCCACAATCTGCTGGGTAAGGATTTCCTTCTCCTTCTCCACCCGCTCGGCGGGCACAGAGGCCTCGTCCAGGTACTCGGGGTTCAGAGCGGCAATCTGCATGGCCACGTTGTGGGCGCAGGTCTTGAAAGCGTCGTTGGCGGCGATTTCATCGCTGGTTTCAAACTTGACAATAACGCCAATGCGGCCCCCGGCATGCACATAGGAGGTGACCACGCCCTCAAAGCGGTCGAAGCGGCGCACCTTGATGTTCTCGCCAATGGTGAGAATCTTCTCCTTCAGCAGGGCGTCTACGGTCAGCTCGCTGCCCTCGGCCTTGCACTGGAGCAGAGCCTCCACATCGGCGGGGTTCTGATGAATGATGGTGCCGGCGCAGATTTTAACAAAAGCCTGGAACTCAGCGTTCTTCGCCACAAAATCGGTTTCGGCGTTCACTTCCACCACAGCGGCCACTTTGCCGCAGTCGCTGACAACCGCATAGGCCACGCCTTCGGCGGCAATGCGGCCGGCCTTCTTCACAGAAGCGGCCAAGCCCTTCTCCCGCAGTAAATCAATGGCCTTTTCCATATTGCCCTCGGCCTCGGTCAGGGCCTTTTTGCAGTCCATCATGCCGCAGCCGGTCTTCTCCCGAAGAGCGGCCACGTCCTTAGCGGTAAAATTCATGTTATATCATCCCTTCTAGGTGTTTTTGGTGAAAATATTTTACTCAGCGGCTTCCCCGGCGGGAGCCCCGGCCTCGGCCGGCGCTTCCTCCTGGTCCCGGGCGGCAGCGCCCATCTGGCCCTCGCGGCCCTCAATCACCGCGTCGGCCATAGCGCTGGCGATGAGCCTTACGGCGCGGATGGCGTCGTCGTTGCCAGGGATGACATAGTCAATCTCATCGGGGTCGCAGTTGGTGTCAACAATGGCCACAATGGGGATATGGAGCTTCCGGGCCTCGGAAACGGCAATGCGCTCCTTGCGGGGGTCCACAATAAACAGGGCGCCGGGATAGGACTTCATGTCCTTAATGCCGCCCAGATATTTTTCCAGCTTCTCAATTTCCAGCTGGAGCTTGGTGACCTCTTTCTTGGGGAGCAGGTCAAAGGTGCCGTCCTCTTCCATCTTGCGCAGCTGAGCCAGGCGCTGGATGCGGGTGCGGATGGTGGAGAAGTTGGTGAGCATGCCGCCCAGCCAACGGGCGTTTACATAGAAAGCCCCGGCCCGGCTGGCCTCTTCCTTCACGCTCTCCTGGGCCTGCTTTTTGGTGCCCACAAAGAGGATGTTCTTGCCCTCGGCGGCCAGATCCCGCACAAAGTTGTAGGCCTCCTCCAGCTTGCGCACGGTTTTCTGCAAGTCGATGATGTAGATGCCGTTGCGCTCGGTGAAGATATAGGGGGCCATCTTGGGGTTCCAGCGGCGGGTCTGGTGGCCAAAGTGAACGCCGGCCTCCAGCAGCTGCTTCATAGATACTACTGCCATGTTACAATACCTCCTGGTTTTTTCCTCCGCCGGACAAAAAATTTCAGGGCCGCCGCCGCGACCAAAGCCGTTCCCCGTGGATTCTTATAGAAAAGCACAGAAAAGGGCGGGCCGCGCGGACCAGAGCCGAATTGTCCGGCGTGTGTTTTGGCGCTAGTATTATACCATGGAAAGCGCCAGGAATCAAGGGCTTTTTCCGGGAGGTTCCCGCTTTTTTTACGAAAAATTCCGTTCTGGCGGAAAATTGTAAAAACGGGTGGACTTTTTCGCAAAATCTGTTAAAATAAATGATAGAAAGAACCAGAAAGGAGCTGCTGACCATGAAAAACGGAAGCTTTTGCAATAAACAGGGCCAATCTCGCCTGGGGAGGGCCCTTTTGCGCCGGACCGCGGCCGCGGCGCTGGCCGGGTGCCTGCTGGCCTGCGCCCTGGCGGCCTGCGGCGGGGACGATAAGGGGAAGGAGAGCAGCGGCGAGTCCAGCGGGACAGCCTCTGTGGCTCCTGTGGCCACGCCCAATCCCACTCCGGCTCCGGCGGCCAAAGCGGTGCGCATCACCGGCGACGAGGTGAACGTGCGCAAGGAGGCTTCTACTGACTCGGACGTACTGGGCACGGTGGAGGAGGGGGACAAGCTGGCCCTTCTGGCTGAGAATGCCCAGGGCGAGTGGTACAATGTGCAGTTTGAGGGCTCGGGCGCTTATGTGTACGCGGACTTTGGCGAGGTGGTAGACGTGACCGCCGAGGACTATGCCCGCCTGATGGCGGCGCCCGATCCCACGCCGGAGGCCACCCAGTCTCCGGAAGGCTCGGCCAGCCCCAGCGCCAGCCCGGAGGGGGAGGGCGCTTCTTCGCCCAGCTCTTCTCTGGTGGACGACGAGGACGGGGAATAGCCCTTGGCGGGCCCCAAGAAAAAGGGCCCCGTAGGGCCTTGGTTCTTTGCGGTCAAAATTCGGGAGGATGAGGCATGGATGTATTGATTATTGGCGGCGGGCTTTTGGGCCGGGAGACCGCCCAGCGGCTGGACCGCCTGGGCCATGGGGTCGTGGTGGTGGACGAGAGCGCCGAAAATCTGGCCCTGCTGGACCCGTCCTTTGGGGGCGTAACCTTTGTGGGCTTCCCCATGGACCTTAACGTGCTGCGCCGGGCGGGCGTCGAGAGCTGCGACGCGGTGGCCGTAACCACCGCCGACGACAATCTAAACATTGCCGTGGGACAGATCGCCAAGAAATATTTTAAGGTAGAGCGGGTGGCCGCCCGCATCTCCGACCCGGCCCGGGAGGACATTTTTGAGGATATGGGCCTGCGCACCGTGTGCCCCACCAATATGGCCGGGGAGAAGCTGGTGGCGGACCTGATCAGCCCCTGGCAGAGCCGCCAGGTGACCTTTGGCATGGCCACAGTGGCTTTGGAGGTGCTGCCAGTGGAGAAGCGCCTGCATGGCCGCAGCACCGGGGACCTGGAGCTGCCCGGCCGGGGTATTTTCGCGGTCATCAAGCCGGACGGGCGCTTTTTGCTGAAGGAGGCCGCAGGAAACCTGCCTTTGGGCGAGGGCGACTTTATCGTGGCGAGCAGGAGGATCGATTAATGCGGATGATCATTGTTGGCGGGGGCCAGGCTGGGCGAAGCCTGGCCCGGGTGCTGCTGGAACGGCGGCATGAGGTCTGCCTGATTGAAAAGGACCGGGCCCGCTGCGCGGCTCTGGCCGAGGATTTGAACGCGGCGGTTTTTCCCGGGGATGGTACCAATGTGGCGGTGCTGGAGCGGGCCGGAGCCCGGAACGCCGGGTGCCTCATGGCTGTTACCGGGGTGGACCAGGACAACTTGGTGGCGGCACAGCTGGCCCAGGGCCATTTCGGCACCCAAAAGGTCATCGCCCGGGTGAACGACCCCCGGAACGCCGAGACCTTCCGCGCCCTAGGGATACAAGACATTGTCAGCAGCACCGAGATTGTGGTACAGCTGATTGAGCAGGAGGCGGACACCGCCCATATGCACCTCATTGCCAGCCTCCACCAGGGGAAAGGGGAGATTCTCTCCATGACCCTGCCCTTTGACACCGCCTGGGAGGGCCAGGCGCTGAAGGATGTGGCTTTTCCCAAGGGCACGCTGGTCATCTCCCTTATCCGGGGCGGTGAACTGACCATTCCCAATGGCTCCACCGTGCTGCGGGCCGGAGACGAGCTGGTGGCCGTGGCGGAAGAGCGCAGCCGGGAGGCTCTGCGGGGCGTGCTGGGGGAGACCCGGTAAGGTGAAATCTTACTATGGTGAAAAGTACAGCCGGCCGGCTGTGGAAGCGCGACCGGCACGGCAAGATGCACCGGGCTACGGCTCTGGGAGCCCCCTATTTGGCGCTTATGCCAGCATAGAAGAGTTTAAAGAAGCCTATTGGCAGCAGGCTGACTGCGGGGCCCGGCATGTCCGGGCCCTTGTTCTTTTATGAACAAACTAAAAATAACAATAATTCCTACTTTACAAATTCTGGAAAGTGTGCTACACTAGAGGCAGACCCACAGGAAAGGCGGGAGGCAGGTGGAAGAACGGCGGGAAAATTTTAGCCGCAAGCGAGCCGCGATTTTGGCGGCGCTGCAAAATACAAAGCTGCATCCCACAGCGGAGTGGGTCTATGCCCGGCTTAAGCCGCAATATCCGGACCTGAGCCTGGGCACGGTCTACCGCAACCTGAACCGCCTGCGGGAGAAAGGCCAAGCGGTCAGCTTGGGGGCCGTGGGGGGGCGGGAGCGTTTTGACGGCGATACTTCGCCCCACGCCCATTTGGTTTGCCAGCAATGCGGCGCGGTGCTGGACGTGCCCGCCCGGATGCCGGAAGAAGCGGAGCTGGCGCGCATCGCCCAAGAGACGGGCTGCGTGGCTCAGACCGCAAGCCTCACCTTTCGGGGGCTGTGCCCCCAGTGCGCGGGCAATGCCCCCAAAAACCAGGAGGAAGCCCATGGCGAATAAAGAGCAAGGCGGCGTCGTGCAGAGAATGGACGGGGTGGAGTACCGGCTGGCAGCTCCCTACGATTTTGATTTTTTGAAAAAGTATGGCCGGGTTTTTCATGTGTTTGACGATCAGGACTCCGGCAACATCTGCTTTGGTCTGGAGAAAGAGGGCGTCCGGCGGTTCGTTAAGTTTGCGGGCGCGCCCACCCTGCGGGGGACCGGTACCCCGGCCCAAGCGGTAGAGCGCCTAAAGGCCTGCCTGCCCGTTTACCAGAATTTGCGGCACCGGTGCCTGACTCCGCTTTTGGAAGCGGAGGAAATTTGCGGCGGCTTTGCCATGGTGTTTCCATGGGCCCCAGGGGACTGCATGGGCCGGATGTACCCAAAGGCCCACCGGCGGTTTATGGCGCTGCCAGTGGAGGCCAGACAGCGGGTATTTTTAGATGTTTTGGACTTTTTGCAGGCGGTTAACGCCCAGGGCTATGTGGCCGTGGATTTTTACGATGGCAGCATCCTCTATGATTTTGAGAGCGGCCAAACCACGGTTTGCGACATTGATTTTTTCCGGCGGAAGCCCTGCGTCAACGATATGGGCCGCATGTGGGGCAGCAGCAAGTTTCAAGCGCCGGAGGAGTACCGGCTGGGCGCGGCGATGGATGAGCGCACCAATGTGTACACAGCGGGGGCCATGGCCTTTGCCCTGTTTGCCAATTATCAGCGGGACCCCGGCGCTTGGCAGTTAGACGAAAGAAGGCTGGCTGCGGCTTTTAGGGCCATTTCCACAGACCCGGCGGCGCGCCAGGAGTCCGTTGGGAAGCTGAGGGAGGAATGGGAACATGGAGCTTTGTAAAATTACCTTTGATAATATAGACGATATGACCTCCATGTCGGTTCGAGAAGACCAGCGGAATTTTGTGGCCCCCAACGTGGCCAGCTTGGCCGAGGCCTATGTGACCGTGGACAACGGCCATGCGGCCCAAGCCTTTGCACTCTGCCATGAGGACAAGCCCGTGGGCTTTGTCATGTTCGGCTTCGGCAGCTTAGATGATCCGGACGAGCCCCCGGTGGCGGCGGGAAACTACTGCCTTTGGCGCTTTATGATTGACCAGAGGCACCAGGGAAAGGGCTTGGGAAAACAGGCCATGGAAGCCTGCCTGGCCTATGTGCGGGCCCTGCCTTTGGGTCCGGCGGAGTATGTGTGGCTCAGTTATGAGCCGGAAAACGAAGTGGCCCGCCAGCTTTACCACCAATTTGGCTTTGAGGAAAACGGCCAGATGTGCGGAGAAGAAGTGGTGGCGGTTTTGAAGCTTTAACTTTGGTAAGAAGCGCATAGCGCTTTGAAATATCCATATACTATATTTAAAAAACAGGAGGAAATGTTACAATGAAGTATGTTTGCAGTGTTTGCGGCTATGTCCACGAAGGGGATTCCGCGCCCGAAAAGTGCCCGGTGTGCGGCGCTCCCGCCAGCAAGTTCAACGCGCAGTCCGGCGATATGGCTTGGGCCGCGGAGCATGTGGTAGGCGTGGCCCAGGGCGTCAGCCAGGAGATCCTGGACGGCCTGCACGCCAATTTCCAGGGCGAGTGCACCGAGGTTGGCATGTATCTGGCCATGGCCCGGGTAGCGTTCCGGGAGGGTTATCCCGAGATCGGCATGTACTGGGAGAAGGCCGCCTATGAAGAGGCCGAGCACGCCGCCAAGTTCGCCGAGCTGTTGGGCGAGGTTGTTACCGACAGCACCAAGAAAAACCTGCAAATGCGGGTTGAGGCCGAGAACGGCGCTACCGATGGCAAGACCCAGCTGGCCAAGCTGGCCAAGGAGCAGGGTCTGGACGCCATCCATGACACCGTGCATGAGATGGCTCGGGACGAGGCCCGCCATGGCAAGGCTTTCAAGGGCCTGCTGGAGCGCTATTTTAAGTAAGGTGCCCTATGGATATGAAGCAGAAGATTGAGGAACTGGTGGAAAAGGTCAAAAACGACAAAGAGCTCCAAGAGGGCTTTCTGAAGGAGCCCATTCCTACCCTGGAAAAGCTCTTGGGCGTAGACCTGCCAGAGGAGCAGCTGAAGCAGATTGCCGAAGGGGTTAAGGCCAAGATTAACTTGGACAAGGCCGGAGACTTCATTGGCGGCCTGCTGGGCAAAAAATAAACGGAGCGAGGTAAAAAGCATGGATAAGTATGTATGCCCTTGCGGCTATGTATATGACCCCGCCGTAGGCGACCCGGACAACGGCGTGGCCCCCGGCACCGCCTGGGAAGATGTGCCCGAAGACTGGGTGTGCCCCACCTGCGGCTTGGGCAAGGATTCCTTTGAAAAGGAATAAGCGAGGGAAAAGGACTGGGCTTAAGGGCCCGGTCCTTTTTGGATGAGAGGAAAAGTATTCTGTGGAGGGAAGAGATATGAAGAAGAAGCCAAATTCCGCCGGAAACATAAGCCGGACGCCGAAGTTTATTTTTGCTTTAATCGCAGGTATCATCGCTTTCGTTATCCTGGTGCAGGTGCTGTTCTCTCTGCCCGCTTCCTCGGAGCTCTTCAAGGCCAAGTGGCAGGCCGGGGAACTGCTCACTTTTGTGGGGACCATGGCGCTGGGGCTAGTGACGGTGCAGCAAACCTGGAAAGCCAACGCCATGAGCCAGCGGCTGATGGACCTGGAAGAGAACCGCCGCAACCTGGAAGTCCGGCCCTTTATTATGGTGGAGGACTGGGCGGCGGAGGCTGGGGACCCGGAAAAGATTTTGCACCCCAATGAGAAGAATATAGCGTATATTAATGTAACCGCCACCCAGGACTTGCGGGATATTTTGTGCGTGAAAATCCGTGTGGTAAACACAACCCAGGCCTTTGAGGCGGTCTCTTACGATGGCGCGGAGTATGCCCGCAAAAAGCAGGCGCTTCCCTGGGTTCATTCCTACACCAGCGTCACCAACCCCAAGCTGCGGCTGCGGCCTGGGGAAGAGGGGGATTTCGTCTTCTGGGGCGCGCGGCAGGAGCTGGAAGAGACCATGGAGAACGAGCTGATCCGGTTCCGGTTTCTCCTGGAAAACCGGTTTGGGGAGCGCTACCAGGAGCGCTTTGACGCTCTGGCTCTTTTGCGGGAAAGCGCCGCACCCCAAGACGAGCCCCTTCTGAATTTGGCGGTGCAGGATTACCGCATTGGAAGGTTTGTGAAAAAAGGGAGCGGCACGGACTTGGTTTGGGAGAAAAACCGGTAGAAAAAGAAAAGGACTATTTCTAAAGAAATAGTCCAGGATGTTTTTAACATAAGCGGATTTGGGCGGCAGAGCCCGCTGCTGCCCGCGTCAGGAGAGGCTCTCTTCTGGCGCGTTTTTTTGGGTTTCCGGCTCTGCTTCCGCTTCCTCCGGCCGGGGGAAGGTGACGCTTACCCCGTTGACCTCTACGCCGCCCTCCACGCGCACCAAAATGTATTTGCGCCCGTCAATCAGGCGGGTTTCCACCAGGTCGCCGCAGTCCGGGGTGGTCTTGATGGTTACGTTCTCTGTGCGCACCACAAACTCCCGGGTGTTCACCAGATTCTTAGGGTTCAGCGCGCCGCCGCCAAAAGCTTCCTCGTACTTTTCCTCAAAGCTTTCAGCCTTTTCCTCCGGCACGCCGCAGGTTTCCAACACCTTGCGCAGGGCCCCTTTGGAGACCGCCAGGGGCTCCGGGCTTTTGCTGGCTTTGTGCTCTTCCACCATGCCGCCCAAAATCTCCGTGACCCCTTGCAGCACTTCATAGCTGCAATCCTCCTCCAAAGCGTCGGAGAGAATCTCCCGAAAGGTTTCCTGCTGCAGGTCCGCGGGCATGGGAGGCTCGGTCTTAAAAATACCCGTGACGAACTCCGGGTGGTTCTCCGCGGTTTTCCGGGTGTAGTACAGGGCGTTGTAGATGTTGGCGCTGCGGTCGTCAAAGGCGGGGAAGAGGAAGCCCAGCTCTGGCGGCGAGATGAGCCAGTCCACCCCCCGGTTGCAGATGACGCTGTCAGGCAGGTCGTAACGCAGGGCGGGCTTAGTCTCCTTCATGGGGCACACCCCGCAGAGGACGTAGGAATACACCTCGCAGGAGCCGTCTGGGTTGGGCGCGCCGTCCTTGGCCCGGTAGGGCACATCGTAGGCGTCGTGGGCCAACAGGATGAGATAGGGCTCTTCCATTTGCAGGGTTTCAATCACCCGCTGGTAAAAGGCGTCCACCAAGCCCTCGTCCTCCAGTTTTGAGTCCCGCAGGGCCATAAGCATCCGGTGCTCGTCGCTGTCCACCACCTGCTGGGTGTCAAAGACCACATCGTTGAGCTGCTTGCCCAGAGAGCCGGAGAGGGCTTTTTTCAAGATGGACAGGATATTTTCCACCTCTTCCTCCGAGGCGGTGGCCAGAGACTGGGTAAACTGGGAGATCACCTCCCCGTGGGAGTTGACATAGCAGCCGTGAACCTGCTTGATGTTGCTGTGCTGGGGCTGGAAGCGGCGGCGGATTTCGGCAATTTCTTTTTCATTCATAAGTAAATCCTTTCTTCTTACATAATATAATAAAGTGGATTGACGGTAACAAGAACGGGAGCGGCCAGACGGGCCACAGGCTTTTATAGTAAACGCACGTGAAAATCGGTATGTACTGATTTTCAAGCAGGACGGCGCAGGCAAGCTCGCGCCGCTGCGTTAACTATATTGTACCGTATGCCAGCGGGAAAGGCAAGAGAAAAATCGAACAAAAGAGCCCCCTGGGGTCCAGGGGGCTGGGTTTTGGTCTAGCTCAAAACCTGATCCAGCGTCTCCATCAACTTGGCGATGTCAATGGGTTTGGCGATGTGCCCGTTCATGCCGCTTTGCAGGGCCGCCTGCTTATCCTCCTCAAAGGCATTGGCGGTCATGGCCAAAATGGGAATGTTGGCCAGCTCCCTGTTTTCCAGAGCCCGAATGGTCCGGGTGGCCTCATAGCCCCCCATAACCGGCATCTGAATGTCCATCAGCACCAGCCGGTAATAGCCTGGCCGGGCGGCGGAGAGCATCTCCACCGCCTGCCTGCCGTTGCTGGCTACCTCGGTCTCAAAGCCAGCCTCACCCAAAATGGCAATGGCAATCTCCTGGTTCAGCTCGTTGTCCTCAGCCAGAAGGATGCGGCCTGTGTGGGAAACTGTTTTTTCAATAGCGGCGGGCGCGTCTTCCTCCTCCTCCGAAGAGGCGTTGACAATGGAATGCAGGCAGCTGCGCAGCTCGGACATAAACAGCGGCTTACGGCAGAAAGCGGTAATACCGGCCTCTTTGGCCTCGTCCTCAATGTCAGACCAGTCATAGGCGGTTAGGATGATGATGGGCACATCCTGGTCCGTCTCCTTGCGGATGCGCCGGGCCACCTCAATGCCGTTCATGTCCGGCATAAGCCAGTCCAGAATGTATACGTCATAGTCGTCTTTGCGGGTAACGGCCTGCCGGGTGCGCAGCACCGCCTCCTTGCCGGAGAGGGTCCACTCGGCCCGCATGCCAAACTGCTGCAGCATGTAGGACACGCTGTCGCAGGTGTTAAAGTCGTCGTCTACCACCAGGGCCCAGCAGTCCTTCAGCTGGGGGATGGCCTGGGGCTCTTTGCCCTCCGCATGGAGCCGGAAGGGGAAGGAGACAATAAATTCGGTGCCCGTGCCCTGCTGGCTTTGGACCTCGATATGGCCGTGCATCATGTCCACAATATTTTTGGTAATGGCCATGCCCAGGCCCGTGCCCTGAATGCCGCTGATGGTGGAGTTGCGCTCCCGCTCAAAGGGCTCGAAAATGTGGGCCACAAATTCCGGGCTCATGCCAATGCCGGTGTCTTTAATGCTGAACTCATAGTAGGCAAAGCCCTCTGGGGCCCCCTGCTTCTCGGTGATGCGGATGCTTACCGTGCCGCCCGCGCCGGTGTACTTGATGGAGTTGCTCAGCAGGTTCAGCAGCACCTGGTTCAGCCGCAGCTTGTCGCAGAAAATCTCCTCATCGATTACGTCAACGGTGTCCACGCACAGCTCCAGCTGCTTGGCGCGGATGTCCGCCTGGATAATGCTGTGAAGGCTGTGTAGAATCTCCGGCAGGCTGCACAGCTCCTCGTCCAGGTGGATTTTGCCGCTCTCAATGCGGCTCATGTCCAGAATATCGTTGATCAGGCTTAACAGGTGGTTGCCCGAGGTCATGATCTTTTTTAAGTACTCCTCTACCTGGTCCCGCTTGTCAATGTGGGTGATGGCCAGAGAGGTAAAGCCCACAATGGCGTTCATGGGCGTGCGGATGTCGTGGGACATATTGGACAGGAAGGTGCTCTTGGCCTTGCTGGCCCGGTTGGCCTGGAACAGGGCGTCCTCCAGCAGGCCCTTCTTCTCCATCTCCTGGCGGGTCTCTTCGTCCACGCTGCGGAAGCCCAGCACCACGCCCCGGACCAAGTCCCAGTCCCCGGCCCGCACGGCCTTCATCTGGAAGTACCGCAGCTCTTTGCCGCACAGAGTCCGGTAGTTGAGGTAGGTCTGGTTCTTTTCTAAAAGCTCCCGGCCCAGGGTCTCCGGGGAGATGGCGTTGCGCAGAGGCTCCCGGTCATCTGGATGGACGCAGGCTAGAATATACCGCTCCATGCAGGTGTTCATGTCTAGTTCGCCGTGGAAGAGGGATTCCAGAACATGGTACCGGCAGTCGTGGATGCGCAGGGAGGTCCCCGCGCCGGTGTCCAGGTCAAAGAAGCAGACCAGGTTGTAGTCAATGCTCAAAGCGTGTACCAGCTCAATCTGGCGGCGCTCTTTTTCCTCCCGGTCCCGCTGCTCCTGCAGCTTCTGCTCGGTGCAGTCCAGCAAAAAGCGCTGGTAAAAGGGTTCGCCCTGTTTGTTTTCCAGCAGCTTCACATTGCCCATAATGTGCCGCCGCTGGCCGTTTTTGTGCACCACCCGGTATTCCACGCTGACGCTGTCGCCCACCGCCGTCAGTGACTGAATGCTCTCCCGCAGGTAGGCCTTGTCCTCCTCCGCCACCGAGTCGGCCACCATATTAAAGCCCGCCCGCAGCAGCTCCTCCTGGGAGTCGTAGCCCAAAATCTGCAGGGCCGCCCGGTTTACGCTGATGATCTGGGTGCCGTCCAGGGAATGGGCCATAATGCCGCAGTCAATGGTGGCGAAGATGGTCTCCAGGGTGCGGCTCTTCTGAATGAGCTCCTGCTCGTAGAGCCGTTCCTGGGTTATGTCAATGGCAATGCCCACGGTGCCCATGACGCTGCCATCCAGGTCGTATAGGGGAGATTTATAAGTAGTCAGCAGCCGCTGGCCCTCGCCGGTGAGAATGGTTTCCTCAGAGATACGGGTCTCCCGGCTTTCCATCACCAGCCGTTCCGACTCGATGCAGGCGGGATCGTCGTGCTCCACGTCCCAGATATAGGCATGGCCCTGGCCTTGAACCTGCTCCTTGGTTTTATTTACGGTCTCGCAGAAGCTGTCGTTGACCTTTTCGTGGATGCCATCCTTGGTCTTGTACCAGATCAGGTTGGGCGTGCTGTTGATGGCGGCCTCTAAAAATTGGCTGGTCTGCCAGCTGTCCTTGCGCTCTTTGCAGCGCTGCTGCCAGCGGGCAAAGCGGTAGCGGGCCTCCTGGGGAGACAGAGGAAGCCGCCAAAGCTCCGCCGCCTCTTCTGGAAGCCAATCGGTCC
Source organism: uncultured Oscillospiraceae bacterium (assembly GCA_910587995.1). Lineage (GTDB taxonomy): Bacteria > Bacillota > Clostridia > Oscillospirales > Acutalibacteraceae > Acutalibacter. The sequence continues at coordinate 48,827 of CAJUNS010000004.1, read as the reverse complement.
GGCCAGTTAAAAGGATTAGCTCCGCGTCCTCCGGCATCCCGGCCAGCAGGGCGTCCCAGTCCTGGCCAGGGCCCTCCAGCGCGGCAAAAACCACGCCGGCCCGGCCTGCCAGGGCCGGGTCCGGGCGGAGGCTGTGGGAAAATTCGTGGGTAAAGGATTCCAGCGGCGGAACAGAGCGGATGAGCTCAAAAATTTCCTGTTGATCCCCCATCAAATAAAAATGGATGTGGCAGCGATACATGGGCGACGACTCCTTTGAATTCCGACCCGGTGGGCGGGGCGGGGAATGGGCTCAAAATTGCTATTATATATTGTACCAACACAGAGGCAATCTGTCAATGTTTTCGAAAAAATTCGGTGGGAAACCTGCAAAAAAAGCCGCCTGGCCGCCCGCGGGAGAAGCGCCGCCAGGAAGTCTTCACGTTTTGTCGGAAAGCGCTTGCATTTTCGGAAAATTTATTGTATACTAATAACAGAGGAGGCGGGTCCTTCGCGGCCGCCCTCATTCTGCCAAGCAAAAGGAGGCTTGCGCTTATATGAATATCATGGGATTCCTCTGGCTGGGCGTCACCGTGCTGGCGGCCTTGGTGGAGGCCGCTGTGCCCGCCCTGGTCTCGATCTGGTTCGTGCCCGGCGGGCTGGCGGCTTTTTTGGCCAATCTGCTGGGGGGGCCGGTCTGGCTGCAGATTGCCCTGTTCGCGGCGGGGGTGGTGGCGGCTATGCTCGTCACCCGGCCCCTGGCCCGCCGCCTGCAGAAGGAGGGACCGGCTTCCACCAATGCGGACCGGGTGCTGGGCAGCGTGGCTGTGGTGACCGAAGAGATCCGCAATGTGCCCGGCGCCGGCCGGGTCAAGGCCCTGGGCAACAGCTGGGCCGCCCGCTCTTTGGAACCGGACGGGGTCATTCCCGCCGGAGAGCAGGTGGTGGTCCAGCGCATCGAGGGCGTGAAGCTGCTGGTTTCCCGCCTTCCCAACCGGGAGGAGCCGGACTGAGCAACATAATTATGAGAAAGGAACTTGATAGATTATGAAAAACATGATTCTTCCTGCCTTTATTACCGGCCAGATGAACACGGACCTGGTTGTGCTGCTGGCGGTTTTGGCCATTATTTTGCTGCTGGCGGCCATTATCTCAAACTTCAAGGTGGTCCCCCAGGCCCACGCCTATGTGGTGGAGCGGCTGGGCACCTTCCACGCGGCCTGGGGCACGGGCCTGCACTTCAAAATTCCTTTTATCGACCGGCTGGCCAAAAAGGTCAGCCTCAAGGAGCAGGTCATCGACTTCCCGCCCCAGCCCGTTATCACCAAAGACAATGTGACCATGCAGATTGACACGGTGGTCTATTTCCAGATTACGGACCCTAAGCTCTATTGCTATGGCGTGGAAAACCCCATCTCCGCCATTGAGAACCTGACCGCCACCACTTTGCGGAACATCATCGGTGAGATGGAGCTGGACCACACCCTCACCTCCCGGGACGTGATCAACTCCAAAATCCGGGTGATTTTGGACGAAGCCACAGACCCCTGGGGCATCAAAGTAAACCGGGTGGAGCTGAAAAACATCATCCCGCCCGCGGAGATTCAGGACTCCATGGAGAAGCAGATGAAGGCCGAGCGGGAGCGCCGGGCGAAAATTCTGGACGCGGAGGGCGAAAAGCGCAGCGCCATCCTCATTGCCGAGGGCCAGAAGGAGTCCGCCGTGCTGCGGGCCGAGGCCGTGAAGGAGACCAAAATCCGGGAGGCCCAGGGCGAGGCGGAAGCCATTCTGTCGGTGCAGCGGGCCCTGGCTGACGCCATCAAGCTGATGAACGAGGCCCACCCCAGCGAGCAGGTTATCGCCTTGAAGAGCCTGGAGGCGTTCCAGGCCGCTGCCGATGGCAACGCCACTAAGATCATCATTCCCTCCAACATCCAGGGGCTGGCGGGCCTTGCCACCACGGTGAAGGAGCTGATGGGCCAAGACGCCCTCTCGTAAGCCGCGTGCCATACGCTCATAAAAAAGACCTCCGGGCTTTTGCCCAGGGGTCCTTTTTTTGTAGAATCGCTGAAATTACTGGTTTTTAAATTCCGCCATGTCCATCAGCTTGCCGCCCGCTTTCCGGGATTCCTCCGCCGCCAGGGCGATGTAGTGGCTTTCCATGGAGTTGACCAGGGTGGTGGTCCGCTCTGTGGGGGGCGCGTTGTCCAGGAGCATGTCCAGGAAGTCGGCGATGATGCCGCTGTCGCCGCCGCCATGGCCCTTTAGGTCCTGGGACAGTTTCTTCAAGTCAATGAGCTCTTCCTCCTGGCCGAATACCCGTACCCGGATGGTATTGGATTTCATGTCCGCCTCAATTTCACCCAAGGTGCCCATGGCCTTAAAGGTCCGGTAGCAGTCCTCGGTAAAGGCGCACATGGTGAAGCTGATGGTGCTGCCATCCTCCATGAGCAGGTTGGTCTGCTGGTGGTCCACCACGTTGTTGTCGCAGTGGTACACGCAGCGGCCGTACTGGCCCTGTTCCAGGGCGGCGCGCACAGCTTCCTCGGTGCCGTCCACACAGAGGATGGAGCTAAGCCACCCGCTGCCGGAGCGCACACCGGTCTTTTTGCTGGTGATGTAAATTTTTTCCGCGTCGAAGATGCAGTTTTCCTTGGCCTTGCATCCGCCCAGGCAGTAAGGGGTAGAGCCCTCTGGGGCGCGCTCCTCTTTAAAGAGCTCGATGCCGCCTATGGAGGACACAGCCTTGCAGGGTTGGCCAATGAGCCAGGTGAGGATGTCCATGTCATGGCAGGATTTCTGCAAGATCATGGGGCTGGTCTGGTCGGAGTTGCGCCAGTTGCCCCGCACAAAGGAGTGGGCTTGGTGCCAGTAGGCCACATTCTCGTTGGCGCAGATGGAGACCACCTTGCCGATTTTTCCGCTGTTGATGATATCTTTCAAAGCGTTGTAGAACTGGGTATAGCGCAGCACATGGCAGAGAATAACGTGCTGGTCCGGGTGCTGGGCGGCCACCTCCAGCATCCGCCGGCATTGGCTGATTTCCGGGGAAATGGGCTTTTCCATCAGCACATGGTAGCCCCGCTCCAGGGCGGGAATGGCGTGGTCCACATGCTGGCGGTCCATGGTAGAAACCACCATTACATCGGCCAAGCGGGGCTGGGCCAGCATTTCCTCGCCGGAGGGGAAACAGTTTTCCTGGGGAATATCATAAAGTTCTTGGGCTTTTTTAACCTTGTCGGGGTTTAAATCCGCCACGGCCACAACTTTCATCTTGTCGGGGAACAGCTCCCGCATACTGGCATAGGTGCTGCCCCGGTCGCCAAAGCCGCAGATGGCGAAGGTGATGGGTGCGTTCATAGTGATACCTTCCTTTTTTATGAGTCATATTGATATATTTTTACAGCGTCCAGTTTATAAACATCCACGCCCATAACCGGAGGCGAAGACCAGTCGATCGCGCGGGAACAGGAGGGGTCCTCGATTCGTTCATATCCGGCGCTGTTCACCGCTAAGGCCTGGTTGAAGTGGAGCAGAACATGGGGAAAGGCCAGGGCTTTTTCCGTTAGATCGGGCCGCATATCGCAGTGGCAGTCGAGATAGGCGTGAACCAGCCCCAAACCACTTGTGGCAGGGCCGGGGCGCTCCTCAAAGGTTCCCATAATGTTGGGAGTGGCGATTACGCTGCCGGCGCTTACCCCTACATAGACTTTATTGGCAAAGACAAAGGCCCGGACCGTTTCTTGGAATTTTACTTTTTGAATCAGTTTGAGCAGGTGCTCACACCAGCCGCCGGTCACAAACATAACGTCGTAGGATAAGGCTTCTTCCAAGGGCAGGAACCGGTCCAGCATATAGGGGACGATATTCTCCGGAGAAAAGCCCAGCCAGATCAGTTCGGAATAGAGGATGGCGGCCAGATTCTTTGCCTCTTCGTCACAGGCGGCGGCAGGAATAAAGAGAACCCGCGCTTGGAGAAAGGGTTTTGCCGCCATTTGGGCGAAGCGCTCCACAATGGGGGACAGAGGCCTGGCCAGGTCAAAGGGGTCGAAAAATCCGGAGTCGGTTAGAAGGACGTTTTCCCAAGCCAAGATTTTGTCCATGCGGTTAGGCCTCCGCCCGTGTCTTCCCAATATCCTTCCGGTAAAAGCTTCCTTCAAACCCGATCTTCTCCACAGCGCCATAGGCCTTTTCCAGGGCCCCGTTCAGGTCCGCGCCCAGGGCGGTGACCCCCAGCACCCGTCCGCCGCTGGTGAGGAATTTTCCGGCTTCGGCCTTGGTGCCCGCGTGGTACACGGTGACCCCCTCCGCCTGACCTTTTTCGTCCAGGCCGTGGATCTCCTTGCCCTTCTCATAGCTGCCCGGATAGCCGCCGCTGGCCAGGATCACGCAGGCCGCGGCCTCTTCGGCCCACTGAATGTCCAGCTCCGAGAGGCGCTCCTTTGCCACGGCCTCCACGATTTCCGCGAAATCGGTCTTCAGCCGGGGCAGCACCACCTGGGTCTCCGGGTCGCCGAAGCGGCTGTTGAATTCAATCACCTTAGGTCCTTCCGGGGTAAGCATCAGCCCAAAGTAGAGGCAGCCCTTAAAGGGCCGGCCCTCCTGGTTCATGGCCTCCATGGTGGGCAGGAAGATTTTTTCCATGCACTCCTTCGCTATGTCCTCTGTGTAGAAGGGGCTGGGGCTGATGGTGCCCATGCCGCCGGTGTTGGGCCCCTGGTCCCCGTCGAAAGCCCGCTTGTGGTCCATGGAGGAAGCCATGGGCCGCATGACTTTCCCGTCTGTAAAGGCCAGCACGGTTACCTCAGGGCCGGTGAGGAACTCTTCCACCACCACCTTGCTGCCGGAGTCGCCAAAAATTTTTTCTTCCATCAGGCTGTGGAGGGCCTGGGCCGCCTCCGCCTCGTTCTGAGCCAGGGTGACCCCCTTGCCCACGGCCAAACCGTCCGCCTTGATGACAGCGGGATATTTGTTCTGGGACTTAATGTAGTCCAGTGCCTTAGCTGGGTTGTCAAAGACCTCATAGCCTGCGGTGGGGATGCCGTATTTTTTCATCAGCCCCTTGGAGAAGACCTTGCTGCTCTCAATCGCGGCGGCTTTCTGGTTGGGCCCAAAGCAGAGAAAGCCCCCCGCCTCCAAATAGTCCACCATACCGGCCCCCAAGGGGTCGTCCGGGGCCACGAACACCAGATCCACGGCTTTTTCCTTGGCCAGGGCCAGCATCCCCGCCTTGTCCATGGCGTTGACAGCGCAGCACTCCGCGTCCGCCCCAATGCCGCCGTTGCCTGGGGCGCAGTACAGCTTGCCCACCCGGGGGCTTTCCCGCAGCTTGCGGACAATGGCATGCTCCCGCCCGCCGCTGCCGATGACTAGAATGTCCATTCCAATATACCTTCTTTCATATACTATAGGTAGCGGAGGACCTGGCTCAGGTTCTCCACCGTTACCTGAGCTCCCGCGTGGGAGGCTCCGGGCTTTGCCAGGTACGCGGTATGCCAGCCGGCCTTTTTGGCCCCCTGTATGTCGGCAATGGGGTTGTCGCCCACCATCCAGATTAGGGAGGGGAAGCTGGCGGCCTGCTCGGCAATGCGAAAAATCCGTTCCTCAGGTTTGTTGACTCCCACTTCCGCCGATACCACATACCCGGAGAAAAAGCGGCCCAGCCCCAGCCTCTCCACCACTTCTTCCAGCTCGGGATAATTGTTGGAGAGAATGTAGTTCCGCCAGCCCTTATAGGCGCACACAGCCAATACGCCCGCCGCCTCGGGCCGGACCCGGTAGCTGCTTTTGGAGAGCACAATCTCCCGCACCCGCCCCGCGCATGCCCGGGCCAGGGGAAGAGGCAGGCCCAGGGCGGTATAAATCTGGGCAAACCGGGCGTTCATATACTCCCAAAAGGCCGGGCCCTTCAAATCGTGCTGTCCGCCGGGGTTCCAGGGGAAGCAGTCCCCCAGGCCGGGGCGCAGCGCTTCCAGCCCGACCCCATAGGATTCCGCCCAAGGGCCCAAGGCTTTCAGCAGGGACCCGCTCCATAAATGGCCGGAGTAGGTCAAGGTACCGTCAAAGTCCCAGAATATGGCCTTGCGCATGGATGCGGCCCTCCTCTCTGTGGGTTCCCGCGGCTATGCCGGGCCGGGCTCGAAGAAGCAGAGGCCATACCGTTTCGCCACCTGGCTCAGTCCCTCCAAAAGCTCTTCCCGGGTAAAGCCCTGGGCTTCCAGCTCCCCATCGGTCAGGGCGTTGGCCTGCCGGTAAAAATCCAGCGCGGCGGCCAGCACGCCCTCGTCCTCGGGGTCCAAATGTTCAAAAAGCAGATCCTCGGCTTTTCCCAGCTGCCCCTGCCGCAGCAGGCTGGTAAGAGCCTGAGCCAGCTGGCCCGAGCCGCCCTGGCGGTCTCCAGAGCCGCTTTGGCGGCTCTCCTCCGGCAGGGCGGAGTCTCGGGAAGCCTCCAGGCTCAGCAGCCGCAGAATGGTGGAGACCATCATCTCGATCTGCCGCATGAGCCAGTCCTGTTGCACGAACACGCGGATTCCCCCTTTTTACGCGGTTTTATGCCGGTTCGAAAATCAGTGGTGGAACAGCCGGATGCCCGTGAAGGCCATGGCGATGCCATACCGGTCGCAGACTTCGATGACATTGTCGTCCCGGATGGACCCGCCGGGCTGGGCGATGAACTGGACCCCGGACTTGTGGGCCCGCTCGATGTTGTCCCCAAAGGGGAAGAAGGCGTCGCTGCCCAGGGCCACGCCGGTCATGCCGTCCAGCCAGGCCCGGCGCTCTTCCCGGGTAAAGGGCTGGGGCTTTTCGGTGAAGAAGTTCTCCCACTGGCCCTCCGCCAGCACGTCCATATAGTCGTCGGAGATGTACACGTCAATGGTGTTGTCCCGGTCCGGCCGGCGGATGTCCGGCTTAAAGGGCAGTTCCAGCACCCGGGGGGACTGACGCAGATACCAGTTATCGGCCTTGTTGCCTGCCAGCCGGGTGCAGTGGACCCGGCTTTGCTGGCCGGCCCCCACGCCGATGGCCTGGCCGTTCTTTACATAGCACACAGAGTTGGACTGGGTGTACTTCAGGGTAATCAGGGAGACCACCAGGTCCCGCTTGGCCTCGTCGGAGAGGGACTTGTTGGCAGTGGGCAGGTCGTTCAGCATATCGCCGTCAATTTTCAGCTCGTTGCGGCCCTGCTCGAAGGTAATGCCGAACACGTCCTTGTGTTCGATGGGGGCGGGGGTATAGTTCTCATCGATCTGCACCACGTTGTAATTGCCCTTGCGCTTGGTTTTCAGAATGGCCAGGGCCTCCTCCGTGTAGCCGGGGGCGATGACGCCGTCGGAGACCTCCCGGGCCAGCAGCGCGGCGGTCTCCCTGTCGCACACGTCGGAGAGGGCGGCCCAGTCCCCGTAGGAGGACATCCGATCCGCGCCCCGGGCGGCGGCATAGGCGCTGGCAATGGGGGAGAGCTCCAGGTCGTCCACAAAATAAATCTTTTTCAAGGTGTCGGAGAGGGGCACGTACACAGCGGCCCCGGCGGGGCTTACGTGCTTGAAGGAGGCCGCGGCGGGCAGGCCGGTGGCCTGTTTCAGCTCCCGGACCAGCTGCCAGCTGTTAAAGGCGTCTAAAAAATTGATGTAGCCGGGCTTTCCGTTGAGCACCTGCACGGGCAGTTCAGCCCCCTCCCGCATGAAGATGCGGGAAGGCTTCTGATTGGGGTTGCAGCCGTATTTCAGAGAGATTTCGTTCGCCATGTTGACCAGCCTTTCTAATATATAAGAGTAGTAGACGGAAAAAGAATGGAAAACGCGTCCAAACAACACAAACGCGGGAAATAGGAACCGTCCTTGACAGTGTTGAAAAGCCTGCCTCGGGGCACTTTTTGGCGCAGACGCGCATAGGCCCCAGGCTCGTCCCAGCACCACAAAGCCTGTGGAAGGGCGGCCTGCGCTTTACTGGTTTTTGTTGATCATCCGGGTCTCCGCCGCGCCGGTTTCCAGGTCAATATACCGCACAAACAGCGACACCTTGTTGTCCGCATTGAGGCTCTCCCACAGCTGGCTGGTAAAGCTGTCAATGTCCCCGGAGAGGGCCACAGGCTTGGGCTCCCCCGCAAAGGAGGGCACCGGGTCGCCATCGCATTGGTAGGTGTGGATGAAATGCCCCACCCCTGGCACAGGCTCATAGTCGAAGAACTGTCGCAAAGCGGCGGGGGAGCCCTCCCGGACCTCGCCGCCCTTGAGAATGGACAGCTGGTAGCGGTAGCCGTCCTTCAGCTCCAGCACACTGGAGATGCGGGGGGTGTAGATGGGCGGGTCCGGCTCATAGGTGCGGGTGCGCAGGGCCTGCACAAAACAGTCCTGCACAGGACAGTCCGGGTGGGCGGCGATGTGGTCCGCGATGGTGTCGGTCTGGTCCCCGTTGGTGACAATGAGCCCGCCCGCAAAGATGCGCACCGGGTAGTAGATCACCAGAGAGGGGTCCGACAGCAGAGCCGGGTCGTGGGCCTGGGTGCGCATATTTTCCCCTTCGGTTACAAAAATACGGTTGCGGGAATTCACGCTGCGGCCCATAATGAAGTAGGCGGCCACCGCGTACCGGCCATCCTGGCTTTGACCGGTGACAATGCCCCGGCCAGGGTAGGCGTTGCCTTTCAGGTCCTCAAAAATGTTGATGGCTTTCATGCTGACAGCTCCTTTCAGGGTTCGGTTGACTGGATGGGGCAGAGGCAGTACATACTGGGTCTGGGCAGGCTTACTGTGTCCTGGGGGTAGATCTCCGCGCTGAAGCGGCCCAAAGCCAGCCCCTGCTTCTTGGCCCAGGCAGATATGTCCTCCCAGATGGTTTGCAGCTTGCCGTCCACCAGCTCTCCAAAGGAACCGGCGGAAAAGCTGCCCTTAACATAGTCCCCGGCCGGAATGGTGAAGCTCGCAAGGCCCGGGCCCTGGCTGGGAGAGGCGGTCTGGCCGCCTACCATATAGTCTTTTTCCATCAGGCTGACTCCCACCTCCACGGCGGGCTGAACAGCCCCGGGCAGACAGTCCCGCAGTTGGGTGTGGAACCTGTCCCAGAGTATGCCCAGGCTCTCAAAGGCCGGGGGCAGGTCAGAGCCTGCCAGACTGAGCCCACTCATATGCATAGGCGCGTCTAAATGGAACCGTTCCACTTTGGCGTCTTTCGTTTTCATGCTCTTTGACCGCCTAGGTGATGAAGGATGCTCTTCATCCCTTGCCGGAGCGATGAAAACCGTTCCTTCTTCCACGGCCAGCCGCCCCTGGCAGAACAGGGCCACAGCCTGGGGCAGCAGCTGCCATTCGGCCTGTTCCATCACCCGCTTTTGCAGGCTTTCGGGGCTGTCGCCCTCCTGGACCTCCACCGCCTTTTGCAGGATGATGGGTCCCCCGTCGCATACCTCGTTGGCAAAGTGCACGGTGGCCCCGGTCAGCTTGCAGCCCCGGCGCAGCACCGCCTCGTGCACATGCAGGCCGTAATAGCCCTTGCCGCCAAAGGCGGGCAGCAGCGCGGGGTGGACGTTCATGACGCGGTTGGGAAAGGCCCGCACAAAGCTGTCGCTGGTGATGGTGAGAAAGCCCGAGAGCACCACCAAATCCACCTCCCGCTCCTTGAGAGCCACAATCAGGGCCTGACTGTAGGCCTCCACATCCGGATAGTCCTTCCGGCTCAGGGTGACAGCCTCAATGCCCGCGTTTTTGGCCCGCTCCAGGGCGTAAACGCCGGGCTTGCTGGAAATTACGGTCACAATTCTGCCGATGCCCAGTTCCCCCCGGGCCTGGGCGTCAATGAGCTGCTGCAGGTTGGTGCCCCCGCCGGAGACCAGCACGCCGATTCTTACCACAGCAGCACCCCCTCGCCGCCTTCCACCACTTCGCCCAGAACCACAGGCGCCTCGCCCGCGGCCCGCAGGGCGGCGGCGGCCTGGTCCGCGGTCTCTTTCGAAACCGCCATGCAGACGCCCACGCCCATGTTGAAGGTGTTGTACATGTCCCGCTCGGGGATGTTTCCGGTTTTTTGAATCAGCTGGAAAATGGGAAGGGCCGGGATGGCGGCTTTCTCGATTTTCGCGGTGAGCCCGGGCCGGAGCATCCGGGGAATGTTCTCATAGAAGCCGCCGCCGGTAATGTGGGAGATGGCCTTTACGTCCGCCGCCGCAAGGGCGGCCAGCACGGATTTTACATAGATTTTGGTAGGCCGCAGCAAAGCTTCGCCCAATGTGCAGCCCAGTTCGCTGTAGTGGCGGTTCACAATCTCCTGGTCGTTGAGGAGCATTTTGGCCACGGAGACCGCCAGCCCCATGGCCGCGCCCACCAGAGAGTCCTCTCCCGCGCCATCCATTTTGCCAATGCCAAAGACCTTGCGCACCAGGGAGAAGCCGTTGGAGTGAACCCCCGTGGAGGGCAGGCCCAAAAGCACGTCGCCCGCCGCCAGCCGGGAGCCGTCGATGACCTTCTCCCGGTCCACCACGCCTACGGTAAACCCGGCCAGATCGTAGTCGTCCTGGGGCATCATGCCCGGGTGCTCGGCGGTCTCCCCGCCGATGAGGGCGCAGCCCGCCTGCACGCAGCCCTCGGCCACGCCGGAGACAATGGCGGCGATTTTCTCCGGGAAGTTTTTGCCGCAGGCAATGTAGTCCAAAAAGAACAGGGGCTTTGCGCCGCAGCAAATCACATCGTTGACGCACATGGCCACCGCGTCAATGCCGATGGTGTCGTGCTTGTCCAGCAGCATGGCGATTTTCAGCTTGGTGCCCACCCCGTCCGTGCCGGAGACCAGCAGGGGCTCCTTCATCCCGGCCAGGTCAGGCTGAAACAGCCCGCCAAAGCCTCCAATGCCGGACACGACTCCGGGGATGATGGTGCGGGCCACATGTTTTTTCATCAGTTCCACCGACTCATAGCCTGCGGTTACGTCCACCCCGGCGGCCTTGTAGCTGTCGCTGAAGCTTTTCAAGCCCTGCTCCCGCGCGGGGGCCAGATTCTGGCTTTCCTTACTCATAGCAATACCCTCCCAGTGTTTACAGCGCCCAGTTTCCCTGGCGGAAAATGGGGACCACTTTTCCATCTCGGGTGTACCCGGTCACGTCCAGCTCCGCAGAGCCAATCATAAAGTCCACGTGAATCATGGAGTCATTGATGCCCTTCTCCTTCAGCTGCTCCTTGCTCATGTCCGCGAAGCCTGGGATAGTCTCGTTGAAGCCCCGGCCCATGGCAATATGGCAGGCAGCGTTCTCGTCGAACAGGGTGTTATAGAAAAGAACCCCGCTGTTGGAGATAGGGGAGTCGTAAGGCACCAAAGCCAACTCGCCCAGCATGGCGGCCCCCTCGTCCATGGTAATCATCTTCTCCAAAAGCTCCTGGTGCTCCTCCGCGTGGACGGCCACAGCTTTGCCGTCCTTGAAGTCCATGGAGAACTTGGGAATCACCGTGCCCTGGTAGGAGAGGGGCAGGGTAGACACCACTGTGCCCTCACATTTGCCCCGCAGGGGAGAGGTGAAGACCTCCTCGCTGGGCATGTTGGGGTTATAGTCCACCCCAGTGGCGGCCAGGGTGTCGCAGCCCCCGTGCCAGGTGCCCCCGGGGATAAGCCAGCACTTGAAGTCCGTGCCATTGGGGGCCTGGTAGTGGACATAGTCCAAATCCAGAGCGTTGAGCTTTTCGCACTTCTCCCGCAGGTTCTGGTTGTGCTTATCCCACTCGGCCACTGGGTCGTTGTCCTCGGAAATCCGCACGGCCCGGAGGATTTCCGCCCACAGCTTCTCCACTGCGGTGCTGGTCCGCTCCCCGGGGAAGACCTTTTTGGCCCACTGCTTCGAGGGCGCCGCCACAATGGTCCACTGGTACTTGTTCTCCATCTCGTCCTGAATGGGCTTGAACACCTTGCTCTGGGCAATCATGGCCTTCTGCATTTTGCCGGGGTTGATGCCCTTCAGGCCGTCCGGGTCAGCAGAGGCAATGTGAATCATGCAGGGCAGCTCTTTGGCGGTGAACTTCATCTTCTCCACGGTCCAGTCCGCTACCTTGCACAGCTCGGTGACGGTCTGGTGGCGGTAGTGGAGCCGGGTAACGGCCTGGTCCGTCCATTCCATCCGCACCCACTTGGCCCCAGCCCGGTAGGCCTCCTCAGCCACCATTTCCGCGAACTCGTGCTCAGACACGCTGGCCTGGATAACAGCCCCCTGGCCTTTCTGCAGGTTTACCCCTTTCTGTACAGCCAGCTTGGCGTATTTCCTCATAATAGTTTTTTTCATGCTTCTTAAAATCCTTTCCGGGTGGGATTACCACTTCCTGGTCTGTAAAGCCCTGTCCTTGTCAATCGCGCCCTGCTTCATCTGCTCTTTCAGGCCCTGGAGCTTCTCCGCCAGCGCCCCGTCTTCCACAGAGAGAATCTGGGCGGCCAAAAGGGCGGCGTTGTCAGCCCCGTCAATGGCCACAGTGGCCACAGGCACGCCGCTGGGCATCTGCACAGTGGAGAGCAGGGCGTCCAGCCCATCCAGGGTGGAGGACTTGACGGGGATGCCGATTACGGGCAGGGTGGTGTGGGCGGCCAAAGCCCCGGCCAGGTGGGCGGCCTTTCCGGCGGCGGCAATAATGACGCCAAAACCGTTGGCCCTTGCGTTTTTGGAAAATTCCGCCGCGGCCTCAGGGGTCCGGTGGGCGGAGAAAATGTGGGCCTCTACAGGGATGCCCAGGGAATCCAGGCGCTTTTTAGCGGGAGCAACGGCCTCCAGGTCGCTGTCGCTGCCCATGATGAGGGCAACCTTTTTTGCTGGCATACAGAATCTTCCTTTCATTTTCGACTATATTCACGGTTTGCTCCGCAGGAATTCAAAATTTGTAGTAATTTTGTAACTTTCCTTTCCAGCGGTTTTGTGGTATGGTATAAGCAAGAAAAGAGACGCGGGGAAAAATCCCCTCAAGAAGAAAGCCCGCGGTTTTTCGCGCGCGGGCCCAGGCCTTGTATGAAAAAACAAAAACGCCGTTTTGTTCAGAGCCGCCTTCTTGCGCCGCGTCCCAATGCACAGCGTGACGGTTGTTTATCCATTAGGAAGAGCACGGCGCCTTTGTTCTTTGCCTTAGGCTTGGCCTCCCACAGGCGCTAAAAAGCCCAATCCGTGGTTTGCTCCATTTTAAAGTAGACGTGCTCCGCGCCCAGGACTTCCCGAAACAGGCTCACAGCCTCCTGGCCAAAGGCGCTGGAGGCCTCCTGGGTGGTGCGGCCGTAAATGGCGGCCTCGGCCATGACGATGGGCCCCTCCTGGCTCCCGGCGTACCACATATGGCAGTTTCCGGTAAAGCGCAGCATAAGGCGGCTTTCGTCTTTGCCGGGAATAAGGGCCACGGCCTTGCCCAGGCCGGCTTTCAGCTCTGCCTCCTGTTCCTGCGAAATGGGGCAGCTGGCTTTTACATCAATAAAAGGCATGGCGGTTCTTCCTTTCCCAAAATAGTGTGCTTTCTACCTGCCAGTATACTCTAAAAACCTCGAAATAGCAAGCGCCAGCCAAGAGAAATCGTGACTTTTTTTCTTATAAAAAAGCGCAAAAACTAGGAGGTTCCCAGAGAGTTTTTAAGGCGAATAGCCTGCTGGCTGAACAAGGTTTACAAATTTTTAAGGAATTTTTCATATTTTGCTTGCAAAAATGTCACTCCCATGCTATAATGCAGTTGATAAAGAAACCATCTTTGCAGCCCGCGCAGCCGGGTGCGGGTGGGAATTGGCGCAAGGGAGGGATTGCGAAGGCTTTTTCGGTAATATGTCAGACTGGTACGAAAATTTTTGGGGGGCAGCCCCCCAAAGCAAAACTGGCTTTCCCTACGGGAAAGCCAAATGGGAGTGATGATTAAAGTGACAAATCCGAACGCAGCCTCTACCACCCGCAAGCAGCCGAACTTTTTTCAAAGGGCGATAGAGCAATGGGACCTGCAGCTGCTGGTTATTCCCGGCATTTTGCTGCTCTTTGTTTTCAGCTACATACCGATTTACGGCTTGGTCATGGCTTTCCAGGAGTACCGCATCGGCGACTTCCCGGGCCAGAGCGAGTGGGTGGGCTTTAAACAGTTCATCGCGCTGTTCCAGGACCAGAACCTGCCCTTGGTGCTGCGCAACACCTTGGCCATCAGCGGCTTAAAGCTGACCATTGGCTTTGTGTGCCCCATCATTTTTGCCGTGTTCCTCAACGAAATGTCCAATCAGACCCTGAAAAAGGGCATCCAGACCATCAGCTACCTGCCCCACTTCATTTCTTGGACCGTGTGTGCCATGCTGCTGTTCGACTTCCTTTCCACCGATGGCGGCGCTGTGAACGAAATGCTCATGGGAGCGGGCCTGATCAGCCAGCCAATTGGATTCTTCTCCAGAAGCGATCTGTTCTGGGGCCTGGCCCTGGTCTCCGATATCTGGAAGGAGCTGGGCTGGAACTCCATTATCTTCATTTCGGCTATGGCCGGCGTGGACGCGGAGATGTATGAGGCCGCAGACATTGATGGCGCCACCCGCGCCCAGAAGATGTGGCACATCACCATTAAGGCCATTAAGCCTACCATTGTCCTCCTCTTCATTATGAACGTAGGCGGCATTTTGAACCAGAACTTCGACCAGATCATGATGTTGACAAAGCAGATGGGCAACCCCCTGCTGAAAGAAACCGCCAATGTAATCGACACTTACATCTTCCAGGTCGGTATCTCTATGGGCCGCGCTTCCTTCGGTACAGCCGCGGGCCTTGTCAAGTCCCTGATCAACTTTGTGCTGCTGATTGCCGCGAACACCATTGCCGACAAGGCCGGTGAAAACGCGCTGTTCTAAAATAATGTAAGGAGAAAGGAGGCACCCCCTCATGACAGGCGTAAAAGAGACAAGACATAAGATGAAAGTCAAAAAGGTGTTCAGCGATTACGTGATCATCGTCTCTATGGTGATCATTATGACCGTGGTCTTTGTGGCCACCCTGTACCCGTTCCTAAACTCGCTGGCCATCTCTTTCAATAACGCGGACGATACCATTCTGGGCGGCATCACCATTTTCCCCAGAATTCCCACCATTGCCAACTACCGGCAGATTTTTACCAACCCCACCATCTGGATGGCCTACGGCATTACCTTCGCCCGAACCATCATTGGCGCGGCGGCGGGCCTGGTAATTACGGGCGCGCTGGCGTTCGGCCTCTCCCGCAAGAACCTGGAGGGAAGAAAGTTCTATACCTTCTTCTGCCTGATCCCCATGTACTTTGGCGGCGGCCTGGTCCCCACCTACTTCCTGATTATGAACCTGGGCCTGTATGATACCTTCTGGGTATACATCATCCCCAACCTGGTCAATATCTGGAACATGATTCTCATGCGGTCCTACTTCCAGTCCGTGCCGGACGCTTTGGAGGAGTCCGCCCGCATTGACGGAGCCAACTACCTGACCATTTTCTTCAAAATCTACTGGCCCGTCTCCACCCCCATCATTGCCACCATCGCCCTGTATTTCGGCGTGTTCCACTGGAACGACTGGTTTATGCCTAACATCTACATCAGCAACCCCAACTTGAAGCCGATGACTTCCGTGCTGCTGAACATCATCGCCGAGGCCAGCTTTGCCGAGCGTATGGCCGCTGCGGGCGCGGGCGCTTTTGTGGGCGAGGCTTCCCATGGCAAGGAGACCAACGCCCGCTCCATCACCATGGCCACCATGATCACCAGCATCCTGCCCATCGTCATCATCTACCCCTTCCTTCAGAGGTTCTTCCTCAAGGGCATCATGATCGGCTCCATCAAGGGCTGATGATCCATCCTTCGTCATTCCGGGCGGCGGGCGGCATAGGGGCCGCCTGCCAGCTTGAATGAAAATAAATTTGTCTATAGGAGGACGAAAAACAATGAGCAAGAGAATCATTGCCATGCTGCTGGCATTGGCGCTGATCGTTGGCTGCTTCGCGGCCTGCGGAAACGACAGTGGCAAGAACTCCAGCGCGGCTGGCAACACCTCCTCTACCGCCGGCGGCGAAAGCAGCGCGGGCGGCGAGGAAAACTCCGAGCCCAGCAACGTTTCCACCGGGGCCGACGACACCAGCGAGCACTACGACTTTACCTGCTACTGGTATTATGACTGGGCCGGCATCAAGAAGTGGGGCGCCGACAACTTCTCCAAGTACATGGGTGAGAAGTTCAACGTGACCGTCACCTTCTCCAAGCCCGACGCTGACGCCGACTCCAAGCTGCAGCTGATGCTCACCGGCGGCTCTCTGCCGGACTCCATGATTCTGGACCGCGGCCGCGTGCTGAACAGCGTGGCCCGCGCCGGCGCCCTGGTGGAGATCGAGCAGTTCATGTATCCTGGCTGCACCTTCGAAACCGACATCACCGACATGACCCGCGACCTGCTCCGTGTGGATGGCAAGCTGTACACCATTCCCAACTGGCCCCGTGCCGAAGGCAAGGCCAGCACCGGCGGCAACGAGCAGTGGATTGTCAACACCTATGTGTATGAGAAGCTGGGCAAGCCCGCGCTCAACACTCTGGAGGACATCCATCAGTATGCCCTGAAGGCCAAGGAACTGGCTGATTCTGGCGAGACTACTTACTCCGGCCAGTCCATCATCCCCATGGCTGCCACCAACAACAACACTGGTTTCTCCGTTTACCGTCCCTTCTTCCGCGCCCTGGGCGCCCGCAACATTGTGGAGAACTACTTCACCCAGGAAGACGCGAAGATCAATCTGGGCGTATTCGAGCCCAAGTTTGTTGAAGCTCTGAAGATTGCCAACCAGTGGTACAACGAGGGCCTGTGGAGCTCCGACATCTTCACCGATGACGGTGATATGTGGGTTGAGAAGATGACCAACGGCCGTCCCGCTATCTTCTGGTATGACTTCTCCCAGGACGACACCAACAACTACCGCCGCAAGTATGTGGAAGAGTCTGGCAAGACCGACAAGGCCGGCGCTTACGAGATCATCGGCAGCGCTACCTATGACGAGCTGGGCAAGTATCCCCAGTTCCCGGCTGCGGACGGCGTAGAAGTGGTTTACGGCGACGAGGCTGGTTCTCCCGGCTGGAACGTCAACGTTATCACCACCGCTGCCAAGCGGCCCCAGCGTATCTTCGACCTGTTCACCTGGATGATTTCCAAGGAAGGCTCCTACTACCAGGTTCTGGGCGGCCCCGATGGCCCCATTTGGAACGGCGAGTTTGAAGAGGATGGCACCACTCCCAAGCTGCTGCTTGACTACGGCGCGATCACTTCTGCCCAGCAGGATGAGGCTGGTGCCTGGATGTACACCCAGCCTGCCCACTCCGACTACATCGACACCATGAAGTTCGCTCTGAACGACAAGTCCGAGACCAAGAACTGGACCGTTTACAACCAGGCTCATGTGTCTACCTATGACATTGAGAACCCGAAGATCGGCCAGAAGTTCAAGACTGACCAGAGCACCAACGTGCTCGCTTACATCGATCCGCAGAGCGACCTGGGCATCAGCCTGAAGGCCATCCAGGATCAGTGCCAGTCTCAGCTGCCCCAGATCATGATGGCTCCCGATGAGGCTACCTTCAACAAGCTCATCGATGACCTGAAGGCTTTCTGCGAGAGCAACAACCTGGCTGGCGTGCTGGAGGAAATGCAGCGTCAGTACGATGCTAACATTGAACAGCAGGGCTTTGACGCCTACAGCGAGGATTACGACGTTTACAAGCTGAAGGGCTAATCCCGGCAAAAAAGGTTTGTAAAACCAAAAAAGAGGGTCCGGACCATAAGGTCCGGGCTCTTTTTTTGCTAAAAAACGCCTTTTTTCCCAGCAGCTCTTGCCAGGGCGCCGCTCCAAGTGCTATAATAAATAATTAGTGCTAATATGGAGAAAGAAGGCGCTTTCTATGAAGTTTCATTTTAAGCCACGGGCCCGGCGCAGTTCCTATGAAATCAACATGACCGAGGGGCCGCTTTTGGGCAAGCTGGTGCAGTTTTCCATTCCCCTGGCCCTGTCCGGGGTTCTGCAGCTTCTGTTCAACGCCGCCGACATTGTGGTGGTGGGCCGCTTTGCGGGCAGCCAGGCGCTGGCGGCCGTGGGTTCCACCAGCGCGCTGAATATGCTCATCGTCAATCTGTTTATGGGCCTTTCCATTGGGGTTAACGTGCTGGTGGCCCGCTTCTATGGGGCTGGCCAGACCCGAGACCTGTTTGAAACCGTCCATACAGCCATTCTCACAGCGGTTTCCTGCGGGGTATTCCTGATTCTTTTGGGTAATGTGCTGTCCCGCCCCCTGCTGCAGCTGATGGACACCCCAGAGGACGTGATTGACCAGTCCGTGCTGTACATGCGCATTATTTTCGCGGGGATGCCGGCCAGCATGCTCTACAACTTTGGTTCGGCCATTCTCCGCTCGGTGGGGGACACCCAGCGGCCCCTTTATTTCCTTCTTACCGCCGGGGTGATCAATGTGGTGCTGAATCTATTTTTTGTCATCGTGCTCCACATGGGCGTGGCGGGGGTGGCCGCGGCCACGGTACTGTCCCAGTGCGTGTCGGCGGCGCTGGTGATTCTCTGCCTTATGCGCAGCGAGGGCGTTTACCGGCTGAACATAAAAGCCCTGCGCTTTTACAAGTCTAAGCTCATTGAGATGGCCCGCATCGGGATTCCCGCCGGGGTACAGGGAGCCATGTTTTCCATTTCGAACGTGCTGATTCAATCTACAGTGAACAGCTTTGGTTCTGTGGCCATGGCCGGGAGCACGGCGGGCGGCAACATCGAGGGCTTTGTGTGGACGGCTATGGATGCGTTTACCCAGGCTACCCAGAGCTTTGTGGGCCAGAACTACGGCGCGAAAAAGCTGGACCGGGTCCGGCGGGTGATGTGGATCTGTATGGGTCTGGTCACTGGCGTGGGGCTGGTGCTGGGCATCGGAGCCTTTTTGGCGGCCCGGCCCCTTTTGAGCGTCTATTCTTCCGACCCGGCGGTGATTGAGTACGGCCGGTCGCGAATCTTGATGATCTGTGTGCCCTACTTCACTTGCGGCGCTATGAATATTTTCATCGGCGGCATGCGGGGGCTGGGTTCCTCCCTGACCCCTATGGTGAACACCATCATCGGGGTATGTGTGCTGCGGGTGGTGTGGGTCTATACGGTTTTCGCCCTGTGGCCAACCTGGGAGGTGCTTTTCCTGTCCTACTCGGTCACCTGGGTCATCACCTCCCTTATGGCGGGGGTTTGCTACGGAATCATCAAAAAGCGCGCGGACCGGCGGCTGAATCCGGCCCAATGAAAAAACCCGAGGGGGCTGACTCCTCGGGTTTTTCTTATGGATTCACAATATTCGGCTTTCTGATTTTCTAATTGCGGAAACGCGGAATCAGCGTCAACAGTCCCACCCAAGCCAGGTGCACCAAGAACAGCAGCAGCGCGCTTAACTGCTTGATGTGTCCAAAGCAGGACAGGAAGGCCACCAGCACAAAGGTCAAAATCACAGCGGCGGTCTGGAAGGTCACCAGCACCCCGGATATGCGCTTAAGGTCCACACAGGCCGAGATCAGGCTCATCATGGATTCCATCCGGCCCTTTGTGGCAGCCGCCGCGTCGCTGCGGGGCTGAATGTCCTCCATCAGCCGCTGGGCCGTATCCCCCAACTGGGCGTCCAAAATGCCCACGCTGGCGGGGTCCACGCCAAACAGCCGGGAGAGCATGCCTGCTGTCACGTTGGGGTCTGTGGAGCGCACCAGCACGCTGATGCCGCTGTCCTCCAGGCGCTGCAGCTCATTTTTCTTCCGCCGGTCAGCGGTGTAGTTCAGCACTAACATGGCCACCACCGCCGCGTCCACGGCAATGTAAATGATGTTCCGGTTGCCGGAGGCGTACTGGGTCTCTTCCTCCCGGGTGGGTACTTCCAAGCGGTGGTTAATCAGCAGCCCGCGCACGCCAATGTAGATGGTCCGGCCATCCACCCGGCCAACCACGCCGCCGCCGCTCTCATAGGTGAATTTCTCCACCTCGGGCAGGCCCTCCTCGTTTTCGCTGATGACCTGCTGGAACACCCCGGACAGAGGCCCGCCTACCTCCCGCATCAGAGCGGAAGCGGCCATAATGGCCTGCTCGGCTACAGACTTGCTGCCAAAGGTTTTGATGCCGCCCAGCACCACGGTGCCAGTGGGGAAGAGCTCGCCCGCATCGGAGATAACCGCGTTTACATCGCCAAAGCGCTCCACAGCCTCATAGCCCACTGCCATGCCGCCGGCCCGGCGGGCGGTTTTGCACATGCGGCTGACCGGCAGGTTGATGGTCAGCATGTTGCCCGCCGCCACGCAGGCGCAGCTGGCTGCGGCAAAGGCGCTGATGGCCGCCGGTACGCTGCGGGTAATCAGCAGGCAGGCCACGCACAGAGCCAGGGAGGACACCAGCCCCAAGGGAGCCAGCATCTGGGACGAGGACTCCGAGGGGTCCGGCTCATAAGAGAGCTCCAAAAAGCGCCGGAGGAAACCGGCCTTGCTCTGGAAGGCGATAAGCGGTTTTTCGGCCACGCAGTCCTTGGTCATTTTCAGGGAGGTGTTGTAGTCGTCAAACACCCGCACCGCGTATTTTTGCTCCCGAGAGGTGACGAACCGGAAGTTGCTGTGGATGCGCCGCATCATGGTGAGTTTTCCGGCGGCGTTGGCCAGCAGCAGGGCGGAAACCACCGCCGCGTAGAGGTGCAGTCCGCCGGCCACCAGCTCGTTTTGGAAGAACACCGCGCACAGGGTTTGGACCACCGCGGCCAGGGCGGCGGCGGCCACAGGGCTGTCCGCATTGGCCTTGGCCGTAAACAGCGCCTTGAGCCCGCTGAGCACAGTTTTATAACTGATGCCAATGGACACCGTAAGGAACACCAGATTGAGGATTACATAGGCCAGCGGCCAGCTGCCCGAGCCGTTCTCAATGGAGAACCGGCTGCGGCACACCAGGCTGACCAAAGCCAGCAGCACGGTGCACACACCGCAGATCATCATCCGCATGGAGATTTCCCGCATTTCGCCCCGCAGCTCGTTGGACACGGACCGGGCGTCGTCGGGCCCGGTGTAGTCCTCAAGGGCCTCCTGGCGCTCTTCCGGGGAGAGGGGCGCTGGCTGAGGCTCTTCGGGCTTTTTAGGCCGGGGCGGAGCAGGGCGCTTGCGGGGAGCCTTTTTCAGCTCTTCGGCTTCTTTCATGCGCTCCAAGGCCTCGGACTCAGCCAGCAGGGCGGTTTGCAGCACGTCCGCGTTGATGATATGGGTGGGCAGGTTCCGGGAGCGGTACTGGAAGATGCTCTCCACATAGGGGACTTCCTGTACCGGCCGGGGGGGCGGCGCTTTGGGCAGAGGCTTGGGGGCCTCCGGCCGGGAGTCCCGCTCCACCACGGGGATGACCACGGTTTTCTCTTGGGCGGGCTGGGGCTGATCCGCCTGAGGGGCTTCTACATAGACGGGAGCTTGACCCGGCTTCCCAGCGGGAGGCGGGGCCTCTTGATAGACCGGCGGCTGGGGCTGATCCGCCTGGGGGGCTTCTACATAGAC
>CAJUNS010000004.1:0-27240 GCA_910587995.1 uncultured Oscillospiraceae bacterium | reverse complement strand
CCTCTTGATAGACCGGCGGCTGGGGCTGATCCGCCTGGGGGGCTTCTACATAGACGGGAGCTTGACCCGGCTTCCCAGCGGGAGGCGGGGCCTCTTGATAGACCGGCGGCTGGGGCTGATCCGCCTGGGGGGCTTCTACATAGACAGGCCCTTGGTCCGGCTCCCCAGCGGGAGGCGGAGTCTCTTGGTAGACCGGCGGCTGGGGCTCCGGCGGGACGGAGGCCAAAATGCGGTCCACGGTTTCTTCGCTGACCGGCTGGCCGTCCCGCACCTTTTGCAGCTCAATGGTGCTGTTGAGCACATTCAGCTTGATCTCCATGGTCTCGCTGGAGGTCTGAAGCATGGCCTGCTGCAACTCGTCCGCAGCCTGGCCGCCCTCTACCTCAAGGCCGTGCTGGCGGGCGTAAGGGTCGGCGGCAAAGGACGACACCGGCATGGGAGCCGCTACCCCGAATTCTTCCGCTACCTGTTGCTCGTCCAGTCCGGCGCTTTGAACGGCCTCGGCTACCCGGCGGCGGCGCTCCTTTTGCAAAAGCTGAAAATTTTCCTCCACCTGGTCGTCAATGGCCTTGGAGTCATCGAACAGGGCCTGATAGCCCTCTTCCCCCAAAGGCGGGGCGTCTCCGTCCATGCGGTACTCATCCAAAGGCTTAAGCTGGATGCCGTAATACATGTCGTCTTCGTTCTCGTCAAAATCCGGCACCTTTTTCCGCCAGTTAAACAGGCCCCAGCGCTTTTTTTTCTTCTTTTTGGATTTTTCCCCCTCTTCCGGTTCCGGCGGCTCCTGCTCCGGCGGAGCGGGGGAGAAGGCCTCCGGCGGTTCCTCATAGGCGGGTTCTCCGGCATATTCCGGGACGTCTGTGGGAGGCTGGGGCGCTGGCTGCGCCGGGGGCTCCGCTTCATACTCCGGCCTTGCGGCAGGGGCAGACTCCCCGGCGGTTCGGGTCTTTTCCCGTTCCAGACGCTGTTCTTCTAAAATGTCTTCCAGCGTAAAGTCTTGTTTCATAGATTCCTCTCCAAATTGAACAAAATGCAAACCACTTTATAAAAATGATATGGTTTCAAATATAAATTCTGGCGGATCGGTCACAAAATTTGAGTTATAAATTAAGTATGCCTCCAAGGCAGGGAAAGACAAAAACAAACTGGCAACCGGTGCCTTATGCGATGGCCTGGCTAACGCCTACCGCCCTGTCAGCGATCAGAGGGAGCGCTCCGCGAATTGCCAGCGGGGGCACCTCACCCGGCAGCATCCAACCTACGCGATGGCCCGGCTAACGCCTACCACCCTGTCAGCGACCAGAGGGAGCGCTCCGCGAATTGCCAGCGGGGGCACCTCACCCGGCAGCATCCAACCTGCGCGATGGCCCGGCTAACGCCTATCACCCTGTCAGCGACCGGAGGGAGCGCTCCGCGAATTGCCAGCGGGGGCACCCCGCTGGCGGAGGGCTTCGTAGCAGAGGACGCCGGCGGCTACAGAGGCGTTTAGGGAGTTTACCTTGCCGCGAATGGGCAGAGAGACCACAAAGTCGGAACGCTCCTTCACCAGCCGCCCCACGCCCCGGCCCTCTGAGCCAATGACAATGGCCGAGGGCCCAGTAAAGTCCGCTTGGCACCAGGGCTGGCCGTCCATGTCGGCGGCGAAAATCCACAGGCCCTTTTCCTTGAGTTCCTCCAGCAGCGCGGCCAGATTTTGTACCCGCGCCACAGGCAGATGCTCCACCGCCCCGGCGGAAGCCTTGCTGACCGCGTAGGTCAGGCCCACGCTCCGCCGCTTGGGGATGATGACCCCATGGGCCCCAGCGCACTCCGCCGCCCGAATCACCGCGCCCAGATTATGAGGGTCTTCCAGGCCATCGCACAGGAGCAGCAGGGGAGCTTCGCCCCGCTCCCTGGCCAGAGCCAGCATATCCTCCACCGTGGCATAGTCCCGGGCCGCCGCCACAGCGACCACACCCTGGTGGTTGGCCCCATTGCACAGATGGCTTAGTTTTCTGGGGTCCGCCTCCTTGACGGGGATCCCCAGCTCCTTGGCCCGGGCCAGAATTACCGGCGCTTGGCCGGTCCTGGGCCCTTTGGCCACGTAAAGGCAGTCAATGGCCCGTCCGGCCTTTAAGGCCTCCGCTACCGGGTTGCGCCCGGCAATGATCTCGCCGCCATACTGCTTTTTCTCCGCCTCGTCCACAGCAAGGCCCCCTTTTTGGTATAATTTCGAATCCAAACTGGCATAACTAAAGCAATTATACCACTTTCCCTAGAAAATCGCAAGAAAAACGTTGCGGCCGGGGAGGCCCAAAGTATGGAGCGCTTGTGAGGGAGGGAAGAGAGGGGCCTGGCCGCAGTTGACCGCCGGGGAGCAAAAGTCCGGCTCATCCGCCAAAAAAGCGGACCGGCATAAACCGGCCCGCCTTCTGGCGCTGGCTTCTGGTGGCGCGTGGGGGTTAAGGCTGATGCCTCAGCTCCACAATGTGGCATACGCCGGGGATGGACTCTCCCTGCTGCTGGGAGGTGGTGGACATAAGGGCGCCGGTGGCGCAGAATAGAATGCGGTTCAGCTCTCCCCGCTTCATGCGCCGGAGCAGGTGGCCGCAGAGCACGCTGGCCGAGCATCCGCAGCCCGAGCCCCCCGCGTGTACGTCCTGCCGCTCCCGGTCGAACAGCAGCAGCCCGCAGTCTTGATGGACCCCGCTTAGGTCCATGCCGTTAAAGCGCAGGGCCTCCAAAAACAGGCTGCTGCCCACCGACCCCAGGTCGCCGGTGAAAATGCCGTCAAAATCCTCTGGCTTGGCCCCGGTATCCTCCAAAAACTGAAAAATGCTGTCCGCCGCCGCCGGGGCCATGGCCGCGCCCATGTTGGCCGGGTCTTTTACGCCCAGGTCCATAATGCGCCCCGCCAGGCCCCGGCACACCCGAACCGGGCCGGTCTGGCCCACAATGGCGCAGCCAGAGGCCGTGGCGGTCCATTGGGCGGTAGGGGTGCGCTGGGCCCCGTATTCCAGGGGCGTGCGGAACTGCCGCTCCGCCGAGCAGAAGTGGGAGCTGGTTACCGCCGCGGCCCGGCGAGCGGCTCCGCAGTCCACGAAGACGCTGGCCATAAGCAGGGTTTGGGCCATGGTGGAGCAGGCCCCGTATTGGCCCAAAAAGGGAATCTGGTACTCCCGCAGGCCAAAGGTGGAGGAGATGCACTGGTTTAAAAGGTCCCCGGCAAAGACAAAGTCCACATCCGAGGCCTTGCATCCGGCGCTTTCCAGGGCCAGGGCCAGGGACTCCTTTTGCAGCTGTGCCTCCGCCTTTTCCCAGCTGGTGGTATCCAGGGTGGTGTCGTCAAAGGTCTGGTCAAAGTCGCCGCCCAGGGGCCCCTGGGCCTCCTTGCGTCCGCCTACAGCGGCATGCCCGGCAATGCCGGGACAGTTCTCAAACTCAAAGCTCTGCTTGCCGATTCGTTTCACAAAAAGGCCCCCTTGCGTGTTTTTTGGCGGTTGCCCGCCCGCATGGGGGTTAGTTTTTGCATTGCGCCGCCATTTATGCGTTTTCGTCCACCAGGTGCCCCGCCGCCCGTTTGCCGCGTTCCAGCCACTTCATCCGGCAATAGTAGATGGTAAAGACAGTGGCTGTGGCGGTCCAAGTGACCGGGTAGTTCATGGCCACCATCTGCATGGTGGGGTACAGGGGCACAGCCAGCAGGACCCAGAGGATTCGCAGGCCGCAAACCCCGAAAACCGTGATGAGCATGGGCTGCAGGGCCTCGCCCGCGCCCCGGATGGCCCCTGAAAAAATCTCTATGAACACAAAGGTAAAGTAAGAGGGAGCCAAAATGCGCAGAAAGCTTTGCCCAATGGCAATGACTTCCGTATCGCCGGTGAAGAAACGCAAAAGGGGCTCCATAAAAACCAGCAGAACCAGGCTTAAGCCAATGGTGACGCCCAAAGTCATGGCCAGGCAGACCATCACGCTGCGCTTGACCCGGCCGTATTTCCGGGCCCCAAAATTCTGGCCCACAAAGGTGGTGATGGAGATGCCGAAAGCGCCCATTACCATCCAGATAAAGCCATCAATTTTGCCAATGGCCGCCCAAGAGGCGATGGCGTCGGTGCCAAAGGAATTGATGCTGGCCTGGATCACCAGATTGGAGAGGGAGTAGCACACGGACTGCGCTCCGGCGGGCAGGCCGATGCGGATAACGCTGCGCAGAATGCCCCGGTCAAAGCGGAGCAGCCGGAGCTCCACCCGGTACGCCTCCTGGGTAAGCATGAGGCGCAGCATAATAAGCAGGGCGCTGACCGCCTGAGAGACCACCGTGGCCAGGGCCACGCCCAGCACGCCCCAATGGAATGCCACCACAAAGAGCAGGTCCAGCACAATGTTTACCAGACAGCAGACAATCAGCACATAAAGGGGCATGCGGCTGTCGCCAATGGCCCGGAGCACACCTGTTCCCACATTGTAGATCATACAAAATAGAATGCCCGAATAGTACACGTTTAAGTAGAGCAGCGCGTCCTCCAGAATCTCTTCCGGCACGCCCAAAAGAGCCAGAGAGGGCCGGGCCGTGAGGATGCCCAGCACCAAGATCATTCCGCCCCCGGCCAAAGCCAGGGCAATGGAGGTGTGCACCGCCTTAGAGAGGTTTTTCCAGTCGCCGCCGCCAAAGAATTGCGAGATGATTACCGTAGCGCCAGAGGAAACCCCCACAAAGAAGCCCACCAGCAGGTTGATGAGGGTGCCGGTGGTGCCCACAGCTGCCAAAGCCTCTTTGCCAACATATTGGCCGACTATGATGGTATCTACCGTATTATAAAGCTGCTGAAAAAAGGTTCCGATTAAAATGGGGAAGAAAAACACCAAAAGCTGCTTCCAAATAACCCCTTCTGTAATGCTGTTTTCGCGAATTTTTTGTTCCATGGGCTTTCTCCTTTCCCTGTATGGAGCCATTCTATACTGGAAATGGGGAAAAGGCAAGACCTAACATGTTAGGGATTGGCAAAAAAAGAACCGGGGCCCCGGAGGGCCTCGGCCTTTGGAACAGTTTCGCGGTTAAGCGCCTTTAGCGCTGGGTCCGCTCTTTACGGGAAAGGCACCGGGCCATCAGGGTCGCGCCGCAGGCCAGGACCAGAATCCAAAGCAGGCTCAGGTCGTCGCTGGTCTTGGGCACGTCAGCTAGGGGGATTTCTCCGTCTTCCAAGATTTCCTCGTCATTGGCGCCAGAGCCGCCGTTGCCGTTGCCGCCTGCCGGCTCTTCGGGAGCGGGGTTCAGCGGAACGTCCGGCTCATCAACGGGCTCATCGGGAGTGGGGTCCAGGGGAACGTCCGGCTCCTCGATGGGCTCGTCGGGCTCTTCGGGAGTGGGGTCCAGGGGAACGTCCGGCTCCTCGATGGGCTCGTCAGGCTCTTCGGGAGCGGGGTCCAAGGGAACATCCGGCTCCTCAATGGGCTCGTCAGGCTCTTCGGGAGTGGGGTTCAGGGGAACGTCCGGCTCCTCGATGGGCTCGTCGGGCTCATCGGGAACCACCACCGGGGGCGGGATGACCGGAGGACCCACCAAAGCGGGAATCTCTCGACTCTCCTCGCGGCCGCAGGTGGCGCAGGCGCGCTCCTCCCGGCCGGGAATGCCATAGGTGGGGTAAGCGGTCGTTTCCCACTCGCTGAAGTCGTGGGCGGCGGTTACCGCGTGGCCCTCGGTCCCGGCAGTGCAGCCCTCATTGACGCAGGTGTGGATGTGGTTTTCCTCGCCGTTGTCGGTCCAAGCGTCATAGGTATGGCCCCCGGCGGGGATGTCATGCCGCTCAACTTCGGCGTCACACACACCGCAGATAGTAACGTCATAACCCGCTGTCACGCAGGTGGCGTCCTGGTGTTCCTTGCGCGTTTCGGTAGCAGGATGCCGGCACACCTTGGACGTGGTTTTTGTCTCTTTGTACCCACAGTCATCGCACACACGGGACTCTACCTTGGACACATCATCCTCAGAAACCGTCTCCCACTCAAAGCCCGTATGGGCCTCGGTCTCTTTAAGCCCACACACTTTGCAGGAGTGGCTGTGGGTGATATGGCCAGCCTCATCCACTGTCCAGGCATTGAACTGGTGGCCCTTCGACAGGAAAATTTGGCTTGCCGTCGCGCTCTTCATCCCGCAGTACTGGCAATGCACATTGTCAAAGCCATTCTCGGTGCAGGTGGGAGCCTTCTTGTCGTGAATGGTCCACTTGTGCTGCAAGGCAGGAATATCCTTGCCAGTGTCGTAACCGCAGTCAGCGCATATTCCGCCAGTATGTCCCGGCTCCTTGCAGGTAGGCTCGCGGTTGTCCTCGACCATATTGTGCGCTACAGCGCTATCATGGGCGCCACAGCCATAAAGGCATTCATGCCAATGCTGGCCACCCGTCCCAGTAGGAACATAGGAACCAGTGAAGTCGTGGTCCAGCTTCTCAACCTGCTCGGTATAGGAATCCCCACACTCACACGTAAAGGTCTTTACGCCCGCTTCCGTGCAGGTAGGCTGTGTGGTGATGATCCCAGTGTGGCTGTGCACATGTTCGGGCTGGTCAGTCGGCTCGGGAGTCTCTGTCTCCGGCGGGGTGCTCGGGTCAGGGCTCACGGACGGAGTAGTCGGCCCGCCAGTCTTTCCACAGCACTCGCACTTTCCATCGGATCCCCAGACATGGTTATTACTATTGCCGCTGCCGTTTTTGCAGACATTGCAATCACCATTGCCATAGGTGTGGTTCGCCGCTAACGCCATCATGGGCATCATGCCAACGACCAGAGCCAGGGCCAGGAGCACGGCGAAGCCGCGCTTGACGAGATTGTTTTTGTGCATTTTCATCTTAACTTTTCCTCTCTTTGCTGGTTTTTCGGATGCAAAGGATCCGGCGGCTGGGCTGCCATAGTAGGTCCACATATGGAGACCACCGTAGGCCCCTTGCTTTGTGCCCCGGCCTTTCGGCCGGTTTACCAAGGCTGTGGGCGGAGTTATGCTCCGCGCCACATCCGGCGGGCCCTTTACAGTAAACTTACTATAAAGGAGCCCGCACCAGCAGCCGGGCTGGCATAGCGCCCTGAACGCCTTAGCCCCCTAGCTTTGCAGCCCCATCGTTTCCGGTGGTTTGCCCGTACGCCCAGATTACTCTGCCCGCGCTTGGGCGCAGCGCGCGGGCGGCCATATGGCGGTATCTCCCTCCCCTCTTAAATACAGTCCTCCCAAAAACTCCTCCATACAACTCCCCTGCTTTGGAAGATTTACGGGTCGCGCGGGATATCCGCTGCCCAGCTCCTTCCGGGCCAAAGCGCTCCCCGTTTGCAAAAACGTGTACTTTTTTGCAGCTTCCGCATGGAGTATTTTTATTGGCAGATTCACAATCTTTTTCCATAGTAGGTATTGCCTTTCCAGGAAATTTGTGCTAATATCAGAGCTGGGAGATACGTAGCTAGCTTTTGCAAAAAAGTACGCTATCTTGCAGGGGCCTCCTTCGGGCCCGCTTTCCCCCCATTTTTCCACGCAAAAAAAGCAGCCCGCCATCCGTCCGGGATGGGGCTGCTTTTTATTATAATTGATAGGCCCGCTAGGTCTTTTTCCTCGCGTTGGCCCGGGTGGCGTTGAGCACAGCCAGCACCATGACCCCCACATCCGCGAAAACCGCCAGCCACATGTTGGCAAGGCCCACCGCCGTAAACGCCAGCACCAAGCCCTTGACGCCGAGGGCGAAAATAATGTTCTGCCGCACAATGGCCAGGGTCTTTCGGGCAATGGCCATGGCCAGGGGGATTTTAGAGGGCTTGTCGTCCATCAGCACCACGTCCGCCGCCTCAATGGCCGCGTCCGAGCCCAAGGCCCCCATGGCAATGCCCACATCCGCCCGGGAAAGCACCGGCGCGTCGTTGATGCCATCGCCCACAAAGGCCAGCCGGGACTTGGGAGCCTGCTGTGCCAGCAGTTCTTCCACCTTTTCCACCTTGTCCGCCGGAAGCAGTTCGGCGTAAGCCTGGTCCAGCCCCAGGGCTTTGGCGGCGGCCTCTCCGGCGGCCTGGGCGTCGCCGGTAAGCATAACAGTGTGGACGCCTTGGGCTTTCAGCTGGGCCACAGCTTCCACCGCGTCGGCTTTCAGCTGGTCAGAGATGACCAGCCGCCCGGCATAGCGGCCCTCTGCCGCCAAAAACACGGTGGTGCCCACAGAACCGCCCATCTCCTGGGGCAGGGCCGCGCCGCATTCCTCCATCAGCTTCCGGTTGCCCGCGCAGATGAGCTTGCCATCCACCCGCACCCGCAGGCCACGGCCGGGCAGCTCCTCCACCTCCGAAAGCCGGGAGGCGTCCGCAGGGCCGTTCCAGGCCTCCCGAATGGACCGGGAGATGGGGTGGTCCGAGTAGCTTTCCGCCAGGGCGGCCAGCTCCAGCAGCTGCTCCCGGGTGAGCCAGGGCTCAGGGCGCACTTCCGTCACCTGGAAGACGCCTTGGGTTAAAGTGCCGGTTTTGTCGAAGACTACCGTATTCACAGCCGCCAGGGCCTCCATGTAGTTGCCGCCCTTGATGAGTACGCCCTGCCGGGAAGCCCCGCCAATGCCGCAGAAGAAGCTCAGGGGCACGGAGATCACCAGCGCGCAGGGGCAGGAGACCACCAGGAAGGTCAGGGCCCGCTGGAGCCACAGGGCCCAGCCGCCCGCAAACAGCGGGGGAATCACCGCCAGGAACAGGGCGGCAATGACCACTGCGGGGGTGTAGTACCGGGCAAACTTGGTGATGAAATTTTCCGCGTGGGCCTTTTTGCTGGCGGCGTTTTCCACCAGGTCTAAAATTTTTGCCACGGTGCCCTCTTGATAGGGCCGGTCCACCCGCACCCGGATCAGGCCGCTCAGGTTTACGCAGCCGCTGGCAGCGCTGTCCCCGGCCTGGATGGACCGGGGCAGGGATTCGCCCGTCAGCGCGGCGGTGTTCAACGTGGTGGAGCCCTCCACCACCACCCCGTCCAGAGGCACCTTCTCGCCGGGCTTCACCACAATGACGCTGCCCACAGCCACATCCTCTGGGTCCACCTGGACCAGTTGGCCCTCCTGCTCCACGTTGGCAAAGTCCGGCCGCAGGTCCATCAGAGAGGAAATGGACCTGCGGGATTTGCCCACAGCCACGCCCTGGAACAGCTCGCCTACCTGATAGAACAGCATAACGAACACCGCCTCGGGGTATTCGCCCTCCCCGAAAAAGCCGGTGCAGAAGGCCCCCACCGTGGCCAGGGCCATTAGAAAATTCTCATCGAAGACCTGGCCGTGGCAGATATTTTTCGCCGCCCGCCAGAGCACATCCCAGCCTACCATACCATAGGCGGGCAGAAACAGCAGAAAGCGCCAGGGCCCGTGATAGGGAACCAGCACCGCCGCCACCAGCAGCAGGGCTCCGGCCAGAATGCGCAGGGCCATGGTTCGTTGTTTTTTTGTCATGTCCGACAGCAAACTCATAGGGAATCCATTCCTTTCGTGATGACAGCAAAGCCCACGGGCAGCGGGCCGGGCAGCAGCTGGTAATAAGTGGGCCGCCAAGGGGCTAGCAGGGTCCGGTAGCTCTTGTCTGTAAACTGGCGCTTCGGGCGAAAGCCCACCCATTGGTACGCGGCCAGCAGAACCCGGAACAAGGGGGACGCCTCCCCTTGCAGGTAGGTTGGCAGAATCAGCCGCCCGCCGGGGCGCAGGCAGGCCAGCAGGCTGGCAAGGGCCCGTTCCGGCTCGTCCAGCAGATGCAGGACGTTTCCGGCAATCACCCCGTCAAAGGGCCTCGGGGGCGGCGGGGCAAACAGGTCCCGCTGGGCGAAGGTAATGTTGCCAGCGCCCTGAGCCGCGGCCTTTCGCTTGGCCTGGGCCAGCATGGCGGGGGAGAGGTCTGTGCAGAGTACGGCTTCCGCCTTTTTCGCGGCGGCCAGGGACAGGGCCCCGGTACCGGCCGCGCAGTCCAGCACCCGGCTTCCGGGGCTTACCCAGCGGGCGGCGGCTTGGACCATGGCTCGGTTTGCCCGGGCGTTGAAGGTCTCGGAGAAGTCGTAAAAACAGGCGGCGCGGTCCCAAAAGCTTCCCATCAGCGGACGATTTGGCAGTCTGGCTCCACCTTCCGGCAGACCTTTACCACTTGGTCCATGATCTCCTCAAAGCGCTCCGGGTCGGCTTGGATGGTCATCTTCTGCGTCATAAAACTGACGGAAGCATCTTCCACTCCTGCAATTTTTTTAATGGCGGTCTCCATTTTGGCCGCGCAGTTGGCGCAGTCCAGGTCGATGAGGTTGAAACGTTTCGTCATATTGCCCAAGTCCTTTCTGTGTGAAAATTAAAATAAATTTTTTCTTCATGTTACATTGAGTTTGGCCTTGATTTCATTGGGGCTGAACGCTTAGAAGAAGCGTTTGATGAATACCGGGTCGCTGTTTTTGGCTTGAAAGCCTGGGTCCGGCTGGTAGCCCCGCCGGGTATAAAATGCCGGCGCGGTGTCCGTGGTCAAGATGGCCCCCGCGAAGCCCTGGTTTTGAAACCAGCTTTCCGCCAGCCCCAGCAGGGCCGTGCCGTGGCCCTGGCCCCGGTATTCCGGGGCGATCCAGAATTCTCGGATAAAGCCCAGCTTTTTGGAGAAAAACCAGCCGGAGAGCTCCATAGGGCAAAACTGGATGAACCCGGCGGCTCGTTCCCCGTCCAGCCGCACATAGGCGGCGTTGCCGTGGGAATCGCCGTTCATCTCGGTGAAAAGGCCCTCCCAGTCGCGGACCTGAATGCCCAGTTCCTGGAAGTAAGTCTGAAAGGCCTTTTGAAACCGGAGGTCCGTAAAATCGGTGAGAAAAATGTCGTTCAAAGGGCGCCTCCTTTATTCGGTGATGTGTTCCATGCCCTGGTCCAAAATGGCCCGCACATGGCCATCGGCCAGGGAGTAGAAAATGGTTTTGCCCTCCCGCCGGTAGCGGACCAGCTTGGCTTTTTTCAGTACTTGCAGCTGGTGGGAGATGGCCGACTGGGTCATGCCCAGCAGCTCGGCCAGACCGCACACGCACATTTCCGACTCGAAGAGCACAAACAGGATGCGCACCCGGGTGGAGTCGCCAAAGACCTTAAACAGCTCCGCCAGGTCGAAAAGCTCTTCTTCGCAGGGAATGCTCTCGTTGACCCGGCGCACGGTGTCCTCGTGCACATGGTTGAGAGGGGTGGGAGCTTCCATTTAATCAAACATCCTTTCATATGAGCGATTGTTCATATGTATTATACACCTTCCTGAAAGGAAAGTCAAGAGGGGGGAAGGGATTATTTTGAAAAAAGAGTGGGAGCTTGTGGGCTTTTTCTATACTATTATATATAGGGTTTGTTTGAGGCAAAGTGGGCAGAGTGGAGGCGGCTTTTTGAGAGAAACCGGGAGGGCGCCTCTTCCGCTTCCCGCAGAGAGTCAAAAGCATAACAGTTCCCGCCTCCGGGATTTATTCTCTGTATTGTGGACTCCCCACCAAAAATATCTCTTGCTATTCTCCGGCGAATATGTTATAATTAACCCATGCCTTGTAACAAAACTTGTGCAAATTAAATGATAATGACCTTCGGCTCTTAGGTAATCTGCTGAAGGACTGTGGAAGGGGCAACTGTTATGAATCAATACCAGGAAAAAAACATCATAAACCTGGCTGTAGCTGGCCACGGCGGCGCGGGAAAAACCACTCTGAGCGAGGCCATGCTCTATCTGGCCGGCGCTTCGGACCGCCGTGGCAAGGTGGGAGATGGCAACACCGTCTGCGACTATGACGCGGAGGAAATCCGCCGCAAGGCTTCCATTGCCGCTGCGGTGGCCCCCTTGGAGTGGAAGGGAAAGAAGATCAACCTGCTGGACGCCCCTGGCCTCTTCGACTTTGAGGGCGGCATGTGCGAGGCCATGCGCGCCGCTGACACGGCCCTGGTGGTTATCTCCGGCAAGGACGGCCCCTCCGTGGGTACGGAGAAAGCCGTGGCCGCCGCCGAAAAGCGGGGTCTGGCGAAGATTTTCTTTGTCAACGGCCTGTGCGATGAGAGCGCCCGGTTCTACCGGGTCTTCGAGGACCTAAAGGCCCAGTTCGGCCCCTCGGTCTGCCCGGTGGTGGTGCCCTTTATCGAGGGAGACCAGGCCAATATTTACGTGAATCTTTTGGAGTACCGGGCCTATGACTACTCCGGCGGCAAGCCCGTCCAGGTGGCCATTCCCGACATGGGCGACCGGCTGGAGGGCCTGCGCACTGCCATCTATGAGGCTGTGGCCGAGACCGATGACGAGCTTTTTGAGAAGTACTTCGCGGGCGAGGAATTCACGCCCGAAGAGGTTATTGTAGGCGTAAGCAAGGGTGTGAAAAACGGCACCATCACCCCGGTGTTCTGCGGCGACGCCATGCTGATGCGGGGTATGGAGCAGTTCCTGGATGGCCTGAGCTGGCTGGCTCCCTCCGCGGCGGACCACGCGGGCGAGACGGGACTTGACCCGGATGGCAGCCCGGTGGAGCTGACCTGCACCAGCGATGGAGCGGCGGCCGCCATTGTCTTCAAGACGGTAGCGGATCCCTTTATCGGCAAGCTCTCATACTTAAAAGTCATCAGCGGTAAAATTTCCACCGAGTCGCAGCTGGTAAACATGCGCACCGGCGCGGCCGAGCGGGTGGGCAAAACCGTAATGCTCACCGGCAAAAAGCAGGAGGACGTGAAGTACATCGGCGCGGGAGACATTGGCGCGGTGCCCAAGCTCTCCGCCACCAACACCGGCGACACCCTGTGCGCCCCCACCCGCATGGTGACCTTGGAGGGCGTGGAGTACCCCAACGCCACCCTCTCTATGGCCATTGTGCCCAAGAAGAAGGGGGAAGAGGACAAGATTGCCCAGGGCTTCCTGCGGCTTTCTGAAGAGGACCCCACCCTGCGCTTTGCCAACAATACCGAGACCCATGAGCTGGTGGCCAGCGGCTTGGGCGAGCAGCACCTGGATGTGGCTGTCACCAAGCTCAAAACCAAGTTTGGCGTTGAGGTGACGTTGAAAGAGCCCAAAGTGCCCTACCGGGAGACCATCCGCAAGACGGTGCAGGTGCAGGGCCGGCACAAAAAGCAGACCGGCGGCCATGGCCAGTTTGGCGATGTGTGGATCGAGTTCTCCCCCTGCGGCAGCGAGGGCTTGGAGTTCGGCGAGCGTGTGGTAGGCGGCTCGGTGCCCAAGGGCTTCTTCCCGGCGGTGGAAAAGGGCCTGCGGGAGTGCATTTTGAAGGGCCCTCTGGCCGGGTACCCGGTGGTCGGGCTTTCGGCTGTGCTGTATGACGGTTCTTATCACCCGGTGGATTCTTCGGAAATGGCCTTTAAAACTGCGGCCAGCTTGGCCTACAAGGCGGGCATGCCCAAGGCTGGGCCGGTGCTGCTGGAGCCCATTGGCCACTTGAAGGCCACCGTGCCGGATGGCAACATGGGCGACGTGATGGGCGAGGTGAACAAGCGCCGGGGCCGCGTGCTGGGCATGGAGCCCGCTGGCACAGGCCGCCAGACCGTGGACGCGGAGGTGCCCATGGCGGAGATGCACGACTTTAGCACCTTTATGCGCCAAAGCACCCAGGGGCGCGGCAGCTTTACCTTTGAGTTTGAGCGCTATGAGGAGGCCCCTGCCAATGTGGCCCAAAAGGTGATTGACGGAGCGGAGAAGGACGAGGACTAACAAAAAACGGGTAAATAAAATTTAGGATGAGAAAAACCCCCCGGCTGGCGTGCCGGGGGGTTTTATTGGTGTTTTAGCTGGTTAACCTCTGACGTTTGGGTCTAGGCCAGCGCGCATCCAGGCTTGGGGAATCGTGATGACCGGTGTGGCTGTACCGTCTGGGTTCACCTTAACAGATACATTCACGCTCAAGGGATTATCCATTCGGGCGTTGTAGTATTCATCCGAGAGGCCAGGGAAGAAGGTGACATAGGAGCCCGCAGGGCTGGCAGTCATGGCATCGGGATTTTGGACAGGGACGCCATTCTGTGAAGTAAAGGCGATTGTAATACTGACCGCTTGGGGAGTAGTAGTACTGCCACCCGTTTCGGCAATCAATTCAACGCCTGCTTGCAGGGGCTTTTCAATGATGTCGCCGGTAAAAATGAAATCAGGGTCAGTAGAGCCTTTTGTGTTTGTAACCTTTTTCAAAGTTTGCTGGGTACCACTGCCGCGCTCCAGATAGCACAAGGGCTCGTTAAAGGTCAAACTAAGGGTTCCGCCAATATACCACCGGTTGGGGACAATGTCGTTTTGCAATTGATATGCGTACAGGGTGTTATTGACAGTGTCAATGACTGGAGCCTCGCTGTCCGCCATCTGGAAGGGATAGGTGGAGCGGAACGCATCGCCAGAGTTTGCAGGGTTGCGGCCTACCACCAAGAAGCAGTAGTCAACGCCGGGCCGCAGGTCAAAGTCCTTGGCGCAATCCACCGTAATGGACTTGCCAGCTTCAATATACCCGCTGCCCGTGCCAATAACAGAGCCGCCATTTGGCTGGGTGGTGCGGATGTAATCGGCCACATCGTCTTTGTTAGCCTGCTGGGCATAGATGTCAAACCAGGAGCCCACCGAAGCGGTGCCTTCCACCACGTTTTTGCCCATGGCCTCATATACTGGCATGGGGGAGGCGCTAGGATCGGGTGTGGGTGTAGGAATCGCGCTGTTGTGAACATATGGGTCAGTCAGCACCTTATCCATAGCGGTAGAGTAGGGCACGACCATGTAGTCCACATTTGCCGCGATGTTGCTGGAAATAGTCACATTAGAACCGCTGTTCCGCAGTGTAATAACCGGCCGGGTAATGGGCTTGGTCTTAAACTGGTACACCATAACCTCCGACCGCACGTCGGACACGCCCTTGGTCACCAGGTACACATAATAGGTGGTGTTGGGGGCCAGCCCGTCAATCTCAATGGGGGTGCGCGAGGTGCCCAGGTCCGTCTTGCTGCCGGTAACCAGCATGGGGCTGGTCAGGCCGGAGCCCCGGGGGTTGTAAATCTCCAGGCTGTTGGGCCGGTTGAAGTAATAGGGCTCTTCGCTGTTGGTGGTCAAGGTCTTGCCGTTGTAGGCGTATTTTGTCCCGTCAGGGAGGGTGCCCGGCTGTGTAATCTCCGGCGGGGCTACCTCATCGGTGAGGGAATCATCCGGGTTTACCTTAACCAGCAGGCCCTCGCCGCCAGTGGCGATCAGCTTCAGTTTATCCGCGTCCACATTCACCGTGCCAATCATCGGGGCCAGCGCCGCCGCGCCAGAGTCGTCCAGGGGGGCCAGCACATAGTAGGCGTCGCCCACCCGGTCCAGCTGCAAGGTCATGGTCACGCCGCTGTCCGTGGGGGTGAACAGGGGGGTCTTGTTCACCAGCTGGGGGGCCAGACCGTCCGAGAACTGAACCTTCATGCTGTAGTTCTCCGGGTTGCTGATGTTGGTAATGCCCGCCATCTGGTTGCTCATCACAGTCTCGTAGGGAATGGTGCTGTTGTTGGCCAGGTTGTTCAGGTTGCTGGAAGCGCCGGTGACAAAGGTTACATAGCCGGTGACCAGCTGGCTGAAGGTAGACCGGGTGGTGTTGGTGCCAATGCGGGTGACGTGAATGGCGTACTCGTAAATTTCGTTGTTTTCATCGTTCAAACCGCAGTGCAGGCCGCCAGGCTGATAGGGCTCGTTGATGTAATGATAGTCCCGCTCGCCCAGGTTTTTCACCACGCTGGCTCCGCGGATCTTCTTGGGCTCGCCCTCTACCTGGTCGGGTACGGAGACCTCCATGGTAGGCGCGGAGTAAACGCCGCCACTTTCGGTTGACGTGCCCACAAGCACCCAGGGATCGTCCACATTGCCCTGCACCCGGGTGTACAGCTCAAAGGCCACCGAGGTGTCAAACCACAGCATCAGGTCCCAGTACACGCCGTTGGCCGTGGTGCTGGTAGACCGGGGCTCCACGGTAAAGGCCATGTCAATGGGGATGTTTGTGGTGAGGCTGTCGTCGTCCCCGTTGGAGGTAATGGCGTTGCCGTTTAAGTCAAAGGCTTTTAGGGTCTGGCCGCCCTCAAAGTCCTGCAGCACCGCCTCGGCGGACACCGTGGTGAACTGGGGCAGCGTGGTACGCCCCATCACATTGTGCCGCTCCGAGTTATCCGCGATGTTCTGCAAGAGGAAGAAGTAGGTGGCGCCGCTTTGCAGGTTCAAAGCGCTGGTCTTGGGGTCCGTGGTGGTGGGGAAGGTAACCACCAGGCTGCCGTCCTCTTCCATCGACACCTTGACGTTCTCATAGTTGACCACCCAGGTGTCGTCCTCCACGCCCTCCACAATGCCTTCCACCGCCTTCACAGGCACTGGCCGGCGGCTGGAGTCATACAGGATGATCATGTCGCTGAGGGCCTTGAGAAAGTCCTCCCGGGCCCGCTTTTTATCCGTGTCGGAAATAGCCGGGTCCTTGCTGGTAATGGTGCGGTACATGTTCAGCAGCACCGGGTCCAGCACGGTATTCTCGCTGGAATTGCCGGGCCGGTAGATGATGTTTTCGTTAAAGATAATCCGGATATCCGTGTCAGCGTAAGGGGCGTTGGTGTCCTCGCCCTGGTAGCTGGTGAACTCCTGCGTGGCCTTGGGCGGGGTTTCGTCCAGGGTGTGGATGGTGAATTTTTTCACCGGGTCAGAGCAGTTGCCGTCTCCGTCCACAGCCACGTAGTACACATCGTAAGAGCTCTCCCGCTCCAGTCCGCTGATGTTCAAGGTAAAGTCCGTATCGGCCCGGGCGGTCTGCTTGCCGTTTTTGAAGCCGTTTTGGCCGTTGATTACCTGGAGCTTGGCATACTCGCTGTTGAGGAACCGGTCCACGCCATCCTCGTCCGTGTAGTCCACGCCGGGCTTCTTAATGGGATACTCCGCGCCCTCCTTTACGGCCACCCAGTACACGGTGCCGTCCTCGTTGATGGAGTTGGTCAGCCGCACGGAAGTGGCCTGGGTGTCGCTTTGAACCATGTCGTCCAGGTTAAAGCGGGGCGGGGTGATGTCCTTGGTCTTCACGGTCACCTTAAGGATGCTGGAAGACTTGGTTCCGTCCGCGTCGGTAAGCCACAGATACAGGTCGTAGTCCTTGTCCTCCTCCAGTTCGCCCAGGCGTTCCGGCTGGCCGTCCAGGTTCATGTCAATGTTGTTGATCTGGAAGCTGTCCATGGCGTTCTTGATCAGCCGCACCCGTCCGTATCCGTAGGGGTCTGGGAAGGAGTGGGACAGGAACTCGCTGGTTTGAGGCGGGGTGCTGCCGCCGGGCAGAAGCACATAGTACAGGTCGCAGCTCTTGGTGGCCATTACCGTGGCCTGAATATCCACCAGCTCAAAGTAGTCTTTGTTGATGTTGGTGTTGTCCCGGGTGGGGGTCCGGTCCGCCAAAGTGGGGAACTGGGGCGCCATAGCCGGGGTGCTGTCGTCCGGGGTCAGAATCTCCTGGGCCTTCACCGGGCTGCGCCGCCCGTGGGCGTCCACCAGCAGGGCAGAGACGTAGTAGGTGCCGCCCTGGTTTAGGCCCGTCAGGCTGGCGGTCAGCTCCGTGTGGGAGGTTTCCACCGGAATGCTGCCATACTGCAAAAAGCCCGAACCATAGGAAGGGGAGATCATAGACTCGGCGTACCGGTCGTTTAGGGGGCCCATGGCCGCAGTGGTCAGGGCCCAGTAGATGGTGCCGGCCTTATTGGTGGAGAACACCGCGTCCGCCGAGGTGGGAGCGATGTTTTTCGCCTTGGGATAGCCCGCCAGCAGCCGGGGGTCCTGGGAGATTTCCTGGGCCTTTTCCGAGTCCACATCCTCCATGCCGGCCACGTCGGTGATGACGCCCGGACGGACAATGACTTTGTCGGGGAGGATGTCGCAGTGGCTGCCGTTGGTGTTCACAATCAGTTCGCCAATGTCGCCCTCGCCGGTGGGGGAGCCCGTCACGGTGGTGGCGGTGTCCAGGTTGATGTGGTCCACATTGGAGTTGATCTCCAGCACCACTTTAGAGCCCACAGCCTTTTCATCCACATTAATGGTGCCGCCGCTGCCATCGCCGGTGTCGCCCACCGTGAGCGTGGAGCCGGGAGTCTTGTTGGTTACGGTCTTAAAGTTGCCGGCAATGGTAAAGTTAGCGCCCTCACCGGCCTCCAAAAACACATTGCGCAGGCCCTTGGACTCGTCCCGCACATCGTCCTGAATGAAGGCGTTGGCCTTAACGGTGGTTTTAGGGATGTTGGTGCCGCCAATGGCCCGCAGGGAGACGAACTGGCCTGTGGCCGGGTCCACCAGCATTTCGTGGGCCTCCACGCCGTTAAGCACAATGCTGGCCTTACCGTCTTGGCTCTCGCCGCCGCCGGCAATAACAATGCGGCCCAGGACCTTCACGTTTTCCAGCACAACCTCGCCCAAGCCCAGGCCGCCGCTGATGTACAGGTCGCCGGCAATGGTGGTGTTCCGCAGGGTTACGCCGGAGGTGTTGATGGTTACGTTGCCAAAAACGCCGCCCTTTTCATAGGTGCCGGGCTTGTTCACCAGGTCGCCCAGGCCCGTGGCCAGCATTTTGGCCATCTCGCCCCGGGTGATGCTCCGGCCGGGCCGGAAGGTACCGTCGCCCCGGCCGCTGATGATGCCCGCCAGCAGGGCCGAACGCACATAGGGGGCGCACCAGGAACTGAACTGACGCCCGTCGGTAAATTCCGTAATCTCGCCGGGGCTCTCTTCCAGCCGCAGGCAGCGGGCAATCAGCGCCAGGGCCTGCTCTCGGGTCACCTTGCCCAAGGGCTCGGCGGTGGTGGAGGAGGTTCCGTTGAAGATGCCGGCTTTTTTGCCGATGGCAATGTCGTCATAGAACCAGTCCTTGCGCTGCACGTCCGTAAAGGAGATGGGGCCGGGCTCGTTAAAACCGAAAGCCCGGTTCAAAAAGGCCACCATCTCGGCGCGGGTCATTTGACCCTCCGCGTTCATGTTGCCGCTGCCGTCGCCCCGCATGACGCCCCATTCCTGGAGCTTCCCCACATAGGGGTCGGCCCAGCCGGCGGCGCCGGCCTGGAGCAGGCCCAGTGGCAGCATGCCCAAAAGCAGGGCGGCGCAAAGGGCCAGCGCGGCCAAACGCTTGTGGTGTTTTTTGAGGATTCTCATGATAGTTCCTTTCTTTGGATAATTGTAGTCGTAGGAAAAAGCCCCGGCACTTGGGCGGCCCGGCTTTTCCGCGTGGGCTTGCGCGCGTAGTGTTATGTAGGTTCCAGGCCCTTCCCCCCTTTCTCCAATTTGGGCTTTGTGTTGAACTAATTTTATTCCATATTAATGAAAAAATCAACCAGATTGCCGCATTTTGCAAAAATTGGCAGCCAGCCTATATAGTTACCGCAGTTCAAAAAAGGTGATACCTCTTTTGAACCTGGCGGCACGGGCACCCCGCGCCGCCCTGCTTGAAAATCGGTAGATACCGATTTTCAAGTGCATTAAGAGGCGGCGGAGAGCTTCCGCCCCAAAAAGCGGAAAGCGGCCCAGAAAATCCGGCCCTCTTCCGGGTTCAGGCATGAGGCCTGGGGGAAGAGGGTGCTGGGTTCATAAAGGTTTGCCAAGGGGGATTAGCGCTGCATCCGCTGCATCACCCGAAGCTGCACGCTGAACACCGCCTCGCGGATCATGCTTTCCTGCTCGCTGAGCAGGTTCAGAAACTTGGCGGCGTAAAACTTGGAACCCTCCTCCTGGGTCTTGCGCAAAATTTGGCAGACCATCAGCAGGGGGGCCACCCGGGTGATGGGAATGACCACCTCAATGCGGTCGCCCACAGCCATCTCCCCATCGCAGTAAAAACTGATGCCGCCGCAGCTCAGGTCGTTGGACTTGGCATAGAAACGGCCCTCCTGATTGGCAGGGTAGATGAAGGTGTCAAAATCCACGGGCATGCGCAGGTTTTCCCGCACCTTGGTTCCAGTGAGAATCCGTGTGGGCTCCAGCACCACCAAATTGCCCTGCCGGTGGATGACATGGCCCAGCTTGGGGGGCTGTTCCTCGTCCGCGGGGACAATCTGTAAGTTTTCCGCGTTGACCACGGCCTGCACGTTGCCCTCGGTGATGTTCAGCTGGATGTTCAGCATCTCGGGGGGGCTTTCGGAAGTGCCCCGGGCCAAAACCCGGGAGGTGGTGCTGTCCAGCAGCACATAGACGTTTTTCGGTTTTGATTTTTTGCTACTAAATAAAGCCATTTAAGACTCCTCCTCTGTGTGGGCTTCTTCTCCGGCGGGCTGTTCCGGGGCGGGGGCGTCCTGCCGGCGGCTTTGGCCCTGATGGTCGAAGCTGTAATTTAAAAAATAGACGTATATCTCTACCACCGCCCGGTACAGTTCCTCCGGGATGGACTGCCCCAGGTCCAGCTGGGACAGAATGGTGGCCAGAGAGTTGTCCTCATAGATGGGCACGCCGTTTTCCTGGGCGACGTCCAGAATTTTTTCGGCCAGATGCCCCATGCCCGAGGCCACGATGACCGGGGCCGCGTCGCTGACCCCATATTGCAGCGCCACAGCCCTCTGCCGGGGCGGGCGCGGACGTTCAGACCTTGACGTCGACACCGTTCTTCACCTCTTGAAATAAATTTGGAAACGCATCCGAAATACTCATGGGGCTGCGCATGGCCGAAACCCGGATGTCGCCTGGCGTAAGGCCGTTGCGCTGCAAAATCTCCCCCAGGTCCCGGGAGATGTCCCCAGAGAAAGCCGCCACCTGCCGGGGACAGTTCACCTGCATGGCGGTTTTGCCGCCGCTGCCGCTGATGAGCAGGTCGAAAGCGCCCAGTCCCTCCACGTCCATCTTGATCAGCAGCCGGGGCGAGGCCTCCTCCTGCCCGCCGGAGTGCCCGTCGTCCGGGTCCACCCACATCTCGGAAAACACCGCCCGGCCGTCCCATTGAAAGGGAAGCAGCAGGTGCTGCAAGGGCATGTAAACGCTCTCGTTGATCAGGATGGAGGCCATCAGGTTCCGAAAAATCTCTTGAGCGGCGGAGCCGCCCTCGCCCCGCAGGGACCGCTGGGCCAGCTCCGTAAAGCGCTCGGCAAAGCTGTTGGACCGGGCGGCTTTGGCAAAGTCGGTTTCTTTTAAAAGCCGCAGCAGGTCCTGGTCGGAAAGCCGGCTCAGGTCCCCTTTGAAAATATTGTAGTTCCCCAGATGCCGGAAAGCCTGCAGCAGCTCGTTCTCATTGCCGTTTTCATAGCGGACCATGTCGAGAGTCAGCATAGAAAGCAGGCTGCGGGCCATGCCGTGGTCGTGGGTGCGGCGGACGTAGTCGGAGATAAGGGGGAAGACCTGGTTGCGCAAAATGTCCAGGTTGCCCTGGCGGTCCCCGGCGGCGACGCCGTTTTCCATTTGGGCGGCCATGTTGGTGAGCTGGTTGGCCCAGTGGCTGGGCAGAGAGCGGGTCATGTCCCGCAGGGTTTGCAGCATGCGGGACTCCAGATGGTCCGTGGAGGAATAGTCGCTGTACTGGCGCAGGAACTGCAAAATCTCCGTGCGGAACATCTCGGAGCTGGAATTGTAATAGGCGTTGCGCAGAGCGGCAAAAAGAGCCCCGCCAAAGCGCAGGCCGCTCTGCATCTGCCCCTGCAGAAACTGGGCCAAATGGGCCTCGTCCATCTGCAAAAACTCCAAAAACCCCTGCAGCTCGGCCGCCAGCCCAGGGGTGATGCCCGAGGAGACCTGGAGCCCCTGGCCCTGAAGCAAACGCAAAAAAGCCGACGCCGTATCCGGGGCGTTGGCCAGGCGCTGCAAAAAGGTGAGGAAGTTGGATTCATAGCGCATTCGGTGGGAGACCGAGGCGTCGCCAGCCTGCTGCTGGTCGCCGCGCTGGTCCGCCCGGGTCACCCGGTTGGGGTCCACCACGTTTTGGATGTTGGTATTGGGGTCCTGGGGGTTGATGGGCTGGTTTCGGGACCCTGTGTTGTCATACCCCGGAACGGGGTTTGTGGGTCTTAATATCTCCGGCATAGGCGATTCGCTCCTGTGGCCCGCCGCGGAAAGGGGAAAGCGGCAGGGGTATTATTGCTATATTATAGAATCTTGCCAGGGGCCGCGTCAAGATATGTAGCGGAATTAAATGAAAATTCAGC
This sequence comes from uncultured Oscillospiraceae bacterium, assembly GCA_910587995.1. Lineage (GTDB taxonomy): Bacteria > Bacillota > Clostridia > Oscillospirales > Acutalibacteraceae > Acutalibacter. The sequence continues at coordinate 5,164 of CAJUNS010000004.1, read as the reverse complement.
TTAAATCACACAAAAAGCATGGGCGCCGGCAGAAGCGGTCCGCCTGAGCCTTCCGGCAAGGAGCGTGAAAATTTACAAAAAATTCACAATTTGCCGGGAGACACCTCTGGCGCGGGACCGGTCCCGTGGGGAAAAGGTGAAAATTATCGAAATATGAGGGGAGAAAAAGGGAAGAGTCCCTTATCTTTTTTAAAGGAACTGCCGAAATACTTATTGTGGGCTCTGTTTTGCCGGTTGCGAAACAGCGGGCCCTGTGGTATAATGGTTGCAGCGCAAAGTTTGCGGCCCCGGCTTCGCGGCGGGAGCCCGTGGCTTTGCGGCCTAAATTTTCAGGACCTGGGCGGTACGCGCCGGGCAATCTATGCAGAAAAGGTGGAACACAAGTATGGGCAACGATATGATGGAAGCGTATCTCTATGAGATGAACACGCTTCTGGAGTCCCTGGACGAGATGGTGCTGGGCGCGGAAGAACTGAAGACCTTCTCTCAGGACGACGTAAACGAAATTTTCCGCACGATGCACACCATCAAGGGATCTTCCGCGATGATGGAGTTTGACAACCTGATGACGGTTGCCCACCGGATCGAGGATCTGTTCTTCATCATTCGGGACAAATCCATGGATGTGGTGCCCGAGGGCCTGCGCCCAGAGCTCTTCGACCTGATCTTCAAAGCCATCGACTTCTTCAAGACCGAGGTGGAGAAGCTGGAGAACGGCGAAACCCTCACTGAGAATATCGACAGCATCTTGGCGAATATTAATAGCTTTTCAAATAAAATTCAAGGGAAAGAGGCCCCGGAAGAGGAGGCTGCTCCGGAAGAGGCCCAGTCCCAGGAGGAAAACGCCGCCGGGGACTTTGGCAGCGCGGACTTTCCCTTTGGGATTCAGGTGTTTTTCGATGAAGGCAGCGGCATGGAAAACCTGCGGGCCTTTATGCTGGCCACCTCCGTCAAAGAGGTCTGCGAGGAAGAGGGGCAGTTCGACTATGTTCCCGGCGATGTGGGCGCCAACTCGGACTCCGCGGCCTTTGTGGTGGAAAAGGGCTTTGTGCTGCGCTTTTTGACCTCCGAGCTGCGGGAGCGCGCTTTGGCGGTGGTAAAGGACGCGGGCAGCGTGGCCGACTACCAGCTGTTCGACTATGAAGAGCCCGCGCCCGCTCCGGCAGCCCCGGCGGCTCCCGCTCCGGCTGCCGCGCCTGCGCCCGCGGCCCCGGCCGCTACCGCTCCGGCTGCCGCGCCTGTGCCCGCGGCTCCTGCCGCCCAGGCTGGCAAGCAGCAGCAGAACCACAGCAAAGAGAGCCTGATCAGCGTGAATCTTTCCAAGCTGGATGAGCTGAACGCCGTGGTGGGTGAGATTGTTATCACCGAGTCCATGGTGACCGCCTCTCCGGACTTGAAGGGCTTGAAGCTGGATAACTTCACCGCCGCCACCCGCCAGCTGCGCAGCCTGACCGACCAGCTTCAGGATGTGTCCATGTCCCTGCGCATGGTCTCGGTCTCCGCCACCTTCCAGAAAATGCGCCGGATTGTGCGGGACATGAGCAAGAAGCTGGGCAAGGAAGTGAACCTGGTGCTGGAAGGGGAGAACACGGAGATTGACAAGACCATTGTGGACGGTATTGGCGACCCCCTGATGCATATTGTGCGCAACTCCATGGACCACGGCATTGAGGAGCGCGTGGAGGACCGGGTAAGCGCGGGCAAGGACCCGGTGGGCCGGATTGTCCTCTCGGCCCGGCAGACCGGCGGCGAGGTTATTATAGAGGTAATAGACGACGGCCAGGGCGCGGACGATGAGGCCATCTTGAACAAGGCCATCCGCCAGGGCTTGGCCGCTCCCGGCGTGGACTACTCCCACAAGGACATCCTCAACTTCCTTTTGATGCCCGGCTTCTCCACTAACACCGAGGTTACCGAGTACTCGGGGCGCGGCGTGGGCATGGACGTGGTGAAGTCCAATGTGGAGGCCGTTGGCGGCATGGTAAGCATCAGCAGCGAAAAGGGCTTTGGCATGACTACCACTCTAAAGATCCCCCTGACCATGGCCATTATGGATGGCATGGAGGTTTCGGTGGGCGAGTCTGTGTTCACGGTGCCCATTAACAACATCCGGCAGATTCTGAAGGTCACCTCCCAGGACGTGATTCATGACGCCACCAAGGGAGAGATGATTGAGGTAATGGACAATTTCTATTCCATTGTCCGGGCCAAGGAATTCTACCAGATGGACAGCGGCATCGACGAATTTGACGATGGCATCCTGCTGTGGGTGGAAAGCGGCGAGAACTCCTTCTGCCTGTTTGTGGATGAGCTCATCGGCCAGCAGAAGGTGGTGGTAAAGCCCCTGCCGGACTATGTGAACGACTACGGCATCAAGAACTACGGCGTAACCGGCTGCACCATTTTGGGCAACGGCGACATCAGCATCATCCTGGACGTGGCCAGCATTTATACGGCCTCCCACTCGGCAGGCATGTAAAACGCGCCCCGCTGGAAGAGATGGGCGGGAGAAGAGCGGCTGGGCCCCGGCCCGCGTAGCCCTTCGCCGGTTCCCTCTTCCAGTGGGATTACCGCTTGCGCGGCCAGGAAAAGTGTGATATAATAGAACCATATCGCGAAAAAGCAAGTGGCTGCGGGGCCCCCGCGCCCCGATTTGACGATGGAAAGGATTGTGCGCTATGCCAGAAGAGACCATGACGGCCGTACGGGCCGGGAACGCGGACGCCGCTGCCGAAGAGGAGCAGGCGGAGCTGGAAACGGAAAAGTACCTTATCTTTCTTTCCGGCGGCGTATATTACGGTGTAAAAACCGACTATGTGAAAGAGCTGCTGACCCAGTGGGAGACCTCGATCACCCGGCTTCCCATGCTGCCGCCCCACCTGCGGGGGGTCATCAACCTGCGGGGCGGCATTGTGCCCATGATTGACTTCCGGCTGCTGATGGGCCAGATGCCGGATGAGAAGTTCTGCACCGTCGTTTTGGATGTGGAGGGCGTCCAGATCGGCATGCTGGTGGACGAGGTGGACCAGACCATGGACATTGAAAAGAGCCGGATTCTGCCCGTGCCTTACCAAAGCGGCATGGAGGCCCAAAAGATGGTGACCGGCATGTACAGCATGCCCGCCCGCAGCCAGACTCTGATGGTGCTGGACTGCACCATGCTGCTCAATGGACACCAGTAAGCGCCCGGTGATTGCCGAAGGCCCCTCCATGGCAATTTCAGAAAAAGACTTTATCCGGCTGGTGAGCTTTGTCAAGAGCAAGTACGGCATTGACCTGACCCAGAAAAAGCAGCTGGTCACCAGCCGGCTTTCCAGCACGGTGAAGAACCTGGGCTACCAGAACTTCACCCAGTATGTGGACTTTCTTCTCTCTAAGGGCTCTGGCGACGACATCAACCAGCTGCTCTCGCGGCTTACCACCAACTATACCTACTTTATGCGGGAGGTTGAGTCCTTCGACTATTTTGTCAACCGCATCCTGCCGGACCTGGTCCGGCGGCATGAGCGGGACAAGTGCCTCTCCATCTGGAGCGCGGCCTGTTCCTCGGGCGAGGAGCCTTATAATGTCTCCATGTATATCATGGACTATCTGGGCTCCCGGGCCGCCCAGTGGGACACCCGGCTGCTGGCTTCGGACATCTCTCTGGACGCGCTGGCCAAGGCCAAGCGGGGGGTGTACGAGCTGCCGGACAGCATCCCCCAGAACTGGAAGCGGAACTATTTTAAGCCCGCTGGGGGCAAAAACTTTGAGGTGGCCCCTCAGATTAAGAACAATGTGATCTTCAAACAGTTCAACCTGATGGACCCCATCCAGTTCAAGCGGAAGTTTGACGTAATCTTCTGCCGCAATGTGATGATTTATTTTGACCAGCCTACCAAGTCCGCCCTGGCCCGCCGCATGTTTGACGCCACGGTTCCAGGGGGCTACCTGATCATCAGCAAGGCGGAGAACCTGCCCCCCGATACGCCTTACACCCGGGTGGCGGCCTCCATCTTCCAGAAAAGATAGCGGGGCGTTGTTTGGGATACTTAAGATGAGCAGGAGGAGAGCAGATTGCAGTTAAATAAGATAAAGGTCCTGGTGGTGGATGACTCCATCGTAGCTAGAAAAACCATTATCGACGGCTTGGCCAGGTTCCCCCGCATCGAGGTCATCGGCTATGCCATCAACGCCATGGACGCCGAGCGGAAGGTCAAGTCTCTGAATCCGGACGTGATGACCTGCGACGTGCAGATGCCGGGCATGACGGGCATTGAGTTTTTAAAGAAGCTGCTGCCCGTGCACCCGCTGCCGGTGGTGTTGGTGTCCTCTCTGAACCTAAAGGTGTTCGACGCCCTCCACGCGGGAGCCGTAGGCTTTGTGCGCAAACCGGACGGGGTCCAGAGCCGGGAGGCTTTTGTGCAGTCCTTGGCAGAGGCGGTGACAGAAGCCGCCAGCGCCAAGGTGCGCCGCCCCGCTCCGGTAAAAGCCCCGGAGGTAGAGGCCGCGCCTATGCTGCCCTTGGGTCCTCTGACCCTGAAACAGCCCTATCTCATCGGCCTGGGGGCTTCCACAGGGGGCACCGAGGCCACGCTGGAGGTCATGAAGCGCCTGCCCGCCGACATTCCTCCCATGGTGGTTGTGCAGCATATGCCGCCGGGATTTACCAAAATGTATGCCGAGCGGCTGAACAAGCTCTGCCGCATGGAGGTGCGGGAGGCCGCCAACGGGGATAAGCTCCACCCGGGGCTGGCCCTGGTGGCCCCGGCGGACCTGCAGTGCCGGGTGAACCGGACCGCGGCCGGAGAATATTACGTCACCTGCCAGCCGGGGGAGAAGGTCAGCGGCCATAGGCCCTCGGTAGACGCGCTGTTTCACTCCATGGCGGACAATGTGCGGTGCAAAATGATCGGGATCATTATGACCGGCATGGGCGCGGACGGAGCCGAGGGTCTTCTGCGCATGCGCCAGCGGGGAGCCTATACCATCGGCCAGGACAAAGAGTCCTGTGTGGTATACGGCATGCCCGGGGTGGCCTTTGAAAAAGGCGCGGTGTGCGAGCAGGCCAGCTGCGAGCGGATTGCCAGCGTGCTGCTGCGGAGCCTGCAAACTGGCCGCTAGAAAGAAAAAATCAATTGAAAATGCAAATTATCGCGGATGGCCTCTTATTTTTTTTAGGGGC
>CAJUNS010000003.1 GCA_910587995.1 uncultured Oscillospiraceae bacterium | reverse complement strand
CCGGAATCCCGGGGTTTTTTCGGTGTGGCATCTTTTAAGATGTGTAAACATGGTGGACCATCAGGGACTCGAACCCGGGGCCGACCGGTTATGAGCCGGTTGCTCTAACCAACTGAGCTAATGGTCCATATGCCTGCCGGTAAGGTGGGCATTTCTGTTTTTTATCATACCATACTCCATGAAAATTGGCAAGTGTTTTTTTGCGCGGGGCGGCCTCAATCCCGAAGAACCTCCGCGGGAAGAGGAGAACCGGCCCGATTCCCCCAAATTTCTTTAAATCCCTTGCATAAAGCCCCGGCGTTTGTTATAATACAGGGGTATTTGCGGATAAACGGGGAAAAACTTGGAGATATCATGCAATAGTATATAATAGAAAGTGAGCTGTAAAACTTTATGAAAAAATCAATGGGTTTCAAGAGAACCGCCGTCCTTGTGCTGGTTTTGGTCCTGCTGTGCGGCAGCTTTGCCGCCTGCTCCACTTTGCCGGACCTGGCCTCCGGCGTGGCGGCCGGGGAGTTTCCAGTGGACGTAAACGGTGTGACCATTTCCGCCAAACCCCAGCGGGTGGCGGTGCTTTCTCCCAGCTTGGCCGATGTGGTGCTGGCGTTGGATTTGGAAACCCAGCTGGTGGCGGGCAGCTCGGAGTGCGCCCAGGAAAGCCTGCGGGACCTGCAAAAGGTGGATGCCTCTGACGCCCAGGCGGTTTCCGCCGTAAACCCGGACCTGGTGCTGCTGGACCCGGCCAGCGCCTCGGCGGAGGAAGCCCTGCGGGATGCGGGGCTGACGGTGCTGAACATCGCCCCGGCTGCGGACCGCGGCGGCTATGAGCGCCTGTTCGCCCAGGTTTCTTCCGCTCTTTCCGGCGGCGGTCCCGGTTACGACGCGGGCATTGCCACCGCCCAGGATATCTTTTTGACCCTGGATGAGATCACCCGGGTGGTGCCCAACGATACGGTGGTCACGGCCTGCTATCTCTATGACCTGAGCGGCAGCGCCGTGACCGGGGACATGCTGGGCAGCACCATTATGACCTATTCTGGCGTAACCAATGTGTTTAAAGATGTTGTGGGCGGACAGTTTGATTACGACACCCTGCGCATGTCCAACCCCAACATCATTTTCTGCGCTCCGGGCCTTAAGAATGAGCTGGAGTCTGATTCCCGGTTCTCCAACCTGCAAGCGGTGCGCAGCGGTAAAATTTTTGAGTTGGAGCCCCGGCTGATGGAGTGGCAGGGCCGCACCATTGTGGAATGCGCCCTGGAAATCAGCGGGTCGGCTTTCCCGGAGCTGACGGAAGAGAGCTCCCAGACCACGGACCCCACCAGCAAAATTGAGAGCCAGGTAAGCTCGGCCCTGACCAGCTCTGCCCTGGAAGCGGACCAGACGGAGTATGAGCCCCTGCAGGAGGGGGACCAGGGCGATCAGGTGCTGGCTATGCAGACCCGCTTGGACGAGCTGGGTTATTTGGACACAGATTACGATGGCCATTACGGCGAATACACCGCCAGCTGCGTCAAGGACTTCCAAAAGGCCAACGGCCTGCCGGAGACCGGCCAAGCGGATGAGACCACCCAAAAGCTGCTGTTCTCCAACCGGGCCCGGCGGGCCGGTGAGGCGGCGGCCAGTCCGGCCCCCAGCCCCAGTCCAGAGCCGGAAGGGGAATCCTCGGAAGAGGGCGGGGAAGAAGAGGAAGCTTAACCCGCCCGGGCTCTTTGCCAGAGCCGAGGGAGCATTTCGATAGAGGAGTTAAAATCAACATGGCTATTTTTACCAGGGATAAATCATTTTACCGGACCTTGATCGCCCTGGCCGTGCCCATCTCTCTGCAAAACCTGATCACCTTTGCGGTGGGCTTTGCGGACAACCTGATGATTGGCCGGTTAGGCGACGACGCGATATCCGGCGTATATGTGGGCAACCAGATGCAGGCAGTGGTACAGATGTTCATTGCGGGCATTGAGGGCGCGATTTTGATTCTTTCGGCCCAATACTGGGGCAAAAAGGACACGGCCAGCATCCGCAAGGTGGTCTCCATTGGGGCCAAGTTCGCCTTTGGGGTGGGGCTGCTCATCACCCTGGCGGCGGTGCTGTTCCCCTCTGCCATCATTGGGCTGTTCACCAAAGAGTCCGGCGTGGTGGCCGAGGGTGCGGTTTATTTGCAGATTGTAGGCTTCACCTACCTGTTTTTCGCCATTTCCCAGGTGATGATTGCCTCCATGCGCAGCGTGGAAACGGCAAAAATCGGCCTGTACATCTCTATTATGGCGCTAGTGGTAAACGTCTCGCTGAACTACGTGCTCATTTTCGGCAAGCTGGGCCTGCCCGCTTTGGGGGTAAAGGGCGCGGCCATCGCCACATTGATTTCCCGGGTGATGGAGATGGGCGTCAGCGTGGGCTATGTGTTTTTGGCGGACAAAAAGCTGCGCTTCGGCTTCCGGGACCTGCTGCGCACAGACAGCCAGCTGCTGCGGGATTTTCTGCGCTACGGCCTGCCGGTGATTGGCGGACAGGTGGTGTGGGCCTTTAACAACCTGATGAACACCAAGATTATGGGCTCTTACACAGCGGGCGTTCTGGCGGCGGTGAGCATTACCGGCATGCTGCATAACCTGATTTACGTGTGGATGAACGGCCTCTCCTCCGCGGTGGGCATCATCACAGGCAAAACCGTGGGTGCCGGGCGGTATGAGACCATGAAGGAGTACTCCAAAACCGTGCAGATGATCTTTTTGCTGGTGGGCCTGCTCTCCGGCGGGCTGGTGTTGCTCTTCCGGGATGGCTTTATTGGCCTGTACAACGCCACGGCGGAGGCCCAGGCCTACTCGTACCAGTTTATTAACGTGATTTCCGTCACCATCATCGGCACCTGCTACCAGGCGGCCTGCCTGTTTGGGCTGGTGAAGTCTGGGGGAGACATTAGCTTTGTGTTTAAAAACGATACCATTTTCGTCTTTTTGGTGGTGATTCCCTCCGCGCTGCTCTGCCAGTGGCTGGGAGCGCCGGTGTGGGTGGTATTCGCGGCGCTGAAATGCGACCAAATTCTAAAATGTTTTGTGGCGGTTGTAAAAATCAACCGTTACAACTGGATGAAAAACTTGACCCGCGACGCGGGGGAGACCGCTCATGAAAAAGTCTAGCGCCCTGGGGGCGCTGCTGCTGACCCTGGGGGCGCTTATTTGGGGCACGGCCTTTGTGGCCCAAAGCATGGGCATGGACCATGTGGGCCCCTGCGCCTTTAACGGGGCCCGGAGCTTCATTGGCAGCTTGGCGCTGCTTCCGGTGATTTTTTTCCGGGACAAGCTGCGGCCCTCTCTGGCCCCACAGGCCCAGGAGGAAGTGTATAGCTGGAAAAACCCCGCGCTGCTTCGGGGCGGGCTGCTGTGCGGGCTGTTCCTCTCGGCGGCAAGCCTGCTGCAGCAGGCCGGGCTGCAATATACCACCGCTGGAAAGGCCGGGTTCCTTACCTCCCTGTATATTGTGATGGTGCCGGTGCTGGGGCTGTTTTTGGGCCGCAAAGGCGGCGCAAGGCTCTGGCTGGCCGTGGCCCTGGCCCTGGTGGGAGCCTTTTTGCTCAGTGTGGCCGGGGAGGAGTTGAGCATCCAGCTGGGCGACGCCCTGGAGCTGTGCTGCGCCCTGTTCTTCTCCTTCCACATTCTGGTCATCGACCGTTTTTCGCCTCGGGTGGATGGAATCAAGCTGTCCTGCATACAATTCTGTGTGGCGGGGCTGGTTTCTTCCCTGGCGGCGGTTTTTCTGGAGCAGGGAAGCTTTAGCTGGGCGGGCCTGCTGGCCTCTTGGGGGCCGCTGCTGTACGCGGGGGTGCTGTCCAGCGGGGTGGCCTACACCCTGCAGATCATCGCCCAAAAACGGCTGGACCCTGCTGCCGCCTCTTTAATTATGAGCCTGGAATCCGTGTTTGCCGTGCTCTCCGGCTGGCTGGTGCTGGCCCAGCCCATGTCTGTGCGGGAGCTGCTGGGCTGCGGGCTGGTGTTTGCCGGGGTCATTTTGGCCCAACTGCCGGGAAAAGCGGAAAAGGCAGCGCGGTAGGCGGCCGCTTTGCCATAGGCTGACGCCGGGGCAGCCCGGTTTCATTATAAATAACCGAAAGGAAAGAGTATTATGAGAATCATTGAAGTCGAGAGCTACAAGGAAATGAGCAGGCTGGCGGCGCGGATGATTGGCGGACAGGTGGCGCTTAAGCCTAACTGTGTGCTGGGCCTGGCCACGGGCTCCTCGCCCATTGGAACCTATGAGGAGCTGGCCGCGGACTATCAGGCGGGCATTCTGGACTTCTCCCAGGTACGCACGGTGAACCTGGACGAGTACTGCGGCCTGACTCCGGATAACCCCCAGAGCTACCGGTACTTTATGGACCTCCATCTGTTTGGCAAGGTGAACGTGGATAAGGCCAACACCCATCTTCCCAATGGCGCGGCCCCGGATATGCAGGCGGAGTGCGCCCGCTATGAGGCCCTGGTGGAGAGCCTGGGCTGGCCGGACCTGCAGCTGCTGGGCATCGGGCACAACGGGCACATTGGCTTTAACGAACCGGCGGAGGATTTCCCCACCTGCGTGCACACCGTGCAGCTGGCCCAGAGCACCATTCAGGCCAACTCCCGGCTGTTCGACCGGGTGGAAGACGTGCCCACCCAAGCGGTGACAATGGGCATTGGGGCCATTATGAAGGCCAAGCGGGTGCTGCTGATTGCCGGGCCGGACAAAAAGGAAATTGTTGAGAAGGCCTTCCGGGGCCCGGTTACGCCCCAGGTGCCCGCCTCCATTTTGCAGCTGCACCGGGACGCCACGGTTATTTTCGCCAAAAAAGACGCGTAAGCACTAAGCACAGAAGCAAAAAGCATTGTCCAAACAGGTTTGCCGCCGTTTTGCCGGTTTTTTAGGCGGAGCTTGCGGCAAACCTGCCCCTATGGAGGAAAAGCTCCGTCCAGCGGCCCGCACGCTCCCCTGGGGAGCCGTATAGGATGGGGCGAGGTGGTGTTTGTGTCTGATGTTTTGCGCGTAATAGGATACAGCCTGGGCGCGGGCCTGATGATTCTGGGCGGGGTGGAGCTGGTGCGCTGGCTCTGCTTCCGCTTGGCCCGGGGCCGGGGCGCCGGGGAGATGATTTTGCTGGTGCGGCCAACCGGGCCCGAGGACTGCGAAGCCTTGGTGCGGGCCGCCGCCCTGCGGGTGGACTGGATGGACCTGCGCCCGCCCTGCCGCTTGGCCTGCATTGACCCGGGCGGCGAAACCGGGGCCATTTTAGAGCGCCTGGAACGCCAGTGCCACAGCCTGGAACGGCTTGGCCCCGAGGAACTGGCCAGGGCGCTGGCGGGGGAGAGTCCAAAGGAAGGGAAGTAAGGCTTTGAGCGACCTTTTGGAGCTGAACGGTTCGGTGGAGCAGGTCATCTACCACAACGAAAAAAACCAGTACACTGTGCTGAATATGCTGGCGGACGATGATTTTGTAACCGTAGTGGGCTCCTTTCCCTTTGTCAGCGCGGGAGAGGAGCTTCAAGTCTTTGGCAAATGGGAGAATAACCCGGCCTATGGGGAGCAGTTTCGGGCCGAGGCCTTTCAGCGGGCCCGGCCAGCCACAGCGGAGGCCATGCTTAAGTATCTGGCCTCCGGGGCCATCAAAGGCGTGGGCCGGGCGCTGGCCGCGCGTATGGTAGAGGCCTTTGGGGTCAACGCCCTGGAGGTCATTGAAAAGGACCCGGAGCGGCTGGCCCAGATTAAGGGCGTCACCCTTGCCAAAGCCAGGGAGATCAGCGCGGAGTTTCAGCGGATTATTGGCATACGGGAGCTGATGGCCTTTCTGGGGGCCTTTGGCGTGGCCCCGGAGGAGGCCATTCTGGTGTGGAAAAAATATGGGGAGGAGTCCATTAGCTGCGTGCAGCAGGACCCCTATTCTCTGTGCGACCCGGAAATCGGACTGAGCTTTGGGGTGGCGGACGCGGTGGCCCAGTCTATGGAATGCCCCCAGGATGACGCGGGGCGGCTGCAGGCGGGCATGCTCTATGTGCTGCGCCACAACCTGGACAACGGCCACACCTGCCTGCCCTGGGACAGCCTGTGCCAGGTGGGGGCCCGCATGCTGGGGGTAGCCCAGGACCTGGCACAGGACGCGGTAGGAGAGCTGCTGGACAGTTTTCGGGTGATGGAGGAGGAGATTGGCGGCCGGCGGTTTATTTTTTTGCAGCAGCAGCATCTGTGCGAAGAATACATTGCCGGGCGGATGAAAGCCATGCTCCGCTCGCCGCCCAACGCCCTTTATGGGGCGGAGGTGCAGACCGGCCTCATTGAGCAGAGCCAGGGCATTCAGTATGCGGCCAAGCAGCGTGCGGCCATTAAGGCGGCCATGGAGCAGGGCGTGCTGATTTTGACCGGCGGGCCCGGTACGGGTAAAACCACCACCCTAAACGCCATCATCCACATTTTGAAGCAGGCCGGGGAGCGGGTGCTGCTGGCCGCCCCCACGGGCCGGGCCGCCAAGCGCATGAGCGAGCTTACCGGCGAGGAGGCCAAAACCATCCACCGCATGCTGCAAGTGGAGTGGGACGAGCAGGACCGGCCGGTTTTTAACCGCAACGAGCGCAACCCCTTGGAGTGCGAGTGCCTGGTTATTGATGAGATGTCTATGGTGGACGCCTATGTGTTTGAAAGCGTGCTGCGGGCTCTGCCCCTGGGGTGCCGCCTGATTTTGGTGGGGGACAGCGACCAGCTGCCCTCGGTGGGGGCGGGCAATGTGCTGGGGGATTTAATCGCCTCGGCGCTTTTCCCAACGGTGCAGCTTAAGGAAATTTTCCGCCAGTCTATGGAGAGCTTGATCGTCACCAGCGCCCACCGGATTGTGGAGGGACAGATTCCCCAGCTGACGGTACGCGACAACGACTTTTTCTTTTTGCCCAGCCGGGAGCCCGCCGCGGCCCAGGAGCTGGTGGTGGGCCTGTGCGCCCAGCGCCTGCCCAAAAGCTATGGTTTTTCCTGCGTGGAGGACATTCAGGTTCTCTGTCCCAGCCGCAAGGGGGAGATGGGCACCGTGGAGCTGAACAAGCTGCTGCGGGAGGCCATCAACCCAGCGGAAAAGGGCAAGCCCGAGGCAAAAATCAACGGCCAGCTCTTTCGGGAGGGGGACAAGGTGATGCAGGTGCGCAACGACTACCACCTGCCCTGGACCAAAGACGATGGCGCCGAAGGCCAGGGGGTCTTCAATGGGGATATGGGCGTGGTTACGGAGATTGACAAGCCCGGGGGCGCGGTGCGGGTGCGCATTGACGACAAAACCGTGCTTTACGACTTTGAACACGCCGCCAATGAGCTGGAGCCCGCTTACGCGGTAACAGTGCACAAAAGCCAGGGCAACGAGTTCACGGCGGTGGTTATTCCGGTGCTGAAGGTGCCTGGGCAGCTGCGCTACCGGAACCTGCTGTATACAGCGGTCACCCGGGCCAAAAAGCTGCTGATTTTGGTGGGAGAGCGCTCTGTGCTGGGGCAGATGATAGAAAACAACCGGAAGACCCGGCGCTACACGGGTCTTAAGTGGTTTTTGGAGCGGGAGAGTCCGGCGGAGCTGCCATCCCTGTAAGTCCCCTCAGCGGGGGAAAGGAACAGAATGATAGAAGAAATTATTACATATTTAACAAAGACATACGCGCCCAGCGTCATTCTTCCCTATGGCTCCTATGCCAGCGGGACCAACAACCAGGACAGCGATTTTGACGCGCTGGTGGTAACGGACCGGCCTGGAAGCGGCCATGACAGCTCTATGGTGGCGGGGGTGCGGCTGGACGTATTTTTATACCCGCCCCAGCATTTTCAAGAAGCCTTCGACCCGGAGGAGATTGTGCAGATTTTTGACGGAACGCCAGTGGTGGACCAGGAGGGCCTGGGGGCGGAGCTGCTCCGGCGGGTGGGGGCTTACCTGGACGCCTACCAGGCCAAGCCTCGGGAGCGGGTGGCCCAGGACGTGGCCTGGTGCGGGAAAATGGCCCGGCGCTGCCAGCGGGGCGATCCAGAGGGCTTTTACCGCTGGCATTGGCTGCTGAGAGACAGCCTGGAAATCTACTATGACCTGCGGGGGCGTTATTTCTTTGGCCCCAAAAAGGCCTTGGCCGTTATGGAGCGAGAGGACCCAATCTCTTACCGGCTCTATGCCCAGGCTTTGGCCAAGCTGGACCAAGCGGCCCTGGAGGCCTGGACCGGCCGGATGGAGGAGCTGCTGGAAAACGGCTAACCGCCGGAGGGCGGAGGCTGGCTGGGGCGGCTGTTCGAACACTTGCAAAACAGCGTCAGGCTGCTCTATACGCCCTTACAAAAGGGACTGTTCCGCAGGAATGGCCCCTTTTGCTTTTTCTCCGCGCTAACCCGCCCCATTTAGGAAAAATGAGAAAAACATGCCTCCCCCCGCAAGGGAAAAGGGATATCCTGGATTAATGGTTGAAAAAGCCCACAGGATATGGTATAATGTCCGCAAGCGAAGATGACAAGAAGCCCTCCCGGCGCAAAAGCGCCGGGGAGCTCCAAGCGGATTTTGTGAGATACGATACGGGGAAAGACTGCGGAGAGACGGTCTCCGCTGTTTTCGGGGGTTAGAATAGGGGAGGAACATGGGAAACGACATCGCCATTGATTTAGGCACGGCCCGCTTCAAGGTGTTCCAAGACGGCAAGGGCATCGTGCTGAACGAACCCGCCATTATTGCGGTGGACAATATGACTGACGAGATTATCGCCATTGGCAGCGAGGCTTACCGGATGCTGGGCCGCACCTCCGACCGGGTGACAGTGGCCCATCCTCTGTGCAATGGGGTTATTTCCGACCTGTCCCTGGCCGAACATCTCATTGCCTTCTACCTGCGCCAGGTAGGCCGCAGCCGGGTCTTTATGCCCCGGGTGGTGGTCAGTGTGCCCTGCGGGGTCACGGAGGTGGAAAAGCGCGCCGTGGTGGACGCCATCGGCGCGGCGGGCGTGCGCAAGGTCTGCCTGATTGAAGAGCCCGTGGCCGCTGCCATTGGGGCTGGGGTGGACATTGCCGCGCCCCACGGCTGCATGATTGTGGACGTAGGGGAGGGCACCACCGATATGGCGGTTATCTCCCTAAACGGCATTGCCATTGCCAATTCCTCCCACATTGCCGGGGCGGATTTTAATGAGGCCATCATCAAATATGTGCGCCGGAAGTTCAGCCTGATTATTGGCGACCGGATGGCGGAGGCGGCCAAAATCGCCATTGGCTGCGCCTACCCCCGCCGCAGGCTGACTACCTACATGCTTAAGGGTCTGGACGCCCTCAACGGCCTGCCCACCGCCACGGTTATGACCTCGGACGACATGATTGAGGCTCTGATTGAACCGGCCATTGCCATTGTCCGCACCGTGCAGTACACGTTGGAGCTGACCCCGCCGGAGCTGCTGGCGGATATTTTCACCGACGGCATCATCCTCACCGGCGGCTCGGCCAACCTATATGGACTCTCCACCCTGCTGTCCAAAAAGACCAGAATTCCCGTTATGGTGGCGGAAAGCCCCGGGGAATGCGTGGTGCTGGGGGCCGGACGGGCCATCAAATACATAGATAAGCTGGAGAGGGGAGAGCATGGGCGCATCAACCCCTTAATGTCCTATGGCTGAGCCAGCGCCGCGTTTATAAATTTGTAAGAAAGTCCCCCGGCGGAATGTAAGCTTTGTTTGCTATGCTTTGTTTTGCAGGCTTGCAGCAGAAAGGAAGGGTTTTGCCCATGAACGCGCAACCGCTGAAAAAGAAAAAAATCCCCTGGGGGATGCTGTACATTGCCGCCACTATTTTGGCGGTGGTTTTGTTTGGCATCTTCAACCGGGAGTTTGGCAACGTGTTTTACACCATCACCCACCTGACGCCGGGCAATCTGAGCATGGCCATTGTAATCTCAGTGGTGTTCTTTTTCTTTGAGGGCGGCGTCATTTTGCTGCTGATGCGCAGCCAGAGCATCCCCATGAAGCTGGGCCCGGCCATGAAGCTGGGCCTCATCGGCATCTACTATTCCTACATCACGCCCAGCTCCACAGGCGGTCAGCCCATGCAGGCGGCCTACCTGCGGCGGGACCACATTCCCGTGGGCCTCTCCACAGCGGTGCTGATTATGAAGTTCTTTTGCTACCAATGCGCCTTTGTGCTGTGCTCCATTCTATCCTTTTGGGCCATGTATGGAAAAATTGCTGCGGAGAATCCGGGGATCATCCCCTTTATTGTGGTGGGGCTGCTGGTCAACGGCGGGTCCGTGGTGTTTTTTGGGTCCCTGTTCTGCCGCCCGGTGCTGGGGACCATCTGCCGCTTTGCCAAGTGGCTGGCCGGGCGTTTCCCCAAGCTGGCCCGGCGGATCCGGGCGGCGGAGGCCATCGACCAGTTTCAGGCGGACTTTGACAGCTACACCGATGACTTTAAAGAGAAGAAAAAGGCGGTTATCTGGGGCGTGGTGCTGTCCATCCCTCAGTTTATTCTGCAAATGAGCGTGCTCTACTTTGTGTACCGCTCCTTTGGCTACGCCCAGGCGGGCTATGGGGAGATAGTGGCCATGCAGAGCCTGCTCCAGTCCTCGGTGTCGTTTATGCCCATGCCGGGGGCCTCCGGGGCCCAGGAGATTGGCTTTTCCACCTTTCTCAAGCCCTATTTTGTCAACAACGACCTGTACGCCGCTGTGATGGTCTGGCGGTTTTTTACCTACTACTTAGTGGTGATCGCCGGAGCGCTGTTGGTTGTGGCGGACCAGTTCCTCTACAGCCGCCGCCAAAGCGCGGAGCGGGGCTGAAGGATTCTCCCAAAGGGCGCTATTTGGCCACATCGCAGCCCAGCTCGTCTATTTTTTCCCGCAGCCGGAGGTAATCCTCAAAGGCGGCGGGTTTTTGTTTGGGGTTGCGCAGCAGCGCCGCCGGGTGCAAGGTGGCCATCATCAGGGTGCCGTTTTTCTCCAGAAAAATTCCATGCTCCTTGGTAATCTTAATGTCTGGCTTCATCATGCGCATGGCCGACACCCGGCCCAGGCACACCACAATTTTAGGCCGCAGCAAGGCGAACTGGTTCCGCAGCCAGCCAATGCAGGCCTCCTGCTCCTGGGGCAGGGGGTCCCGGTTAAGGGGCGGGCGGCATTTCACAATATTGGCAATGTAAATGTTGGTCTTCCGGTCCAGGTCGATGGCCGCCAGAAGCTTGTCCAGCAGCTGGCCGCCCCGGCCCACAAAGGGCTCCCCTTGCAGGTCCTCGTGTTCGCCCGGACCCTCGCCCACAAACAGCACCTTGGCCTTTGGGTTGCCTACGCCGAACACCACATGGCGCCGCTCTTGGCAGAGGCCGCACTGGCGGCAGGCCAGACAGGCCTGCTCTAAGTCCTCCCAGTTGTCATACATACGGACCGCCTCCTGTGTTTTTGAAAATGACATTTGCGAACAGGTTACCGTCTGTGAGGAGAAAACCTGTGCTTCTGCATAGCGGGACTTCTCCCCATGTCCGCTTGCGGAACATGTTGTCCGCTTGCGGACATTTTACCATATGGAGAAAATAAAGTCAAATTCCCGTTGCTTTTTTGGAGAATCAGGAGTATAATCAAGGAGGTTTGGAGGCCATTTGGCTGCACAAGCCCCAATTAAGTGGTTTAATGTTTCCCATAGGAAATCAATTTATAGAATCAGGAGGATATTGCAATGAAAGTTATGGTAGAAACGTCCGCCCATCATGTCCATGTGTCCCAGGCCCATCTGGAGGCCCTCTTTGGCCCTCAGGCCAGCCTTACCAACAAAAAGGACCTTTCCCAGCCCGGGCAGTTTGCCTGCGCCGAAAAGGTAGAAGTGGTTGGGCCCAAGGGCTCCATGACGATGTCGATTCTGGGCCCCTGCCGCTCGGAGACCCAGGTGGAAATCTCCCTCACCGATGCCCGCAAGCTGGGGGTCCCCGCCCCCATCCGGGAGTCCGGCGACCTGGAGGGCACCCCTGGCTGCACCTTGAAGGGCCCCGCGGGGGAAGTGGTCATTGAAAAGGGCGTCATTGCCGCCAAGCGCCACATTCATTTTAACCCCGAGCAGGCCAAGGAAGCCGGGGTGGAGGATAAGCAGATTGTTTCCGTCAAGGTGGACTACAATGGCCGCGCTTTGGTTTTTGGGGACGTAGTTTGCCGGGTGAGCCCCAGCTACGCCCTGGCCATGCATGTGGATACCGACGAGTCCAACGCCGCCGCTCTGCCTGGCACGGTGGGTGGGGAGATCATTCGGTAAACGGTTATGGCAAAGCTGAAACTTTTTACATACAATCTTCGGGTGGACGTGCCCCAGGACGGCAGGAATTCCTTTGCCAACCGGCGGGACTTGATCCGGACCCGCTTTCCTGCCTATGAGGCCGGGCTGGTTGGCTTTC
Source organism: uncultured Oscillospiraceae bacterium (assembly GCA_910587995.1). Classification (GTDB taxonomy): domain Bacteria; phylum Bacillota; class Clostridia; order Oscillospirales; family Acutalibacteraceae; genus Acutalibacter. The sequence continues at coordinate 133,059 of CAJUNS010000003.1, read as the reverse complement.
AAGAGACCGTCCCTCACATGCGGCGCTGGCTGATGGAGGCTTTCCCAGACTATGAAGTCTGCGGCCTGGGCCGGGAGGCTGACCTGCAGGGGGAGAGCAACCCCATTGCCTACCGGCGGGAGCTGTTTGACTTGGCCGGGCTGGACCAGTTCTGGCTTTCGGACACGCCGGACCTGCCCGGAAGCCGTTTTGCCACGGACCAGAGCAGCTGCCCCCGTCTGTGCACGGCGGCGACTCTGTTCCACCGGGAGACCGGCAAGCTGCTGCGGTTTTACAATACCCACTTGGACCATGAGGGCCCCACGGCTCAGGCCCAGGGTCTCAGCCTGATTTTGGCCCGCATGGCCGCTGATTATGCCCGCCGCCCCATGCCGGTTATCCTCACCGGCGATTTCAACGCCTACCCGGACAGCCTGGTGTACCGGAGCGCCCAGGGCTTTGCGGGCTGCGGCCTGCCCTTGGTGGACGTGACCCAGGCCACAGGGGGAACCTTCCACGACTTTGGAAGACTCCATCCGGCGGAGAAGATTGATTACATCTTCACCAACCTGCCCTGCCTGGGCCCTGCCTTTCTGGCGGAAGACCAGGAAGATGGTGTGTACCTTTCGGACCACTACCCGGTGGGGGTTGAGTTGGAGCTGTCTTGATTGAAATAAAAGAGCCGGAAGCGGACCGCGGTCTGCTTCCGGCTTTTTTTTATTATGGCTGCCGCTTCAAAAGAAAATTGGCGGGGAAATCCCCCGCCAATTTGGAATCTTGATGGACAGCCGCAGATTTACACAGACTTAGTGGCTGGTGTTTGTGTCCACAAACACAATGCTGGAATCTCCCTTTCTGGCCTGATCCAGCACGGCCTGGGCCAGCAGCTGGAAGGTTCCGTGGGAAGAAGTGGCGCCGGAAATGGCGTCGATGCTTCCCTGGCCCTGCCCCTCCAAAAGCTGGCCCGCGTAGGTACGGGTGTACTCGTTGGGGTAGGTGCCGTTGGAGTGGAGCATGTTCTGCATGTAGGCGTTGTCCCAGCTCTTAATGAAGCCGCTGGCGTTCTCCGCGTTGTATTCCACGGAGACAAGCTTTCCGCCCTTGACCAAAATGGTGATGTACTCCCTCCAGCCGTGGCTGAATTGGGACATCTGAGCGGTATAGTATCCGTCTTGCAGCCCCTCCTGGCCGCCGCAGGCGGTCAGCGGCAAAACCAGCAGCAGGCACATCAATAAGGCAAAAATACGTTTCATTGGCCATGTGTCTCCTTTAACGTGAATTGCCGTACCCGGGATTGAAGGGCTTCGGCTTCCCTGGCCAGCGAACCGCTGGCCTGCTCGGTCTCTTCCGCGTTTTGCAGGTTGCGGTCCGCAATGGCGGAAATGGTGGCAATGCGCTCTTCCATACCGGCCAGGGCGGTTTCCTGACCCTGCACCGCCGCGGCCAGCTGGTCCGAAATGGCGCTGATCTGGGTGGAAACATCCGAGATGGCCCGAAGGGAACCGGCGGTGTCCGCGGTCAGCGCCACGCCGTTTTGGATGATGGCCTTGGTGTTGTTGACCATGTCCGTGGCGCTTTTGGCGGCCTCGGCGCTCTTGGCGGCCAGCTGCTTCACCTCGTCCGCCACCACCGCGAAGCCCTGCCCGGCGCTTCCGGCCCGGGCCGCCTCCACCGAGGCGTTAAGGGCCAGAATATTGGTCTGGAAGGCAATGTCCTCAATGTCCTTGGCGGTTTTGGTGATTTGCTGGGCGTTGGCGCTGATGTCGTCCATGGCGGAGATCAGGGCGGCCATCTGCTGGTTGGCGCTTTGGACGCGCTGGGTGATCTCTTCCGTCTGGCAACGGGTTTGGCTGCTGCTTTCCGTAACGCCGGCCAGCCGCTCCTTTACATGGGTTACCTCATGCACCAGCGCGTCTGTGGAGTGGTTCTGATCCAAAGAGGCCTGGTGCAGCTGGGCGGACTGGGCGCTTAGCTGCTCCGCCATAGCGGCCAGCCGGTCGGCGGCGGCGCGGAACCCCATGAGCGTCTCGTTCATGGACTCGGTAATGGTGCGCAGGCTGCCGCGAATCAGTACAAAATCGCCCTCATAATCCACCTGGGGACCTGTGCACAGGTCGCCGCTGGCCATCCGGGTCAAAACCTGCTGAATGTCGGATATGTAGCGGTTTACGCTCTCCAGCGTGGCGTCCAGGGTCTGGGTCATCACTTCCAGCTCATCGCCCGTGTGCACGGGCAGCACCTCGGTGTGCAGGTCGCCGCTGGAAAGGGCCACCATCCGGTCCGTAACGCGCTTCACCGGGTGGGAGATGGACCGGGCCAGGCGCAGCACCAGCAGAATGGAGAGGATGAGCACCGCCAAAGTGGCCAGGATGGCCACCAGCATAGCGCTGTTGATAAAATGGCTGTAGTCCGACTTGGGGATTTGGATGACCAGGGACCACTGGGTGCCCCGAATGGGGGAGAAGGCTACCAGCATCTGCTCGCCGCCAATGGGGAACTCGGTGGCTCCGGTTTCGCCGGTGGTAACCCGCTGCACCGCCTCCTGGTTGCCATCGCTCAGCTGGGCCAGCGAGCTTCCCTCCAAAGCGATGGACTGATCCGGGTGGCCGGTGACAAGGCCCTCTTGGTTGACCATATAGGCCATGCCGCTTCTTCCCAAGTTAATGCTGCTGATCACGTCGTTGAGGGTATCATATTTATATACGCCCATCAGGTAAAGGGCGGTTTCCCCCTCCTCTTTGACCGGCATGGCCATGGTAATGCCCAGCTTGCCTTGGTAGAGGGTGGAGGAATCGGTGGTCAGGTTATCGGTTTCCCGCAAAAGCGATAGAAAAGCGCTGTCCAGGCTCTCCGGCGCGCCATCGATTCCCTGTATCAGCCGCCCGTCCAGATCATACAGGGCAATGGTGTAAAACTCATAAATTTCCGCTGCCTCGGTCAGCGCGGCCGCGCGGCTTTCCTCCGCGGGCTGGCTGGCGGAGGCAGCCAGCCTGGTGTCGCTGGCAAGGGTCATCATGCGGTCCGCCAGCATATGAATGTTGGCCTCCACGGTTTTTGCCGACTGCCGGGCCATAGGCTGGAGGCTGTCCAGCAAAATGTTGTTGGCAAGCGACTGCAAGGCAAGGGCCATAATGCCGCAGCACACAACCACCAAAACCAGAATATTGAGCAGGGTGTTTCTCAATATCCTTCTATTCAGGCTTCGCTTTATCCCCCGGCCGGCGGGGGAGCCCGCTTGCTTTCCCATCACGTTCCTGTCGCTCCTTTTCTGTTAAATAATGATTTTGGGCAGAATGAAAAGCCGCTCGCACGCGGACTCCCTTGCGTAACGCGGGGAACCGGGGAGGCAGACTTTACAGATATAGTATACCACAGTTGGCTGGTAAAGGGAAGAGGGTTTTATCCTAAATTTCCAATGAATTGAAGAAGGAAAAATAAAATTAATTATACCAATTTTATACCTAAGCTACCCGAAGGGAAGATTTTATAGGACACCCGCCCGGCCGCGGGCAAAAATTCGTACGTTTTCCCCCGGGAGTGTCCGTTTCGGAGAGCTTTGTGTGTTCCCCCGCCCTACGGGCGGGGGAACACGAATGATTATCTCTGTGGTTGGGACACTTCCTTTTCCCCCTAATGGATTGACAAAAGCTTCTGTTTCTGCTATAATAAAAACACAGCTTCCAGTGCTTTATTTTTTGTACTGGCTCTGGTTACAAAAAAGCGAAATTTTGAAAAAATAATTTCAAAAAGTACTTGCCTTTTTCCAAAAGCTGTGCTATAATGTCCATAGTCCCAAAAGATATGACGCGAAACAAGCAGAGAAAGGAACGTGGTTATCATGTTGAAAAAATGGAAGACCGCTCTACCCGTGTTGCTGGCCGCCCTGCTGTTGGCCGGCTGCGGGGGAAATCCGGGGAATTCTTCCGCGTCCAGCGAGACCCCGTCCAGCAGGGTTTCTTCCTCCGCCACAGCGGTGGAGGGGGAAGAGGAAAATTTCTTCGTTGACGCCGTTACTCTGGAAGAGGTGGAGCTGGAAGACGAGATGATCGCCCTGACCGGCGCCCCGGCCCTGAGCAAGAATCTGGTTCCCCAGGCCTCTGGCACTAAGGTGGAAAAAAGCTCCAAAGCGACCATTGACTATTCCAACACCAAAGACGGCTATGTGATGGTCCGTTATACGGCCCAGACCACTAAGAAGTTGAAGGTGCAGGTTATCGGCCCCCACGCTCCCAAGCCCTATATCTATAATATAGCGGCGGGCGAATGGGTTACCTTCCCCCTCTCGGATGGCAACGGCAACTACACCATCAAGGTGATGGAGAACACCAAAGACAATCTGTACGCCGCAGTAGCCACTGCTAAAATTACCGTGCAGCTTACCGATGAATTCGCTCCCTTCCTGCGTCCCAACCAGTACGTGGACTATGAGGAGGCCACCAATACCATTGCCCAGGCCCAAAAGCTCATTGGCAAAGAGACCGACACCATGAAAAAGGTTCAGAAGGTCTATGAGTATGTGGTGAAGAACTTCAGCTACGACTATGACCTGGCCAGCAATGTAAGCTCCGGTAAGATTACCAGCTATCTGCCCGATTTGGACTCCGCGCTCAAGAAGAAGAAGGGCATCTGCTTCGACTACGCTGCCCTGATGACCGGTATGCTGCGCAGCCAGGGCGTGCCCTGCAAGCTGGTGGTGGGTTACGCCGGCGAGTCCTATCACGCTTGGATCAATGTGTGGAGTGAGGAATCCGGCTGGATGGACGCGGCTATCTACTTCGATGGCCACTCCTGGCAGCGGATGGATCCTACCTTCGCCTCCACCGGCAAGAGCAGCGAAAAGATCATGAAGTTCATCGGCGACGGTGAGAATTACAATCCCATGTATTTCTATTAATCAGCCCCCCCTTTTTTAACCATTCCAAATAAATAGTACGAAGAAGTCAGGCCTGGAGAAATCCGGGCCTGACTTCTGTCTTATATCTGCTGTTGTGGAAGCCTCAGCCCAGACGGCGCTTCATCTGGTCCGGATTGTCGGCGTACTCCAGGGCGGTGTCCTTAGAGACAACGCCGCTTTGGGCCAGCTTCAAAATAGAATGATCCATGGTCACCATGCCTTCGGCCCCACCGGCGGCAATGGCGCTGTCAATCTGGTGGGTTTTGCTGTCCCGAATCAGGCTGCGGATGGCGCTGTTCATGTGCATCACCTCAAAGGCTGGGGCCAGCCCGCCGTTAACGTCTGGCAGCAGCTGCTGGCATACCACTGCCCGCAGAACCATGGAGAGCTGCACCCGTACCTGGCTCTGCTGGCCGCTGGGAAAGGAATCCACAATGCGGTCAATGGTGTTCACCGTGCCTTTGGTGTGCAGGGTCGCAATGAGCAAGTGGCCGGTTTCGGCGGCGGTCATGGCGGTGCGGATGGTGTCGTGGTCCCGCATTTCGCCCACCAGCATCACATCCGGCGCTTGGCGCAGGCAGGCCCGCAGGGCAGAGAGGTAGTCCTGGGTGTCAATGGCCACCTCCCGCTGGCTGACGATGCTGCTCTGGTTCCGGTGCAGGTACTCAATGGGGTCTTCCAAGGTGATAATGTGGGCCTCCCGGAATTGGTTAATCCGGTTGATGATGCAGGCCTGGGTGGTAGACTTGCCGCTGCCCGCCGTGCCGGTAACCAGCACCATGCCGTTGGTCAGGTTGGCCAGGTCCATCACCTGGGCGGGGATGCGCAGGCTTTGCCAGTCGGGGATGTCGAAAGCCACCACCCGCACCACCGCGGCCATAGAGCCCCGCTGCCGGTAGGTGTTAATGCGGAAGCGCGCCAGCCCCCGCACCGCGCAGGAAAAGTCATCGTCGCCATGCTCTTCAAAGCGGTCCATAGAGCGCTTGGCAATCTCATAAAGCTCGCCGATGAGCCGCCGGGTGTCGTCCGGCAAAAGCATTTGGGCGTCCATGCGCACCAGGCGCTTGTCTTTTTTCTCGCACACAGGGGAGCCAGCCACAACGAACAGGTCGGAAGCGCCATCCTCCACGGCTTTTTCAAGGTAGTCCAGTATTTTCTCCATTGGTGCCAATTCCTTTCTAAAAATATCAATGCCAACAAGGCCCCGGCCCTCTGCTGGGCAGGGGGGAGGGGCCGCTGGAATCGGTTTTTATTCTCCGTCCCAAAGCTCCAGACGGTTGTCGGGCTCCCACTCGCCGGAAGGCGTGGTCTGCCAGCAGAGGATTTGATAATCTTCGCCCTCCACCTTGACCTGCACGTTCAGCTGCTGGCTGTCGGAGATGGGGCAGGAGTAGCGGTACACGCTCCCGCGGCTTTCCACCTCTGCCGGGACTTCTCCCATGCGCAGGCGGGCCAGAATCTCCTGGGCCTGGGCGTCCGCCTGGTAGTAGCCCGCCACCGCGTCCGCTGCCACATCGCCCAAGCGTCCGTCCGCCCGAACTGTGGATAAGCTTAACAGGGCAAAAACCGTCAGGCACAGCACCGCGAAGACCACCAGCAGGGAACTGCCCCCCAGGGCGGGGGGAGAAAAACGCTCTTTGGTCCGTCTCTCCATTCAGCTCACCTCCCGCTGCCAGGCAAACTCCAGGTGGTAGAGCTCTTTGCCAGTGGCCTCGTCAAAGGTGCGCACCACCGCTTTGGCCAGTGTCTGGGCCAAGGGTTCTTCCACCTCCAGCGGCTCCACCTGCACCCGGTAGGCCGGGTCCGTCTCGGTGCGAAAGCCCCCGGCGTCATAATAAACTGTGTAGGGCTCCGTTTCCGCGCCCCCCCCGAGCTTCTGCATCCCCTTGCAGCTCTCCGCCGCGTTTTCGCACAGCAAAACGGCAATGTCCCGGCGCTCCGCCTCCTCTGAAAGGGAGCTGGAAAGCACAAAGGCCCGCATGCACAGGGCCGCCGCCAGGGCGAATACCAAAATCATCACCATTTGTTCCATCATGACCAATGGCGCTTTGCTTTTCATGTCCACGTTCCTTTCCTATACGCTTGGTTCGCTTTCTATTGTGAACACGGTTCCAAAAGAATTCTGGCGCGTTCCCTTCAGCTACTCCGCAGCTCCAGCCAAAGCTCGGAGGTCCGGCTGCCCGGGGCCTCCTCCTGGGCGGTGAGCACCTGGACCCCCAGCATGCCCTGGTCCAGAGAGAGCTTCAGCTCCTGGGCCTCAATGATCCGCTCGCCGTCTTCCGGAGAGAAGCTCTCGCCCGCCAGGCAGTAGAGCTCCATCAGCCAGCCCTCATAGCAGTACAGCCGGGTGATGTAGGGTTCTCCCTGGCCCAGCACCAGGCATTCCACGCCTTCAAAATCCTCTAGCGTAATGCCATAGAGGCTGTCCGCCTGCCGCACCCGCTGGGCCACATACTGAACCGCCGTGCGGGCGTTGTAGGCCTCCTGATCCCGGCGGGTTACGCCCCGGTAGGCCTTGGCCCCGGTGAGCAGCACGGCCATTACGCTGGCCGCGAACACCGCGAACAGCAGCAGGGCCGCCAGACCGTCCAAATTGTGCGTGATTGCGTTTTTCTTCATAGACTATGTTCTCCCAGGTTTGGCCTTATTTTACCGCAAGAACGGTAATGCTTGGCATCAGGTTCTCCGCAAAAACCTCATAGTACACTTTGTAGCGCCTGCGGTCAATCTGCACCCCGTAGTGCTCCTGCAGGTACTCCAGGGTGGGGGGATACACCCCCTCCGTGGCATAGCAGGAGACGCAGCCCCGGCGCAGGGCTGTTTCCAGCTGGTCCAGACCCTTTTCCGCCTGCCCCCGGTCCAGGCCCTCCAAAGCCGCGGCGAAAAAGATCACCACGGCCAGCACCGCCAGAGGCATCAGAAGGTTTTTTAAAAAGCGTTTCCACACGGGCGTATGCTTTCCCATAGCCGCCCTCCTGTCAGCCGATGGCCGCCATGATGTTCATCAGCGGCAGCATGACGGACAGCAGGATGAGCCCCACCAACAGGGAGCAAACCAGCACCAAAGCGGGCTCCACCCGGCTGATCCGGTCCTCCAGGGCGGCCTCGCTCTCCTCGGCCAGATCCCGGGCGATTTTCTCCATGGCGGAGTCCCCCGCGCCGGAGCGCTGGCCCAGCTCCAGCAGGCGGCACTGGGCGGCGGGCAGCAGGCCGCTCTCCCGCATAGCGGAGGAGATGGACTCGCCCGCGTCCAGCTTGCCCCGGCAGTCCTGGCAGCGGGCCTGGGCGGCGGGCACATCGGACATAAGGCCTCCGGCCAGGTCCACGGCTTCCTCCATAGGCAGTCCCGAGGCCATGCCCATGGCCAGCGCCTGGGCCACCCGGGCGGTGTTCAGGCGGCGGGAGACCCCCTTGTCGCCCCGGCGGCTCTTCCACAGGCTGGAGACCTTGGCCCGGAATCCGCTCAGGGTGCTATATAGAATGAAGAACGCCACTGCCAAAGCCAGCAGGACCAGCAGCACAGGCATGGCCGCGTCCAGCCCCCGGCCGATGGCCAGAAGCCCCCCGGCCACGCCGGTCAGGGAGCCGCCCAAGGAGGCGTACACATCATTGAAAATAGGCAGAACCCGCACCAGCAGCACGGTAATGACCACCAGCATCAAGGCCAGCATTACGGCGGGGTAGAGCAGGGCGCTACGCACCCGGCGGTCCATGCGGGAGCGCTCCTCATAGTAGGTGGAAAGGGAGCGCAGGGCCTCCTCCACCTTACCGGCCTGCTCTCCCACCTCCACCAGGCCGACCACATAGGCGGGGAAGCAGCCGGAGTCCCGCATGGCGGCGGAGAGGGGCTGGCCCAGGTCCACCTGATTGGCCATGTCGTTGAGCATTTCCTGGTGCTGGGCGCTGCCCTCCTGGGACATCAGGGCCAGACCGTCGCCCATGCCCACTCCGGCGTGCAGCAGCATCGAGAGCTCCAAGCACAAAGCGGCAATGGCGTCGTTGGATATTTCTCTTTTCAAAATAAAACCCTCCGAATCCTAAGGCATTATACCATCTTATTTTATCGCATTTTGAGGGGGTTGTAAAGGGGAAAGGCGAAAAAAAGCCCCCCGGCAAGCCGGGAGCGCTTTTTCCTTGCGGAATGCCGGGACCTTAAAAATACCGGCGGTGGTCGAATCCGCCGCCGCGCAGGCAAGGCCGGCTTTAAGAATCAACCGCTGTAATCTCCGGATAGTTGGACATGAGGGTGATTATGTTTTCCGGGTCGAAGCCCTTGGGGAACAGCACGGTGAGGGTGGCCTCAATGCAGCCGTTCTCATCGATGTTCATGTGGGTGGCAGTCACCTGGATGTTCATGCCGGTCAAAACCGAGAGGATGCGTTCGCGGGTGTCGTCCCCCTTTTTCATATGCAGGTAGATGCGGCCCGCGTTGTTGGCATTAAAAATCCGCCAGTTTCGGTGGAAGAGATATTGAATCACCAGCAGCATCACCGTGCTGCCAATACCCAGGGCCCACATTCCCGCCCCGGTGGCCATGCCAATGCCCAAAGTGGCCCATATGCCTGCCGAAGTGGTCACGCCGCTGATGCTGGTTTTGCGGTTCCAAATAATCCCCGAACCCAGAAAGCCAATGCCCGTAACCACGCTGGCCGCCACGCGGGAAGCGTCTACCGAAAGGCCCAGGCCCACCACATCGAAAAAGCCGTATTTGGAGATGACCACCATCAGGGCGGCGGCCATGGCGATGATGGTGTGGGTGCGGATGCCGGCCATTTTCATGCGGGCCTCCCGCTCATAGCCGATGAGCAGCCCGCAGAGTCCGGCAACCAGCACCCGCAGCAAGTAGTCGCCCTGTTCCAGCGCGTAGTCTGTAAGCCAATTTGTCATGGTATGACCTCCTTATATATGTTAATGGAAAACCGTTTCTTTTCGCGCCGGTTTTCAGCGCGTTTTTCGCCGAACCATCAATATCGGAACTTTATTTACGGGCAAACAATCAAATTGAGAACCTTTTCGGGATTTTTCCTTGCCTTTCTATCAAAATGGGGATAGAATAAAGGGACGGAGAAGAATGCGTGTTTTGGGGATTGGGGGGCAGCGCATGAATTGGCTTCATGAGAAAAAGTTTTGGCGAACGCTGTTTTCGTCGTATCTAATCATCTTGGTCTTTTCCCTTTTGATGATCGCCTTTTTGTTTCGCTCATCGCTGGCGCGCATGGAAGAGAGCGAGACGGCCTCCGGCCGCACCGCGCTACAAAAAATTTCCGACTCCATTACCCATATGGAGCAGGAGCTGAGCGGGGTGACCAGCAGCTTATCGGCAAGAAAGGAGTATTTCTCCCTTCTGCATGCCAAGCGGGACCTGACAAGCTATAAGCTGCAGCGGGTGGCGGAGCTGCAGGAGGAGCTGAGGCGGCAGGTTGCCTACAGCAGCTACATCTCTTCCATCTATATTTGGTTTGAGCACTCTCAGCTGGCCGCCACCACTGCGGGCTATTACAAAACCCAGGCGGACTTTGACAGCATGCTGAAAAAGGAGTTCGGCCTGGGCCTGGAGGACCTTTCGGCCCAGGTGCAGGGCTATACAAACATTGTGGTGGCGCCCATAGACCAGGGAGACCAGGTAAACGAGCCGCTGCTGGCCGTGGCCTGCGGCGCTTGGGACAGCAACGGCCCCTCATCCCTTGTGCTGATGAAGCTGCGCCCAGAGGCGGTTTGGCGGATTTTGGAGAGCAGCGAGACCGAGCAGTTCTGGCTGGAATCCCTGCGCAACGGCGGGGTTTTGGCTCCCCCGGGCGTTGGGGAGCTGGCCAGCTCCCTGCGGGGATGGGAGCAGCCGGAAGGAGAGCTGTCCGCCTATGAGTTTCAAGGGGAGTCCCTGGGCGTGATGCGTCTGGGAACCGGACAAAATTTCGCGGTGTACTCCGCCCGCAGCCTGGACTCGTACACCGAGGCCCAGCGGCAGTACACCCTGGCATGCGGGGCCTTTCTGTTGGTTTATTTGGCCGTGGGGGTGGGAATCTCCTTTCTGCTGTCCCGGTTCAACTACCGGCCCATCGAGCGGCTGAACCAGCTGATCCTGCGGGAAGCGGGGGAGGATGGCTCCGGCGGGGACCTAGCCATGCTGGAGGCCGGGGTGAACACCCTGCTGCGCTACCACAGGGACTATGAGCACGAGAAATTTCAGCAGGAAAAAGAGCAGAAGCGCCTCTGGCTGCTGTCGCTGTTTTTGGGTGAACAGCCGGAAGGCGGCGTTGCCTCGGTGCTGGAAACATGCGGCCTGGAGCCCAACGCCCAGCAATTTATGGCCGTGGGCATTGCCATTCGCGATTACAGCGAAATCTTTTTTGACAAGAGCTTTGCCCAGGAGAGCGGAGCCTTTGAGGTAGCCATGGCGGCCATTCACTCCATCTCGGAGGAACTGCTGGGAAACTGCGGCCAAGTCTGCCTTTGCCGGCATGAGGGACGGCTTTGGGCTCTGGCGGCGGGGGGCGGCGAGCTGCGGGGCCCGGTGCTGGAGGCCTGCGCCAGCGCCGAGCGCTTTGCCCGGGAGCGCCTGGGCATCCGTACCTATTACTATGCCGCCCCGCTGCCCCGGCCCACCCAGGCCGCGGACCTTGCCGTGGTGTTTCAAGAGCTGCGCTGGGGCTTGGAACAGATGGAGGGCTATGCCCTGGAACAGGCTGTGGCGGACCGGAACGGAATCGAGCGGCTCATCCGGCCGGAAGCCGCCCACCTTCCCCCAGAGGACATTGGGGTTAAGCGGCGGCAGCTGTTTTCGGCCGTAACAGCCGGAGACCTGGCGGAGGCGGACCGGCTGTACCTGGAGCTGCGCCAGCTGGACATGGCCTTCTCCGACGCCTCCTTCTCCACGGTCCGGGCACAGAGCCTGATTTTAATGGGCTATTTCATCTCTCTGCTGCCCAAAAGCGTAAATGACGCCCATGAGGAGGAGATCCGCCAGTTTATGGACAGCGTCCGCTCCCAGCGGAGGGACGAGGAGCTGATTGCCCAGATGCACAGCTGGATGGCCTTTTACCACCAGATCTACCGGACCAGCCGCCCCCAGGGGGAGGAGAACCCTGACGCTGCGGCAGCCGCCGCCCGGTTCATTTTGGAGCACTACACCAGCGCCGACCTGAGCGTGGCCCTGGTGGCCGGGGAGCTGAAGGTCAGCACCTCCTACCTCTCCCGGGTCTTCCGCAAAAAATATGAGATGAGCGTTTTGGATTATATCCACCGCCAGCGGGTAAACGCCGCCAAGGTCTTCATCCGGGAGAGCGGCAGCACCCTGGAGACCATTGCCGGGAGGGTGGGCTACATGAACGCCCTGGCCCTGATCCGCGCTTTTAAGCGCTGCGAGGGATGCACGCCTACAGAATACCGCCGCACCCTCCAGCAGGAAGGGAACGGCGGCGCTTCAGAGGACGGTTAGATTGTTACAGTCGACTGGTGTCAGCCCTTTACCGAGCCGATCATGACGCCGGTCACAAAATATTTTTGCACAAAGGGATAGATAACCATCATGGGGATAATGGAGACCATGATGGAGCAATACTTGATCAGCGGGCGGAAAATATCCACTGTATTGGCGTCCGCGTCCGCCACAATGCTGTTTTCGGAAGAGTTAAGCACAATCTCCCGCAAAACCAGCTGCAAGGGGAACAACTGGCGGTCCCGCAGGTAAATGGAGGCGTTAAACCAGGCGTTCCAGTGCTGAATGGCATAAAAGAGCACAATAACCGCGATGATAGCCTTGGAAACCGGCAGCACGATTTGGAACAAAATGCGGAAATGTCCCGCCCCGTCGATGGTGGCCGCTTCGATGATGGCGTCGGGCACCTCGGAGAAAGAGGTGCGCATAATGATGATATTATAGGCCACACAGCAGCCGGGAATAATCAGGGCCCAGTAGGTGTCCATCAGCTTAAGGTTGCGCACCACCATATAGGTGGGGATCAGACCGCCGTTGAAAATCATGGTAAAGGTAACCAGAAAGTTGATGGGCTTTTTCCAGTAAAGCCCCCGCACGCTCATGACATAGGCCGCCAAAATGGTCAGGAACAGGCCCAGCAGGGTGGCGGCTGTTACAACCAGAATGGTGTTGGCATAGGCGCGCAGGATGCTGTTGTTTTGCAGCACCAGCTGATAGCCGCCCAGGGTGACCTCGCCCAGGGGCCGCAGAATAACGCCGGAGTGGGCGCTGACCTTCAGCGGGTCGGAGACGCTGCCCATAAGCACATGCCAAACTGGCAGCAGGAAAATCAAAGAGAGCAGGAGCAGGCCGATGGTGTTAAACACCGCGAAGATCTTCTGCCCGGTGGTACGTTTTAGCATAGCATTCGATCTCCTTTCTTACCAGAGGCTGGTTTCGCTGATCTTGCGGCTGAAAATGTTGGCCGTGAACAGCACGATGAAGTTGATGACCGAGTTGAACAGGTTGATGGCCGTTGAGTAGCTGTAGTCCGAGTCCACAATGCCCACCCGGTACACATAGGAGGAAATCACATCGCCGGTCTCATAGGTGGAGGGACCGTACATCAGGATGATCTTCTCATAGCCTACGTTCATAATTTGGCCCAGGCGCAAAATTAAAAGAACCACAATGGTGCCGGTCAGGGCGGGAATGGTGATGTAAAGGGTCTGCTTCCAGCGCCCCGCGCCATCTATCACAGCGGCCTCATAGAGCTCCTGGTCGATGGCCGCCAGGGCCGAGATGAAGATGATGGAGTTGTAACCCAAGTGCTGCCACATGTTGGAGCCGATGAACAGTGTGCGGAACCACTCGGGCCGGGAGATCAGGGCTCCGCCCGTATCGCCCAGGGCGGCCGCCAGGCGGGTCAGGACGCCATCGGCCTTGGTGAAGTCCTGCAGGATGGAGACCACAACCACCACGGAGATGAAGTAGGGCAGGTAGGAGATGGTCTGGGTGACTTTTTTAAACTTTTTGCTGCGCACCTCGTTGAGGCAGAGGGCGAAGACAATGGGGAAGGGGAACGAGAACAGCAGCCCATAAAAACTGATGAGCAGCGTGTTGCGGATCAGGCGGAAGCAGTGGGGGGAGTTAAAGAAGCGGATAAACTGGTCGAAGCCCACCCATTGCGAACCAAGAATGCCCTTTTTGATGGAAAAGTTCTGAAACGCCATCAAAATTCCGCTCATGGGGACATAGTTGAAGATGATAAAATAGGCCAAAACCGGCAGCGCCATAAGATAGACGGCCTTATTCATCCGCCAGTCCCGTTTAATCAGCGCGCGTCTCAGCTTTTTTTCGTCCACAGCGGCGGCGTTGGATTTTGCCAAGATAGATCCCTCCTCAAGATTAAAGTGAAAACAAAGGGCGCGATATGGCGACAGCGGAAAGGGCTTCCCTTTCCGCTGTTACCGTTTATCGCCTGGAAGTGACGGACCGGAAGATCAAGGCTGCAAGGTTAGAACGAACGGGCGTTGTAGCGGTCCAGGGCGGTCTGCTGAATCTCGATGCACTGCTCAATGCCCATGCTCTTCAGCGTGTCGCGGTAAGAGTCGTACTCGTCCAGAGACATCTGGCCCATGATGAACTTCACGTTGCACTCCTGGACATAGGTCTCAATATCCGTGTACATAGAGGCATAGGTCTGGCCTTCCTCCGTGGTCATGGTCAGGCGGGCGGGCAGATACATGCCGCTGCCGTACTTTTTCCACAGCATATAACCGTCTTTCCGCTCGGCAGGGCCGGTTTCAGACTGCATGCCCTCATAGCGGATGGGAGGATTCTTCATGGAGAACTGCACCAGCACCATGCCGGAAGACATGCCATCGGGGTTGCTGAAGCGGTAGTCATAGTCAATAAGCCGCCCGGTGGAGGTGGAGTCATCATAATGCCATACCTTGCCCTCGTACTCCTCGGTGCCATAGTTGGCGTTCAGAGCCACGTCCTTGGCGTAGAAACCGTCCAGCCAGCGGATGGCCAGCTCAATCTTCTCCGAATCGGCGGCAATGAGCTCGGTGGAGTTGCTGATGGAGTTGGCGTAGGTCGCGCTGCGCCAGTTAGGCTCCACATAGGTGGGGTCGTCCTTGTCCTTGGTGGGCTGGGGAGCGGCCACCATCATCAGGTCGGGGTTGGTGGCGCCGCGGGAGATGTACACGTCGCCCAAACGGGTGCCGTGGTCCATCAGGGAGCCCACCTTGTCGTTAAGCATCATGTCATTGTCCGCGGTGGTGCCGCCGGAAGAGCGGGTGGCAAAGTCCGGGTCCAGCAGGCCCTTGGACCACCAATCGTGAAGCATGGTCAGATACTCTTTGTAGTTGTCGTCCATGGGGCCGTACTGCACCTTCCCGTCTCTCTGGTAGAAATAGGGGGCGGTGTCATAGCCAGCCATAAACTCGCCGGTGTCAATGCCGTATTTGGAGGTGTAGAAGGGAGCTTCCACGCCCAGCTGCTCTTTAAAGGCGGTCAAAACGGCTTCCCACTCGGAATAGGTGGTGGGCACTTCCATCTTCACCCTGTCCAAAAAGTCCTTGCGAATGGAGGGGCCCCAGTCGGCATAGACCACGCCGGGCTCCATGTCGGACCACACGTTCCACATGCCGTACAGCTTGCCGGTGTCCGAATAGGCGGCGCGGCGGAAGTCGTCGTTGCCAGCCAGCCAGGAGTTGAAGTTCGGGGCGAATTCCAGGTACTGGGCCATGTCGATGAAGTAGCCGTCGTCAATGGCGGCGTCCTGGCCGTTGCGGTAAGAATAGGAAGCGGGCTCGGTGTGCAGCATATCGGGCATGTCGTCGGAAGCGAACAGCAGCTGGAAGGCGTCGCTCTCGGAGCCGCTGGCGGGCACGATAAAGTCGATATGTACGCCGGTGAGCTCCTCATACCACTGGAAGAAGTAGGAGTCGTTGAAGTCAGCCAGTTCGGTCATGGAGCCAGCCCAGGGATACCAGTAGGAGAGCGTCTCGCCGCTGGTAGAGAGGGGGTAGGTCTGCTGGTTCACTTCGCCGTTCTTCACGTCAGAAGCGGGGTCCTCGGGCTTTTCGCCCTCAGAGGATGTTTCCGAAGAGTCTTCGGAAGAGGAGGAGTCCGGAGCGGACTCCTCCGATGAGCCGCTGCTTACCGTGGAGGAACCGGAGGAGCCGGAATCGCCGCCGCAGGCGCTCAGGCAGGTGAGCACCAACGCGGCCGCCAGCAGCAGGGCCAGAAGCTTTTGGATCTTCATACTTTTTCGTCCTTTCCAAAAATAGATTTTGGGCGGCATGCCCAAGTAAAGGGAATATCACAAGAGCCGCCTCTATGGTGGCTGCCCGGGCGGTTTGTGATATGCCCCAGTATAGACCATGTCCGGCGGGAAAACAAGTATCAAAAACGAGACAATAGCCATTGTTTTCGCAACTACCTAGCCAGAAAACCGGAGAAAATAGAGTGAAAATCAGAAAATATGCCGGGAAGGCCCCCAAAGCCGCTCCCCGCCAAAAGGGCAGCTATCAAAATCGGAACCTTCCCCGGTTCGCATTTTGATAGCTGCCGCTGCTTCTTGGGTTATAAATCGTCCTGGCTGAGAATGCCCAGATGGAGCAGGGCATTTTTTACACCGTTGTCAGAGACGGACGTGGTCACATAGTCCGCCCCGGCCTTCACGGCGTCCGGCGCGTTGCCCATGGCAACTCCGGTTCCGGCCCAGTCCAGCATCCCCATATCGTTAAATCCGTCCCCAAAGGCAATGGTGTCCTCTTGGCGGATGCCATAGTACCGGGCTACCGCGCTGAGGCCGGTTTCCTTTCCGCCTCCCTTGGGGATCACGTCCAGAATATCAAAGCCGGAACTGGTTACCTCCACATGCTCCAGGGGAGCCAGAACCTTTTTGCCCTCTTCCAGGGTCATGTAGACGTTAAACTGGATAACCGGGTGGCTGGCAAGCCGTGAAGCATCGTAGAAAGGCGGAAACGGAATGCCCATCCACTCATAGTGGCGGCGGATGGAAGGATGGTCCGTTACGGGGAAGCTTAACTCCTCTTCCAGCACAAAGCAGGGGAAGTTCCGCTCCTTGGCCAGGGGCAGAAGCCGCCGCACATCTTCCGGGTTGTGGGCCATGCGGTGGATGACCGTGCCATCCCGCTCCAAGACCAGCTGGCCGTTGAAGGTGCAGAACCCGTCAAAGGGAAAGAGGTCCCGCACGGCGGGAAAGAGCCCGTGCACCGAGTCCAGCATGGCGGGAGCGCGTCCTGTGGAGACGAAAACTTTAATCCCTTTCCGCTGCAAGGCGGCCAGGGCCGCCGCCGTGGATTCTGGAAAGACGCTTCCACCCTCCGAGTGGTCGAGAAGCGTTCCGTCAATGTCAAAAAAAGCTGCCTGTATCAATTGCATTCCCTCCTAAAGTCGCATAGCGTATGTCCCATATTCTAGCACAGAGGCTCCACTGGCGCAAGTATCGTTTTGTCCACTCCAGTTTCACCCCCCGCGGGCAAGGGGGCGCGGCTGGTCCGGAGGAGGGAAAGGCATGCTCCCGCCCTGCCGGCGGTGGCATTTTTCTTGATAAGCTGGCCGGTTGCTGGTCCAAAACCGGGCCCGCTGCCAGCGGGCAGCAGCCAAAATGGGAGTGTCCGTTTCGGAGAGTTTTTCGTGTTCTCCCGCCCGTAGGGCGGGAGAACACAGATGATGATCTCTGTGGTTTGGACACAACCGTCAAAATTTCCCTCTTGACAAACGCGAACAACTGTTCTATAATGGGATTAACACCAGATCAGGGAGGCGGCGCCAGTGGAAAACGGCATTCTGCATGTGGATATGAACAACTTTTACGCCTCTGTCGAGACCCTTTACGCCCCCCAGTACCGGGACGTGCCCATGGCCGTGGCCGGGGACAAGGAAAGCCGCCACGGCATTATACTGGCGAAAAATATGCTTGCCAAGGCCAAAGGCGTGCAGACCGCCGAGCCCATCTGGCAGGCCATGCGCAAGTGCCCGGGCCTCCAGCTGGTGCCGCCCCATCATGAGCGCTATGCCTATTTTTCTCAGCTGGCCAAAAAGATTTACCAGGACTACACCGACCGGGTGGAGGCCTTCAGTTTGGACGAGTGCTGGCTGGATGTGTACGGCAGCGGCCTGCTCTTTGGCGATGGGCGGCGCATTGCCGAAACCATCCGCCAGCGGGTGAAGGCGGAGCTGGGCCTGACCGTGTCCATTGGCGTGTCCTTTAACAAAATTTTCGCCAAGCTGGGCAGCGACTACAAAAAGCCCGACGCGGTTACGGAGTTTGGCCGCCGGGAGATGGAAGAGATCATCTGGAACATGCCCTGTTCGGACCTGCTGCTGGTGGGCCCCAGCACCGAAAAGACCCTGCGGCGGTACGGCCTGCACACCATTGGGGACATTGCCCGCATGGAGCCGGGTGTGATGCGCTCGCTGCTGGGCCGCATGGGCGAGACCCTGTGGGTTTATGCCAACGGCCTGGATGATTCCCCGGTGCAGCGGGTGGATGCCCAGGAGGAGCCCAAATCCATTGGCAACAGCACCACGCTGCCCCGGGACCTGACCACAGACCAGGAGGTGCGGGAAACCTTGTACAGCTTGGCCGAGACGGTAGCCGCCCGGCTGCGCCGCCACCGTATGCGGGCCCAAGAGGTGCAAATTACGGTCCGCTCCAGCGATTTTCAAGAGATTCAGCGCCAGAAGCGCCTACCCGGCGCCGCCCGGGACTCGGCCACCTTATACCAGGCCGCCTGGGAGCTGTATAAAAAGGAAAACAAAAGCTGGGCGGTGCGCCTGCTGGGCCTCCGGGCGGGCCGTTTGATCCGGGAGGATGAGGAGCAGGTGAGCTTTTTTGAGGACGGGGACAGCCGCAAGCGCCGGGAGCGCCTGGAGGACGCAGTGGACCGGGTGCGGGAGCGCTATGGGAGCGAGAGCCTGCGGCGGGCCTTTTTGGTAAAAGGGGAAGAGCCTTCGCCACCGGAGAGGAAGGCGCCCCCTTGATCCTTTGGGAAAGAGAGCCGCCCCACAGCCCTGCCGCTGCCCTTGCGGCTATTTTGGGCCACAGCCACCCTGGAAAGGAGCCATCCCATGGACCTAATGGAAAAACTGGAAATTCTCACCGATGCGGCCAAGTACGATGTGGCCTGCACCTCCTCCGGGGTGGACCGGCCCGCCCAGAAGGGCAAGCTGGGCAGCGCGGTCAAGGCGGGCATCTGCCACAGCTTTGCCGCCGACGGCCGGTGCGTCTCTCTTTTAAAGGTGCTGATGAGCAATGACTGCGCCTTTGACTGCGCCTACTGCGTCAACCGCCACACGGCGGACTGCCGGCGGGCCAGCTTCACCCCCCGGGAGCTGTGCACCCTGACCATGGAATTTTACCGCCGCAACTACATTGAGGGCCTGTTTCTCTCTTCGGCGGTGGTGAAAAACCCCGACTATACCTGCGAACTCATGCTGTCCGCTGTGAAAATGCTTCGGGAGGACTGCGGCTTTTGGGGGTATGTGCACGTAAAGGCCATCCCCGGGGCCAATCCCCGGCTGACCGAAGAGCTGGGCCTCTATGCCGACCGGATGAGCGTGAACATTGAGCTGCCCAGCGGGGCGAGCCTGAAGCGCCTGGCCCCCCAGAAGTCCAAGGAGAAAATCCTGGCCCCCATGGGGCAGATTCGGGATGGCATCGCCCAAAACGCCAAGGAGCTGGTAAAATACCGGGCCGCGCCCCGGTTTGTCCCGGCGGGGCAGTCCACCCAGATGATCATTGGGGCCACGCCGGAGCACGATGTGCAGATTCTCCGGCTGACCGAGGGGCTGTATAAAAAGTACGCCCTCAAGCGGGTGTTTTTCTCCGCCTACATGCCTGTGGTGGAGGACCGGGCCCTGCCCGCCCTGTCCTCGCCGCCGCCCTTGCTGCGGGAGCACCGGCTCTACCAGGCGGACTGGCTTCTGCGCTTTTACGGCTTCACCGCCGGGGAGATTTTAGACGACGCAAACCCGGACTTCAACCCCCTTTTGGACCCCAAGTGCAACTGGGCTGTCAACCACATGGAGCTTTTCCCTGTGGAGGTGAACCGGGCCCCCTATGAGATGCTCCTGCGGGTGCCGGGCATTGGGGTAAAAAGCGCCCAGCGCATTCGGGCGGCCCGGCGCACCGCCCGGCTGGACTTCGACGCCTTGAAAAAGCTGGGGGTGGTGCTCAAGCGGGCCCGGTTCTTCATTGTGTGCATGGGCAAATCCGCCTCGCCCCTGCCCACCGACGACCCGGCGGTCATCGCCGGAGCCATCTGCGAGCGCTCTCCCATTCAGCGCCAGAAAATCGACGCGCCAGAGCAGATGAGCCTCTTTGCGCCCTTGAAGGAGGATGGAGTGAAATGCCTGACCGGTCAAATTTAGTTTACCGCTATGACGGAACCTACCAGGGGTTTCTCTGCTGCGTGGCCCAATGCTTTTTCCATAAGAAGCTTCCCCAGGGCGTTCAACTGCTGGACGAGCCCCAGGGGACCCTCTTTGGCGTCCTGGCGGTGGAGAGCGACCCGGAGCTGGCCCGGCGGGTGGAGGATTCGGTGCGAGAAAAAATCTCCCCCGCCGCCCTAGGCATGGTCCAGCAGGGATTTCTCACCTGCATGGAGGAAAAGGAGCTGCGGCTGATCCGCTTTATTCTGTTGGGCTACCGCCACGGGCCCCGGGTGCTGGGCATGAGCGTCCACCCGGATGTGCACGCCCTGAACAAGGCCCTGCTGTACTTGAAAAACGAGGCCCACTTCCATGTGGAGTTCCTGCGCTTCGCGGACTGCGGGGGTTTTTTGGCGGCCATGATTACCCCCAACAACCGGGTGCTGCCCCTGATTGTGAACCATTTCTGCGCCCGGCTGAACACGGAGCGGTTTATGATTTTCGACAAGACCCACGGCATGGGCTTTGTGTACCGGCCCGGCGGGGAGGCGGGAGAGTTCTTCTACGCGGACGCGGTGGACCTGCCCGAGCCCAGCGAGGAGGAGGCCCGCTACCAGGCCCTGTGGCGGAAGTTTTATGACACCATCGCTGTAGAGGGCCGGGTCAACCCCAAGCTCCGCCGGGGCATGATGCCCATGCGCTATTGGAAGAACATGACGGAGTTTCAGCGGTAAACAGGGGGGCTGGCCCCTGTTGCGTTATTTCCATATATCAAGGGACCTCTTTGCCAGGAGTGGCAGAGGGGTCCCATTTCATAGTTTCCGTCAGCAAAGCAAAAGGCTGAGCCCCGAAGGGCCCAGCCTCTTTGTAATGTGAAAAAGTATTCCGCAGAGCTTTCTTTAGAATTCCCGCTTCTTGCTGGTGAAAGCCACGCCAGTCAGGCTGGCAGCAGCCGCCAGGACCAGCAGGAACCACAGGCCAGCCGTGTCGCCGGTTTTGGGCACATCGGCCAGAGGAATCTCCGAATCATCGATGGGCTCTTCCTCGGGCTCGGCGGGGGCCAGGGGTACGTCCGGGTCCTCAATGGGCTCTTCTTCGGGCTCTTCCGGACCGGGGCCCAGCGGAATGTCCGGGTCCTCAATGGGCTCATCGGGCTCTTCCGGATCGGGACCCAGCGGAATGTCCGGGTCCTCAATGGGTTCGTCGGGCTCTTCCGGATCGGGACCCAGCGGTACGTCCGGGTCCTCAATAGGCTCGTCGGGCTCGGAGGGCTTGGGGCTCTCAGAAGGCTCGGGAGACTCGGAGGGCTTGGGGCTCTCAGAAGGCTCAGGAGACTCGGAGGGCTCAGGGCTCTCAGAGGGCTCGGGAGACTCGGAGGGCTCAGGGCTCTCAGAAGGCTCAGGAGACTCGGAGGGCTCGGGGCTCTCAGAAGGCTCGGGAGACTCAGAGGGCTTGGGGGTCTCTTTGGAGTTGGTGAAGCCAATGTTGCCCGCCGCATTCTCGTTGGAAGCGGTAAAGCTGTTGTCTTCGTCAAGGGAGCCCTTCTGCACGCTGGTGGTAGTAGCAACGTAATTCTTCACCGTGTAGGTCTTGGGATTGTTGTTTTCGTCCACGCCCAGGGTGTAGGTCTCCTCTTTGCACTCCACTACAACGGTGATCTGGTACACAGAACCGTCATAGTTTACGTTCTCCTGCTTGTCGTTAAGCTCGTTCACATAGAAGGTGTAGGTTCCGGCCTCTTTAAAATAGCCATCAGGCAGGTCAAAGGTCAGCTTGCCGTTGGAACCGTTGGTCTCGGTCTTAATGACCTGGCCGTTCTCATCCTTCAGCTCGAAGGAGAAGTCGCCGCCCTCAAGGACGCCGCCCTCGAAGTACTTGTTCACCTCGATGGTGGGCTGGGTGTTCCGGCCGTCGGTCTGGGTGCCCATAACCAGCACGCCGTTGTTGGCAATGCCGCCGCCGTGCATGGCGCTGGCATTCCCGCTGATGAGTACGCCGCTGGTCAGGCCCAGCAGAGCCTCCAGCGTGGCGTTATCCAGCTCGTTCAGCTGGCCCAGGATGCTGGAGTCAATGCTCTCAAGCACTTTCCAAGCAGCCTGCTTGGCCTCCTCGGAGGCGTTGGCGGTCAGGGCCAGGAACCGGTCGGCGAAGACCGTGGCGTTGTTGCTGCCATCGATTGTATCCCAGTTCAGGTCAGTGGAGCCCGGTTTGTGGGTTACAGCGTTGCCGGTCCAGTCGGCCAGGCCGCCGCCCAGCATCTCGTTGCCGATCAGCGCGCCGCCGCCGCCCTGGGAGTTGCCCTCCTTGGAATCGCCAGCGGTGAAGACGTCCTGGGCGTTCTGCTTGAACTCGTCATTATCCTTCCAATGGGTAGAACCATCGATGAAGCCATCGCCCTTGTTCGAGCTGGAAGGAATGTTAGACAGGTCTGCACCGCCATGGGCCGTGTTGTCGAAGATGGCCGCGCCGTCCTGGGCGAAGACCTCGTTTTTGCCATGGACGCAGCCGGCAACGTGGCCCAGTCCCTGGGCCACGTTGCCGGTAACAATCGCGTTCTTAATGGTCAGCTTGCCATCGGCCTCCACATAAACGCCGCCGCCGCCCAAGTCGGTGGTGGTGTCGGTCTTGTTGTTCAAAATCGCGCCGCCGGTGATTTCGCCAACGCCCTGAATGTAGACGCCGCCGCCCTCACCCTTGGTCGCGGTGTTGCCCAGAATGACGCCGCCGTTCATGTCCAGCTTCGCCGAACCCTTGCCGTTATTGTCGATGAACACGCCGCCGCCCTCTGCAGCTTGGTTGTTGGCAATCAGGCCGCCATTGAGCTCGAAAGTGCCCTCGGACGATTCCACATAAACGCCGCCGCCTTGACCAATGGAAGGGTTGGTGCCAGCCCAATTCTCTTCCTGAATAGTGTCGGTGTTGGCGCTGTTGTTGGTAATGGAGCCGCCATTCATCACGAACTCGCCGCCATTCACCGCAACGCCGCCGCCAGAGGCAGTGGTGCTGTTCTCGGTGATAGAGCCGCCATTCATTTCAAACTTACCGCCATTCTCCACGAGAACGCCCGCGCCTGCAAAGGCAGACTGGTTTCCCGTAATTGTGCCGGCGTTCATGGTCAGCTCAGAGTCTTTGCCAACGTAAATGCCGCTTCCGCCGGAATGGTTTCCGCCGGTGATGGTAATGTCGTCATTGATGGTCAAAGAACCGCCATTGATCACAGTAACCACGCGGGAATCACTGTCTTGCACAAGAGTGCCACCAGCCACTTCGCCCGCCTCAATGATAAGGTCTTTCCCCTCAACACGGAGAGAGTTGGTGGGCACAACGAACACGAAGCCGTTCAAAATAAGGGTAACAGTGTCCTCATTCTCATCAGCCAGAGCAGAGTTCAGTTCGTTATGGATTGTATCCTTGTTGCTGTAGCAATCGTTGGTGTGGGTATGCTCTTCCGTCGTGCAGAGCAATGTGCCGCGAACGGTCTCATAGCACTTGTCGCTGTGAGTGTGGCCTTCGGTTTCCTCCAAAGTGCAGGTCATGACTGTTGTAGTCTTGTTGCACTCCGGAGTGTGGGTATGAGCGCCCGCGCCCTCCTCTATACCGCAGCTCAGGGTAGAAACCTCGGTATAGCACCCGGCGGTATGCTCGTGCTCTTCCGTGCAGGTCAGCTGAGATTCCGTTGTGTAGCACTCCCCGCCGTGCTGATGCCCGGCAGACTCGGCTTCGTCGCAGAACAGTTTGGTCTCCGACTGAGAGCAGGTCTCACCGTGCTGGTGCGCGGCAGACTCGGCTTCGTCGCAGAACAGTTTGCTGCTTGTTTCATAGCATGCGTCGCTGTGGGTGTGCACCTGTTTCTCACAGGCCAGCTCCGCTTTTACTGTCGCCGCCGACGCGGTGGCCGACAGCGCGCTCAAGCACATAACGGCGGACAGAACCGCCGCCAAAAGGCGCTTGCGCAGTTTGTTTTGGTGCATTTTCATTTGGATAACCTCTCTTTGCTTGTTTGTCGGATGCAAAGTATCCGGCGGCTGGGCTGCCATAGCGTGGTGCGTTTGCCTTAGGCCCCTGGCTTTGTGTCCCGGCCTTTCGACCGGTTTACGGGGAGCGGCCTTTAAGCGGGCCGCTCCCGCAGCCGGGCTAACGTAGCATCATCTGATACCTTAGTTCCCATAGCTTTGCGGTCCCACCGTTTCCGGTGGTTTGCCACTGCGCCTAATTTCGCCCGCGTCCGGCGCGTGCCGCGGGCGGCTCCTATGGCGGCATCCCTCCCAGATTCATAACTGAATCCCCCCTTTCCTGTGGTGGATTTATGAATCAGCCTCGGGCCGCACAGGCGGCTGTTTAGCGTATTCATCCTATACTTCTCTGGGGCTTCCCGCCCGGCCAGCCCGCGGGCTCTCCAGATTCCCCAAGCGGGGCCGCTTTCCCATTTGGCTTTGGCCCCGGTCCCTTTTGGCGGAGCCCGGCGGTACGGCTAAGTCCATCTTATGCTGGGTACCGCCCTTGCGCTATTTTTAAAAAACTTACAAGAATGTGTAGGTTTTTGTAAGGGCTGGCAACGTATCTTCTTTATAATGATAATAGCACAAATTTCCTGGAATAGCAAGACTCTGCATGGGAAAAATCGTTGATTTGCCAGAAAAAAATTACTGCTGGAAAAATGCGGAAAACTACGCATTTTTGGTAATGGTACATTCATGCCGCGCATGAGGGCTTGTTTGAACCATCGTAAACACCGTCTTTTTGCCCCAAACGGGCGGTTTCCGCCTGGAAACCGTCCGCCCTAAACAAAAATACAGGCATTTCTCTGGTTCTAAAACAAACTCTAGCTGAAAAAGAAAGGGACGGAGCGCCAAGCTCCGTCCCTTTGCTTCTCTAAATTAAGTGCAGCCCTGGTACATCTCCCGCAGCAAAGGAATCTGGTCCGCCCGGGGCGTGCCCTCCAGCCGTTTGATGTAGGCTTCCAGCATCCCCCGGGCGTGCTCGGGGCCGCCCTCGCGCATAACCGTCCACATGGGGTCTGCGTCCGAATCGGATTTTTTCATAACCGTCTCGTTCCAGTTTAGGATGAGCCGGGCCCCCTTCTCGCACAGCTCCGGGCGCTCCCGCGCCAAATTGTGGAGCTGGTGGGGGTCCTCCTTCACGTTAAACAGCATCTCCTGGGGGAAGAGGTGGTACCCTCCGTGGACGGTGCGCAGGTACAGGTAATCGTCAAAGCGCGCCGCCCGCTGGCACACATGGGCGCACTGGGTCAGCACCAGATGGTCTTTGGAGCAGTCCTGGCCTGTGAGCAGGGTTTGGGCGTAAGAGAGGCCGTCGTAGTCGTAGCGCCCCAGCATTTTTGTGCCCAGCAGCTCCTGGATGGTGGGGGCCAGGTCCACGTTGTCGTGGAAGCCCTGGTCCACAAAGCCCCGCATGCCGCCGGGCCACTTGATGATCATGGGGATGTGGCAGGTGGGCTCGTCGGCGGTGCCATGCTCCCCATAAAGGCCCAGCTCGCCCATGTTCTCCCCGTGGTCCGAGGTGATAATCACGGCCAAATCCTCATAAAGGCCCATCTCTTTCACCAGGTCCACAATTTGGGCGATGTTGTCATCGGTCCAGCGGATGCCGCAGTCGTAGCTGTCCATCATGGCCTTCATGTCTTCCCGGGTCTTTAGGCTGCCCGGGTGGCGGGGAAACTGAGGGAACTGGGTATCGTCCCACATATTGATCTCATTGGCCCCGTGGGGGCCCACATGCAGCAGGTGCTGGGCGAAAATCTCTTCGCTGATCCAATCGTCAGGCAAAGGCTGGCCGGCAAAGGGGTTGCCGAACTCCGCCGGGGCCCGGTAGGGCGTGTGGGGGTCCCAATAGTGGACATGAAGAAACCAGTTGTCCTCCCGGCCCTTGCGGCGGAGCCAGTCCAGCACATGGGGGGTAACCTCCCCGGCGGACTCATTGCCGCATTTGCCCACGTTGAAGCACTCGTTAAAACCGGCGTTAAACCACCAGGAGGAGTGCCGCTCGGCAAAGGTGGAGAAGGAGACGGTGTGCATCCCGGCCCGGCGGAACTGCATAAACAGGCCGTTGTCGCTGCAATTGTCCCGGAAATGACGGCTTTCTCCCTGAAGCCGCATGTCGGCGGCGGTGCCGCCGTGGCCCACCACTCCGGTGCGCACGCCGTACCGGCCGGTAATCAGCGAGGCGCGGGAGGGCAGGCAGGGGGCGTTGGGGCAGTAATAGTTGCCGAAGCGGACGCCTTCCTGGGCGATGGCGTCAATGGCGGGCGAGGTGTCGCGGCCATAGCCATAGCAGCCCAGGTGGTCGCTGCGAAGGGTGTCGATGTCGAACAGAATCACGCGCATGTTGCTACCTCCAATGTGAAGTTGGCTGAAAATGGGAAAAGGTGGATGGGTCCCATTATACCACAAACTGCGAAAAAAGGATACACAAAAGATATATTTTTTAGAGCAGGCGGCGGTCCTCCCAATTGACAAACCCGGCCCGCTGCTCTATAATGGGGAAAAAACCAAAGGAGCCCGCCATGCCTCCCTTAAGCCTGTTGATTAAACCAGCTTCCGGCGGCTGCAATGTCCGCTGCCGATATTGTTTCTACCGGGATGAACAGCAAAACCGCGAGACCTTTTCCTATGGCTTTATGTCCGAAGAAACCTTGGAAATCCTCATCCGCAAGGCCATGGAGTACGCCCGGGGCTACTGCTCCTTCGGCTTTCAAGGGGGCGAGCCCACCTTGCGGGGGTTGGATTTCTTCCGAAAAGCCGTGGAGCTGCAAGAAAAATACAACACCCGCCATGTGAAGATCGCCAACTCCATTCAGACCAACGGCCTGCTGCTGGATGGGGAGTGGGCCCAGTTTCTCCACGACCACCATTTTTTGGTGGGCCTCTCCCTGGACGGAGTTAAGGAGGTCCATGACCAGAACCGGCTGGACGCCCAGGGGCGGGGCACCTTCAGCCGGGTGCTTCAAGCGGTCCAGCGGCTTACGGCCCGCCAGGTGGAGTTTAACCTGCTTACGGTGGTAACCAACGCCACGGCCAGCAATATTGCGAAGATATACCGCTTTTTCCGGCGCAGCGGATTCTTATACCAGCAGTACATCCCCTGCCTGGACCCTCTGGGGGAGCCCAGGGGCTCCAGCCCCTACTCGCTGTCGCCGGAGAAATATGGAGAGTTTCTCAAAACCCTGTTTGACCTATGGTACCAAGATGTGACGGCGGGACGGTTTATTTACATCCGCACCTTTGAGAACCTGCTGGGCATGCTGCTGGGGCGGCCCCCAGAGCACTGCGGCCTCAGCGGGACCTGCGCCCTGCAGCATGTGGTGGAGGCGGACGGATCGGTATACCCCTGCGACTTCTACTGCCTGGACCAGTGGCGGCTGGGCAGCATACGGGAGAGCGGCTTTGCGGAACTGGCCCAAGGGGAGAGGGCCGCCCGCTTTTTGGCCCAGGGGGGCGCGGGCCGGGCTCCGTGCCAGGGGTGCCGTTTTTTTGCTATCTGCCGGGGCGGCTGCCGGAGAGACCGGGAGCCCCTGGGGGCTGGCGGAAACTATTTCTGCCAGGCGTATCAAGAGTTTTTTGCCTATGCGCTGCCCCGGCTGCGGGAATTGGCCGTGGCCATTCAGCGGGGACGCTGAGGGCGCGCCTGGGCGGGGCGTGAGAAGATAAAAACAGTCGGTTTGACTTTTTTTGCAAATGCTATTGACAAATCGACTACATGCCGCTATAATAAAAAATAGGTCGGCAATACGCCGATTAAAAACCGGGCAAACCGGCCATTCGCCGGAGACCCGGTTTTTTATCCAAACAAAACCGAACATAAATTCGAAATTGAAAGGATGAGTGGGATGACCGCAACAGCTGCTTACCAGGAAGCCTTTGACTATGCCCGCATGGCCCAGGAGGCCCAGCGGGAGCAGGAGGTCCTGCGGGACCGCTTGAGCCAGCGCCGGGCGGCGGGGCCCGCCTCGCCGGACCAGGAGCTTGTGTGGAAGCGGGAAAACAGCGTCCTGTACGCCATGTATTTGGAGCAGCGGTGCAACGCCCGGCTGTTCCAGCGCCGGGCCCTTCGGGGCGGGGGAGGCGGGGAATCCGCCCCGCGGCCCGCTTGAGGGGAACATGTTGCGCAGCCGCTTGTTACGGCAGAAAGGAGCATGCATGAGTACAAAACGAACGGCCCGGCCCTGCGCCGCGGCCTATGAAGCCCAGGTAGGGGAATATTTCGAATGGTGCCAAGAGACGGGGCGGCACCCCTCCCTGCCGGGGCTGGCCCTGGCTTTGGGACTAGAGGGCCGGGCCCAGTTGGAGCGTCTGGCCGCTGGCGGGGACAAAACCGCCTCGGTCCTGCGCCGGGCCCTCTCCCGGGTGGAGGAGGCCAACCTACAGTCCCTTTACCAAAAAGACACGGCCTCCAGCGCCAAA
This sequence comes from uncultured Oscillospiraceae bacterium, assembly GCA_910587995.1. Lineage (GTDB taxonomy): Bacteria > Bacillota > Clostridia > Oscillospirales > Acutalibacteraceae > Acutalibacter. The sequence goes on along the minus strand of CAJUNS010000003.1, from coordinate 104,438 downwards.
TTTCTTTTGCAGAGCTGCTTCGGCTATGCGGAGCGCCCTGCCCCCGCCGCCCCTGGGGACATCACCGTAAGCATTGTGGAGGATGAGACTTGAACGTGCGCATACCGGACCGGGCCTTTAACCGGGCCTACCGCCCTCTGCTGCGGGACCGGGAGCACCGTTACCTGGTGCTTTACGGCGGCGCTGGCAGCGGCAAAAGCGTCTTTGCGGCCCAGCGGTACCTGGTCCGGCTGATGGAGAGTCCCCTGTGCAACCTGCTGGCCGCCCGGGCCACGGCGGTCAGCCACCGGGACTCCACCTATGCCCTGCTCAAGCAGGTCATTGTCCGCTGGAACCTGGGGAGCCTGTTTAAATGCGCGGACAGCGATCTGCGCGTCACCTGCAAAAACGGCAATGCGGTAATCTTCAAAGGCCTGGACGACCCGGAGAAAATAAAATCCGTCACCTTTCCCAAGGGAGAGCTGACGGATATCTGGGTGGAAGAGGCCTCGGAGCTGACTCTGGCCCAGTTTAACCAGCTGGACCTGCGCCTGCGGGGCCGGGGCGCCCACAAGCAGATCACCTTGACCTTTAACCCCATTTCCGCCCAGCATTGGCTGAAGCAGCGGTTTTTCGACCACCCGGACCCCCGCGCCCGCGTGCTGAAAACCACCTACCGGGACAACGCCTTTTTGGACGGGGACTACCGCCGCACGCTGGAAAGCTACCGGGACAGCGACCCCTATTTCTATCAGGTTTACTGTCTGGGGGAGTGGGGGGTTATGGGCCGCAGCATATTCGACGCGGCCCAGCTCTCCCGGCGGCTGGGGGAGCTGGCGGGGCCCCGCCGGCGGGGAGAGTTCGTCTTTTCCACGGTCTACCAGGCGGACACCGGCCAGGTGCTCATCCACCGGCCCAGCATCCGCTTTGCGGACCAGCCGGAGGGCTTTCTCTCGGTCTATGAGGAGCCCCAGCCCGGCCGGGAGTACGTCATTGGCGGCGACACGGCGGGGGAGGGCTCGGACTATTTTGCGGCCCAGGTCCTGGACCGGGAGTCCGGGCGGCAGGCCTGCACCCTGCGGGGCCGTATGGACGAGGACCTCTATGCCCGCCAGATGTACTGCCTGGGCCTGTGGTACAACCAGGCGCTTGTAGCGGTGGAGGCCAATTTCTCCAGCTACCCCATTCGGGAGCTGGAACGTTTAGGCTATCCCCGCCAGTATGCCCGTCCCCGAGAGGACGGTCTGACCCACCGACCCGGCATGAGCCTGGGATTCCGCACCACAGCGGCCACCCGGCCTGTGATCTTGGCGGGGCTGGTGGAGGAGGTCCGGGAGCGCTGCCAGGGCCTGCGGGACCGGGACACCATTGAGGAACTGCTGGCCTTTGTCCGCAACGAAAAGGGACGCCCCGAGGCCCAGGCCGGAGCCCATGATGACTGTGTCATGGCCCTGGCCATTGCCCACTACCTGCGCCGGTCCGTGCCAAAACCGGCTCTTTGGAGCTGCTCCATTGCCCGGGGCCGCTGGTAGGGGCCAGGGCGGCTTGCGCTGCCGGAGCGGAAGGCTTTGTCAAGGTTCATGATGTGCCTTACCACATGCTGTGTATAGTTAACGCACTTGAAAATTAGTATTTACTGATTTTTAAGCAGAGCGGCGCGAGTGTACTCATGCCGCCAAGTTCAAAAAAGGTATCACCTCTTTTGAATTGCGTTAACTATAAAAGCGGCGGATAGAATAAAGGAGGATTGAGAAAATGAGTCGAATGGAATGGCTGAAAACGGTCTTTCTGGCTGTTTTAGCCTCAATAGGCGGGGCGGCGGTTCAAGCCCTGGGGGGCTGGGACGTGCCCCTGCAAGTGCTGGTGGCCTTTTTAACGGTAGACTACCTTACCGGCCTGCTGCTGGCGGGACTGTTCCACCGTTCCCCCAAGACCGCGGGCGGGGCTTTGTCCAGCGCGGCGGGGTTTCGGGGGCTGCTGAAAAAATGCGCGGTGCTGCTGATGGTCTTTCTGGCCGTTCTGCTGGACCAAGCCGTGGGCGGCGGTTTTGTGCGCGGCGCCGTGTGCTTCTTCTTCATCGCCAACGAGGGGCTTTCCATTTTGGAGAACCTGGGCCGCATGGGCGTGCCCTACCCGGCTTTTCTGCGGGATATGCTGGAAGCCCTGCGCCGGGAAAACGAGAAGGGAGGCCAGTAAATGGGGCCGCCCATTCGCGCGATGCTGTGCCCAGCGGACCGGTACAGCCTTAAGTGTCCCTTTTCCCGCAGGCCCAGCCGGGTGGTGATTCACAACACAGCCAACGACGCCCCCGCGGAAAACGAGATCCGCTATATGCTCAACCGGCCGGAGGAGGTGTCCTTCCACTTCGCGGTGGACAGCCAGGAGGCGGTGCAGGGTCTGCCCCTGGACCGGAACGCCTGGGCCAGCGGCGATGGCCGGGGCGTTGGCAACATGGAGGGCATCCACATTGAGATTTGCTGCTCCCTAAGCGGCGGGGAGCGCTTTCAAAAGGCCGAGGCCAATGCCGCCGCCCTTACGGCCCAGCTGCTGCGGCAGTACGGCTGGGGCCTGGACCGGGTAACCAAGCACCAGGACTACGATGGCAAATACTGCCCCCACCGCACCTTGGACCTGGGCTGGGACCGCTTTTTACACTTGGTGCGCCAGGAGATGGAGGGCTCCGGCCCGGAAGAGGACCGGGAGGCTTGGGCCCGCCGCCGGGAAAGAGAGCGGGCGGCGCTTCCGGCTTCGGGCTGGGCCCAGGGGGCTTGGCAGCGGGCCCAAAAGGCCGGCCTCTTCGATGGCACTGCCCCTCGAGCCCCCCTGACCCGGGAGCAGTGCGCTTTGGTCCTGGACCGCCTGGGGCTGCTGCCTCCAGCGGAAAACGAAAGCGCGTGAGCCGCGGCTTTGGCTATGGGGTGTGTCCCAACCACAGAGATAATCATTTGTGTTCCCCCGCCCGTAGGGCGGGGGAACACAAAAAGCTCTCTATAGCCAAACCGGTAAAGGCCTTGGAGCTTCCCAATAAGCTAAAAACCGAACAAAAAAGCCAGGGCCTCCATGCCCTGGCTTTTTTCACGCCTATTTCTCACAGCTCTGGCAACACCTTTTTGTAGTAGGGCCACAGGCCAATGCGGTCAGGGGTGTGCTCTGGCTGCTGCCAAAAGTCGTACCCCGGGTAGTCGTTGCCCTCCACAATCACCGGGCCCGTGGGGGTGATGCACACATCCCACCCCAGGTAGCGCATGCGGGGTTCTACCAAAGCGGCCCGCTGGCACAGCTGGATGGCCTCCTTGACATAGGGCACCGCAAAGCCCCGCAGCTCCACGCCGGTGTCCGGGTGGCGGTCCAGCACCCGCAGGTCCGAGGTATGCCCCGGCCCGCAGATGGTCCCGGTTTCCTGGTCGATGGGGCAGAACAGTCCGCCGCTTTCCAGGTTATCCACAAATTTTCCCCCGCAGCCGGTTTTAATCACCGCATAGACGCACTGAGCCTGGCGCTGGCCCGGCTCTCCGGTAAGCAGGGTGACAATGCGCAGAGTGTTGGCGCTGTGGGGGTACAGGCGGGCCAGATCCGGGTGCTGTTCCAGGGGGTCCTCCACCACGCCGAAGTCATGGGCTTTTAAGTAAGAAAGCAGCTCGTGGGCGCTGGCAAAGTCCGCCAGGTTCAGCAGCTGAATGCCCTTGCCGCTTTCTCCCACATCGGGCTTGGCAAACAGCTTTTCCTTGCCAGCCGCGAACTGCTCCAGCTGGCCGCTGGCGGCTCCGGGCACCACCATAAAGTCCCGGCCCAGGTACTCCCGAAACTTGGTGTAAAACAGGGATTTCCGGTCAAAAGCGGGCGCGGCGGCCGGATCGTTCATCAAGGTGACCAGCCGCTTGTTCTTCAGCCGGGTGACATAGGTTTTCCGGTGGGCTCCGTCCATATTGAAAAACTGAAACATCAAATAGTCGTGATAGCCCGCGCCGTAGCGCATCAGGCACCAAAGCATGTCTGGAAACAGAACCGCCCGGCTTTTCCCGGACTTCTCCCTGGCCTGGCTCAAGCACTCCCACATGGCCCGGGGCCGCACCCCAGTGAACACCCGAAGCAGATAGCGGCTCCAAGACATGACGTTAAAATCCCCCATCAAGTTCTTTTCTCCTTTCGCACTCCCCAAGTAAGACTCCATAATAACATTTTACTCCTTTTCTCGCGGTTTGTCACCTAAAAAATTCTTAATCTTTTCTATAATTTCGATCATCTAGGGGGCGGTTTGCCGTTATAAGGCCGCCCCTATATATTATTAGACCCCAGATAGAGGCTTTGGTCACGCGAATCTCGAAACAGTAAGAATTTTGTAAGATTTTGGAGTGTGAGCTAAGTTCTAACCAGGCCCCCTGGGGAATACCTTTACCTATAGAAAGAGGGTCGGGCTATGTTTTTCGCTGTCAAAATCAAAAAAAGAGCTGTGGGGATGCTTTTGGCCATCGGGCTGCTGGCATTGGCCGCGGTTCCGTCTCTGGGGCGGGTGTGGGCCGCGCCCGCGGAGAAGGATTTTATCAAGTGGGTGGACTTTGACGTGCCCTATGTGCTGCTGCGCCGGGCCCTGGAAGCGGATGTGGAGACCCACTCCGCCGGGCCGCATGTGGGTTGGGTGGACTTGCTGGCCTACCTGGCCGCCAAATATGGGGGCGATTTTTCCCTCTACCGCTCCGCCGACCTGGAGGGAGCCCTGGAACGGCTGGCCAACGGCGAAAGCCTGGAAGAGCTGGCCGGGGGCTTAAGCCATTTTTCTTACTATCAGGAGGCCTATGGGGCGGTGCTGGGAGGCTTTGTAGGGGAGTACCAGGCCCAGGGGGAAGAGGGCTGGGAGGACCACTATGGCCTAAAAGCCTATTCGCCCATTGCCGAAACCTTTCCTTACAGCGATTATGACGACTTCGGGGTCAGCCGGGAGTATGGCTACCGCCGCCGCCACCTGGGCCACGACATGATGGCCGCTGTGGGCACGCCGGTCATCGCGGTGGAGTCCGGGGTGGTGGAGGCCTTGGGCTGGAACCAGTACGGAGGCTGGCGGGTGGGTATACGCAGCTTTGACGGCCTGCGGTACCACTATTACGCCCATCTGCGCAAGGACCGGCCCTTTGCCCAGGGCCTGGAGGTGGGCCAGACCGTGCTGGCCGGGGATGTAATCGGCTATGTGGGCCGCACAGGCTACAGCGCCCAGGAGAACGTGAACGGCATTGAGCAGAGCCACCTGCACTATGGGCTGCAAATTATTTTTGACGAGAGCCAGAAAGAGGGCAATGGGGAGATTTGGGTGGATGTGTACAGCCTGTGCCAGCTTCTGCGGCGCAGGCAGAGCCCGGTGCAGCGGGACAGCGCCACCAAAGAGTGGAGCCGGGCCCAGGGCTACCGGGAGGAGGTCCCGGAACAGGCGGAGAAGGCCGGAAGCGGCGCGGACTAGAGAAACGCGGGGGAGTAAAGCGGAAAGACCGGCGCGGCGAAAGGCCGGGCCGGTTTTCCCGGCGTTTTGGGGGGACAGGCCGCGCGAGAAATCCGCCCTTTTGTCCTCACCCCTTCTTTCCTAGCTATTGACACAAAAATCCGAAATATAGTATAATGGTAAAACAAACCCATGAGCCCAGAACGCCCTGGGGAAAGCAACTTTTTTCCAGCCGGGGGGCCTTAGCGCCGCCCGCGGCATCGGAATGGAGACTGCCTATGAAAGCGATGTCAATCAAAAGGGAAAAACAGAAGGGGCTGTCCTTGCTCCTTTCCATTGTGTTGGTTTTCAGCATTTTAGGAACCGTGGTGTACACCGTCTCCCGAAAGGCTACTTCGGAAATGTCCGCTTCGGCCATTCAGAACCTGAGCGAAAGCCTGGACCTGATTCAGAGCACCATTGAGGCGATTCTGCGCAGCGAAGGGGAGTTTCAGGTTTTGGCCGCTCAGGAGATCGCCCGGGCGGAGGACCCAGAGGCCTATATCCGCGCCTGCGAGAAAAACCAGACCATGTCGAAGATGTCCCTGATCCTGGCCGGTGAACGGGAGGGCGTCTCCAACACCGGCGAGGCCTTTACCGAAGAGGGCCTGGACTTTTCCGCCGGGGGCACAGTCTTGGGCATGCCGGTCTCCCAGTCCTATATAAACTATATGGGCACCTGGTCCTATACCATCAAGTGCCCGGTAGAGAGGAGGGCCGGGAGATTGGGACCCTATATGGGGAGTATGTGTACGACGCCATCGACAAGTCTCTTCCCAATGGGTTTTACAACAAGCAGGCCACCCTTTACATTATGGACGCGGAGAGCCAGCGGTTTGTGCTCAAGCCCAAGGGGATGGGCCAGCGGAGCGCGGGACACTTGAACCTGGAGGACTTTTACCGGGCCAACAGCATTGTGGACCGGGCCATCCAGGAGGAAGTGGGGGAGTGCCTGGAAACCGGGCGCAACGTGCTGTTTTATCACGACATCCGGGACGTGAGGGCTCTGAACTATATGTGGCCGGTAAACGGGGGAACCGTCTACCTGGTGGGCTATGTGCCGGTGCAGGCCATTCAGCAGGAGGGCCGCGCGGTCAGCCAAAGCATTTTGATTGTGGTGGCCACCATGCTGACGGCCTTTTTCCTGTGCATTCTTTTGTACTATTTGAATTGGAGGCAGCAGGAAAAGCTGCGGCGGGAGCAGGAGGCGGAGCGCCGCCTCCATAACCAGCAGCTGGCCGAGGCCCTGCGGGCCGCTCAAATTGCCAGCCAGTCTAAGACTATGTTCCTTTCCAACATGTCTCACGACATCCGCACACCCATGAACGCGGTGCTGGGCTTTACCTCCCTGCTGGCCACAGAGGCGGAGAACCCGGCCAAAGTGCGGGAATATACCAAAAAAATCACGGCCTCCGGCCAGCATCTGCTCAGCTTAATCAACGATATTCTGGATGTATCCAAAATTGAGAGCGGCAAGGTGGTGCTGAACCTGGAGCCCTTCTCCCTCAGCCAGGTGGTCTCTTCGGTGGACGCCATCATTCAGCCTATGGCAAAGGCCAGGGGGCAGGCCTTTCATGTGGAGGCTTCGGGCCTGCGGCACGAGTATTTGGTGGGGGACGAGACCCGGCTGAACCAGATTTTGATTAACCTGCTGTCCAACGCGGTGAAATATACGCCGGAGGGCGGACAAATCTGGCTGCGCATTTTGGGACTCAAGCAGCGGTCCAGCCAGTATGAGCACTTGCGCATTGAGGTGGAAGACACGGGCTACGGCATGACGCCGGAGTATTTGGAGAAGCTGTTCGACGCCTTTACCCGGGCGGAAAACAGCACCACCAACAAGGTCCAGGGCACGGGCCTGGGCATGGCCATAACCAAAAGCATTGTGGAGCTGATGGGCGGAACCATCCAGGTGGAAAGCCAGGTGGACAAGGGCACCCGGTTCCAAGTGGACCTGGAGCTGCGTATTCTGGAAGAGCAGGCGGACCGGCAGTTCTGGGCCAGGCGGGAGATCCGCCAGGTGCTGCTGGTGGACGGGGATCCCCAGAGCCGGGAGAACATCCTCTCCCTCATGGAGGATACGGGGCTTCAGCTCCAAACCGCCGGAAGCCTCCAGGAGGCCCTTCTGTGGCTGCGGGGCGGGGGAAGCTGCCAGCTGGCCCTGCTGGACAGCGGCGCGGGCTCCATTCCAGAAGTCCGGCAGCTGCGGGAGGCCCTGCCCGGCGGAGCGCCCCTGGTGCTTCTTGACGAAGAGGGCGCGGCCGAAGCCCCTTCTGGGCTGGAGCACACCGCGGTGCTGCCCAAGCCCTTCTTTGCCTCCGCCCTGCGGGAAAAGCTGAAGGAGCTGTGGGCCCAGCCCCAGGAAGAGCCGGAGCCGGAAAAGGCCGGAAGCCTGCGGGGCCTGCGCTTCCTGGCGGCAGAGGACAACGAGATAAACGGGGAAATTTTGCAGGAGCTGCTGGAAATCGAGGGCGCTTCCTGCGAGATTGTGGTCAACGGCCGCTTGGCGGTGGAGCGGTTCCAGCAGGAGCCGGAGGCATTTGACGCGATTCTGATGGACGTACAGATGCCGGTGATGAACGGCCACGAGGCGGCCAAGGCCATCCGGGCCCTGGAGGCCCCAGGGAAGCGGGTGCCCATCATCGCCATGACCGCCAACGCCTTTGCCGAGGATGAAAAAGCGGCCCTAAACGCCGGTATGGACGCCCATGTGCCAAAGCCTTTGGACATGGAGCTTCTGCGCAGGGCCGTGGGGCAATGCACACGAAGAAGGGATGAAAGGCAATGAAGCATCAGAGGAGAAAATGGCGGGCGCTAAAAGTCTGTTGGGCGGCGCTGGCGGTTGTGCTGCTGGCCTCCTGCGCCCAAGAGCCGAAGAACTTGGTTACCCAGCGGGAGGAAGCGGAGCGGGTGGTCAATCTGTTCAGTCCCATGGAAAAAACCGACCCGGATGCGGAAAATGTGGCGCGCACCGCCGCGGACCTGACCATAGCCATGGCGGAAGAGGCCTTGGACCTGACCGTGGCCTACAAGACCTACACGGCGGAAGACCACCAGGACAAGACCTACGATGATGTGGTCCTGGACCGGGCGCGCAGCAATATGGATGACCTGTACCTGCTGAACCCAGATACCGTGCTCGCTTTGGGGGAGGAAGGCAGGCTGATGGACCTTTCCGGTCTGGAAAGCGCCAAAAACCTGCGGGAGATCGTCCGCACCGCCAACACGGTGGATGGCAAGCTGGTGGCCATTCCCCAAGAGGTGGTGGCCTACGGGCTCTTTGTCAACAAGGACCTGTTCGACCAATACCGGCTGGACCTGCCCCAGACCCCGGAAGACTTTTTGGAGTGCTGCCGGGTTTTCCAGGAGAACGGAATCGAAACGCCAGTGGGAGCCAACCGCTGGTGGCTGGAAACCTTTGTTTTTGCCCAGGCTTACGCCGGCCTGTACAACGGCGGAAACACAGAGGCGGAGATTGCGGCTTTAAACAGCGGCGAGGCCAAATACAGCGACTATATGCGGCCAGGCTTCGAGTTTTTGCAGACGCTCATAGACCGGGGCTATATTGACGCGGAAAAGGCCAGAGTCAGCGAGGCCATTGAGGGAGAGGGGGCGGACTTTCTGGCTCAGAAGACCCCCATTGTCATGGCCTACTGGGGCGCGGCCAACTCGGAAACCGCCTATGGGAAAGCCAGCTTCAACATGCAGGTCATCGGTTTCCCCAGCAGTTTGGGCCCGATGCCCGTAATGCCCATGACCGGCTGGGGCGTGGGGGCTAATGCGGAGCACGCGGAAGACGCGGTGCGGGTGATGGAAATTATCACCTCGGATGAGGCGCTGCAGATATACGCTGAGACCAACCGGGTGATTTCTCCCTCCAAGAATGTCAAGGTAGACTGTGTGCCTGCCCTAAAGCCTTTAAACGACCGGATCGAGGAGGGAGTCTATGTGCTGGGCTCCAACGCGGGGATGCGGGTGGAGCAGTGGGGCAACACCTGCCAGATTGTGCGCCAGCTGTTGGAGGGCGCCACAGTAGACCAGTGCATGGAGGCCTTTGACCAGCTGCAGGCCGCGTCGTTGGAACAGTAAGCCCGATTCGCAAAACAACCGGAGCGCCGCTCCATAAAAAGAGCAAGGCCCGCCCAGAAAATGGGGGCCTTGCTCTTTTATGTTTTTTTGCCGTCCTTTGTCCCGTCCAGGGCTAAAACCAGCTCACAGCGTTCCGCCAGTGCAAATGCCTCAAAATACCCTTCTTCCAGAGGAATCCACCGCTGCCGGAAAGCTTCCAGCCCCGCCGGACCATTGCGGGCGGCAATGCGCCGCAGCTGCTCCTCCGGGTCCACGGTCAGGAACACATGCAGCCCATACCGGTCCCAGAGGGCGGGGTGGCAGCAGTAAGAGCCCTCCACCAGCAGCACCGGCCCGGGCTCCAGACGCAGAGGCTCCCCCAGGCTCTGGGTGTGGCAGTCAAAGGGGCGGTAGACCGCAGCCTGTCCCGCCTCCAAGGGCAGCAGTACTTCCTCTAGAAACCGTTCCCGGTCCACATTGCCGCCGGGTTCCGCCAGCCGGGCCGGGGTGCGCTGCTGGGGGCGCAGGAAGAAGTGGTCCATATGGGCCAGCCCCCAGCCGGTCTGCCGCTGAAGATAAGCCGCCAGGGTGGTTTTTCCCGCGGCGCAGCGCCCGTCCAGAGCTACCAGCAGGGGCCCAGCCCCGGCCAGGGGCTCCACCGCCTGCCGGATGGCCAAAGCGGCGGCTTCCAGGTTAAGCGCTGGCGTCTTCATGGGCGTTTTCCCGGTTGGAGCCAAAGGGAACCAGCCCCGTGCGGTCCAGGGCCAGCATAACGGCGGGAACCAAAATCAGCTGGGCCAAAATGCCGGGAATGGCGTTGAAAAAGGCCCCGGCCAGGAACATGGACAGGGTAAAGCCACCTCCGCTGACGCCCAGTTGGATGGTTTGAACCACGCCCCAAACCGCCCGGCCCGCCAGCATGGCCAGCACCAGGCAGCGGTACAGGGCCAGCAGGCAGTGCCAGCGGGAGAGGCTGTACAGCAGGCCCACCACCAGGCCATAGGCCAGCAGCTCAAAAGCCATGCCGGTGGCTTGGGGAAAGAAGGGAGGCGCGCCAAACAAAACCGAGCGCAGCAGCGGCAGCACAAAGCCAACGGCGGCCCCCCGCTGCCAGCCGCAGATCAGCCCGCACAGGAGCACCGGGATGTGCATGGGCAAAAGCATCTGGCCGATTTGCGGAATCTGACCGGTTAAAAAGGGCAGCACCAGCCCCAGGGACAAAAACAGGGCGGGCAGAACAAGATTTTTTGATACAGGTTTCATAAGAGATCCCCTCCGTGGCGTTTTTTGAGAACGGCTGGCAAGGCCTGTCCGCAATGCTCCCATTATATTCCCTGGAGTGGGGTCCATGTCAAGACATTTTTTCACAAAGCCGCGGCTGCCGAAGGAGCAGCCGTGTCTCGCCGGGGTTCAAGGCGGGCAGCCAGCCGGTCAACCGCCGGTGGCGCAGGGACTGGCGCACCATATCCCGCAGCACCACGCCCTGGTTGCAGCCGTGAATCACCCGCAGTTCGCGGACGCCTTCCGGGGCGTGGTCCAGCCAGTTGAGCAGCAGGCTGCGGGCGGCGGCTTCATAAAGCCCGTGCAGGTCCACGGTCATCACATTTCCTTGGCGGCGAAAGCGCATGGCGCATCCGTCCTTTCCGGGCAGGGCCCCTGATTTGTTCAGATATACCAAATTTATACCATGCGCTTCCGGCTCTGTCAAGGGAAAAGAGCAGGGAAGCGGCGAAAAAATGCACAGAGTTTTCACGGAAGATTTGTCATGATTCACGGCTTGACCTTAAGCTTACTCCAAATAGTATAATGGAATTGCCCCGCCCGGCGAAAACGTAAGCGGCGGAAATGAATGAGACGGGAAGGGATGCAAATTGACGATAAAAGAAGTGAGCGGCCAGTACGGCATCAGCCAAGACACCCTGCGGTATTACGAACGCGTGGGGATGATTCCCCGGGTGACCCGCTCCGCTTCCGGCCACCGGGACTACCAGCCGGAAGACCTGGCCTGGGTGGAGCTGGCCAAATGCCTGCGGGGCGCGGGCCTGACCGTAGAGGCCATTGTGGACTATGTGCGGCTCTACCAGCAGGGGACAGAAACCATCCCCGCCCGGCTGGAGCTGCTGCGCCGCCAGCGGGAGGCTCTTTTGGAGCAGCGCCAGCAGATTGAGGCGGCCCTGGCCCGGCTGGAACAGAAGATCCAGTGGCACCAGGAAAAGGAGAAGACCTAAAGCGGCGGGCCTGCCGGGGAGGAGAAAAGAGAATAGCACGGGAGCTTGCCGGCTCCGTCCGACCGCTCGCTGGAGCGGCTGGGCGGGGCCCTTGATTTGCGTTTTTTGGGGAGAATGCGGCCATGCCGGGGGCGGCAGGAAAGGCTTGGCCCCCAAAATTTTTCTCATGGATTTGGTTATCCTCCCTGCCCCAAAACGCCTTGCCCCGCTGGGGAAAATGTGGTAAAATGTTCCCAAGCGAACGCATGGTCCGCCATGGAGAGGCCCTTGCCATGCAAAAGCACCGGCCCTCTCCCAGCATAATGAAAAAAGGGAGTGATGCGTATGCTTCGCTGTGTGTTGTTTGACATTGACAATACCTTGCTGCTGAAAAAGCCCACCATTGCCCAAATGGTCTTCCAGACAGCGGCGCCGGTCCGGCCGGGGCTGACCTTGGAGGATGTGGAAAAGGCCTATGCCGAGAGTGAAATTTGGCAGGGCGAACAGATCCGCCGGGAAAACGAAACCGGTGTGCGCATGGGGGACGAGGAATTCCTGGGAAATATTTTCCAGGTGTACCAGCGGGCTTTGGGACTGGGCGGCGAAATGCTGGAGCCTCTGCGCCCTGTGTTCATGCGCAGCTACCACATGGAGTACGAGGCGGTTCCCGGGGCCGGACCAGTTTTGGCGGACCTTAAGGCGCGGGGCCTGTCCCTGGGAATTGTCAGCAACAACACCAAAAGCGTGCGGCAGGTTTTAGAGCGGCAGAGGCTGCTGGATTATTTCCACGCAGTGGTAATCTCCGAAGAGGTGGACCTCTATAAGCCCGACCCCCGCATTTTGGAGCTGGCCTGCCAGCAGCTGGGCGTCCCCTGCGCTCAAAGCGTCTATGTGGGCGACCACCCCTTTGACGTGCTGTGCGCCCACTCGGCCCACATGCCGGCTATCTGGATGCCGGTAAACCGGTTTATGACCCTGCCCGCCGGGGTTGGCGCGCCAGAGCATACCATCCACAGCCTGCTGGAACTGCCCGCCGCCCTAAAAGAGATAGAAACACCGCGCGTAAACTAGAATAGGAGGGACCGCCATGACAGAGGAAAAGGACTGGATTAAGGATTTAGTGATTTACCAAATTTACCCCCGCAGCTTTTATGATTCCAACGGCGACGGAATCGGTGACCTGCCGGGCATTTTGCAAAAGATGGACTACCTGGAAGAGCTGGGGGTCAACGCCCTGTGGCTTTCCCCGGTGTTCCGCTCCCCCAACGATGACAATGGCTATGACATCTCCGGCTACCAGGAGATTATGGAGGAATTCGGCACCATGGAGGACTGGGACCGGCTGCGGGACGGCTGCAAGCGGCGGGGCATGAAGCTGATCATGGACCTGGTGGTGAACCACTCCTCAGACGAGCACCCCTGGTTCCAGGAGTCCCGGACCTCCCGGGACAACCCCAAAAGCCAGTACTACATTTGGCGGGATCCGGTAGACGGCCGCCCACCCAACAACTGGGCCTCCGCCTTTGGAGGCGGCGCCTGGGAGTATGAGCCCCAGCGGGGGCAGTACTATTTCCACTATTTTTCCAAAAAGCAGCCGGACCTGAACTGGGCCAGCCCCCAGCTGCGGGAGGAAATCCTCAGCATGATGGAGTGGTGGGTGGACAAAGGCGTGGACGGTTTCCGGGTGGACGCCATCAGCTATCTGGACAAGCCCCAGGACTTCCCCGACTCCAAACTGCCTCCCCAGCCGGACGGGTTTTCCTTCCCGGACTGCCTGGCGGGCCGGCCGGGCACCCACGCCTACATTCGGGAGATGAACCGGCGGGTCTACGCCCCCCGCAACGTGCTTACAGTGGGGGAGGTATCGGCCCCCACCGTGGAGGAGCTGGCCAATTACGTGAACACCAGCCGGGAAGAGTTCGACATGGCCATTCCCTTTGTGCTGCCTATGGTGGAGATTGACACCTGGTCCCCGGAGAAGCTGCGGCGGGACGCGGAGGAGAGCTATGCGGCCCTTAAGGACCAGGGCTGGTGGGCCCGTTTTTTCAGCAATCACGACAAGCCCCGGCAGGTCTCGCTTTATGGGGATGACGGGGAGTACTGGGAGGCTTCCGCCAAGCTGTTGGGACTCTTCCTCCACAGCCTGCCCGGTACGCCCTTTGTGTACCAGGGGGAGGAAATCGGCATGACCAATGTGAAGCTGCCCCGCATTGAGGACTATGACGACCCGGACACCCAGAACCGCTACCGCCAGCTTTTGCTCTCTGGGGCCAGCCCGGAAGCCGCCCTGGCCCGGGCCCAGCTGGAAAGCCGGGACAATGCCCGCACCCCCATGCAGTGGGATAATACGGAGCACGGCGGCTTTACCACCGGCCAGCCCTGGCTGAAGGTGAACCCCAACGCCCGGGAGATCAACGTGGAGGCCCAGCGCCAGGACCCCCGTTCTATTTTTCACTTCTACCGGCGGCTCATCGCCCTGCGCAAGGAGCGCCCCGCCCTGGCCCGGGGAGATCTGTCCTTTTTGGACACTGGCTGCAACGAGCTGATTGCCCTGACCCGAAGCCTTCCGGGCGAAAGGCTGCTGGCGGTGTTCAATTTTTCCGCCGAAGCCCACACGCTGCCCGCCCGCCTGCTGGAAGGGGCCGGGGAGGCCCTGCTCTCCTCCTACGACCGCCAGGGGGGCTGCCAGGGACCGGCCTTGCGGCCCTATGAGGCGGCGCTGTTCCCCATAAACTAAAGCAAAGCCAAAGGACCGGCCCCCCAGGGACCGGTCCTTTTCCATAGGCCGGGCTAAGGCGTTCGGGCGCAGACAGATTCCCGCTCCACCAGAACCGGCGTAAAGGCCATGTTTTTTTGAAAGCTCCGCTTGTTTAAAATCCGGTCCATAACAAAAGCGGCGGATTCCTTCCCCACCTGCCCTTGCAGCATGTCCACGGAGGTCATGGCCGGGTTGGTGCACAGGCAGTACTCCGTGTTGTCCAAAGCCACAATGGAAATATCCTCCGGCACCCGCAGGCCAAAGTCAGCGCAGGCCTTCATGCAGCCCACGCCCATCAGGTCGTTGCAGGCCACCACGGCGGTGCAGGGCTCGCCCCGCCGCAAAAACTCGGTAAAGGCCCCATAGGCCCCTTCCCGGGTAAAGTCCGCGTGAACAGCCAGGGGCTTGGCGGCCGGGAGCAGGCTTTCTTCCAAAGCCCGGCGGTAGCCTTCATAGCGCTCCCGGGTGTTCTGCTCTTTGGCGTTTCCGCCCAAAAAGGCGATCCGCCGGTGCCCTTTTTCAATGCAGTACCGGGTGGCGGTCCAAGCGGCCCGGGGCTGGTCAACGTACACGCAGTCATAGTCCTGAAAGCTGCCGGGGCTCTGGTAGTAGCTGGTGATCACCGTGGGCAGGCCCATGTCCTGAATGGCCCCAATCAGCTGGGGGCTGTAGTCAAAGGAGCCGAAAATCAGCCCGTCCACATACCGGCCCTTTAGAGAGTCCAAAACCTCCAGCTCCTTTTGGGGGCTGTGCATGGTGTAGCCCAGCAAAATGCTGTAACCGTACTGCTCCAAGGTGATGGCCGCCCCGTGGATCATCTCGAAGTAGTAGGGGTTCATAATATCCGGAATGCACATCATGATTTTTTGAGTAATATTGTTCTTAAGGGTTTTTGCCGCCTGATGGGGCACATAGCCCAGCTCCGCCGCGGCCTCCAGAATGGCCGCTTTCGCGCCCGCGCTGCAATACCCGCTTCCGCTTAAGGCCCGGGCCACGGTTGAGGCGGAAAACCCGGTTTTATCCGCAATGTCATAGATGGTTGCCATAGTTCAACACCGCACTTCTTCCAAGTGTAATTCAGGCAGTACCTTATGGACCATGCCCGCCAAGCCCCCGTTTGGACACAAAAGGGCGCAAAAGCGCCAAAAAGCCCATGCGCAAAGCCCAAAACCCAGCCCCGCGCGGCGTTGCCTCTGTCTGTCCTATCCATTCTAGCACGGGGCCCATAAGATGTCAAATGAAATCAAAGTCCATCACCTCCTTCCAGGGTTTTGTGTGATTCCACAAAGGTTCCCGCGGGAGGGAAGAAGGAGCCCTTTGCGGCGCTGGTTCTCTTCCGGTTTGGCAGCTCAGGGCAGGGGAGCGCCCGATCTCCAAAAATGAAAAAAAGATTTGATTTTCTTTTCCATATATGGTATTCTTTGAATAGGATATGCAAAAGATTTGATATTTTTTATTAAAAAGGAGGCGATTCCTGGTGAGGCGTCCCCGCGTCCGCTTCTCTCCGGTTTGGCTGCCTGTGCTTTTCACCGGGCTGCTGGCCCTTTGGCTGTCGCTTTCCACAGTGGGCAGCGGCGCCCGGGCCGCGGCGGAGCTTCCCACAGGGCTTGAGGCCTCTTGGCTTTTTCCCAGCACAGAGGGCGGGGCCTATTTCCTTTGCGGGGATGGCGGCTCCGCCTGGGCCTGCCATTTCAGCGGTCCCGATCAGGAAGCCCCTGCCAGCGCGGCTCTGGCCTCGCCCCCCAGCCTGGTTTATGGGGAGAATGGAAAGCTCTGCCTCTTTTATGCCTATGACGGCTTTGGGACGCTGTTGGCCCTGGACCCAGAACTGGACCTGGGGGAGGCGGAGGGGAACGCCGCCCTGTTTTTCACCAGTCTGCCCGCCTCCTATGCCTGCGGGGAGGGCTGGCTGTATGTGGAGGACCAGGAGGGAGTGGCCGCGTTTCCGCCGGATGGCGGCGAGGCGCTGTCCCTGCCGGTTAGGGGCCGGCTTTACACTGCCCCAGACGGTCAGGCCTTTGCCTGGGGGGAGGGCCTGCTGTACCGGCTGTCCGGCGGAGAGGCGGAAGCCCTTTCCGGGGAGGAACCCCGCCTCTTTTTAGGGGGCGGCGCCTATCTTTCGGTGGAGGGAACCATTTTCCGTCTAACCGAAACCGGAGCCGAGCTGGTTATGGCGGCGGACCCGGCCCTGCGCTACTGGGGCGGCAGCGCTTTGCTGGCCTTTGGCGGGAGCCGGGTAACCGCCTATGGCTGGGATGGTCTCCCGGCTGGCTCCTATGAGGCCGGGGGCGAAGTGGCGGCAGTGTCTCAGGACTTTGCCCTGGTGAAAACCAGCGGGGGCTTCCGTTTGGTGGCTCACGATTTTCAGCCAGACCCCACGCCTGCTCCCACGCCGGACCAGGAGCCCTCGCCAGCCCCCACCCCGGAGGAGGAACCCTCGCCCACTCCGGTCCCTACCCCGTCTCCTTCCCCTAGCCCAACGCCCTCTCCCAGCCCTTCGCCGGAGTCCAGCCCCTGGCCAACGCCGCCGGTGGAGGTTCAAGGCTCCTGGCTGTACGTGCCTCCGGGCACCACGCTGGAGACCCTCCGGCAGCTGTTTTGGCCGGACCCCGTGACCTTTTACAACATGCAGGGCGCGGTGGTCACAGAGGGCCTGGCTGGCACTGGCATGACCGCCCGGAAGTACACCCTGGTCGTCCCCGGCGATGGGAACGGAGACGGACGGGTGGACCAGCGGGACATGGACGCGGGCCTGGAGCTGCTGCTGCGGAACCAGCGGGAGGGCCCTCAAGCCTTGGCCCTGGACCTGGATGGGGACGAAATTCTGACTCTTAAAGACTTGGTGCTGTTTTCCCAGCGGCTGGAGGGGGCGGCGCCCTGAGAACCCGTGCGGCTGGGAGCCGCCCCCATCACGGAAAAAGCCGGAAGAGGCTCTCTCTTCCGGCTTTTTTGCGTTTCGGTTACAGCACTTCCAGTAGGCCTTCCGCCCAGTCTTTGCCGCCCTCGGAGAGGAACAGCTGGAATCCGCCGGGCTCCACGGTGAAATGCATGGCTTCATCGTACAGGGCCAATTCCTCCCAGCCCAGGGACAAGGCGCAGGCCCGCGCCTCCCCCGCCCGGAGGAAGATCTTTTGAAAGGCCTTCAGCTCCCGCCTCCGGCGCACCGTGCTGGCCTGCGCATCGTGCAGGTAAAGCTGAGGCACGGCATAGGCGTCCATGCCGCCGGTGTTTTTTAGGGTGAAGCGTACCTGGACCCGCTGGCCCGCCTCCAAAGCCTGCCGGGAAACAGGCTGGGGGAAGGATACATCCTCCACCGCGAAGCTGGTGTAGGAAAGCCCATACCCAAAGGGGAAAAGGGCTCCGTCCGGCAGGTCGCAGTAATGGGTGGGGGAGTAGGAGGCCTTGGGGTTGTAGTAGCAGGGCAGCTGGCCCGCGCTCCGGGGCAGGGAGGCGGGCAGGCGGCCCGAGGGGGAGCGGCGGCCCGCCAGCAGCTCGGCCAGAGCTTGGCCGCCCATGGGGCCTGGGTAAAAGGCGTACAGCACCGCCTGGGACTGCTCCACGATCTCCGGCAGGGCATAGGGCCTGCCGGCCACCACCACGGTGACCACCGGCTTGCCCGCCGCAAATACCGCCCGTGCCAAGGCTTCCTGCTGGCCGGGCAGGCGCAGGGAAGAGACGTCCACACCCTCGCCGCAGTCCATCTCCACGGGACCGTCCATCACCGCCGCGCCGTTAATGTCAAACCGGGCCCCGGAAAAGCGGCTGGACGAGCCGCCCAGGGCCAGAATGACCAAGTCGCTCTCCCGGGCCAGCGCCTCCGCTTGGGCGAGGCCGCTTCCGTCCGCGCCGCAGAAGGAGCAGCCCTGGGCAAAGGGCAGGTCCTGGCCCAGCACTTGGCGCAGGCCCTCCCGCAGGGTGACGCAGGCCCCTTCCCGCTGGGGCGGGGTGTAGTCGCCCAGCATGCTGTAAACATCGTCTCCCGCCGGGCCGATGAGGGCCAGCTTTTGACCCTTGCCCAAGGGCAGCGCCCCTTGGTTTTTCAACAGCACCGGACTCTGGCGGGCCAGCTCCAAGCTTTGGGGGAAGTCCTGGCAGGAGTAAAGCCGGGGCGGCTCCTCCTCCAAATAGGGATGCTCAAACAGGCCCTGGGCAAATTTCAGTTCCAGCACCCGCAGCACCGCCTGATCCAGGCGTTCTTCCGAGACCAGCCCCCGGTTCACCGCCTCTTCCAGGTGGGAGAAGCCCCGGTCCCAGAGGCTCACATCCACACCGGAGCGCAGGGCCAAGGCCCCGGAAGCCGCCGGGTCCCCGGTCAGCCCGTCCAGCCGGTCAATGGCGGTGCCATCGGCCATGACCACGCCGGAAAAGCCCATCTCGTCCCGCAGCACATGCTGAAGCAGCCAGGGGTTGGCGTGGCAGTAGATTCCGTCAATCTCATTGTACGCGGCCATTACGCCCTGTACGCCCGCTTCCGCCGCGGCCTTCATGGGGGGCAGGTGAATTTCCCGCAGCTCCCGCTCCCCAATGCGGGCCGCGCTGGCGTTGACTCCGCCGGTGCCCTCGCCTTGGGCGCAGAAATGCTTGGCGACCACGGGCACGCCGGCCTCCTGGCAGCCGGCAACGGCGCTTTTGGCCAGGGCGGCAGCCAGATAGGGGTCCTCGGAGTAGCACTCCTCACAGCGGCCCCAGCGGGGGTCCCGGAGCACGTCCAGCATGGAGATCAGGGCATAGTCCACCCCCAGCTCCTTAAGCTGCTGGCCGCAGACCCGGAAAGCGTCCCGGGTCAGCTCCGGGGAGCAGGCGGCGCCCATGGCCAGGTTTACGGGGAGCAGGTAGCCGTCCAGGGCCTGGTGGCCGTGGGGGCATTCGCTGCTCATCAGGGCGGGGATGCCGAACCGGGAATGCTCCACCACATAGCGCTGAACCTGGTTATAGGCCCGCTTCATCCACAGGCCGTGCAGGCCGTTTTCGAAGTCTTTTTGAGACCAGGGGTCCGCCCGGTACAGGCCATAAAGCAGGCCAAGGCCGCCATAGCGCTCCACCTCGTCCCGAAATTCCTGGACCAGCTCTAAGTCCTCTCTCTTGCGGCTGTAAATGGCAAAGCCGAAGAGCCGCTGGTTCACCTGGCCCACCTTCTCCCGCAGGGTCAGCCGGGCCAGCAGGTCCTCCGCCCGCTTGCGGGGCGGTTGGGTCTTATCTTCAAACAGCATAAAAGCCTCCTGATGGTTTATTTTGCCGCCAAACAGCCGCGAATGGCGTCGTTAATCCGCTCCCGCAGCTCCAGCAGCCCGGCTCCTTCCCGGGGGTAGCGGTCAAATTCCAGCTCCAGCGCAAGATATTCCATGACCTTCTCCCGGCCCGCCAGCTTTTCCAGGGCGGTTAAGGCACAGTAATCGCTCATGGCCTGGTCCATGTGCATCAGGCGCAGGGACTCTTCCGGCTGGCCCTCTGGGCCGGGATAGACCAGGAAAGAGTCCCCCGAGGGGAAAGCTCCATCCGCGTCGGTAACCCGGTAGGGGTCGATGGGGTAGCGGGAGAACTGAGAATTATAAAAATTATAACCCCAATGGAGGAACCCGGCCAGCTGATGCTTGTACAGTAGGGCCCCTAAAACGCGGGTGCGCTGCCCAGGCATAACCATAAAGCGGTTGGATACATCCACACATTGGGCAGTGCAGTAGTAGCCCCACAATTTCTTGGGCCGGTCCCGCAAAAATGGCTGGATGTGGTCCAAAGCGCATACTGGCTGCTCCACCAGCCCCTCCCGGAAAAAGGCGTGGTCCGACAGGGCGTCCAGCATGGGGTAGCCCTTCAGGTCTTCCGCCACCGCCTCATAGGCCTGCCGGTAGGAGTCCAGCTGCTCCATAGTGGGCTCATCGGAAACGTGGAAATAGGTCCGCCCAGCAATGTCCAGAGCTTCCAGCTCGGGCTTGAGGGCAGTCAAAAATTGATGCAGGAATTCTCCGTACTCCGGGCCGGCGGCCTGGGTGTTCCAGCCAAAGAGCTGCTGATACCGGCCCTCCTTGGTCCCCATAATCTTGGGCGCGGCCTTGGCACCCCATTGGCTGAACAAATGGGAAATCTCAATATATTCCATGCCGCAGTCCCGGGCCAGCCGGATCCAGCGGCGGAATTTTTCGAAGCCAAAGCGGTACGTGCCGCCCTGATCCTCCACGTCCACCAGCTGAACCGTCCGGCGCTCTCCGCCCGGGGCGGTGTCCAGAGGCGGGGTGAATACTGGCGTCAGCAGCATGTTGCAATGGCGCTGGGCGGCGGTGCGCACAAAGGCCTCCACCAGCTCCCACCAGCGTTCCGAAAAGACCTCCACTCCATAATAGTTGGCGAGGCAGTCGCTGTGGAACCACTCGGTGTGGGGGATGGGCAGCCGAGGCAGGTCCATATCCAGAACCTCGCAGGTCAGCTTCACCAGGGCCAGCTCCTCCTCCCGAGCCCGCAGCCGCAGCTCCACCGGGAAAGCGCCGGCAGGTCCGTCCAGCGCCACGTCCACCCACAGGCACCGCCATTGGCCGGTGATCAGCGGGAAGCCCTGCGGGCCCAAATCCCGGAGCAGGTCAGGGTAAAGCCCCGGTTCGGCGGCCAAATAGTAGGGGTCCCGCCGCTGGTGGCAGGGGTACTGGCTGGGAACCAGCTCCACGGTGCGCACCCGCACCTGGCCCTGGCAGGGCGGGACTACCTCCACTTGGCCGTACTCCCGGCCCCACTCGTTCCAGAGGTAAGCGATTTGGAAGGAAACTGTTTCTCCCCGCAGTCCGGTAAGGTGGGGTTCCTTCAGCGGGCTTAGATTTTGACCATTGGGAAAAACTTTGCATAAGGGCGATGCGAGGGTGTATTGAAAATTCATGATGCTCACTCTTTCTATGTAGCGGAAATGGGCGCTTGGAGCGGACCGCTTCCCCAGCCCAAAACGCCCATTTCAATCAATATGCGGTCAGTTCAGCTCCAGGCAGAACGCGAAGCGGGCGTTCTCGCCGTACCACAGGGGGAAATTAGTCCCCCAGCGGTTGTTGCACAGCAGATAATACATACCATCCGCGGCGCTGCCATAGGTTTCATTCTCATCGTACAGATGCCGGCCGCCCACAGAGGCCAGAGGCGCGTGGCAGCTGTTCAGCTGGCCGCCCTCCCAGCGAATCTGGGGAGAGGCGTGCAGCTTCCGGTTGCCGCCCTCCCGCACCTGATAGGGGTTAATGTCCTGGTCCAGCTTGCAAAGGGTAATGGCCTGACCCTCCTGGAAGTCCAGGTTAAAGCCGAAGAACAGCCCCTCGGGAATGCGGCTGGCGTCCTTCTGGTACCAGCAGAGCTCCACGCCCAATTTTTCCTCAAAGAGGTAGGAGACAACCACCACGCGGGGAGCCCCAAAGCGCTCTCCGGCGGTCTCGTTGGCCCGCAGGTAGACCCGCAGCCCGTCTCCCTGCTGCTCCACGCCGGTTACGGAGTAGGAATAGGCCCCGTCCTGCAGGTCCGCCACCTTGTCCAGCCCAGGCTTGGCAAAGTCGCCCTCGGCCCAGACCTGGGTGCGCTCCAGCTCCCGGTTGTAGGCCTCCAGGTTGTCAAACACGGTTTTGGCGCTGTAGACCTCGTAGACCAAGCGGCCCAGCCAGGCATTGGCAAAGGCGCGGCCCTGGCGCTCCAACAGGCGCAGGCTGCCATCCTCCTGCACCTCCACATGCCAGCCGTTGATGGTAAACTCCCGCTGGCTGCTGGGCGCGGCGCAGGCGGGGGCCTCCTGGGGCCGCAGTGCGGCCAGACGCTGGCGGGCCTCATCCTGCCAGGGCTGAGGCAGAGCCTTCACCGCGTTTTCCACATACTCCCGCTGCTCCTCCCAAGAGGACTCCATAAGCTTATAGCTGCACAGCCCGGCCACAAAGGTGGGCTCATGGTGCAGGGTAAACTCCCGCAGCTCCTCTCCGGCGGGCATCACATCCTCGGGAGTAATGTGGTCCCGCTCCCGGGCGGCGTAGAAGTCTTTTTTTTCCCAGTTGCGCCAATCGGAAAGCCAGCGCTTTACGTCCCGGCCCCAAGAGTGCTCCACCACCAGCAGCAAGTTCCGGCACAGCTCCCGCCAGGCGGGGGAACCGGCGGCGGCAGGGTCCTCCGCCTCCCACTGGTCCCGAATGCGGAGCAGCTCATAATAAGCGGCGGTTTTATAGGGATCGGTGGACACGCCGTGAATCCAGGTGTCGCCCAGCTCCTCTGTGATTACGGGCAGCTCGTCCTTATGCGCCAGCACAATCTCCGCAAACTCGTCCATGGTGCCGGAAACGATCTCCGCGCCGGGGTATTTCTCCGCCAGGCGCTCCATCTCGGCGGCCACGCTTTCCGGGGAGGGAGGCCCGCTGTTGTCCGGGGTGTGGGCGAACTCCATGGCGTACTCTCCGCACACGCTGGAAGCGCCGTACAGGGCGGCATAGTCCAAAATGACCTCGTCCTCTCCGTAGCGCAGGCGGCACAGGGGCGGCAGCTTCACCATTTTGGAGGAGCCGTTGATGCCGATGTGCAGATACCGGATGCCAGCCTGGGCCAGGTAGGGGACCATAGCATGGGTGTGGCTGGGCACGTCCGTCATTTTGGCGGCAATGGTGTGCCGGCCAAACTCCTGGTCCAGCTTTTGGGAGATGCTCAGGCCGTACTGGAAGAGCTTGCCATCCATCAGCTCCGTGTGGGTGGTCAGGGGCAGGCCGTGCCAGGCGATGACCCCGTCCCGGATGGCCTGCCGCAGCAGCTCCGGGTCCTGGCCCTTTTCCAGGTAGAGCTCAATGAGAAAAGAGCCCACGGTCCAGACAAAGTTTTTCTTGCCGTTCTGGTTGCAAGCCCGGGCGGTGGCAATGGCCCCGGGGATGAAGGTCTCCATATAGCGGTGGAGCACCGCGGCGGCGGAATCGGTAAAGCCGATGTCCAGGTGGGTTTTGTGAATGACAAAAACTTTTTTAATAGTAGGCATAGTGTTGACCTCCGGTCCATTTATCACGGCTATTATACAAGAGGCCGGGACAAAAGGCAAGGGAAAAACGAAAGAAAATTTTCCGGTTTTTTCCCTGCGCGAAAAAGCCCCCCGCAGGGCGGGAGGCTTTTTCGTTCCTGGGGCATGCCAGCAAATCAATCGCTGGTGTAAGGGAGCAGCGCCAGATGGCGCGCACGCTTAATTGCCACGGTCAGCGCGCGCTGATGGCGGGCGCAGGTGCCGGTAACCCGGCGGGGAAGAATCTTGCCCCGCTCGGAAATGAACCGGCGCAGTTTGGCAACGTCTTTGTAGTCGATGAACTCGGCGCGGTCCACGCAGAAGCTGCAAACCTTCTTGCGCCCCTTGCGTCCCCGGCGAATCTCTCTCTCGGGCCGATCTGCCATAGCTGGAAACCTCCTTCTCGTCAATTAGATTTAGAAGGGGAGGTCGTCGTCGCCCAGAATTTCCTCGAAATCCTCGTTGGCGCCGCTGGAATAGGCGGGCGCGGGCTCTTTGAACGCCGGGGCCTGGGCAGGGGCGGGGCGGTCATAATAAGAGTCGCCGCCATACGCGCCGCGGCCGCCGCCCTCGCTCTCCCGCTTAGAGCCGGTAAAGCTGACGTTGTTGGCCTGAATCTCCACGGCCTTGCGCTTGTTCCCCTGCTTGTCCTCATACATCCGGGTCTGGATGCTGCCATCCACGGCCATCATCTGGCCTTTGGTAAAGTAGCGGCACACAAACTCCGCCGTGCCCCGCCAGGCCACCACATCGATGAAGTCGCACTGGCGCTCGCCTGTCTCCTTGTTGGCAAAGGAGCGGTCCACCGCCAGGGTGAAGGAAGTGACAGCGTACCCGTTGGGGGTATGCCGCAGCTCCGGGTCGGCGGTGAGCCTGCCCATAATCACGGCTACGTTCAGCATAAAAGGACGACCTTCCTTTCTGTTGGGCGGGCCCTGGGCCCTGTCCCGAAACTTTCGCTTACTCTTCCGCCGGAGCGGACTCGGCTACCACGCCCATAGCTTCCTGGGCAATGGCTTCCACGTCGATGCCGCCCTCTTCGGCTTTCTGGGCCTTCTGGGGCTTGCGCTCCACCAGGTGGCGGGGGTCCAGCTTGACGATCAGGGTACGGAGAATGCCGTCGGTAATCTTATACCGCCGGTCCAGCTCCGCGGTGAACTCCGGGCCGCTCTCGAAGTTGATGAGGGTGTAGTAGCCCTCGTTCTGCTTCTGGATGGGATAGGCGAAGCGCCGCTTGCCCCAGTCGTCCACGGTTTTCACGGTGCCGTGCTCGCCAATGAGGTTCTTAAAGCGCTCCACCAAAGCGGCGCTGCCCTCCTCGCCCAGCTTGGCGGACGTGACGATGACGGTCTCGTAGAGGTTCTTTCCTTCTGCCATTTGTATTGCACCTCCTTTTGGCCTTATGGCCCCGGGCGCGTCTGTCTGCCCCGGGGCAAGGAAGTTTGAAACTCTGTCTCAAACAACTAGAACATTATACCATATATAGTCCAAATGTCAAGGGGCGCGGGCAAATTTTATGGCCGCTTCCAAGGCGCCCGCCCGGGGAAGCGGCCCAGCCACAGAGATGATCATTCGTGTTCCCCTGCCCCACGGGCGGGGGAACACGAAAAGCTCTCCGAAACGGACGCTCCTCCCGCCCGGCCGCTCTTGCAAATCCGCGCCAATTGTGGTATGATATCCCAAATGAATGGGAGGGTCTGGTTATGGATCGTGAACTGCTGCGCGTGAAAATGTTAGACAGCTTTACCATTGCTTGGAAGGATCGCGCGGTAGGCGATACCAACGGCCACTCTAAAATGGTATGGCTTCTGCTGGCTTACCTCATCTGCGCCCGGGGCCGGGCGGTATCCGCCGAAGAGCTGGCCTCCCTGCTTTGGCAGGACGGCGGCAAGTCCGCCAACCCCCGCAACGCCATGAAAACCACCTTTTTCCGGGCCCGCACCGCTTTGGACCGCCTGTGGGAGGGGGCGGGCCACCAGCTCATCCTCCGGCTCAACGAGGGGTACGCCTGGAACAGCGCCATCCCCCTGGAGCTGGACCTGGACCGCTTCCGCCAGCTGTGCGCCGCCAAAGGCCCGGACCGACGGAGCGCTTTGGAGCAGGCGGTCCGCCTGTACGGGGAGGGCTTCATCCCCAAGCTGCAAGACAATGCCTGGGCGGCGGAACAGGCCGGAGCCCTGCGGGCCCTTTACCTCAGGGCGGTCCACGCCCTGCTGGCCCTGCTGGAAGGGCGGGGCGGCTGGGAGGAGGCCGCCGCCCTGTGCGCCGCCGCCTTGGTCCAGGACCCGCTGAACGAGGAGCTTTACCGCCGCCGCATGAGCGCCCTGATGGAGTTGGGCCGCAGCCGGGCCGCCGCCCAGGTGTTTGAGGACATGAATCAGGTCTTTTTGGCAAAAACCGGGGGCATCCCCGGCGAAGCCGCCCAGGCGCTCTACCGCCAGGCGGTCAGCGATGTAAACGACCGGCGGGTGCCTGCCGCCGCGCTGCTGGAGCAGCTGAACGAGGAGGCCGCCCCCGGGGCGTTCTTCTGCGACTATGATGTGTTCCGGGCCTTATACCGCCTGCAGGTTCGGGACGCGGCCCGCACAGGCGAAGAGGTGAGCTTGGCTGTTCTCACCCTGACCGACCAGCAGGACGGAGAGCTGGGCCGGCGCAGCCTGGAGCTGGCTATGGGCAACCTGCGCCAGCTGGCCCAGGGGCTTCTCCGCCAGGGCGACGCCATGGCCAAGTGCAGCCTGGACCAATATGTGCTGCTGCTGCCCCGCTCCGGCTTTGAAAGCAGCCGCATGGTGTGCCAGCGCATCCGCAAGGCATTCCTCCGGCAATACCCCCACACCCCGGCCAAGCTGCGGATCACGGTGTGCCCGGTAAACGCCAAAGACCCGGGCCCAGGGAAGACGGGTAAATAAAGAAAGCTGCTGTGAAACGATTGTGTTCCACAGCGGCTTTCTATTTTTCTGGCGGGTTCAGCCTTTAGGCGTACACATCAAAGGTGTACGGGCTGGGGGGCAGCATCTGTTCCAGCTCGTTCAAAGCCAGCTCCTCGGCAGAATCCATGATCTTCTTGGTCAAGGCCATGGAATAGTCCGTGGCAAGCTGGGCCTGGCTGTAAGCCGTGCTGGTAGAGGCAACGCTGCTCATCATGTCCATAAAAAGGCCTCCTTTTCCTTATAATAAAGATCAGTTTTATTTTACCACAAGGCGGCGGGGAAGTCAAGGCGGCAGTTGGGGGAAGAGCTGCAGGAACGCCGTTCTGCCCCAGGAAAAAGCGTACCTCCGGCATTTTCTCCAGCCAGGAAAATATTTTTCCCAACCAGTGCAACCATCTTTGTTTCCAGAGGCTTCTATATTATAGATAGAAAACCCCTATGGAAAGGCGGACTTCCTATGAAACAACGCGGAAACATTTTTTGGAAACGCACCTTAACCGGCGTGTTAGCCCTAATGCTGGCCTTGACCGGCTGCGGGGCCCCCGGCGGAGACTTAATGGCTGGGGTGCGCGGCAGAGAGAAGGAGAGCCAGGTGGACTTAAACGGCCCCGGCGCCCAGGCCGCGGCGGATTTTTCCATTAAGCTGCTGAACGCCGCTCTGGAAAAGAATCCGGGACAAAACGCCCTGTTTTCGCCTTTGTCGGCGCTGTGCGCCCTGGCCATGACCGCCAACGGCGCGGCTGGGGACACCCGCGCTCAGTTTGAGGCTCTGCTGGGCCTGCCGGTGGAAGAGCTGTGCCAGTACCTTTCCGCCTACTGCGCGGCTTTGCCCAGCGGGGAAAAGTACCAGTTCCACGGGGCCAACTCCCTGTGGCTGCGGGAGGGCGGTGTGCAGGTGGAGCAGAGCTTTTTAGAGGCCAACGCCGGGCTTTTCGGCGCGGCGGTCTTCGAGAAGCCTTTTGACAGCGGCACGCTGGAGGAAATCAACGGCTGGGTGGAAGAGCAGACGAAAGGGATGATCCCCACCATCCTCCAGGAGATCAAACCGGAGGAAGTGCTGTACCTGATTAACGCCCTGGCCTTTGAGGGGGAGTGGGCGGACATTTACGAGGACGCCCAAGTGCGGGAGCGGCTCTTCACCCAGGAGGATGGGACCGAGGTCCCGGTGGATATGATGGAGTCCACGGAAAACCTCTATTTGGAGGACGAAAAAGCCACGGGCTTCCTTAAATATTACGCTGGGGAGCAGTACGCCTTTGGGGCCCTGCTGCCCAAGGAGGGCGTAACGCTGGGAGACTACCTAAAGGAGCTGGACGGCCAGGGGCTGCGGCAGGTGCTTCAAGGGGCCCAAGAGCGGGAGATCATCGCGGGCGTCCCCAAATTTCAGCAGGAATGCGGCTACCAGCTGGGGGAGGCCCTGCGGGGCATGGGCCTAACCGATGCCTTTGACCCCGCTGCCGCCGACTTTTCCGCCCTGGGCCAGGGGGCCGGGGAGGAACCCCTGTACATTGGGCAGGTGGTCCACAAGACCTTTCTCTCGGTGTACGAAAAGGGCACCCGGGCGGGAGCCGCCACCGCGGTTGACATAGAGGCCGGGTCCATCCAGGTGGAGGAGCCGCCCCGGGTGGTTCTGAACCGGCCCTTCCTGTATATGCTGGTGGATGCCAAAACCATGACGCCGGTGTTTATAGGCGCGGCCTACGCACCAGCCCAGAGCTAGGGAGGCGGACAAAATGAAAAAGCATAGACTGCTCATTTCCCTCCTGATTCTGCTGCTCTGCTGCGCCTGCCAAACCCAAGGGACCGAAAGCGGCGGGGATTCTTCCCTTAAGCAGGAACACTCCGCCGCGCCCCAATCCCAGGTTCCCACCCTGCGCGTCCTGACCGATTTGGCTATGGGCGGGTCTTTCTCCTCCCGCTCTCTTATGGAGTTCTTAAAAACCGTGCCGGAGTACAAAAGCGAGTACAAGCTCACCTTTCAGTCCCTTCCTCCGGCGGAGAACGCGGAGGCCCGGGAGGGGGAAGTCACGCGCCTGCGCATTGACATGATGGCGGGCAAAGGCCCGGATGTGCTGATTCTTCGGAACTTTTACGACCGTACGGGCGTTATGCCGGACATCAAAAACCTGTTTCCCGTGCCCCAGTCCGCCATGAAGCAGAACCTCTTTCTGCCGCTGGATGATTACATCGCCAACGCCAAGTATATGGACTGGGATAAGCTGCTGCCAGCCGCCATGGAAGCGGGCAGGGATGAAGAGGGCCGGCAGGTGCTTCTGCCTATGTCGTACTCTTTTGATACAGCCCTTTTTGAGAAGGACCAGTACAGCCTAACCGCCCAGCTGCCCATGACCCGAATGGAAATGCTAAACAGCGCCGGCGCCGGTGTGCAGTGGGCGGGCCTGGGACTGATGGACAGCTTTTCCACCGCCTTTGCCGGGCAGGTGGATTACCCTGGAGAGAAACTGCTTTTCACAGAGGAAGAGCTCCTGGAACTGGTTCAAAAGAGCCGGGACCTCTGGAAAGAGAAGGAGGCTCAGGGAGAGCACTGCAGCGGCATTGGCTGCACGGTCAGGGAAATCAGCGTGGGCCCCATTAACGAGAGCTTTTTCCATCTAAAAGCCCCGGATTACATCATGATTCCCGGCTACAACAGCCAGGGCGGCGTCACTGCCTTTGTAAACACCTATGCCGCCATCTACAGCGGTACCCAGTACCCGGACCAGGCATTCGCGTTTTTGGACAGCCTTTTGAGCAAGGAGGCCCAGCAGCAGGTGGTGGATTTGTGGGGTATGCGCCTCCCGGTTCACATGGACCTGTGCCAAAAAGAAGAAAAAACCGCGGATGGCTGGTACCTGAGCGAATGGAACTACCAGCAGTTCACGGAGGTTCGGGACCAGATTAACGCGGTAGAGTACATGACCCCCGTGGTAATCGAACTCATGGAGCTGTGGCCCCAGGTCAATGCCGCCGAAGACGAAGCCCAGCTGGAAAAGCTGGTTCACGACTCCTACACCCGCATGCGGATGATTCTGGCGGAGTCATAACTGAATTTGAATTGGCACTATCTTGTTTAGAATAATATAAATTAGTAATCGTAGAGATGCTTTTCAAAGCTAAGTTGGATTCTCAAAAGAGCTAAGCGAAAAAATAAACTTGACAAAAAGGAAATATGTCGTATACTATAACTAGAAGGAAAAATTTAGGCGGTTGTATATTTAACAGTGGCCACTGTTGATATAAAAAACAAGGAGGTGCTTTATGATGTTGAAAAAGATTTCCGCTCTATTGCTCGCTCTGGCCATGGTGCTGGCCGTTGCCGTCCCTGCGTTTGCAGCTCTTCCGCCCGAGGGTGAGGGGATTGAGCCGCAGTACGAATCCATTTGCAGGATGTGCGGAAAACCCACCACCTTGTGGAGAGGGCCAGGATATTCGATTCACTGGAATCTCCCAAGAGCATGTGTTTCTGGTGCGTCGGGGTGTAGTGGGGATTATGCGGCTTCCTATGCCATGGTAACGACATGCGGCCTTTGTGGAAACATACTGAACACTGAAATTATTTACCCGAACGCTTACACGTATTGTCCTAAAACGGGCGTGTACTATTAAGTGAACCAAGTGTTCCGGCAATAACGAAAAGCAGACTAGAAGCTAACTTTGCGGCTTCTAGTCTGCTTTTACAAGGAGCGCAAAATGAAGCGATTATACATCACTTTTGCCATACTGGTATTCACTATGCTCTTTTTGCTGTCCTGTTCTGCGCGCTCAGGGTATGAGAAAAGTTTCCCGCAGCAGAACACGGAAGCCGTTTCTCAGCCTCCTTCCACCGGCCCTGCCATGCTCCGGGTGCTGGTGGACCTGCGCGCAAGCGATATCGCGATTCATCGGACAGAAGATATAAAAGAGTTTTTGAAAGAAATGCCTGGGTATAAAGAATCATTCGACATCCAGTTTGAATATCTGCCAACATTTGATTCCGCTTCGGAGAGAAATACGGAGATCGACCGCCTGCGCCTGGACCTGATGCAGGACAAAGGCCCGGACATCATCATCTGCCAAAACTTCTATATGGACCCCCAGGAGCTGGAATGGACCGGCCTAAGCAAGACTGGTCTGAAGAGCATTTTTAATATTCCCCAATCCGCCATGAAACAGCGGCTTTTTCTGCCCTTGGACGGCTATATCGCCAACGCGCGGTACACAGAATGGGATAAGCTGCTGCCAGCCGTTATGGACGCGGGCAAGGACGAAAAGGGCCGCCAGGTGATTGTGCCGATGACATACAAGGTGAACACCAGTCTTTTTGAGAAGGAACGGTACGCGCCCAGCGGGAAGCTCCCCATGTCTCGGGAGGAACTGCTGAACAGCGGAGACCCTGCCCTGGAATGGGTGGGAATCAGCCGGTGGGAAACGGTTTGGGATGCCTTTGGCGGGCAGATCGATTACCAAAAAGGGGAGCTTGCCTTTTCCGAGGAGGAGCTTTTGCGGATTTGCAGGCAAATTGCCGCCGCACGGAAAGGTAAAGAGACGAAAGACGAGCATTATAACGATGTGGGCTGCGTTGTGCCGGGCGTCTCCATTGGCCCCCAGAGCTTCAGCTTTTTTGGGGCGAATTGTCCCGAATACATCATGATACCGGCCTATAATACCCAAGGGGGCGTGACCGCCAGCGTGGGAGTCTATGGGGCGGTCAGCCGCTCCACCGCCTATCCGGAGGAGGCCTTTGCTGTTCTGGACAAGCTGATGAGCCTGGACGCCATGAAGACGCTGGATATCTATGCCGCTGACATGCCTGTGCATGTAGATATGTGCTGGCGCTGGAACTGTCCGGCCGGGTTGGAGTGGAGGCTGAGCGAGTGGAACTTTGCCCAGTATGCCGCCCTGCGGGAGCAGATTAATGTGGTGGACTATATGACCCCGGTAAACCGGGAGCTTATGGACCTGTGGTACCAGGCTGACGCCGCCGAAGACGAAGCCCAGCTGGAAAAGCTGGTTCACGACTCCTACACCCGCATGCGGATGATTCTGGCGGAATCATAGGGGAGGCGGAAGAGGACTCTCTTTCTGTTGATTTGTGAATAAAAAACCACTGCTATTGGAGGAAGAAATATGAAACAAAACAGAATACTACAGCGGTCATTATGCACTATGTTCCTCCTGCTGGCCTGCTTCTGGCTTGCCGCCTGCCAAACGGGGAGCCGGGAACCCAGCGCGGGCGGCAGCTCCCAGCCCCGCCCGGAGAAAAGCGAAGCCGCCTCGCGGGTGGAGGCCACACCAGAAAAACCGGTGGAGATTACCGTTTTGCTGGATTACTATTATGATTCTGCCGGCGAGGGAGCCAGCAAAGAAGCCAAGGAATTGTTTGGCGGCATTCCCGGATATGGGGAGGCCTTCACGGTGAAGATTCAGCGCCTGCCCTTTTTGGACAACATTGAGGGGCGAAACGGGCAGATTGAGCAGCTCCGCATGGAGATGATGCAGGATAAGGGCCCCGACATTGTGATTACCCGGAATTACTCTACCGTTCCCGGGGTGCAGATGGATTTTTCCGATCTTTTCCCGATCCCCCAATCCGCCATGAAGCAGCGGCTCTTCCTGCCGTTGGACGGCTATATCGCCAACGCCCAGTATATGGAGTGGGATAAGCTGCTTCCCAAGGTTATGGAGGCCGGAAAAGACGGGGAGGGCCGCCAAGTCCTTTTGCCGCTGGTCTACTCGTTTCGCGCAAGCCTTTTTGAGAGTGAAAGCGGCATGGATCAGCAGGCGTTCCCCATGACCCGCGGCCAAATGCTGGAAAGCGAAGATCCCTATATAAAAGGGATCGCCAGCGACGGTTGGTGTGTGTTTGCCGACGCCCTGTGCGGTTTAGTTGACTATGAAACGGAAGAACTGAATTTTACCCAGCAGGAGCTGCTGGACCTAGCGAAGCGGCTGAAAACCGCCAGAGAGCAGGGGGCTATTGACTGCCCCGGCCTGGTGGAGAGCGGGATTGAGTTCGGGGTGCCCTACCGGCAGATAGGCGTCAAAGAGAGCCCGGACTATGTTTTAATCCCCTCCTACCACCAGGAGGGCGGGGTGACCGCCTACATATCCGTCTATGCGGCCATCAACCGCAGCACCCAGCATCCGGACCAGTGCTTCGCCATTCTGGACTGGCTTTTAAGCAAGGAATCCCAGCGGACCGCGGGGTGGAACGACCTGGGGCTTCCGGTGCACATAGATTTGGGGCTGCATGGCGAGTCTGTGCGGGGATGGTACCTAAGCGACTGGAACTTTGCGCAGTTTGTGTCCGCCAGGGACCAGATTGACAAGGCGGTTTTTCGAGGACCGCTGTATACCGAAATGCTGGACTTAAACGACAAGGTCCTGCGGGCGGAATCCGATGCGGAGCTGGAAAAGCTGGTCCATGACTCCTACGCCCGCATGCGGATGATTTTGGCGGAGTCTTAGCCCCGCGCAAAAATATTTCCCAATCCCCTCTTGACTTGGACCCCGCTCTAGATGCTATAATGATAGAAATACTTTTTGTCAGGAGGAACAACATGGCGGATACTTATTTGGGGGAGAGCATTAAAAAGCTGGGCTTCGGCCTGATGCGCCTGCCCATGAACGGCGACGCGATTGACATGGAACAGACCAAGAAGATGGTGGATCTCTTTATGGAAAAGGGCTTTACCTATTTCGACACCGCCTATGTCTATATTGGCGGCAAGTCTGAAGTAGCCCTTAAAGAGGCTGTGGTGGACCGCTATCCCCGGGAGAGCTTCCAGTGCGCCACCAAGCTGCCCATCTGGGACCTGAAGGGCCTGGAGGACATGGAGCGCATTTTCCAGGAGTCCCTGGACCGGGCCGGGCTGGGCTATTACGATTTCTACCTGCTTCACGCCCTGGGCAAGGAGTCTGCCCAAAAGGCCGACGACCTGGACGCCTGGGGATTCATCCAGCGGAAAAAGGCCGAGGGCAAAATCAAGCACATTGGCTTTTCTTTCCACGATTCCGCCGATGTACTGGAGGACATCCTTCAAAAGCACCCCGAGGCGGAGTTCGTCCAGCTGCAAATCAACTACGCCGACTGGGACAGCGAGGGGGTTCAGTCCCGCAAGTGCTATGAGGTGGCCCGTAGGCACGGCAAGGCCGTCATCATTATGGAGCCCGTAAAGGGCGGCGCTTTGGCCACCATGACGCCCGAAGTGCAGAAGCTCTTCAAGGACGCCAACCCCGAGGCCTCTGTGGCCAGCTGGGCTGTGCGCTATGCCGCCTCTCTGGACGGTCTGGTCACCGTGCTTTCCGGCATGAGCGACTTGGGCCAGATGGAGGACAACCTCTCCTACATGGCGGACTTCCAGCCCCTCAGCACCCAGGAGCGGGCCGTGGTGGACCAGGTGGTGGAAGTGCTGAAAAACACCCCCACCATCTCCTGCACCGCCTGCAAATACTGCGTGGATGGCTGCCCCCAGAAGATTAACATCCCCGGCGTGTTCAGCGCCTTGAACCAAAACACCCTGTACGGTGATTTGGACCGCGCCAAGGGCCATTATGGCAACGCCACCAAAGAGGGCGGCAAGGCGGGAGACTGCGTTCAGTGCGGGGCCTGCCAGGAGCATTGCCCCCAGCATTTGGAGATCATCGAGCTGCTCAAGGGCGCGGCGGAGACCTTTGCCTAAAGCCTTTGATGGCGCGACCGCCTTGTAAGTGTGTGAAAAAGCCCCGCGCCCCCTTCCGGGATGCGGGGCTTTTTGCTGCCCCGCCCTGGAAAAAAAGCTTGCAAAACCCCGGAACCTATGGTAAGATACAGAGAGTATCACAGGGAGGTGGAGCGGTTGAAGCGGAGTTGCGTTCGAGGAAAGGGGCTTTGCGCCGCAGTTGACGCGGGCTCGCTTTTGATCGGTTCCGCTGGAAACCCCTTGTGGTGTCAGAGCATTGGCTTTGCCTTTGGCAAAGAGGATTCCCACGCAGCTCCGGCTCAGAAATGAGCGGGGCTGCTTTTGTGTGAGAAGGAGAGAAGCCCTGCAAGAAAGGTTGTGAAACATGTGCGGTATGAACTGAAAAACGTCCGGATTCTGGACCCAGTCCGGCGGGTGGATCAGGTGGGCAGCCTGTTTTTGGAGGATGGCCGCATGGCCGCCGCCCTCTCCGGGGAGCCGGACCAGGCCATGGACTGCGCGGGCTTGGTTGCCGCCCCAGGCTTGGTGGACATGCACGTCCACCTGCGGGATCCGGGCCAGACCCATAAGGAGGATTTGTTTACGGCATGCAAAGCCGCCGCCGCCGGGGGCGTAACCAGCCTGCTGGCCATGCCCAACACCGCGCCGCCTATGGACAGCCCAGAGCTGGTCCGGGACCTGCTGGCACGGGCGCGGGAGGCGGACGCCACCGTGTATACGGCGGCTTGCGTCACCCGGGGGATAAGGGGACAGGAGCTCACGGACTTTGCCGCGCTGAAAGCGGCGGGAGCCATTGCCCTCAGCGACGACGGGAAGCCGGTGGGCCGGAGCTCCTGCCTGCTGGAGGCCCTGGAACGGGCCAAAGAACTGGGCCTGACCTTGACCGCCCACTGTGAGGACCTGGACCTGGCCTCCGGGGGACTGATGAACCAGGGGGAGGTCTCCCGGCGGCTGGGCCTAAAGGGTGTGCCCCGTGCCGCCGAGGACTGCGGCGTGGCCCGGGAGATCGCCGCCGCGGCCAGCCTAGGGGCCCGGGTGCACATCTGCCATGTAAGCACCCGGGGGTCCGTGGCCCTCATTCGGGAGGCCAAGGCCCGGGGCGTGGCCGTTACCGCCGAGACCTGCCCCCACTACCTGCTCCTTACCGACCAGGCCTTGGAGAGCATGGATGCGGATTTCCGGATGAACCCGCCCCTGGGAGATGAGGCGGACCGGCAGGCTCTGCTGGAAGGCTTGGCGGACGGGACTCTGGACGCTATCTCCACGGACCACGCCCCCCATACGCCGGAGGAAAAGGCGGACTTCATCACCGCGCCCAACGGCTCCATCGGCATGGAGACCTCCCTGGCCGCCGTGCTGACTGCCCTAACGGGGCGGCTGGGCCTTGGCCAAATCATGGAGAAGATGAGCGCCAACCCAGCGCGGATTCTGAACATTCCTGGCGGAAGCCTGGAGCCGGGGGTGCCGGGAGATGTGGTGCTCTTCGACCCGGCCCGGAAGTGGACCGTGGATCCGGACAAGCTCCACGGCAGAAGCAAAAATACCCCCTTTAAGGGCATGGAGCTTACCGGACGGGTGGTCATGACCTTCTCCAGGGGGCGGCTGGTGTACCGGCTGGACCAGAATTAGCATCATAAGGTAAAGGAGTTTTTTATATGTCAATGGATCGTTTGCTGGAAAACATCACGCGAAAGCAGAACCCCACTGTGGCTGGGCTGGACCCCAAGCTGGACTACATCCCCGCCTATATAAAGGAAGAGTGCTTTGAAACCTACGGCAAAAACTTAGAGGGTGCTGCCCAGGCGCTGCTGGCCTTTAACAAGGGGCTCATTGACGGACTCTGCGGCGTAGTGCCCGCCGTAAAGCCCCAAGCGGCCTACTATGAGATGTACGGCTGGCAGGGAGTGCGGGCCCTGGCGTGGACCATTGCTTACGCCAAGGAGAAGGGCCTGTACGTCATCACCGATGGCAAACGCAACGACATTGGGGCCACCATGCAGGCCTATGCCGCCGCCCATCTGGGCGTCACCCAGGTAGAGGGCGAGGACTTGGAAGCCTTTGGCGCGGACGCCCTCACTGTCAACGGCTACTTGGGCACAGACGGCATCGACCCGCTGCTGAAGGTGTGCGGGGCCCAGGACAAGGAAATCTTTGTGCTGGTAAAGACCTCCAACCCCTCCTCCGGGGAGTTCCAGGACCAGATGATGCACGCCATGTACGAGCCCCTGTACCGGGCCATGGGCAATATGTGCCAGAAGTGGGGCCAAAGCCTGCCTGGAAAATACGGCTACAGCGGCGTAGGGGCCGTGGTGGGCGCTACATACCCCAAGCAGCTGAAGGAGCTGCGCAAGGCTTTGCCGGACACGTTCTTTTTGGTGCCCGGCTATGGAGCCCAGGGCGGCGCGGCCAAGGACGTGGCCATGGGCTTTGACAAGCACGGGCTGGGAGCCATTGTGAATTCCTCCCGGGCCATTATGTGCGCCTGGCAGAAGGAGGGCTGCGACCCCAAAGACTTTGCCGGGGCCGCCTGCCGGGAGGCGGTCCGCATGCGGGACGAGATTATGGCGGAGCTGGGCGGCATCAGCCTGCCGGTGTAAGCAATGGCGTCCCGTGTTATGCACTTGGCCATTGTCCAAGCGCTGCTGCCCCGCCAGGCCTGGAAGGACCCGGAGGCCCTGGTTTTCGGGGCGCTGCTGCCGGACGCCATGCCTCCGGGCAGCAACAGCCGGATGAGCCACTTTGTGGCCTGCCAGCGGGGCATGCGATGCTATGACCTAAAAGAGTTCCGGCGGCTGTATGGGGACAAGCTGGCGGAGGAAGGGCTGTATCTGGGATACTATCTCCACCTGATACAGGACATTGTGTACAGGCGGTTTCTGTATGGTCCATATAACCTGCATTTCCGCACACCCGCTGAACGGGAGCTGCTCTACCGGGACTATGCCATCTTGAACCGCTATCTGATTGAAAAGAAGGGCCTCGCCCCAATCGCGGCCTGTCCAGCCCAGGCGGAAGAGGCGGAAATCCGCGGGCGGTTTGGGCTGGAGCCCCGGCGGCTTCTGGCGGACCTGGAAAGGGACTTCACCCGGGCGGTGGAGGGCGAACCGGCGTTTATCACCCGAGAGATGGCGGAGGAATATCTGGGCGCCGCCCTGGCGCTGTGCGAGAAGGAGCTGGACGCCTTAAAGACGGGCGCTCCCCTGCTGGACCCCTGGGAGCTGGCCTGGAATATTAGGAGGGACTCATGAAACAATACGATTCGATTCTATGCCCGCTGGCGGAAAAGCGGGAGCTGGCCCCAGGCATATTCGACTTTTGGCTGGAATGCCCGGACCTGGCGGCGCTGGCCCAGCCGGGGCAGTTCGCCCAAATTTACCTGCCTGGGCACAGCCTGCGGCGGCCCATCTCCATCTGCGGCATAGACAGGGAAAAGGGGCGGCTGCGGTTTGTGTTTCAAATCCGCGGCCAGGGCACGGCCCAGCTGGCGGAGTACCGGACCGGGGACCGCGTTGAGATTCTGGCTCCCCTGGGCCAGGGCTTCCCCCTGGACAAAACCAAGCGGACCTTGCTGGTTGGGGGCGGCATCGGCGTGCCCCCCCTACTGGGAGCGGCGGAGCGGCTGGGGGAAAAGGCCGTGGCCCTGCTGGGCTTCCGGAACAAGGAGGCGGTTATTTTGGAAAAGGACTTCCAAGCGGCGGGGGCCAAGGTCCTGGTTGCCACCGACGATGGCAGCTATGGCTTCCACGGACTGGTAACCGGGCTGGCGCAAAAGGAGGGCTTTGACGTGCTGCTGGCCTGCGGCCCGGCCCCCATGCTTCGGGCGGCAAAGGCCCTGGCTCAGGAGCGGGGCGCGGCAGGGTACCTCTCTTTGGAGCAGCGCATGGCCTGCGGGGTGGGAGCCTGCCTGGGCTGCGCTGTGGCCCTACTGGACGAGAGCGGGGAGAGCTATTACGGCCATGTGTGCAAGGACGGTCCGGTGTTCCCCATGGACCGCTTGGCCCCGGAGGCTCTTTGATGGATTACCATTTTCAAGTGCGGGTCACCGGGGTGCTGGTAGAGGACGGGGCGATTCTGCTGGTGCGCCAGCGGCTCAGCGAAAGGCGGAGCTGGTCCCTGCCCGGAGGCCGCTTGGAGCGGGGCGAGACCTTGGCCCAGGGCCTCTGCCGGGAGATGGAGGAGGAGACCGGCCTAAAAGTGGAGGTGAAGCGGCTGCTCTATCTCTGCGACGCGGCTCAGAGCGGCCACACGCTGCTCCACGCCACCTTTTTGGCCCAGCGCACGGGGGGCGCCCTGCGCCTGCCGGACAACACCAAGGACGAAAATCCCATCTCCGATGTGCGTTTTGTGCCGGTGGAGGAACTAACTGCCTACGGCTTTTCTGAGACATTTCAGGCCCTGGCCCTGGCGGGCTTCCCCGGCGGGGGCTATGCGGGGGACAAATCGGCCATCGGCCTGGGAATATGATACCGACAAGAGAGGAGCAGAACCATGATCATCTTGTGTTCCAACGGCCTGACTAGCCCGGAATTGCTGCGGGCAGCGGGGCAGCACGTGAAAGCGGGCGGCAGGGCCGCAATAGTGGTTACCGCCGACCCGGAGTATAAAGAGAAGAACTACCATGTGGGACGGGAGCAGAAGAGGTTGGAGCTCCTGGGCCTCACGGTAGACCTGTTCGATTTTGATACCCAGCCAGCCGGAGCTCTGGCAGCTTATGATGTGGTGGAGCTCAACGGCGGCAACCCATACTACCTGTTGGATTCCATCCGCAAGCATCAGGGGGGACAGGCCCTGCGGCAGGTGGCCGAAAGAGGGCTGCTGATAGGCTGGAGCGCGGGGGCGTTGGTTTTGCAGAGGGGAATCGGCATTGCCAATCGGTATATTTCCCACATGAATTTCTTGAATTTGGACGATTTTACCGGGCTGGGACTGACTGACGTTCAAATATTGCCCCACTACAGCAAGCAGCAGCTCCGGGATTCGGGCACCGAGGAGAAGTGCAGGCAATACGAGCGGGAGACGGGCTGTGAAGTTATCCGGCTTAACGACGGCGATGGCATTGTGCTGGACGGGAGCCCGGCGGTCATCCGGTCGGCCCTGCGCACGGAGGTAGCCGGGGTGGAATTCGCCAATCCCATCATCGCCGCCTCGGGCACCTTCGGCTTTGGCCGGGAATACGGCGGGCTGTACCCCCTGAGTGAGCTGGGGGGCATTAGCTGCAAAGGCACGACCCTGCACCCGCGCCCGGGCAACCCGCCCCCCCGGGTCACCGAGACCCCGGCGGGCATGCTCAACGCCGTGGGCCTGCAAAACCCTGGGGTGGACCATTTCATTGAGCACGACCTGCCCTGGCTCAACCAGCAGGGGACCAGAATCATCGCCAACCTGGCGGGCAGCGCGGTAGAGGACTACTGCCAGACCGTGGAAAAACTCAACGATGCTCCCATTGATATGATAGAGCTGAATATCTCCTGCCCCAACGTAAAGGAGGGCGGGGTACAGTTTGGCGTAACCGCCCAGGGGGTGGAGGGCGTGACCAAAGCGGTGCGGAAGGTCTGCCAAAAGCCCCTGATGGTGAAGCTCTCCCCCAATGTCACGGACATCAGCGAAATGGCCCTGGCCGCCGAGAGCGCCGGGGCGGACGCGGTGTCCCTAATTAACACTCTGACGGGCATGCGCATTGATATCAACACCCGCCGGCCCATAATCCGCAACAACACCGGGGGACTCTCCGGCCCGGCGGTGCTGCCGGTGGCCCTGCGCATGGTGTGGCAGACCGCCCAAAAGGTGAAGATTCCCATTGTGGGTCTGGGCGGCGTCTCCACTTGGCAGGACGCGGTGGAAATGCTCTTGGCCGGAGCCAGCGCCATCCAGGTGGGCACGGCAATTTTTACGGATCCTTACGCGCCCATTAAAATCCGGGATGGCCTGTTGGAATATATGGAGAAAAACGGCGTAAAGTCTGTCTCCCAGTTAACGGGAGGGGTGCGGCCATGGTGACAAAAATTTACCTAATCCGCCACTGCCAGTCCATGGGCAATGTCCAGCACCGGTTTCAGGGGCGCTTTGACGCGGAGGTAAGCCCGGATGGCGCAAAGCAGCTGGAGCTGCTGGGCCTGCGCTTTCGCAACCAGCCCATTGACGCCATCTACACCAGCCCCTTGCAGCGGGCCCGGGCCACGGCGGAGGCCATCGCCCGGTACCACCCGGAGCTGGAGGTCAAAGAGGAGCCGGGGCTGATTGAAATCGACTGCGGGGATATGGAAAACCTGCTGCTGGCGGAGGTGGCGGAGCGGTTCCCCCAGGTGGCCAGGGACTGGGACCAGAGCCCGGACCTATGCCAGTTTCCGGGCGGGGAGAACATGGCCCAGGTCTATGCGCGGGTTAACCGGACTTTGGACCGGATTATTGAGGAGAACGCGGGGAAAACGGTAGTTGCCGCCACACATGGAGGCGTGCTGCGGAACCTGTTCGCCCGGGTCTCCTATGGGGCTTTGGAGGGCATACGCCACAGCGAGGTGTTTGGGAACACCGGGGTCAGCGCCTTGCTGGCCGAGGACGGAGCCTTGCGGTGGGAGTATGTCAACGACTTGTCCCATCTGCCGGAGGACATGCGCCGCCCGCCCACCCGGTTCTCCTTCTTCCAGGAGGATAAATTGGTATGATCATTGTGGGGGTTGACTTGGGCCATGCCCGCACAGGCCTGGCGGTGTGCGACAAGGCGGAGCTGCTGGCCTCGCCCCTGGGGGTGATTGCCCAGCGGAACTGGGACCGGCTGGCGGAACAGATTGTGGAGGAAGCCCGAAGGGCGGGGGCAGAGGCTCTGGTGGTGGGCCTGCCCCGAAACATGGATGGCAGCGAGGGAGAAAGCGCCCAGCTGGCCCGGGAGATGGGCCAGAGGCTGGCGGCTCTTTCCGGCCTGCCCGTAGACTTTTTGGACGAGCGGGGCACCACCCTTACGGCCCACGGCTATTTAAACGAGACCAACACCCGGGGCAAAAAGCGCAAGGCGGTGGTAGACGCGGTAGCGGCGGTGATCATTTTAGAGGACTACCTGCGGGGACGCAAGAACCGGGCGGGAGAGACCTGAGCCAAAGCGGGCGAAACCGCCAAGTTTCCTTGCTGGACTTCAGAGGCCGCTGGTGGTATACTGGGACTAAATCACCGAAGGAGGTACAGACGATGAGTTTAGGAAGCAGTTTGGCCGAGGCCCGGAGAAAAAGCGGCAGGACCCAGGAGGAGGCGGCGGAGAAGCTGGGGGTCAGCCGCCAGACCATTTCCAAGTGGGAGCTGGACGAGACTTTGCCGGACATCAACCAGTCCAAAAAGCTGGCGGTCTTCTACCACCTGACCTTGGACCAGCTTATCGGCTTTGACGTGGAGGCGGCGGAGCTGGAACAGGTCATTGAGAACACCAGCCAGGAGGTGCGGGAGAAGATAGACTGGACCCAGCTTTGGGCCAAGCAGTACCCGGTTTTGGCCCAATATCAAGAGCGGGTGGACCTGCCCTCTTACACGGGTCCCCTGGCCGCGCTGCTGGACCGCCTGCGCCAGGAGCAGGGCTACAACGAGCAGAACGCCTTTTTGGTGCTCAAGGATATTTTAGGCCAGATGTGGACAAAAGGAGCCGCCCGGTAGGGCGGGCCCTTTGGGATGAAACAAGGCCGGCGCAGGGTAAAAGAGGGCTTTGGTTTTGCGCAAACAGCGCCGGCAACGCGGAAGGAGGGTACGCGTATGAAGAACTGGACTCATTTTAAAACGAGGCTTTCCGCCCTTTTCCTAGCGGGCTTGCTGGCTTCCACAGGAAGCGCGGCCTATGCCAAAGAGGCGGACCAGAGCTTGGACCAGGCCATGGAAAAACAAAAAGCCGCCGTTCATCTGCTCCACGCCTATTGGCAGAGGTGCATCCCAGTTACCGTTCAAGTGGATGGCCTTCTGCAGGACTACAGCCCGGAGAAGCTTTCCGCCCAAGCCGCTGTCATTGCCACAGGAAAGATAACCGGGCGCTCCGCTCCCTTTCAAATCGTCAGCTATCAAGGGGACATTATCGTCTACACGGATTTCTATTTTACCATTACCGGCGTAAGTAAGGGCGCGCCCTATGGGGAGACGGTTTCCGTCCGCGTTCCTGGGGGAACGGTAGGCGCCCGCCAGGAGGTTTACCCCTGCGAGCCCCAGTTCAACCAGGAGGACGAATATCTGCTGTTCCTATATAACCCCGGCCGGGGCAGCGCTTTTGTGACCGAGGAGGAGCACTATTTCCTGCTGGGCTCTTCTCAAGGGGCCTATGCCAAAAACGCGGCGGGCGTGTTTGTCAATACCCTTACCGGAGAAGCGCTGCCGGAAAACGCGCTGGTTTCCCCTCAAGCGGATGGGGCATATGGCGAGGATTATTTCCGCCATGAGCTGGAGGAAACCTACCGGACCAATTACGAAAGCGGTTTTGATACCTGGGAGGAATACCAGGAAAACCTGGCGGAGCTGGAGCGGTACGCGGTGAAAGTGGAATAGCCAGGCTCTCTGCCTGCATATTTTTCATCTGGCTTGCCAGAATAAGGAGAAAAGCCATCTAGAAAGGCGGTAGAATATGTGTACAAATAAGCGGAAAATCGTTTTGGTAGGCACGGGCATGGTGGGCATGAGCTTTGCCTATTCGGCCCTAAACCGGGCCCTGTGCGATGAGCTGGTGCTGGTGGATATTGATAAAAAGCGGGCCCAGGGAGAGGCCATGGACCTAAACCATGGCGTCGCCTTCGCCAGCGCCCGCATGCGCATTTATGCCGGCGAGTACCAGGACTGCTCT
Organism: uncultured Oscillospiraceae bacterium; assembly: GCA_910587995.1. Lineage (GTDB taxonomy): Bacteria > Bacillota > Clostridia > Oscillospirales > Acutalibacteraceae > Acutalibacter. The sequence continues at coordinate 61,588 of CAJUNS010000003.1, read as the reverse complement.
GACGCGGACATGGTGGTGATCTGCGCCGGGGTGAACCAGAAGCCGGGGGAGTCCCGGCTGGACCTGTTAAAGCGCAACGCGGCGGTGTTCCAGTCCATTATCGAGCCGGTGGTGCGGTCCGGCTTTGGGGGCGTGTTTTTGGTGGCCACCAACCCGGTGGACATTATGACCCGGGTGACCTATGAGCTCTCCGGCTTTAACCCCAACCGGGTCTTTGGCAGCGGCACCACGTTGGATACCGCCCGGCTGCGGTACCTGCTGGGCGAATATTTCTCCGTGGACCCCCGTAACATGCACGCCTATGTCATCGGTGAACACGGGGACAGCGAGTTCGTGCCCTGGAGCCAGGCCATGCTGGCCACCAAGTCCGTGGCGGACATCTGCGAGCAGTCCCAGGGCAAGTACCGCTTGGAGGAAATGCAGAGGCTGAGCCAGGAGGTACGGGACGCGGCCCAGCGGATTATCGAGGCGAAAAACGCCACATACTATGGCATCGGCATGTCCTTGGTGCGCATTGCCCGGGCGGTGCTTTCCAACGAGAGCAGCGTGCTGACCGTGTCGGCCCAGCTGCGGGGGGAGTACGGCCAGCGGGGCGTCTATGCGGGGGTGCCCTGTATTGTAAACGGCAACGGGGTGGACCGGGTGCTGGAGCTGCGCCTAAACCAGGAAGAGCAGCAAAAGTTTCAAGAGTCCTGCGCCGTGCTGGAAGAGAGCTACCAGGGGCTGGAGCTGCACAGTTAGCGCGGCTCCAAGAGGGCGGCCGCCATAGCCCGCCGGCACGCAAAAAAGCTGAGGAGAGACCAGGGGTCTCGCCTCAGCTTTTGGTTTTGGGAAGAGGGGGCCTGCTGCTCCAGGCTTACTGGGGCCTCAGGGCCCGAATATCCGCCGCCAGCGCCTCCACGTCCTGTGGGGAAGTGCCCCAGCTGGTGCACAGCCGGTAAGCGGCGGGGCCCTCCGGCGGCGATTCCCACAGAGAAAAGGCGTACTTGTCCGACAGGCGGGCCATCTGCTCCTGGGTGAAGAGGAAAAACCGCTGGTTGGTCGCCGAGGGGGCGTATTCTGGCAGGCCCGCCTCCTGGCAGGCTTCGGCCAAGCGGTCCGCCAGGGCGTTGGCCTGGCGGCAGATGGTGAAGTACAGGCCATCCTCCAAAAGGGCCAGAAACTGCAAGCCCAGCAGCCGGCCCTTGGCCAGCATGCCGCCGCCCTGTTTGATGTAGTACCGGAAGTCCTGGCCAGCGTCCGGATTGGTGATGACCAGGGCCTCCCCAAACAGAGCCCCGCACTTGGTGCCGCCTATGGTGAACCCGTCGCAGAGCCGGGCCAGGGCGGGCAGGTCCACATCGGTGCCAGGGGCGGTGAGGCCGTAGCCCAGGCGGGCCCCGTCCACATAAAGGTAGAGGCCCCACCGGCCGCATACGGCCCGCAGGGCCTCCAGCTCGGCCAAAGAATAGAGGGCGCCGTTTTCCGTGGGGTGAGAGATGTACACCACCTTGGGCTGCACCATATGCTCCGGCGGGGGGCTGCCCTGGTAGTGGGCGGCACACTGTTCCTCCACCTGGGCGGCGGAAAGCTTTCCCTCGGGCCCGGTGGGCAGGGCCAGGACCTTGTGGCCTCCGGCCTCGGGCGCGCCGGTCTCGTGGCAGTGGATGTGCCCTGCCGCCGCCGAAAGGACGCCCTGGTGCCCCCGTAAAGCGGCGTTTAGGAAGGTGGCGTTCACCTGGGTGCCGCCCACCAAAAAGTGTACGTCCGCCGCGGGAGCCCCGCAGAGCTCCCGGATGAGGGCCCGGGCCTGATCACAGTAGGGGTCGCAGCCATAGCCGGGGGTCTGTTCCAGGTTGGTAGAGGTCAGGCGCTCCAAAATTTTGGGGTGGGCGCCCTGGCTGTAATCGCAGTCAAAATAGATCATAAGATCCCTTCCGTTCTCACAAAGTATGGTGGCCGGAGGATTTTGCCTTCCGGCTTGTCTATTATATAATAGAAAAGGAGAAAAGTAAACGGGAAAAGCTTCTAAGAATTTGGGGAATCTGGGTGTTGACAAACAGGGCGGCGTGGTGTATAATTCCATTAGTGTAAAGAGCTCGCCTTTACAGGTCTGAAAGGAAGTGCCCGGCCCATGGCGAAAGATTTGAAAATTTCTTACTTACTGGATTTTTATGGCGACATGCTCACCCAGGCCCAGTACGACGCGGTGGACGCCTACTACAACCAGGACCTGTCCCTGTCGGAGATCGCGGCGGACCGGAACATCAGCCGCCAGGGCGCCCGGGACGCCATTAAACGGGCGGAGCAGCAGCTTTTGGAGATGGAGGACCGGCTGGAGCTTGCCAAACGCTTTCAAGCGGTGCAAAAGGCCCTGGCCGCCGTGTGCGACTGCGCCCTGAACATCCAGGAGCTTAACAGCCAGAACGGCGGCGTGCCGGGCATTGACGAAAACGCGGGGAGAATTTTAGCCCTGGCCCAAGAGATCGCGGACAAAGAATAACCGGCTTGCTGTAAAAGATGTGGATGCAAAAAAGCTGGCGCCCCCTGCTGTTCCAAAAATCAGGAGCAAAGCCGGCCCCTCCACCCCACCAAAGGGTATAAAACGTTTCGTCCACCTTTTCAAAGGTGGCAGAGCGCGAGACAGAGTCTCGCGACCTTAAAAAGAGGTGATTCCCATGGCATTTGAAGGATTGGCGGAGAAGTTAAGCAATTCGTTTAAAAAACTGCGGGGCAAGGGCAAGCTCAGCGAGGGCGACGTAAAAGAAGCCATGCGCGAGGTGCGCCTGGCGCTGCTGGAAGCGGACGTGAACTACAAGGTCGCCAAAGAGCTCACCGGAAAAATCACCGAACGTGCCATTGGCGCGGAGGTTATGGAGAGCCTGACCCCGGCCCAGATGGTGATCAAAATCGTCAACGAGGAGCTGACCTCCCTGATGGGCGGCAGCGAGGAGCGGCTGAAAATGCCGGCGCACCCTCCGGCGGTGATCATGATGTGCGGCCTGCAGGGCGCGGGCAAAACCACCCACGCCGCCAAGCTGGCCTACATGCTGAAGAGCCAGGGCCACCGGCCTCTGCTGGCGGCCTGCGACATCTACCGCCCGGCGGCCATTCAGCAGCTGCAAGTGATGGCGGAGAAGGCCGGAGCGCCCGTGTTTGAGCGGGGGACCCAGGACCCGGTGGCAACCGCCCGGGAGGCGGTGAAGCACGCCAAAGACTATGGCCATGACTATCTGCTCATCGACACGGCGGGCCGCTTGCAGATTGACGAGCAGCTGATGGACGAGCTGCGGCGGATGAAGGAGGCGGTCAACCCCACGGACGTGCTGCTGGTGGTGGACGCCATGATTGGCCAGGAGTCGGTGAACGTGGCCAAGACCTTCGACGAGCTGCTGGACATCACCGGCGTGATCCTCACCAAGCTGGACGGCGACACCCGGGGCGGCGCGGCCCTTTCCATCAAGGCGGTGACGGGCAAGCCCATCAAGTTTGCGGGCACCGGCGAAAAGCTGGATGGGCTGGAGGTGTTCCACCCGGACCGGATGGCTGGGCGCATTTTGGGCATGGGCGACATGCTCTCTCTGATTGAGGACGCCCAGGCCCGCATGGACGAGAAGGCCGCCGCCAAAACCGCCGAGCGCATGCTGCACAACAAGCTGAACCTAAACGATATGCTGGACCAGTTCCAGCAGGTGAAGAAAATGGGGCCCATTAAGGGCATTCTCTCCAAGCTTCCGGGCTTGGGCAATAAAGTGGACGACTTGGACATTGACGAACGAATCATGGACCGGACAGCGGCCATCATCCTCTCCATGACCCCCTATGAGCGGGCCCACCCGGAGGAGCTGAACGCCTCCCGCAAAAAGCGCGTCGCGGCGGGCTGCGGCCAAAAGGTAGAGGATGTAAACCGGCTGCTGAACCAGTTCCGCCAGACCCAGAAGCTGATGAAGCAGTTCGGCGGAAAAAAGGGCAAAAAAATGATGCGCGGGCTGGGCGGCATGGGAAACATGGGCGGCATGCCCTTCTAGGAGGCGGATTATGCTGGCGTTTCAGCACTTGGAGCACAGCGAGTATGTTGACTGGCGGAAGCCGGCGGTTTTGGCGGCAATGTACCGTTCCGTGGGATTTCGGGATATCATTCCATAAGGAGGACTGCCTATGTTGGAGCTCAGTGAAATCAGCCTTTTAACCAACGACGTCCCCCGGCTGGCGGACTTTTACAAGGCCCTGCTGGATGTGGATAATCACAGCGAAGACCCGGTGCACCAGTTTATTTTGGAGGGCCCCCTCAGCCTGACGGTCTACCATGACGGGAGCCCCAAAAACAACCAAAACGAAAACATCACCTTGGCGTTTACGGTGGATGACATAGAAGCGGCCCACCAAAAGGTGCTGGCCCTGGGCGCGCCCATTGTGGAGCCGCCCACCCCGCGCCCCTGGGGCGCGGTAAACATGAGCTTCCGGGACCCGGACGGAAATGTGGTCTATTTGCGAAGCTTTCCTAAAAACAGTTGACCAGAGCGGCAACTCCGCTCTTATCATATAAAATTAATTATTCATAATCAAAATGGAGGAAAGAATCATGGCAGTAAAAATCAGACTGCGCCGCATGGGCGCGAAAAAGAACCCCTTCTACCGCATTGTGGTGGCGGACTCCCGCTTCCCCCGGGATGGGCGTTTCATTGAGGAAATTGGGTATTATAACCCTATGGAGGAGCCCAGCGTGGTCAAGCTGGACCCCGAAAAGGCCAAGAAGTGGATTGAGAACGGCGCCCAGCCTACCGACACCGTCCGCGACCTCTTCAAAAAGCACGGCATTATCTAACAAATCCTGGAAAGGATATCATGTGTGGAGGTGAATAACATGGAGGACTTGCTCAAAGCCATCGCGTCCGGACTGGTGGAGAAGCCGGAAGAGATTTCCGTCACCAGCGAGGAGGGCGAAAACGGCGTGACTGTCTACCATCTGCATGTGGCGGAGGACGACATGGGCCGGGTAATCGGCAAGCAGGGCCGCATCGCGAAGGCCATTCGCGTGGTCATGCGCGCCGCCGCGACCCGCAACGACAAGAAGATCATGGTGGAGATCGACTGATCTCCCCAGGGAGGCGGCTGTGAGAGAGCGGTTTTTAGAGGCGGGAAAAATCGTCCGCGCCCACGGGGTCCGGGGAGAGCTGTGCCTGGAGCCCTGGGCGGATTCGGCGGAATTTCTGCGCCAGGTGAAGGATTTTTACTTTGACCGGCTGGGAACCCGGCCGGCGGGGCTGCTGTCCTCCCGCCCCCACAAGGGGCGGCTGCTGGTGACCCTGCGGGGGGTGGACTCGGTGGGAAAAGCCGACGCCCTGCGGGGCCGGGTGCTGTATCTGGACCGGGAGGATATCCAGTTGGAAGAGGGCCGGTATTTTTTACAGGACCTTATCGGCCTGCGGGTAGTAGATGGCCGCACCGGCCAGGAATATGGCAGGCTGGCAGAGGTGCTTAACACCCCGGCCAACGATGTGTACCGCGTTGTCCAGGGGGAGAAGGAGTACCTGTTCCCAGCGGTGCCCCACATGATCCAGGAGACCAGCCTGGAGGGCGGGGTCATCCGGGTGCTGCCCATTCCCGGCATTTTTGACGGGGACGGGGAGGAAGCCTGATGCGGCTGGATATTTTCACCCTGTTTCCCGAGATGTTTCCGGCGGTGCTGGGCCACAGCATTGTGGGCCGCGCCCGGCGCAGGGGGCATTTGCAGCTGTGCGTGCACCAGCTGCGGGACTTTTCTCCCGACCCCCGGGGCCGGGTGGACGGCACGGTTTTTGGCGGGGGCAAGGGCATGCTGCTGGCAGCGGAGCCCTTTGCCCAGGGCCTGGACCAGCTGGGCGAACACCTGGGCCTGCGGCCGCATATTCTCTATATGTCCCCCAGGGGACCGGTGCTGAACCAAAAAACAGCCCGGCGGCTGGCGGAAAAACCAGCTCTGGCCATTCTCTGCGGCCACTATGAGGGCGTTGACCAGCGCTTGCTGGACGAATATGAGGTGGAGGAGGTCTCCATTGGCGACTACGTACTCACCGGCGGCGAGCTGCCTGCCATGATTTTGGCGGACGCGGTCAGCCGCATGCTGCCCGGCGTGCTGGCGGATGAAAGCTGCTTTACAGACGAGAGCCACTTTTCCGGACTGTTGGAATACCCCCAATATACCCGGCCCGAGGTTTGGCGGGGCCGGGCGGCGCCAGAGGTGCTGCTCTCCGGCCACCACGGGAAAATCGAGGCGTGGCGGCGGGAGCAGTCTTTGGCCGTAACCCAGCGGAACCGCCCGGATTTATACCAGGCTTGGCTGAAAAACCAGGGCCAAGGCACGTAATTTGGTTTCAAAAAATCGGGTTTTTCTTGGTATTTTTAAGAAAAAATCGGTTGAATTGCGAATTTGTCAAAAACTTTCCACAGTGCTAGTAAACCTGCACAATTTGGGTACTGCGAGCTTTTTGACCTCTGTTCATGGAACCAAAAATGAAAAAACGTGTTGACGGGCGCGAAGAATATGGTATAATTAGCTTAAATTAAGAACTCTGGTAAGAAGCTTAAAGCTTAGATTTAAAACCTGATTTCAAACTTGAATGAAACTTTCGTTCAAGGAGCTTGAGGGGGGAAGTCCAAGCTTTTAGTGGAGCCCTGGCGGGCCGGGGGGCATACAATCCGGCTCAGTCCAAATGGAGACCCTGAGACCCCGATTTCAAAATTCTGTAGGAGAGTGAATGTACATGTGCGCAAAGGAAGTTTTGGTTCAGAATCAGGTAGGCCTGCATGCCCGCCCGGCGACCTTCTTTATCCAGAAGGCAAATGAGTTCAAGTCCTCCATCTGGGTGGAGAAAGAGGAGAGAAGAGTCAACGCCAAAAGCCTGCTGGGCGTGTTGAGCCTGGGCATTGTGGGCGGCGTTACCATCCGCATCATCGCCGATGGCTCTGACGAGCAGCAGGCGGTGGACGCTTTGGTTGCCTTGGTTGATTCCGGCTTTGCGGAGTGAGCCAGAGGAGGACACAGTTCGTTAAACGGCACCGCGTTTTGCGGTGCTTTTTTCTTAGAAGAATCTGTGCGGAAAAGGAGGCGGGCACATGGAAGAACGGGATGAAAAGCGCCGGGAGCTGCGTCAAAAGGCGATGCGCCTCCCTTTGACCCCCGGCGTGTACCTAATGCACAACCAGGCCGGAGAGATCATCTACATCGGCAAGGCCAAGGCCCTGAAAAACCGGGTGAGCCAATACTTTGGCTCTGAAAAAAACCACGACGCCAAAGTGCGCAAAATGGTCTCCAATGTGGACTGGTTCGAGTACATCCTGACTGACAGCGAGTTTGAGGCCTTTGTGCTGGAGAGCAGCCTGATTAAGCAGCACCAGCCAAAGTATAATATTCTGCTCAAAGACGACAAGGGCTACTGCTACATCCGCGTCAGCGGCGGCAGCTGGCCCCGGATTACAGCGGTGCTGCAAAAAGAGGAAGACGGGGCCAAATATGTGGGTCCCTACCTGAGCTTCTGGTCCATTCGGGAGACCGTGGACGCGGCCCGGAAGATCTTCAAGCTTCCAGACTGCAACCGGCGCTTTCCCCAGGACTTTGGCCGGGGGCGGCCCTGCCTCAACTTCTACATTGACCAATGCTGCGCCCCCTGCCGGGGAAAAATCAAGGAGGAAGACTACAACGAGGCCTTTCAGCAGGCCCTGGATTTCATCAAGGGGGGCAGCAGCACCTCGGTAAAGGTTTTGACCCAGCGGATGGAGCAGGCGGCGGAGGACCTGGACTTTGAGCTGGCCGCCCGCCTGCGGGACCGGATCAACGCCATCAACAAGCTGAAGGACCGGCAGAAGGTGGTGGCCAGCCGGGTGGAGGAACAGGATGTGTTCGCCTTGGCCCAGGGAGAGAGCCAGACCGCCTTCGAGGTGTTCCGCTTCACAGGCGGCAAGCTCAGCGACCGGGAGAGCTTTCTCACCGAGGGCTGCCAGCCGGACCCGGAGGCCCGCTCGGAGTTTCTGCGGCAGTACTACGCCATCCGGGAGCGCATCCCTCCTGTGGTGACGTTGGACGGCCCGGTGGAGGACCAGGAGCTGGTGGCCCGCTGGCTGACGGAGCGGCGGGGGAGAACGGTGAAGCTCAACGTGCCCCAGCGGGGGGACCAGCGCCAGCTGGTGGAAATGTGCCGCAGCAACGCCGCCGAAAACCTGGCCCAGCAAAGCGGTCTGGCCGGCCGGGACGCCTCTGCCTTGGACGAGCTGCGGCGGCTGTTGGGGCTGGAAAAAACCCCGGCCTATATTGAGTCCTACGACATCTCCAACCTGCAGGGGGGCGAGAACGTGGCGGGCATGGTGGCCTTTGAAAACGGCAGGCCCCTTAAATCCGCTTACCGGCGCTTTAAGGTCAAAACCGTAGAGGGCCAGGATGACTACGGCTCCATGCGCGAGGTGATCCGCCGGCGCTTTGAGGAATACCGGGCTTTTCAAGCCAAAGGGGACAATACCGGCTTTGGGCGGCTTCCCGACCTGATTCTGCTGGATGGCGGCAAGGGCCATGTGGGGGCGGTGCAGCCCCTGCTGGACGAAATGGGCATTGCCGTGCCCCTGTTCGGCATGGTGAAGGACGACAAGCACCGCACCCGCGCCATTGCCCAAACCGGCGGGGAGATCGCCATTACCTCCACCCGGCGGGCGTTCACGCTGGTGTCCAGCATTCAGGACGAGGTGCACCGGTTCGCCATTGGCTACCACCGGCAGCAGCGGAAGAAGTCGGCTATTTCCAGCACCCTGCTGTCCATCGAAGGGGTGGGGCCCGCCCGGGCCAAGGCGCTGCTGAAGCATTTCCGTACCGTGTCGGCGGTGGGAAGCGCCACGCTGGAGGAGCTGGAAGCCGCCCCAGGCATGACCAAACCGGCGGCCAGACGGGTATACGGCCACTTCCACCCAGAGGGGGGAGAGGCGGATTCTCTGGAAAAGCCCGGAAATGAGGGGGAATTTTCGGGGAACGGTTGACATACGGCGGAAAAAATGCGATAATAACAGGCGAATCTAAGCAAAAAGCCCTGCGGGCAGTCTCCCAGGAGGTGGAACGATGCGGATCATAGCGGGCGAACGGCGCGGCAAAAAGCTGCTGGCTCTGGAGGGCGAGCAGGTGCGGCCCACCACCAACATGGTGAAGGAGGCGCTTTTCAACATCCTTCAGTTCAATATAGAGGGCCGGCGTTTTTTGGACCTGTTCGCGGGTTCCGGGCAGATTGGCCTGGAGGCCCTGAGCCGGGGCGCGGCGGAGGCGGTTTTGGTAGACGCCAACCGGGACGCCATTAAGGTTGTGCAAAAGAATGTGGAAGCCGCTGGGTTCACCGGCCGGGCCCGGGTAGTCTCATCCAGCTTTGAGGGCTATCTGCGGGGCGAGCGGGGCTGTTTTGACGTGGCCTTTCTGGACCCTCCCTATGGGGCGGGTCTCATGGACAAGGCCCTGGCCCTTACGGCGGAGCGCATGGCTCCCGGGGGGATCATCCTCTGTGAGCACGGCAGCCGGGAGGATCTGCCGGAGCGGGCGGGGGCCTTTGAAAAGCGGAAGGTCTACCGGTATGGCAGAACCGCCCTTACCTCCTACCAGGCGGCGGAGGCCGGGGAGGAAGCGGGCGGAGGCCCGGTTTTGGAAGAGATGAGCGCCTTTTTCGCCAACCGGCTGGAAGGGTACGACCAGCATATGCGCCAGGAGATTGAGGGGGCGGAGGAATTTTATCCCTTTACGGCGGAGCAGCTGCCCGATGAGCCGGGGGCGCGGGTGCTGGACCTGGGCTGCGGCACGGGCCTGGAGCTGGAAGCCTATTTTGCCCGGAACCCCCAGGCCCGGGTGACGGGCATTGACCTGTCGCCGGACATGCTGGGGGCCCTGCGGAAGAAGTTCCCGGAAAAGGACCTGACGCTGCTGGAGGGCTCTTATTTTGAGACGCCCTTGGGAGAGGCGGCCTTTGACGGAGCGGTTTCCGTGGAGTCGCTGCACCACTTCCCCGCCGGGCAGAAGCGGGAGCTTTACGCCAAGCTCTGCCGGGCCCTGCGTCCAGACGGCGCCTTCGTTCTGACGGATTATTTTGCCGAATCGCCTTGGCACGAGGAGGAGTATTTTCGGGAGCTGGCCCGGCTTAAGAGCGAGCAGGGCCTGGCCGGAGAGGGTTTTTATCACTATGACACGCCCTTAACGGTGGAGCACGAGGCCGCGGTGCTGAGGGAGGCCGGGTTCTCCCAGGTGGAGGTCCTGAAAAACTGGGGCGCCACCTACACGCTGAAAGCCCGGCGGTAGCCTGCCGCCCCATAGGAAAGGAGTGCCGCCTCTATGACGGAACACATGAAAACGGCCATCTGTCCCGGCAGCTTTGACCCGGTGACTTTGGGCCATTTGGATATCATCAGCCGGGCCAGCAAAATATTTGACAGGGTTGTGGTGGCGGTGCCGGTGAACCCGGACAAATGCTTCAGCTTTTCGGTGGAAGAGCGCATGGACATGCTGCAAAAGGTCTGCGCGGCCCAGGGGCTGGAAAACGTGGTGGTGGACCGGGTGGAGGGCCTTTTGGCGGACTACGCCCGGGAGCGGAGCGCGGCGGTGATTATCAAGGGCCTGCGGGCGCTGACAGACTTTGAGTATGAGTTTCAGCAGGCCCTGACCAATAAAAAATTAAATCCGGCCCTGGAGACCATGTTCCTTTCCACCAGCGCGGAGCACATGTTTTTAAGCTCCAGCATGGTCAAGCAGGTGGCGGGCTTCGGGGGAGACATCTCCCATTTTGTGCCGGCCTGCATTCTGGAGGTCATCAAGGGCCGCCTGTGCCAGCCGGCGGCAGAGCAAAGGGAAGGGGATGCGTTAGCATGAGCAACAATCAAGCGACCATTGAAGACCTGATCGACGAGATGTACGACGTGCTGGACAAGGGCTGGAAAATGCCCCTCTCCAATGGCAAGGTGCTGGTAGACAGCGAGGAGATCCGCGCGATTCTGGACGACATTCGCGACGTGTTTCCCCAGGAGATTGGTCAGGCCAAAGCCATTGTGTCCGACCACGGGCAGATCATCGCCGAGGCCAAGCGGGAGGCGGACACCATTATTAAGTCCGCCGAGGACCACGCCAAAAGCCTGGTCAGCCAGCAGGAGGTGGTCCGTCAGGCCCAGGCCAAGGCCAACGAGATTTTGGCCCAAGCTCAGGCCAAGTTTAAGGAGATGCGCAAAGCCAGCAACGAGTATGTGGACGACCTGATGCGCCGCACCGACGAGTCCCTTTCCGAAAGTTTGACCGAACTGCGGAAGACCCGGCAGAACATCAAGGCCTCACAGCGCAATTCACAAATCTAGGTTCACGATTCTGTGAAATAACAATAAAAGGAAATAAACTCATTTCTTCCTCTCGCTAGATATAGCGGGGGGAATTTTTGTTCCCGCCAGATGAACCCGAACGTGCCTTCGAGCGCCTGGGCCCAGGGCCCGCCCTACATTTAGCGGGTTGCTTTTGGGGGGGAACTAGGCTATAATAATGGTACCGGGTGGTAGAAAGTGGGGGAAAGTGCAACACCGGGGAGGGCGGGGCGGTTCCAGTGGAGAACCCCGCGGCCCTGCCGGAGCGGCCCCCAGCTCCCGGATTGGGAAGGAAAGGAAAAGGCGGCATGTTTTCGGGTGAGTACCGGCATAATATGGACCCAAAGGGCCGCGTGACGGTTCCCTCCAAGTTCCGCGAGGACCTGGGGGAGAGGTTCTACGTCTGCAAGGGCCTGGACGGCTGCCTTTTCGTGCTATCCCAAGAGCAGTGGGACAAGCTGGTGGAGAAGGTCTCCGCCATGCCCCTGGCCCAAGGCAAGGGCATCCAGCGTTATTTTTTCTCCGGCGCGGCGGAGGTGGAACCGGACAAGCAGGGGCGGGTGCTCATTCCCCCCAACCTGCGGGAGCATGCTGGGCTGCAAAAGGATGTAACCCTCATTGGCGCGGCCACCCGGGCGGAGATTTGGGACACGGAGCGCTGGGAGGCCTACAACAACAGCCAAACAGAGGAGGATTTGCAGGAGGCCATGAACTGCTTATCCTTTTAGTATAAAAAGTTTTCGATATTATGTCAAGTGCTGCGGTCCGAAAGGGAGTGTCCCAACCACAGAGATCATCATCTGTGTTCCCCCCGCCCTGCGGGCGGGGGGAACACGAAAAGCTCTCCGAAACGGACATTCCCGGTGCGAAAGGAGGCGGTTCCCATGGGGTTCAGCCACATTCCCGTTTTGTTTCAAGAGACCATCGCGTCTCTGCAAGTGAAACCAGACGGGATTTATGTAGACGGAACAGCTGGCGGCGGCGGCCATTCCGAGGCCATCTGCCAGCGGCTGGAGACAGGGCGGCTTCTGGCCATCGACCAGGACCCGGACGCGGTCCAGGCGGCGGGAGAGCGGCTGGCCCGGTTTCCCGCCGCCCAGGTGGTGCGGGGGAACTTCGCCAATATGGGGGAGCTGGCCCGGGAGCGGGGAATCACCGCCGCCGATGGAGTGCTGCTGGACATTGGGGTCTCTTCCCACCAGCTGGATGCGGCGGAGCGGGGGTTTTCCTACCACCTGGACGCGCCTCTGGACATGCGCATGAGCCAGACGGGCCCCAGCGCCCGGGACCTGGTGAACAGCCTGCCGGAGGGGGAGCTGGCGGGAATCATCCGCCGGTATGGGGAGGACAAAAGCGCGGGGCGCATTGCCAGGGGGATTTGCGCGGCCCGTGCTCAGGAGCCCCTTGAAACCACGGCCCAGCTGGCGGAGGTGATCAAGGCCTCGGTGCCCGCGGCGGTGCGGCGGGCGGAGGGCCACCCGGCCCGGCGGACCTTTCAAGCCCTGCGCATTGCGGTCAACGGGGAGCTGGACTGCCTGGAAAAAGGTCTGGAGGCGGCCCTGGAGCTGCTCCGCCCAGGCGGGCGGCTGGCGGTGATCACCTTTCACTCCTTGGAGGACCGCATGGTCAAGCAGGCCATGGCCCGCTGGTGCCAAGGCTGCACCTGCCCGCCGGATTTTCCCGTGTGCGTGTGCGGCAAAAAGCCCAAGGGCCGGCTGGTATACAAGAAGGGCCTGGCGCCCTCCGAGGAGGAGACCGCCGGGAATCCCCGGGCCCGAAGCGCCCGGCTGCGGGTGTTTCAACGGGGAGAGGACTGATTTTTTCTTTTGGTTTGGTTAGGCCAGCCTCTGGGAGGCTGGCGGAAACGCCGGTCAACTGGACCGGCAGGGGAGGAAGCAGATGGCATTAGAGGCTTACGACTTTTCACGATTCCAGGAGCGGGACGGCAGCGCGGTGCCCGCGGCTGAACCCAAAATACAGGAGCAGCCCCAGCGCCAAAGCAATGTGGTGGAGCTGCCCGAACAGCCGGAACAGCAGCGGCAGGCCCAGCCCCAGCACCGGCGCAGCCCCCTTAAAATGGCGGCGGCGGCCCTGTGCTTTGGGCTCATTTTCCTAACGGCCCTCAGCGCCGTTCACAGCGAGGTGCAGCTGACCGAGCTGACGGAGGAGATCAACATGGCGTCCAAAAGCCTGGAAGAAGCCAAAAGCCGGGAGATTCAGCTGAGCATGCAGGCGGCCCAGAAGATGACCGATGCGGAAGTGGAAGAGTACGCGGTGCAGCAGCTGGGCATGAGCAAGCTGAGCAACGCCCAGGTGACCTATCTGCATGTGGCCGGTCAGGACCAGGGCAAGGTGGTGCAGGACGTGGCTGGGGGTTCCTGGCTGGATCAGTTCCTCAGCACCGTGCGGAGCTGGCTGGCAGGGTAGCGGTGGTTTTTTTCGAACCAAGGCGGGGCTTGTCTGTAGTACTAGCCCCGCCCTGCGGGGAATAAATATAAAAGGAACGGCGTATTTTTGCGAGAGCCAATGGAGCGTTGGCTCTTCTTTGTCTATGATACGGGAGGTTTTATATGGCAAAAGGGACCACAGAAAAAATCCGGCGCAAAGCCATGGGCCTTACCGCCTTTCTCATTATAGCCGGCTTCGGCGCGGCGGCGGGGAGCCTCTTTCACTGGCAGATTCTCCGGGGAGACGAAATGCGGGCGGAGGCCATGGAGCAAAGCCTGGTCACCACCAGCCTGCCCTCCATGCGGGGAACCATCTACGACGCCACCGGCACAAAGGTGCTGGCTCAAAGCGCCAGCGTATGGACCGTGGTCCTGGAACCGGCCTACATTGCCGGTGACGAAGCGCTGCGCCGCACCATAGCCTCTGGGCTTTCGGAAATTTTAGACCTGGACGAGGATGAGATCTATAAGGCGACCGGCGAAAAGGGCAGCTACTATAATATCATCAAGCGCAAGGTGGAGACGGATGTACGGGACAAAATCAACCAGTTCAAAAAGGATCACGAGATCACCAGCGGCATCCGGCTGATTGACGATTACAAGCGCTATTATCCGTATGGCACGGTGGCCTCCAATATTTTGGGCTTCACCGGCTCGGAAAACACCGGGCTGGAGGGCCTGGAGCTCTATTACGACAGTGAGCTCTCCGGCAGCACCGGCCGGTTGATCTCCGCAAAAAACGCCCTGGGCACCGACATGCCCTTTGAGTATGAGCAGATTGTGGAGGCCGAGGATGGCCACGACCTGGTGCTTACCATTGATGAGACGGTGCAGAGCATTTTAGAAAAGTACTTAGCCATTGGCATTGAGAAGTTCCAGGTGAAAAACGGCGCGGTAGCGGTGATGATGGACGTGAAGACCGGGGGCATTGTGGGCCTTGCCACAAACCCCAACTACGACCCCAACGACCCCTTTGCCATATTGGACGAGAAGACAGCCAAGGCCATTGAGGCCCTGCCCCAGGACCAACAGGCCGAGGCCGAGGTGGCCGCCCTGCAAAACCAGTGGCGCAACAAGGGGGTGTCCGACACCTACTACCCGGGCAGCGTTTACAAAATGTGCGTGGGCTCCATGGGCATTGAGGAAGGGGTCATCACGGAGACGAGCCAGTTCACCTGCACCGGCGGCGTAAAGCTGGATGGAGTCAAGGACACCATCAACTGCTGGCAGACCGTGGGCCACGGCACCACCACCTTCCGGGAGGGCCTGTGCAATTCCTGCAACCCCTGGTTCATGCACATTGGCAGCCTTTTGGGGGGCGAGGCCTTCTGCCGCTACCGGGAGGCCTTTGGCATGACGGACAAAACCGGCATTGACCTGCCCGGCGAGTCCTACAGCATCTACCACAATTTCGATGAGATGCGCCCCGTGGACCTGGCGGTGGAGTCCTTTGGGCAGAACTTCAGCATCACGCCCATCCAGATGGTCACCGCCTGCGCGGCCGTGGCCAACGGGGGCTACCTGGTGCGGCCCCATGTGGTGGACCGGATTGTGGACAGCGATGGCAACATTGTCAAAACCGCTGACACCAGCTACCGCCGCCAGGTGATCTCGGAAGAGACCTCCCAGCTTATGGCGGACATTATGCAGCAGAACACCTACTCGGGCACGGCCAAGGGCGGCTATGTGTCCGGCTACCGGATCAGCGGCAAAACCGGCACCTCGGAGAAGGTGGCCAAGCACGCGGAGGACCCCTCCAAGCCCATGGAGTACATTGCCTCCTACTGCGGCTTTGCCCCGGCGGAGGACCCTCAGTACGCCCTGCTGGTGTTCTTTGATGAGCCGGACCGGGAGAACAACGGCGGCGTGTACGGCGGCAACGCGGTGGCCGGCCCTATTTTTTCCGCCATTATGCAGGAGGCTCTGCCCTATCTGGGCATTGAGGTGAAGTACAGCGAAGAGGAGTATGGCCAGCTGGATATGGTTACGCCCTCTGTGGTGGGCATGACCATTGGGGAAGCCCAGGCCAAGCTCCAGGAGGACGGCCTCTTCTTCGACGTGGTGGGCGATGGCGACGACTGGGACAACAAGGTCATTGAGCAGATTCCGGAAAGCGGCTCGCAGGTGCCCAAGGAGGGCTTTGTGATCCTTTACACCCAGGGCTACGACATTGACAACGCCCTGGTGGAGGTGCCGGACTTCTTCGGCCTGGATAAGGTGAACGCCAGCTACCTGGCGGCGGTCTCGAAGCTGCAGGTGAGCATCAACGGCGTGCAGGACGAGGGCGCTTTGGCCATGCTGCAAAACATCGAGCCGGGCAGCAAGGTGAAGAAGGGGACGGTAATTACCCTGACCTTTGCCAACAACGAGACCACAGAGGCCTTCGCCAATATTGCGGAATAGGCCCGGAGCCCCAGAATCACAGAGAGGTGAAATTCGAAAGGATTGGTGAAAAGATGAACAGCTTTTTGTTTCTAATGGCGGCCCTGGTGGCCTTTACGGTCACCGCAGTGCTGGGTTGGTGGCTTATCCCCTTCCTGCACAAGCTGAAGTTCGGCCAGACCATTCGGGAGGTGGGCCCCAGCTGGCACAAGAACAAGCAGGGCACTCCCACTATGGGGGGAATCCTGTTCATTCTGGGCGTAGCGGCGGCGGTGTGCTCCTGCGTGCCGGTATATTACCAGCAAAACGGCCCGGAAACCTACCTGATGCAGATGAAAATTTTCGCCGGGCTGGCCATGGCCCTGGCCTATGGAGCCATTGGCTTTATGGATGACTACATCAGCATCAAAAAGAAGCGGAACCTGGGACTGAACGAAAAGCAGAAGCTCATCCTCCAGTTTTTTGTGGCGGGGGCCTATTTGCTCACCCTTTATCTGGCCGGGGAGGATACAGCCACCACCATCCCCTTCCTGGGGCCGGTGGACCTGGGGCTGTTCTACTACCTCTTGGCGGCTATTTTGCTGGTGGGCCTGACCAATGCGGTAAACTTCACCGATGGCGTGGACGGACTGAACAGCACGGTCACCTTTTTTGTCCTGATGGCCCTGGCGCTGTGCGCGGGGGTGCTCTCTATGGCGGGCGTGGCGGCCATGGGCGTGGCGGCGGCGGCGGCCTGCGTGGGCTTTCTTATCTGGAACTTCCACCCGGCCAAAGTTTTCATGGGCGATACCGGATCCTTGTTTTTAGGGGGCATGGTGGGGGCGCTGGCCTTTGGGCTGGATATGCCCATTCTGCTGCTGCCCGCGGGGCTGGTCTACTGGCTGGAGATGATCTCCGTGGTGCTGCAAGTGGCCTATTTTAAGCATACAAAACGCAAGTATCAAGAAGGGCGGCGCTTGTTTAAAATGTCGCCCATCCACCACCACTTTGAGATGTGCGGCTGGAGCGAGGTGAAGATCTGCGCGGCCTTTGGGGTGGCGTCCCTGGCAGGCGGCGCGCTGGCCCTGTGCTGCGTGCTCTTCGGCTGAGGAACGGCCAAAAGACGAAAGGATCTGCCGTTCTCCCGTGATAATGGGGACGAAACGGTGAATGCTATCATACAGCGGCATAAAAGGCGCGCCCGGCCCGCGAGGGCGGACGCGAAACGGAAGGAGTGAGGCATATGCCGGCAGCGGGCAGAACCGCCCGGGAACTGGAGCGTCCCCCCCGGAGCCCCGCCCGAAAGCGGGAAGAGGCGGCGAAGGGCCAGACCAGAAAAAAGCGGAGGCGGCGGATACAGCATGCGGTGTTCAGCTTGGGAAACGGGCTGGATATGCCCTTGTTCGTGTTCATCATGGTGCTGCTGGCCATTGGGCTGGTGATGCTGTTTTCCGCCAGTTACGCCAACAGCTACTATTATGAGGACGACAGCTACCACTACATCACCCGCCAGGGCGGCTTTGCGGTTTTTGGCATTGTGGCCATGCTGCTGATCTCTACCTTTGACTACCACCGGTTCCACCAGCTGGCCCTGCCCATTGCGGGCGTCTCATTGGTGCTGCTGATGATGGTGCTGCTGTTTGGCCGGGTAT
The DNA here is from genome assembly GCA_910587995.1 of uncultured Oscillospiraceae bacterium. Taxonomy (GTDB): domain Bacteria; phylum Bacillota; class Clostridia; order Oscillospirales; family Acutalibacteraceae; genus Acutalibacter. The sequence continues at coordinate 43,812 of CAJUNS010000003.1, read as the reverse complement.
TAAAAATGGAGTCCATCGCCCCGGCAGAGGGCGTGGCCACCCGCTGGCTGCAGCTGGGGCCTCTGGGCTTTCAACCCTCCGAGGTGGCAAAGTTCGCGCTGATTGTGGTGTTCGCCCACATGATCTCCCTGTACGCGGACAAAATGGGCACCTTCCGCTATGGCGTGCTGCCCTTTGTGGGGGTGCTGGGGCTGTTTGCGGCCCTGGTCTTTTTGGAGAACCACATGTCCGGCACGCTGATTATTCTGGCGCTGGGGGCCATTCTCATGTTCATCGGCGGCACCAAGCCCCGGTGGTTTATTCTGGGCGGGGCCCTTTTAGTGGTGATGCTGGTGGCCTACCTGGCTTTTGGCGGCAAGGATGACGCCGGCGAAGGCGGGGTGTACCAAATGGACCGCATCTCCGGCTGGCTGGACCCCTTTGGCGACAAGTCCGGTTCGGCGGACACCTGGCAGATTAAGCAGTCCCTGTACGCCATTGGCTCCGGCGGGCTGCTGGGGGTGGGTCTGGGCCAGTCCCGGCAGAAGTACCTCTATCTGCCCAAGCCCCAAAACGACTTTATTTTCGCCATTGTCTGCGAAGAGCTGGGCATGGTGGGGGCGCTGGTGATTATGCTGCTGTTTGCCCTGCTGATCTGGCGGGGGGTCTACATCTCCCTGCACGCCAAAGACCGCTTTGGGGCCATGCTGGGCCTGGGGCTTACCTTCCAGGTGGGCCTGCAGGCGGTGCTGAACATCTGCGTGGTGACCAACACCATTCCCAACACGGGCATCAGCCTGCCCTTTTTCAGCTCGGGCGGCACAGCGCTGCTGATGCTGCTGGGGCAGATGGGAATTTTGCTGAACATTTCCCGCAGCTCCAACGTGGAGAAAACCTGAGCGAGCCTGCCGGAACATTAACCAAAAGGGAGAATGGGATATGAAAGTTTTGCTTACCGGCGGCGGCACCGCCGGGCACATCAACCCGGCCCTGGCCGTGGCCGGGCATTTAAAAGAGAAAGAGCCCGATGTGGAAATTCTCTACGTGGGCAACCGGGGCGGCATGGAGGAGCGGCTGGTGGGCCGGGCTGGGTACAAAATGGCCCTCATCACCATCTCCGGCTTCCAGCGGAAGCTGACCCCCAAGAATATTGTGCGCAACATCCAGACCGTGGGCCGGGTGTTCACCGCCACGGCGGAAGCCAAAAGGATCATCCGGGACTTTGCCCCGGATGTGTGCGTGGGCACCGGCGGCTATGTAAGCGGTCCGGTTGTCCGGGAGGCCGCCAAGCTGGGGGTGCCCTGCGTCATTCACGAGTCCAACGCCTACCCGGGCGTGACCACCAAAATGCTGGCAAAGTCCGTCAAGACGGTGATGCTGGCTGTGCCCGACGCCAAGCGGTACTTTGACGCTTCCGTCAACTGCGTTGTCACTGGCAACCCGGTGCGGGGCGAGGTGCTGGCCGCGGAGCGGGAGGCCTCCCGCAAGGCCTTGGGGCTGGATGAGCGGCCCCTGGTGCTGTCCTTTGGGGGCAGCTTGGGCGCCTCGGCCCTAAACCGGGCGGCGGCCTACATGCTGGCCCAAAGCGCCCGGGGGAAGGCCTTTCAGCACATCCACGGCTATGGCGCCCACGACCAGCGCTTTCTCAGCGAAGTCCGGGAGCTAGGCCTCCATGTGGAAGAGAACCCCCAAATCCGCCTGTTGGAATACATCGACAACATGCCCCAGTGTCTTTCGGCAGCGGATCTGGTCATTGGCCGGGCAGGGGCCATGACCTTGACGGAGATTGAGGCCAAGGCCAAGGCGTCCATTTTAATTCCCTCCCCCAATGTGGCGGAAAACCACCAGTTTCACAACGCCATGGCCCTGGTGCGCCGGGGCGCGGCGGAGATTATCGAGGAAAAGAACCTGACCGGCGAGGCCCTCTGGAAAAAGGTGGAAACCATTCTCTCCGACCCGGACCGGCTGCGCTCCCTGGGGGAAAACGCCGGGAAAATGGAGGTGGCCGACGCCAGCGAGCGCATTTACCGGGAGCTGAAAAAAGCCGCTGGGGGAGGAAAAGCGTGAGCCGGAAAGGGGAAGAAGCATGAGTGTAAAAATCGCCGCCCTGCGGCAGGAGCCCCAGCTGCTTGAGACAATGGCCAAGTGGTTTCCCCATACCTTTGGGGTGCCTGAGGAGGCCTACCGGGAGAGCATGGCCCAGTGTCTGGCGGGCTCCGGCCCAGTGCCTCAGTGGTATGGGGCGATGGAGGGAGAGCGCATGGTGGGCGGCCTGGGCGTCATTGAGAATGACTTTCACGACCGCCCGGACCTTGCCCCCAATGTGTGCGCGGTGTATGTGGACGGGCCCTGGCGGGGGCAGGGCATTGCGGGAAAGCTGCTGCGGCATGTGTGCGCGGACATGGCGGCGCTGGGGGTAGAGACTCTATATCTGGTGACAAGCCATACCACATTCTATGAGCGGTACGGCTGGGAGTTCTTCTGCATGGCGAATGGCGGCGAGGGACCGGTTCGGGTGTACCGGCACAGCCAGAGGGAATATTCTACATAAAGACGGGAGAAAAATATGGTTATCGTTGTGAACGGCCCTCCTTATGTTTTTCTTATTTAAGAAAAACATAAGGAAAGGAAGCGTTATAAAAATGGAAGTTAAAAAATGCGATTTAAGCTGTCTGGAGGAGCTGGCCCTCTGGTCTATGCAAAGCAATGTGGACATGCGCCAGGGCAGCTGGTGGGGGGATTTGGAGGAATCCCCGGAGCTGCTGAAGGAAGAGTGCGCGCTTATGGAGCGGTATCTGACCGGCGAAGCCTATGATGTGTACGAATTTTTGGCAGAGGGCATTGTGGTGGGCCATGTGGTAGTGGAGCGTGAGCGGCGCTTCCCGGGCGTGATGCTGCAAAACTTTTTCATCCGCCGGGAGTACCGCCGCCAAGGCTATGGAACCCAAGCCCTCCACGCGTTGATGGAGCACCTGGGGGAGACCGCCCTGGACCTGGAAGTCTTCTGCTGGAACAAACGGGCCCTGAGCTTTTATGAAAGCTTTGGCTTTAAGCCCATCTCTCTGCACATGAGCTACGGGACATAGCCCGCACACAATTGAAAGCGCCTCATAAAATGGCATAGCCCATTTTAGAGAGGTGTTCCCTATGATCATCATTGACGGCCCCGCGGAGTTAAGCGGGGAGCTCACAGTTCAAGGAGCGAAAAACAGCACGCTGCCCCTGCTGGCGGCGGCGCTCTTGTGCAAGGGGCAGACGGTTCTGCACAACTGCCCGGACCTGTCCGACGTGGACACGGCCCTGCGCATTTTGGAACACGCCGGATGCCGCTGCAAGCGGGAGGGCCACGACCTGATTGTGGACAGCGCGGTGACCCAGTGCGAAATTCCCGAGGAGCTTATGCGGAGCATGCGCTCGTCCATTGTGTTTCTGGGGGCGATGATCTCCCGCTGCGGCTCGGCCCGGCTCTGCGCCCCCGGCGGCTGTGAGCTGGGCCCCCGGCCCATTGACCTGCACCTGAGCTCCCTGCGGCGGCTGGGGGTGGACATTGAAGAGACCGGCGGCTGGCTGAACTGCTCGGCCCCTCATGGGGTGGAGGGAGCTTATGTCTCCCTGGCCTTTCCCAGCGTAGGGGCCACAGAGAACCTGATTCTGGCCGCTGTGTGCGGCAAAGGCACCACCATCATCGCCAACGCCGCCCGGGAGCCGGAAATCAGCGATCTGTGCGAGTATCTCAACCGCTGCGGAGCCCGGGTTTATGGTGCGGGGGAGAGCTGCGTCATCATCGACGGGGTGAAGGAGCTTTTTGGCTGCGAGCACCGGGTGATGCCCGACCGCATTGCCGCCGTGACATACATGGCCGCCGCGGCTGTCACCGGGGGCAACGTCACCCTGCGGGATGTGGATAACACCCACATTCTGCCTATGCTGGGCCCCTTTGAGGAATCTGGCTGCGAGGTGCGCCAGCTGGGAGGATGCCTGAACATTATGGCCCCCCGGCGGCTGAACCCCGTGCGCCACATCCGCACCATGCCCTACCCGGGGTTTCCCACCGACGCCCAGCCGGCCATTATGAGCATGGCGGCGGTGGGCCGGGGGACCAGCATGTTTGTGGAGAACATATTTGAAAACCGCTACCGCCACGCGGAGGGCTTGGGGCGCATGGGCGCCAAAATCAAGGTAGAGGGCAAGGTGGCCGTGGTAGAAGGCGTGGAGCGCCTAACCGGCGCGGCGGTGGAGTCCGCGGACCTGCGGGGCGGGGCGGCCTTGGTGGTGGCGGGCCTTTCGGCCCAGGGGCGCACCCAGGTAAGCGGGACCCAGTTTATCCGCCGGGGCTACGAGGACTTGGCAAAGCATTTGGCGGACCTGGGAGCGCGGGTCCGGGAAGAGGAAGCGTAAAGACGTAAAAAGGGAAGGAGGCCCTGCTGTGAGAGAGAAGACCGACCGCCCCCGCCGGGAACTGTGGGATCAAAACGACTTTGAAGACCTGAACTCTCATTCCAGCGGCGAGCCTCCCCAGTTTGACTGGTTTGTGAACCGGGAGCGCATTTTGGAGGAAGACCGGGCGGCACGGCGCTCGCGGGAGGGGGAAGCGCCCCCAGGCCGGCGGGAGCGCCGGGCCTCCAGCCGGGAAGGGGCGCGGCCTCGAGAGCCCGCCTCCGGCCGGGAGAGGCGCGGGCGCGCCCAGCCCGCTCCGTCCCAAAGGAAGCGGCCGGGCGGCCGTCCGCCGTCCCGAGAGCGGACAGCCAAAGGCCCGCCTCCGCCTCGGGGCGGGGGGCCCCGGGAGCGGCGGGAGGTGCAGCCGCGAAAACGCCGCAAGCCCATGAGCCTGTTTAAGCGGCGGTTGTTGATTGTTCTGACTCTGCTGGCCATGCTGCTGGTTACGCTTTTTCTGGCGGAGTCGCTGCTGCTGCGGGTAACGGCGGTGCAGGTAACCGGCGACGCCCCATACGCCGAGGAAGAGATCAAAGAAATCTGCGGCTACAAGCCGGGGGACAACATGCTGTTTCTTCCCATTCGGGACCGGGAGCAAAAGCTGGAGGCCCAGCTGCCCTACATAGGCAAGGCGAAAATCAGCCGGAAGCTGCCGGGCACGGTGGTGGTGGACATCACCGCCGCCCAGGCCCTGTGCGCGGTGGAAAACGCCGGTATCTGGCTGCTGGCCAGCAGCGAGGGGAAAATTCTGGAGTCTGTGCCCAACCCGCCGGAGGGCGTGATGCAGGTGCAGGGCATTCTGCTCAAAAGCAGCCAGCCGGGGCAGAAGCTGGAAACGGAGAGAACCGAGGCCGGCCAGGCATTTGGGGATATTATGGAAAAGCTGGCGGAGATGGAGGCCCAGGATTTTACCAAGCTGGACCTGACAGACTTAAACAACATCCGCCTGTGGTACCAAGACCGGGTGGAGTGCCAGCTGGGCAACACCAAGCAGCTGGATTATAAGCTGCAAACCGCCTATGGCCTGCTGACCGATAAGATCCCTCTGGACCAGCGGGGCGTGCTGAAGCTGAACTATCTGCCGGACGAGCGCAAATCCTATTTTGAGTCCGAAAACGGCAGCAGCGTGCCCGCCCCGGCGGCCAGCCCCCAGCCTTCGGCCAGCCCCAGTCCGGAGCCGGAAGAGGGGGGCGGAGAAGAAGCCCAGCCGGACGAAGAGGGCGGAGACGATGGGACCGGCGGGGATGAGTGGACCGAAGAAGAGGATTGGTCCGATGAGGACGCGTGGACCGGTGTGGAAGATTGGTCTGACGAAGAGGAGTGGAGCGGTGAGGATGAGTGGACCGGCGGAGACGGCTGGTCTGAGGAAGAGGAATGGACCGGCGAAGAAGGGGAAGGCGAATGACCCCCTATATCTTGTACCGGCAGGGAAGAGCACGCCCATGTTCAAGAGAAAAAGCGAGAAATCTAACATTTACCGGCCTAAATTTAAAGAATCACCTTGAAATTTCCTCAAAAAAGTGATAAATTAAAGACGGTAGTGTTTTGGTTGACGTAAAATCGTATTCCCATATCGGGAGCAAGCCAGGAGGAGCAGGCTGGAAACGGGTTTCAGCCCAGCGCTTTGCTTTCCGGGTCCGGCTGGACCTTGCGGTTGGCCGGACGGCATTCAGCTTGAGACGAAAGCACAAAACGCAGAGAGGAATGGTCAAAAAATGCCGTTTGAAGTGGACAATTTATTGGATGAGACCCCCCAGACCATTAAAGTGGTGGGAGTTGGCGGTGGCGGCGGAAACGCTGTAAACCGCATTGCCAGCGCCGGTGTGCGCAGTGTGGAGCTGGTATGTATGAATACGGACAAGCAGGCCCTGCAGCGCAGCCAGGCCTCCATCAAGGTGCAGCTGGGGGAGAAGCTGACCAACGGCCGGGGCGCGGGCTCCAAGCCGGAGGTGGGGGAAAAGGCCGCTGAGGAGAGCCGGGAGGTTATCTCCCAGACCCTTAAGGACGCGGACATGGTGTTCATCACCGCCGGTATGGGCGGCGGCACTGGCACCGGCGCAGCCCCTGCCGTGGCCAAAATGGCCCGGGAGCAGGGAGCGCTGACAGTGGGCATTGTCACCAAGCCCTTTGCTTTTGAGGGGCGCAGGCGTATGGAGCAGGCCGAGCGGGGCATTGCCCAGCTGCGGGAGCATGTGGACTCCCTGGTGGTCATCCCCAACGAGCGCCTGAAGCTGGTGAGCGAGGAGCGCATCACCCTGGCCAACGCCTTTTTGGTGGCGGACGATGTGCTGCGCCAGGGCGTGCAGAGCATCTCGGATCTGATCCAGCTGCCCGGCATTGTGAACCTGGACTTTGAGGACGTGAAGTCCGTAATGCAGGATGCGGGCTATGCCCATATGGGCGTGGGCCACGGCACCGGCAAAGACAAGGCCGAGCAGGCCGCTATGGCCGCTATTTCCAGCCCCCTGCTGGAGACTAAGATTGCCGGAGCCCGGGGCGTGATCATCAACATCACCTCCAGCCCGGACATCGCCCTGGACGAGATTGACACCGCCTCCCAGATTGTTACCGAGCGGGCCCATCCGGACGCCAACATCATTTGGGGCGCCACCTTTGACGAGTCCCTGGAGGACGCCATGAACGTCACGGTCATCGCCACCGGCTTTGAGGGGATGAATGGGGAGAAGTCTAAGCCCGCTTTGGACCTGGATTTGGACGATGACTTTCTGACCGCCGCTCCGGCCCAGAACGACGCTCCGGCGGCGTCCAGCGGCCGGGGAGCCAACATCCGCAGCAGCTCCGGCATCCGCGGCGCCAGCGAACCCCGGGTGGACCCGGCGGTCATTGACGATGACGACACATTTACCGACATTATGTCGATATTTAACCGCAAATAAGGAGATGCCACTATGGGAATGATAAAGGGTGTACATCATATTGCCGTGAAGCCCACGGCGGAACAGTATCAGGAAACCGTAGACTTCTACACCAAACTATTGGGGATGGAGATCAAGAAGAGCTGGGGCGATCCCCAGCGGCCCTGCCTGATGGTGTCCTGCGGGGATAATACCTGCATGGAGATTCTCAGCAGCGACAGCGAGATTCCCGCCGGAGGCCCTCTGGCCCACATTGCTTTTGCCACCGATAAGGTGGACGAGATTGTGGAAAAGGTGCGCGAGGCTGGCTACCAGGTAACCAATGAGCCCGCCGATATGGAGCTGGGCGGCGCGCCGATCCGCATCGCTTTCTTCTACGGTCCCACCCATGAACATATAGAGGTATTCTGGGAGAAATAGCACGGCGAACCCCCTTGCCGGGGGCCTCCCTCCCGTTCTGCCTGGGGCAGTGTGATTCAAGACAGAAAAGGGAGGCATGGAACCATGGATCAGGATTTTTTGTTAAAAGCCTACGGCGCGTTCTGGGGGCCGGAGGCCGGGCCCTGGAACCTCTCGGTGGAGCAGAAGTATCTGGAGTACCGGATTACCGCCTTTTTTGAGGAGAACTTTCCCGTGGCCCGGGGGGCGGAAATCTGCAACATCGGCATTGGGGCGGGGTACTGGGACCGCTATCTCAGCTACCGGCTGGACGGGGGAAGCCTCACCAGCATTGACCTGGACCCGGAGAGCTGCCGGGCTTTGCGGGAGGGCCTGAAGAACGAGGGCAACCCCAACCCGGTCACGGTGGTCAACAAAAATGTCATGGACTGCGGAGAACTGCGGGGCCGGTTCAGCATTGTGACGATGGTGGGCAGCACCCGGATGGAGAGCGGGCTTTTTGAGGACATTCTGGGAATAGCGGCAGGCTTTCTCAAGCCGGGCGGGGCGCTGTATTATCAGTCTCTGGCCCAAGACGAGGACCCGGAGGACATGGGGGCTTTGTGGGAAAGGCTGGGCTTGGAGGTAGAGAAGTACCGGCCCGAGGCTCCCTTTGGGCGAACCTGTCATTACTGGAAATTAATCGCCTAAGCGGGCGGGTGAAGCAAGGCGGCTCCGGCTGAGTGCCGGGGCCGTTCATTTTGTAATAAGGAGCGATTGCCTATGCCATTGCCCGGCGTGGAGCAGCCGCCGGTTATCGGGCTTACCGGGACCCTGCGGCTGAAGCGGTACAACGGCCGCTATGAGCTGGCCCTGCCCGGCTACCAGGACCCAGTGGTGTACCAGAACTCAGAGGGGATTTTTGACGAGGCGAAAATCCCTGATTTGGCTTACGTCAAGGGTATGTGCCAATATCTGGACGCCCATGGAGAGCTCTACTTTATCGAGGCCCTGGAAGGCGGCGCCTGGACCCCGGTGGGGGATGTAACCATAAAGCCTGAGAATCCGCCCATCGCCCTGTGGTTTGCGGCGTACCGGGGCCGGGGCATTGGGACGCTGGTGATGAAAAAGGTGATAGAGCGCCTGCGAAGCTTGGGCTATGCAAAAATTGCCAACTCCACGGTGTACAAGTGGAACCAAGCCTCCCTGGCTCTGCACCAAAGGCTGGGCTTTCACATAGTACGGGAGACAGAGCAGGATTATTACTTAGAGCTGGACCTGACACAGGAGGGGGAGAACATGGAGGAAATCAGACTGCACACCAGCGAGCTGGGCGAGAAAGCCGCCCTGCTGCGGGCAGGCCAGCGGGTACTGCTCAGCGGTACGGCCTACACCAGCCGGGATGCGGCCCATAAGCGCATCACCCAACAGCTGGACCAGGGCCAAGAGCCGCCCTACCCGCTGGACGGGGCGGCAATTTACTATGCGGGCCCCACGCCCGCCCCGGAGGGCTTGGCCATTGGCTCCTGCGGCCCCACCACCAGCACCCGCATGGACCCCTATACCCCGCGCTTTTTGGATCTGGGAGTCAAGGCCATGATTGGAAAGGGCAAGCGCAGCGCCCCGGTGGTGGAGGCTATAAAGCGCAACGGGGCGGTATACCTGTGCGCCATAGGCGGCGCGGGGGCCCTGGCGGCCCAGTGTATTACGGCCTGCGAGGTCATCGCTTTTGAGGATCTGGGCTGCGAGTCGGTGAAGCGGCTGGAATTGCGGGATTTCCCGTTGATTGTGGGCATAGACTGTACCGGCGGAAGCATTTTAGTGTAAGGAAGTGTTACCATGTTCGATGGGATCATGAAAGGCTTGGTCAAAGGCTATGGCCAGGAGCAGAGCCCAGAGGTCCGGGAGCGCAGCGGCCAGATGGCGGGAGCGGTGGGCATTGCCACCAACCTGCTGCTGTTCGCCATCAAGCTGGCGGCGGGGCTCTTGTCCCACAGCGTGGCCATTTTGGCGGACGCGGTGAACAACCTGACGGATTCGGGCTCCTCCATTATTATGCTGGTAGGCTTTAAGCTGGCTGGCAAGCCCGCCGACGCGGAGCACCCCTTTGGCCATGCCCGCATTGAGTATCTGTGCGGGGTAATCGTCTCCTTCATCGTGCTGTTTCTAGGGCTGGAGCTGGGCATCTCATCGGTGGAGAAGATTTTTGCCCCCGAAGCGGCGGACTTCGGGCCAGTGACTTTGGCCGTGCTGGTCATTTCGGTGCTGCTGAAGCTTTGGCAGTGCTTTTTTTACCTGCGGGTGGGCAAGACCATTGGCAGCCAAGCCCTGACCGCCACGGCCAGCGACAGCCGCAACGATGTAATCGCCACTTCGGTGGTGCTGCTGGGGGCCGTGGTCACCCGGCTGACGGACCTGCGCCTGGACGGTTGGCTGGGTCTGGCGGTGGCGGTGTTCATTGTGGTTTCCGGCGCCAAGCTGGTAGGGGAGACCGCTGGCCCCCTGCTGGGGCTGGCCCCGGACCAGGAGCTGGTGCGGATGATCTACGACCGCATCCGCTCTTACGAGGGCGTGGTGGGCATTCATGACCTGACCGTGCACAGCTACGGGGAGGGCCGCTGCTTTGCCACGGTCCACTGCGAGGTGCCCGCCGAAGAGGATATACTAGTCAGCCATGACCGGATTGACAACATTGAGCGGGACTTTTGGACGGAGGAACATATCCACCTGGTGATCCACATGGACCCGGTGGTTACCAACGACCCCCGGACCGAGGCCCTGCGGGCTCAGGTACAGGACTGCGTCAAGGGGGCCTGCCCCCAGGCGGGCATCCACGACTTTCGGGTGGTGTGGGGCGTAACCCACTCCAACATTGTGTTCGACGCGGCAGTGCCCTTCTCTGTGCCGGACAGCGATACGCTGATCCGGGCTAAGATGGTGCGGGAGATTGAAAAGCTGGACCCCAGCTACCGGGTGGTGCTGACCATCGACCGGGAAGGGGTTGTCAACGAGCTGGAATGCTAGCTCCTATTCCACCACCAGCTCCGTTCCGGGGTAGTAGTGGGCCAAAATCTCTTGGTAGTCCGCGCCCCGTTTGGCGAGGAACACCGCCCCGGCCTGGCTCATGCCCACCCCGTGGCCCCAGCCGCGCACAGTGAAATCAAATACGCCCTCTTCCCTGGTGAAGGTGAACCCGGCGCTGCGCAGGCCCAAAGCGGCCCGCAGTTCCGGCCCAGTGACGGATCTGCCGCCCAGCTTGGCGGTTTTCACCATGCGGGAGGGGGTGTATTCGATTTCTGTCAGCCAGTTTTCCGGCGGACCGGAAAGATCCGGCGGGTTGTCCGTAAAATGGGCGGCCACAGCCTCTTGAAACTGCTGGTCCGTCAGCTGGACCCGGCTCAAGTAGCCATCGCTGAAGGCGTCGCCCGGACTGGCCACAGCCTGTAGGTAGGGATGCTCCGCCGCCGCGTCCGGGGACCAGACATTCTCCACCGCCTCGGTTCCCCCCGTGGAGATGGCGAAATAGGCCGCCAGAATGGGCTTGTCCTGGTAGGTGAGCAGCTGGCCCTCTACCGCGTCCACCGCGGCGCGGATGGCGGCGCGGTATTCCTCATAGTCTTCTCCCCAACGCTCCCGCATGGCGCTCTCTGGCACATAAACCAGCCAGTTGGCGGTATCGCAGGCAATGGTCTGCCCCTGGGCCCGCTGGCGGCTGTAGTAGGTGTAAGCGGCCACGGCCTGGGCTTTTAGGGCCTCGGCCGGGGAAGAAAGGTCCATTTCGCAGGCCAGGGAGGCCTCTACAAACTCCCGCTCCGGGACCGTAAAGGTCTCGCCTGTGGCCGCGTCCCGCAGGGTAAAAACGCCCTGGGCCTGGGGGCTGTTCTGGGGGGACGCGTCTGGAAAGCGCACCTCCGGCGGCCCGCTGGAGCTCAGGCTGGGCTCCGGACTGGAGGCGGCCTCCAGGAGGGAAGAGCCCCCCTTCACCGGCATAGGCTGGGCCCGGGAAACAGCCAAGGGCACCAGAGCAATGAGGGCATACAGCAGCAAGAAAGTGAGTACCAAGCGCTTGAAGCTGGGGTCAGAGTGTTTCATAGGGCGCCTCCGTTTTACATGATTTGAGCTTTATTCATTCAAAATTGAAAGAAAATTTCCGAAATTATTTGGCAACGCCTCTAAAAATGAAGCGAAAGCAATTTGATTATGCAAAATCTCTTGACTTGTGACCACGCGGCCGCTAAAATAGGATGATATAGTAAACGCACTTGGAAATCGGTATTTACCGATTTCCAAGCAGGGCGGCACGGGCGTGTCCGCGCCGCCAGGTTCAAAAGAGGTATCACCTCTTTTGAACTGCGTGAACGATAAAGGTTAAGGGCCAGAGAGTGCCTGGAAGTGGCCACAGAGATAATCATTGGTGTTCCCCGGCCCGTGGGGCGGGGGAACACGCAAAGCTCTCAGAAGCTGACACTTCCAGCGTGCCTTGGCCTCTTGCGAACCCACCGAAAAGGAGGTCCCCACCATGCGGCGACTGAACAACGAGAGCCCTCAAAGCACCACAATGCAGGAGCTCTGTGCGGAATACCGGAAAAATAATGCCATCTCCCGCCAGGAGTATGAGACCCACCGGGTGAAACGGGGCCTGCGCAACCCAGACGGCACCGGGGTCATGGCCGGGCTTACCCATGTGTGCAATGTCCACGGCTACCTCATTGACGACGGGGACAAAATTCCCGACCAAGGGCGGCTCACCTACCGGGGCATCAACATCGAGGATATTGTCAGCGGCTGTCAGGCGGAGGGGCGCTTCGGTTTTGAGGAAGTGGTTTGGCTGCTGATTTTCGGCAAGCTTCCGGACCGCCGGCAGTTTGGGCGCATCTGCGAGCTGCTGTACGAAAACCGGGAGCTGCCGGAATATTTCCCCGAGGACATGATCATTAAGGCCCCCTCTAAAAATGTGATGAACAAGCTGGCCCGTTCGGTGCTGGCACTCTATTCTTATGACGATGACCCGGAGGACATGTCTCTGGAAAACAATATGCGTCAAAGTATCTCCCTCATTGCCCGCCTGCCCTCCATTATGGCCTACTCCTACCAGGTGAAGCGCCGCCATTTCGACAAGGAGAGCATGTTCTTCCACCCTTATGAGCCGGGCCACCGGACAGCGGAGGCCATTCTCAACGCCCTGCGGCCGGACCGGAAATTTACCTGGGAAGAGGCGGAGCTTTTAGACCTGTGCATGGTTCTCCACGCGGAGCATGGCGGCGGCAATAACTCCACCTTTACCACCCGGGTGCTCACCTCGGCGGGAACAGACATCTACTCGGCCATCGGCGCGGCCATTGGGTCCCTCAAGGGCTTCCGCCACGGCGGGGCCAACCACCGGGTGATGAACATGATGGGGGAAATTATGTCCCATGTAGGCGACTGGAGCGATGAGGAAGAGGTTGCCCGCTATTTGGAGAAGATTCTGCGCAAAGAGGCTGGGGACGGCAGCGGGCTTATTTACGGCATGGGCCACGCCATCTACACGGTGTCCGACCCCCGGGCGGTGATTTTAAAAGAGAAAGCCAAGGCCCTGGCGGCGGAAAAGGGCTATGACAAGCAGCTGGGCCTCTATGAAATGGTCGAGAGAATCTCTCCCCGGGTTTTCCATGAGGTAACGGGCAAGGAGAAGGCCATCTGCGCCAATGTGGATTTTTATTCCGGGCTGGTGTATGAGATGCTGGGCATCCCGGAGGAGCTGTACACGCCTATGTTTGCCGTGTCCCGCATTGCCGGGTGGTGCGCCCACCGCATCGAGGAGCTGACCACCGGCGGACGGATTATGCGCCCGGCTTACCGGGCCCTGCCGGTCCGGCAGCGGTATGTGCCTTTGGATCAGAGGCAATAATGTAAAAAAGCGCTGCGTTTGATTAATTAGCGCGGCGCTTCTTTTAATGATGATTATCTCTGAGGTTGGGACACTCCCCGTTTCAACCCAGCGCTTGAAAAACCCTGCCAGTTGTGCTATACTGGGTCCAAAAGACACAAGAAAGGGTGTGTGCGCGTGGTTTTTTCCAAGACTGCCAAAATCAGCGCCGGATTTAAAATGGCTTTGGGAGCGTTGGCCGCAGGGCTGGTCCTGCGGGTCATAGTAATGCTCTTTTTTTACGACTATGATACCGGGTTTTACACCGATGGAGGCCTAACCGCCTGGCTGAGCCTGCTGCTGCCAGGGCTGGCGGCTGGCGGCGCGGCCTGGCTGTTCTGCCGGACCGGCCAGAGTTATGGGCGTTACGTCCGCAAAAAGCACGGGTTGCCTGCCATTTTGGCCTTTCTCTCCGGCTTTGTGCTGCTGCAAGAGGCTGTCCGGCAGGCGATGGACTTCCAATCCTTTTTGAAAACCGGCCTCTCCCAGTATGACGCCGCTATGCAGCCGCTGATTTTCTGGTTCTTTGTAGCCGCAAGCCTGGTTTTTGGCTTAGTCCAGCTGGTTGTGGGCGCGGCCCTGACCACTGGCCGGAACCCCTTCCGGGGGGCGCCCCTGCTGTATATGGCCGGGGTGCTGTGGGGCATTTCCTACCTGATTGTGGTCTACGTGTTCTATGCCAAATCCTCCTGCTTTGTAGAGAACTTTTTCTCTGTTGTAGGTGCCGCGGCGCTGCTGGTTGCCTTGCTGTATGCCTGCAAGCTTTGTTCCGGGGTGGACGATGCCGGAGCGGCCCAGCGTCTTTTTGTGGCGGGCGGCTTCCTGCTGGCCTGGGAGATTCCCTATCTCGCCGCCAACCTGCTGACACGCCTGCTGGGCAAGAGCTATTCTGGGGAACAGCCGGCTGGGTACCAGCTCAGCGCCCTGTGCGCGGCGGCGTTTTTGGGGGTGTTTTTGTGGACCGCCTACCGGGACAGCCGGGAGGTCTGGGAGACAGAGCCCCCGGCGGAGCCGGAAGCCCAGGAGCCCCCGGCGGACCCAGAGGAAGCCTGAGATGCCGGGCCTGTATCACGGCTCGGCGCAAGGAGGCCTCACGGAGCTCAAGGCATTTTCCAGCCTGCACGGCAGGGGAGACAGGGTGCTGTACCTGACAGACTGCGTCCCCTACGCGCTGTTCTACATTTGGGACGGGGCCCGTCTGGGCAGCGGGCGCAAGCATGTGACCGGCAGCGTGCGCCAAGGCCGGGCTTGGTATGAAGAGCAGTTCCCCGGCCAGTTAGAGGCGTTCTATGGGGGCACTTCCGGCTGGCTGTACCGGGTGGAGCCGGCCTCGGGCGCGGAGCCTCTGGCCGGACGCGAGGCCCTGTTTTATGCCCAGGGGGACCAGCCTGTGGCCGGGGCGGCGTTTATCCCCGATGTATACCGGGCCCTGCTGGACTGGGAGGCCCGGGGGATGCTGGAGGTCTCCCGCTTTGAGGACCGGACTCTGGCGGAACAGGAGGAGCTGACTGGGCGTATCGCTCAAATGATCGCCCAGAACAGCTTTTACCAGGGTAAGCCGGAGGCGGATTTTTACCGGCGCTTTTTCCGGGAGGCCTGGGCGCTGGCGGAGCGCGGCGGCGGTATAGGCTGGGAACAAGGGAATGCCATTGGAACCTCCCCGGAGCGGGCTTTGCTGTAGAAGGGCCAAACGGGCGGGGTTTAGGGTTATGGTAAGGGGCGCGCCGCGAAAGAAAATTTCTCCGCAAATAATGCTGGCAAAGGCTTGTATTTCTGGAAGAAATGTTATAAAATAAGAGCAGTACGGTACCCCATCAATCTTTAGGAGGTCATTCCAATGTCTGTCAAAGTTGCAATCAATGGTTTCGGCCGCATTGGCCGTCTGGCTTTCCGCCAGATGTTCGGCGCTGAGGGCTATGAGGTGGTCGCCATCAACGACCTGACCAGCCCCAAGATGCTGGCTCATCTGCTCAAGTACGATTCCGCCCAGGGCCGCTACGCTCTGTGCGACAAGGTGGAGGCCGGCGAGGACTCCATCACTGTGGACGGCAAGACTATCAAGATCTATGCCGAGAAGGACGCCAACGACCTGCCCTGGGGCCAGATCGGCGTTGACGTTGTGCTGGAGTGCACCGGCTTCTACTGCTCCAAGGACAAGTCTCAGGCCCACATCGACGCGGGCGCCAAGAAGGTTGTCATTTCCGCCCCCGCTGGCAGCGACCTGAAGACCATCGTGTTCTCCGTTAACGAGAAGACCCTGACCGCTGAGGATACCATCATCAGCGCCGCCTCCTGCACCACCAACTGCCTGGCCCCCATGGCCGACACCCTCAATAAGTACGCGGCCATTCAGAGCGGCATCATGACCACGGTTCATGCTTTCACCGGCGACCAGATGGTTCTGGACGGTCCCCACCGCAAGGGCGACCTGCGCCGCGCCCGCGCCGCCGCTGTGAACATTGTTCCCAACAGCACCGGCGCCGCCAAGGCCATTGGCCTGGTTATTCCCGAGCTCAACGGCAAGCTCATCGGCTCCGCCCAGCGAGTGCCCGTTCCCACCGGCTCCACCACCATTCTGGTGGCTGTTGTCAAGGGCGAGAACGTGACTGTGGATGGCATCAACGCCGCCATGAAGGCCGCCGCTTCCGATTCCTTTGGCTACACCGAGGAGCCCCTGGTGTCCAGCGACATCATCGGCATTACCTATGGCTCCCTGTTTGACGCCACCCAGACCATGGTCACCGAGATCGGCGACGGTCTGTATCAGGTCCAGGTTGTTTCCTGGTACGACAACGAGAACAGCTACACCAGCCAGATGGTCCGCACCATCAAGTACTTCGCCTCCATCTAAGGACAAGCTGTTTATAAAGTGACTGCCAAGAGGCTCCGTGGGACAAACGCCTGCGGGGTCTCTTGACCATTTTTAACTATTGAAGAAGGGAAGGGCGCAAGCGCGATGAATCAAATAGAAATCCGGACATTCATTGAGAGTATGGAAGAGATGGGGGACATATGGACGGAAGAGGAAGTAAGCCGGGTGTATGGCGGCAGCACGCTGGAGGAAGCGCTTTTGGACCGGAGGACCCAAATGCACATGCACTTAAATAATCTGGCGGCCCTGCTTAACGCGGGGAAGGAATAGCCTTATGTAAACGGAGAATATGTTGGAAATTGGTGTTTTAAATTCGGGGGGAAACGAATATGATCATCGATATTGAAAGCTGGGCGGGAGAGCTGGCGGAAAAACTCCTGCGCTCCTTCGGCGGGCGGCTGCGCTTTTTAGGGTACCAGGGCAGCTATGGCCGGGGGGAGGCCACGGAGGAGAGCGACATTGACATTGTGGCCATTTTGGACCGGGTGGGGCCCAAGGACCTGGACCTGTACCGGAGCTTGGTGCGGGCCATGCCGGAAGGACATAAAGCCTGCGGGTTCATCTGCGGGCAGGCGGAGCTGCGCTGCTGGCCCGGCTTCGACCTGTACGGCCTGCTGCTGGACACCAAGCCGGTGCTGGGAAACCTGCTGGCGCTGCTGCCGGACATGAACCCGCTGGATGGCCGGGAGGCTTTGGGGGTTCAAGCCTCCAACCTGTACCACATGGCCTGCCACAGCTACCTGTACAGCCCGGATCCCAACGCCGCCCTGCGGGAGCTGGGCAAGCCCATCTTTTTCTGCCTGCGCTTTTTTGCCATGCAGCGGGATGGAAGCTACTATGCCTCCAAGGCGGAGCTGCAAGAGGTGCTGGAGGGCCGGGAAAAGGAGCTGCTGGCCCTGACCATGGACCGCCGCCTCTCGGGCTTTTCGCCGGAGCAGACCGAGAGGGCCTATCAGCTGATTCTCAGCTGGAGCGGGGACATGCTGCGGAAGGAGGGGGCAGCGCGGTGAAAAACACGGACTTGCTGGTTCGGAGGTTGATTTCAGAAATCCAAAGCAAGGATATTTTAGAGGTGGCCTGCGGCGTGGGGGAATTCACCAACTCAGCCTCCCGCTATGCCCGCAGCGTTTCCTGTATCGATTTGAACAGCCGGAACCTGCGGCTGATTGACCATGACAACATCTATTTTCAGCAAATGGATGCGTCCTGCATGAGTTATCCCGCGGAATCTTTCCATACGGTTTTTTTCTACAATGCCTTTGCCCATGTGTTTCCACAGTGGGAGGCAATTGAGAAGGAGTGCAGGCGGGTGCTGAAGCCGGGGGGAGGCATTTGCGTTGCCGCCACCTGGAAGATTGACGTCAGGCTGTTGGAAAAGGTGTTCGGGAACCGGGCAGAGCGGGATGGCGTTTTCTCTATTGTAAGAATAGAAAAATAATTTTTTGAAATCCATTGACTTGAACACCGTGTCGTACCTTATGATAGCCCTTGAGAGGAGTGAGAGCCGTGGATCAAATGACGGTAACGGAAGTGTCCCGGTCTCTGGGCCTGTCCACCCGCATGCTTCGGTATTATGAGGGGCTGGGGCTGGTGCGGAGCCGCCGCCGGGAGGGCTATTCCTACCGGGTGTACGACCCGGAGGCAGTGGCCCGGCTGCGCCAGCTGCTTCTTCTGCGCAAGCTGCGCATCCCGCTGCGGCAGGTAAAGCGGATTTTGGACGACCCCAGCGCCCAAGCGGCCATCCAGGTGTTTCAAGATAAGCTGAAAGAGCTGGAGGGGGAGCTGGACGCTTTGGGCTCCATTCGGGACATTCTGCAAGAGCTGCTGGCCGCGCTGAAGGGCCGCTACTGGCTCCCCGCGGGCGCGGTTCTGCTTAACGACGTCCGGCTGCTGGACTTGGCCGGGGCTCTGGAGGCTCCTGATCTTCAAACGCAAGAGAAAGGAAAGAGAAGTATGGAAGACTTGAACCGCGCGGAGGAAAACGCCGCCAAGCTGAAAGATGTGCGCATTGTGCACCTGCCCGCCGCCACGGTGGCCGCCGCCCACTACGTGGGCCCCGACCCCGAGGACCACGCCGGAAAGATGATTGGGGACTTTGCCCGGGAAAACCGTCTGTGGGAGACCGGCAGCAGCGTAAGGCTGTACGGCTTCAACCACCCCAACCCGCCGCCGGAGGGGGGCGAGTACGGCTATGAATTCTGGGTGACCATTCCCGAGGACATGGAGGTGCCCGCGCCCTTGGAGAAGAAGCGCTTTCCCGGGGGCACCTACGCCGCCCACTGCATCCAGATGGGCAACTTCCATGAGTGGCAGTGGCTGTTCGGCTGGGCCTATGAGAGCACAGAGTACGAGATCAACGGCTCCGGCACGCCGGAGGATATGTACGGCTGTTTGGAAGAGCATTTGAACTATTACGACCACGTTCAAGAGACCCCGGAAGGGGTGTGCACCCAGTTGGACCTGCTGATTCCCGTGAAGAAGCGGGGCTAAACGCTTGGGAAAGAGGGCCGGAGAATTCCGGCTCTTTTTCGCGGGCGGGCAGAGCCAGGCCAGGGGCGGATTTTAAGGAAAGAAGGGTATCATCATGAGACGGAAGGACCGGGAAATTACCGGGCTGGCGGAGATTATGGAAATTCTCTCCCGCTGCCAGGTGTGCCGCTTGGGCATGTGCCAGAAGGGCATGCCCTATGTGGTCCCCCTAAACTTTGGGGTGGAGCGGGAAGGGGAGCGCCTAGTGCTCTACTTCCACGGGGCCAGGGAAGGGAAAAAGCTCGACATAATCCGTGAAAACCCCCAGGTCTGCGTGGAGTTTGACGGGGAGCACCGGCTGCTGGAAGGAGAAACCGCCTGCGCCCACAGCTTTGCCTATGAGAGCGTCATCGGTTTTGGCAAGGCGGAGATTTTGGAGAGCCACGAGGAAAAAGCCCAGGGGCTGGCGGCCATCCTCCGGAGCCTGACCGGCAAGGAGTTCACCTTTACGCCAGAGCAGACGCAAAGCGTGGCGGTCCTGCGGATGGCGCTGGAAGAAGTTGCGGGAAAAAGGCGCTCCGCTCCGGCATAAAGGGCGGAAAAACGGCGCAGACTATCCCCATGAACCGGAAAGGGGAGAGAGCGATGAAATCACAGATCATGGGCCTGCGGGTAGACCACCGCCGGGCCAACGCGCCCAAGCTGCAAGAGGCCCTGACCCAGCACGGCTGCCAAATCAAAATGCGCATTGGCATGCACGAGGCCGGAGAGGCCTGCTCAGACGATGGGCTGATTTTGCTGCAAGTCTGCGGCGAAGCGGGCGAGGCCGGGCAAATGCTGGAGGAGCTCAACGGCATTCGGGGCGTGAGCGCCAAGCTGATGGAGCTATAAAGGGATTACGCTTTCCTCGCAAAGCGCGGTTTGCCGTCCCCGCAGCCAGAGAAACACACCCAGCGGAGGGCCGGTACGCCGGTCCTCCGCGCGGTTTTGGGGAGTTGTCCCGCCCCTTGGAAAAATATTTTAAAAAGCATTTGCTTTTTCTGGAGTGATAGGGTATAATCACCTGTAAAGAGGGGCTTGACCCCCGCGAATAAGGAGTGTTATCCATTATGAAAGTAGCTGTGATCGGCTGTGGCACTATCGCAAATTCGGCGCATATTCCGTCTTATATGAACAACCCGGAAGCGGAGATTAAATATTTCTGCGACATCATTCCCGAGCGGGCGGTAACCGCTGTCAATCAATATGGCTGCGGCACCCCCATTGAGGACTACCATGAGGCCCTGAACGACCCTGAGATCGAGGCGGTGTCCGTCTGCACCCCTAACAATGTCCACGCCCAAATCGCCATGGACGCCATGCGCGCGGGGAAGGACGTGCTGTGCGAGAAGCCCGCGGCCCGCACGTACGCCGAGGCGCTGGAAATGCAGAAGGTCCAGCATGAGACCGGCCGTGTGCTGAATATCGGCGTGGTCAACCGGTTTAACGACAGCGTCAACCGCATTAAGCAGTATATTGACGAGGGCAAGCTGGGCAGCATCCACCATGTGTACGCCAGCTTCCGGGCCCACCGGTCCATTCCGGGGCTGGGCGGCGCTTTCACCACCAAAGAGATCGCGGGCGGCGGGGCCCTCATCGACTGGGGCGTGCACTACCTGGACATCGTCATGTACTGCTGCGGCGATCCCAAGGTGAAGACTGTCTCCGGCGAGACCTTCTGCAAGCTGGGCCGCGACATGAAAAACTACACCTATGTGGACATGTGGGCTGAGGCCAGCAGCAATAAGGAGAGCGGCATTTACGACGTGGACGACTCGGTTACCGGCATGATCCGCACCGAGGGGCCGGTGATTACCCTCAACGGCGCTTGGGCTCAGAACATTGGCGAGGCCGAGCAGTATATTGACTTTATGGGCGACAAGGGCGGCATCCGCCTGCGCTACGGCAGCGACTTCACCTACTACACCGCTGAGAACGGCGCTTTGGTGAGCAGCACGCCCCAGTTCAAAATGCGCAACCACTTCCAGAACGAGATTGACGCCTTTATTGACTGTATCAAGACGGGCAAGAAGCTGGCTTCCCACATTGACACGGTGATTATCACCGCCCAGATGATGCAGGCCATCTATGACTCCGCCGGGCAGCACAAAGAAATCGCGCTGGGATAATATGGCGAAAAACGACAACACCCACGCCCTGCGCTTTTATAACAGCCTGGCCCAGCTGGACGGGGAAGCGGCCAGCCGGTTTGCCCAGGAGCACCCGCTCTCCAAGTCGGCAAACTATGAAAAGAAGTTCCGCTGGGCAAAGGAGCAGTGCCGGTTTTTAGAAGAGAATTTCTCTCCTGAGGACATAGAGGCGGTCCGTGCCCGCTGCCACTGCGAGGCGGGGGCGGCTTTGGCCCGGCGTATGCGCGGGTACTGGGAGGCAGCGGACAGCCTGGAAGCCTTTGCCGCCAGCTTCAACGAGAAGGAGAAATATGTTTCTCTGGAGGCTGTGCCCGGCGGGCTGCTGCTGGTTTATCCCGAGTGCTACTGCGCCTGCGTCAAGCGGGTGGAGGAGCCCATCTCCAAGACCTGGTGCCTGTGTACGCTGGGGCATGTGAAGGGGCTGTTCTATCAGGTGCTGGACCGGGAGGTAGAGGCGGAGCTGGTGGAGACCATTAAAACCGGCGGAGCCCGGTGTGCCGTTAAACTAAAGATCGAAAGGAGCTAACATATTATGTATCAATTTCCCATTGGCGTCCTGCTGGAATCCTTCCGGCTGGACTTTCACAGCGCCTTGGAGAAGGCTGCAAAGCTGGGAGTTTCCGGTGTGCAGATCCGCGTGACGGACGGAGACATGGTGCCGGAAAAGCTGAGTCCAGAGAAGCGCCGGGATATGCTCAAGGATGTGAAGGATCACGGCCTCACCGTGTCCGCCCTGTGCGGGGACATTGGAACCTTTATGGATCCGGAGAAGAACCCGGGGCTCATTGAGCGCAGCAAGCGCATTTTGGACCTGGCCAAGGAGTGGGAGACCGATGTGGTTACCACCCATATCGGCGTGGTGCCCGCTGACCCCAAGCACCCCCGCTATGCCGTGATGCAGGATGCCTGCGGCCAGCTGGCGGCCTATGCCGACTCTCTGCAGGCCCATTTCGCCATTGAGACCGGCCCGGAGGAGGCCAAGACCTTGAAGGCCTTTTTGGATGGCCTGCACTCCACCGGCGTGGCGGTGAACCTGGACCCGGCCAACTTTGTCATGGTCACTGGCGACGACCCGGTGGAAGCGGTGCGCACCTTGAAGGATTACATTGTTCACACCCACGCCAAAGACGGCCGCCGGCTGCGCTATGTGGAGCCGGAAATCGTTTATGGCCTGGCGGAGAAGGACATGCTTGCCTCGCCCTCCTTCATCGAGCTGCCCTTGGGCGAGGGGGACGTGGACTTCCCCAACTACCTGAAGGCTCTGGATGAAATTGGCTTTAAGGGCTTTTTGACCATTGAGCGGGAAGTGGGCGGCGACCCCGCTCGGGACATTGGCGCGGCGGTGAAGTTCCTGGAGGGACTGACTCGCTAAATTTTAGACGCAGAGCAGCCGCGTGTTACAGCGCGGCTGTTTTTTATTAAGAAATTTTTTAGTCGAAATGGGTTGTAAAATAGGGCAAAGGGTGGTAAAATCTGGGGGATGAGTCTGGCCAGGTCCGCCTGGGCCTGCCGGGCGGAAAAAAGATAAACGGAGGTAACAGACATGGAGGAAGAAAGTCATAAGCGGGCGGCGCTTCCGCAGGTGGTTCGAAAAAACGCCAAGCGATTTCTAATCATCAACGCGGGGGTGCTGCTGCTCTCCATCGGGGTGTACTTTTTCAAGTTCCCCAACAATTTCAGTACCGGCGGGGTCAGCGGCATTGCCATCATTCTCAGCAAGCTGGTTCCCGGCATGTCTTCGGCCACGCTGATGTCGGTCATCAATGTGGGGCTTCTAATCGTAGGCTTTCTCTTTTTGAGCAAGGGTTTCGGCTTTTGGACCACCTATTGCAGCCTGATGTTCTCTTTTGAAACCTGGGTGCTGGAAAAGGTGTACCCTATGGAGGCCCCCTTTACGGACCAGCCTCTGTTGGAGCTGTGCTTTGCCATCATGCTGCCTGCGGTAGGCTCGGGCCTGCTGTTTAATTACGGCGCGTCCAGCGGCGGCACAGACATTGTGGCCATGATTTTGAAAAAGTACACCAATGTGCAGGAGACCGGCACAGCGCTGCTGTTCAGCGATGGGCTCATAGCCCTTTCCTCCTGCGCGTTATTTGGAATGCGTACAGGTTTGTTTTCACTTTTGGGCCTGTTTTTAAAGGCCTTTGTGGTAGATTCCGTCATTGAAAACATTAACCTGTGCAAATTCTTTTCCATTGTTACCTCCAAGCCGGAGGAAATCAACAATTATATCATTCATGACATGAACCACAGTTCCACCGTAATTGAGGCGGAGGGGGCATACTCTCACGCTGGCTGCAAGGTTGTGCTCATAGCCTGCCGCCGGGGCGAGGCGGTACGGCTGCGCCAGAAGTGCAGGGAGATTGATCCTCACTGTTTCATGTTCATTACCAACACCAGCGAAATCATCGGCAAAGGCTTCCGCTCCGTCTAGCGGCGGGGCGGGGTGCCCCCGCGGGCAAGTCCGCGGCTCGGGCAAAGCGCCGCCCTTGCCAGGGGTGGGAGTTAGGTTATACGCGCCCAGCCAGGGGCTCCCGCTGATGAACTGGCGCAGGGGGTTGATTTTGGCCACACGAATTAGGAAAAGAGGTGCGTCCGTGGAAAGAACCAGTGAAGATATGGAAGCGGTGCGGGAAGAATTTATAAGCCTTTTCCGGGATAAGGTGAAGCGGGAGGGCGCGGAGCGGTTTTTGAACTGGCTGATGGGCACAGACTTTTTCTCCGCCCCGGCCAGCACAAAATTTCACTGTGCCTGCCCCGGCGGGCTGGCGCTGCACAGCCTGAACGTATACCATGTGCTGCGGGAGAAGTATTTTGAGGAGGGCGACAGCGAGGAGAGCTTTGCCCTGTGCGGGCTGCTCCACGATGTGTGCAAGGCCCAATTCTACAGAACCGCCACCCGCAACGTGAAAAACGACGAGACCGGCCAATGGGAAAAAAAGCCCTTCTACACGGTAGAAGATGCCTTTCCTTATGGACACGGGGAAAAATCTGTGTATTTGATTGAGCGCTTCCTGCGCCTTAAGCCCGCCGAGGCCATGGCCATCCGCTGGCATATGGGCGGTTTTGACGAGGCGGCCCGGGGCGGCAGCTTCGCCATCAGCAACGCTTACGACCGGTACCCGCTGGCGGTCAAGGTGCACTTGGCAGACCTGGAGGCCACCTACCTGCGGGAGCACGGCACATCGGAGGTGCGATAAAGGCTTAGCGCTTTACATACTTTCACCCAAGGAGGAGTGCGCGTGGACGTGATCACCGCCTTTGATCTGAGCAAACTGTACGGTGCGGCCCCGGCCCTGCGGGGCGTGAATTTAAAGGTCCCGGAGGGCGCTGCCTTTGCCTGCGTAGGTGGCGCAGGGGCTGGGAAGACCACCTTGGTGCGCCTGTTGGCGGGCCTGCGCAGGCCCACCTCCGGCGAGTGCGGGGTTTTGGGCCTTAACCCGGCCTATGAGGCGGCGCGGCTTCACGGCATGACCGGGGTGGTGCTGCAAAGCGCCCGGCTTTACAGCAGCATGAGCCTAATGGAAAACCTGCGCTTTTACGCCGGAGTCAACGGCGTGCCGGTCAACGACGGGGTGGAGCGCATCTCCTTTCTGCTTCACCGGCTGAACATTTGGGAGGACCGGGACCAGCGGCCGGGGGCTCTGCCCACAGGGGTGCTGTTCCGGGCGGGGCTGGCACGGGCGCTGCTCCACCGGCCCCGGGTGCTGCTGCTGGACGAGGAAGGCGCGGGTATGGACCGGGAAACCGCCGAGCGGGTCAAGGGCCTGCTGCTCTACCTGCGGGAGGAAGAGGGCGTGACCCTTTTGATGTGCACGCAAAATATGAACTACGCCCAGGGCATTTGCGATGGCTTTGCCCTGCTGCACCAGGGCCAGCTGCTGGCCCGGGGCGATTTTGAGACCCTGCGGGTGGGGGCCGGGGTGCGTCTAAAGGCCGCCCTGCGTTTGGCGCAGGGACAGGCGGGCCCAGCGGGCTTCCAGCAGGAGGGGGGCTTTTGGCAGAAAGAGATCGCCTCTGAGGCGGAGATGCCGGAGCTCATCAGCCAGACCGTGGCCCAGGGCGTGGGCCTGTTTGAGGCCAAGCTGGTGCGGCCCACATTGGAAGAGGTGTACCGGGCGTACCTGGAAGGCGGCCGGAGAAGGGGGGAGGCCATTCATGGCAATCCGTGAACGGACGGCCCGCGCCCAGCGGGCGGCGAAGCCTGAGAAAAGGGGAGAAAAGCGCAAGCTTCTGTCCTCTGGCGACCTGCTGCTGGTGCGCAAAGACATGGCGGAGCTGTGGGCCCGCCGGGGCCTGCGGGCGCTGCTGATGCTTTTGCCTGTGACGCTGGTGGTGCTGGTGCCCATTGTGTACTTTTCGGCCATATCCTTGCTGCCGGCAGCGCCTGGAGCCCAGGTGCCCCAGCGGATTTTGTCCTTGCTGCCTCCAGGGGCGGCGGGCATGGAATACCGGCTGGCCTGGCAAGCCGCGTTTCAAGAGCTGCTTTGCCCGCTGCTGTTTTTGTGCGTGCCCATCCTCACCGCCGCCGCCTCGGCCAGCTGCGCCTTTGTAACCGAGCGGGAGACAGGCACCTTTGAGACCCTGCTGCTCACCTCTTTGGATGTGAAAGCGGTGTTTAACGCCAAGGTAACGGGCTGTACCATTCTTTCGGTGCTGATTTCCGGCGCGTCCTTTTTGCTGTTCGGCATCACGCTGATGATCGCGGGGCTCTTCACCGGCGCGCCGCTGCTGCTTAACCTAGACTGGCTGGTGCTGGTTTTGCTGCTGGCGCCGGTCTTGTCCCTGTTCTCGGTGGTCTTTGTGGGGCTCATCCTCAACCGGGTGCACAGCACGGCGGAGTCATTGCAGACCATGGGCTATCTAATTTTGCCGGTGGTGGTGCTGTATTTGGTGCAGCTTACCGGAGCCCTGCGCCTAAACGCCTTGGTGTTGGCTGTGGTGGCCCTGGGGCTGGCCATTGCGGATGTGGTTCTTTTTAACGCGGCCTCCCGGGGCTTCACGCCGGAACGGCTTCTGCGGGAGGAAGGGGATGGCCCTTCCAACTAAGGGGCAGGATGGGAGTGTCCGTTTCGGAGAGCTTTTCGTGTTCCCCCGCCCGTAGGACGGGGGAACACAGATGATTATCTCTGCGGTTGGGACACACCCGGGCAGTCTTTTCCGCTTGACAAGGCCCAAAAAATCTGCTACATTAAAATAAGAAATTCGGAAAGGATGATGAAGATGGAAATCCATTACACCCCCAAAGGGGTATGCAGCAAAAGGATCGACGTGGTGGTGGAGGATGGCGTGATCCAGTCCGTCCAGTTTACCGGCGGCTGCAACGGCAACACCCAGGGAGTGGCCGCCTTGGCCCAGGGTATGACCGTAGAGGAATATGTTAAGCGCTGCAAAGACATTAAATGCGGCTTTAAGAAGACGTCCTGCCCGGACCAGCTGGCTCGGGCCCTGGAAGAAGCGCTGATGACCGCTTCGGTCTGACCGCTTGAAAAAAGGAAAGAGGGTGCTGCCATTTCTGGCAGTACCCTCTTTTGTGCTTCGCTGGCTCAACCATTTCGCTCGGCGCATGACTTGGACCAAAGGTCCAACGTCATAACGGAACAGGCCAGCCTAGCATGACTTGGACCGAAGGTCCAACGTCATTAGCAGCAGCTGTTGCCGCAGCCGCAATCGTTGTTGCAGCCGCAGTTGTTGTTGCCGCCGAAGCCGAAGCCGTTGCCGCCGCAGCCGCCGCAGCAGAGCAGAAGCAGAATGATGATGATCCAGGAACAACTGTTGTTACACATTTGGTAGCGCCTCCTTTCGTTTACATTCCATACTATTCCCTGGCAGGGAAGTTGTGACGGGAGAAGCAAACTTTTTTAAAAATCGCGATTTCAAGAGATAATCAAAGAAAACAAGAGCGGCGAGCAGAAATGAGAAGAAGCTTTAGCCAAATTTGACTTTTCTTGACCTTGACAGGGGCAGGAAAAGAGTGTATACTAAAGTCAAAGAAAGTCAAAGACAAATTGGGGTGATAAACCATGCGCATCAGCGACAGCGTGGCGAACTACATTCTGGAGCTGCTGAACCAGGCCGGGGGCATCGCGGAGATCCAGCGAAATGAACTGGCCAGTTTTCTGGGCTGTGTGCCCAGCCAGATCAACTATGTGCTCACCTCCCGCTTTACCCCGGAGCAGGGCTACTTGGTGGAGAGCCGCCGGGGAGGCGGGGGATACATCCGCATTACCCGCCTGCAGCTTTCCACAGCGGATATGATCATGCACATTGTCAACGGCGTGGGGGAGTCTTTGGACAGCGCCACCGCCCGGGCCATGCTGGGCAACATGGTGGAGCGGGGCGTTTTGGACCGGACCTCGGCGGAGCTGATTGGAGCGGCGGTTTCGGAAAAATCCCTGGCGGCGGTGCCCCGGGAGCTGCGGGACGCCGTGCGGGCCATGATCTATAAAAATATGCTTTTGGTAACCAGACGCTAAAGCGGCTATATTAAAGGAGGAACCCATGATGCTA
This sequence comes from uncultured Oscillospiraceae bacterium, assembly GCA_910587995.1. Classification (GTDB taxonomy): domain Bacteria; phylum Bacillota; class Clostridia; order Oscillospirales; family Acutalibacteraceae; genus Acutalibacter. Next base: position 16,197 of record CAJUNS010000003.1, on the reverse strand, counting down.
TGCCAACACTGCGGACAAAAACCCGCTACCACTCACATTAAAACCATCGTCAACGGCCAGCTGGCGGAGGCGCATCTCTGCGCCAGCTGCGCCCAAAAGCAGGGCTGCGGCCACTTATGGTCCGACTGGGGCGGTTTTGGCAGCCTGCTGGGAGGTTTGCTGCGGGAGGCCCCGGCACAAGAGGTAAAGCGCTGCCCCGGCTGCGGGGCCAGCTTCGGAGAGATCACCAAAACCGGAAAAATCGGCTGCGCCCAGTGCTATCAAACCTTCCGCAGCCAGCTTCTGCCAGTGATCCAGCGCATTCACGGCGCGGCCCGGCACAAGGGGAAGTCCCCAGGCGGCTGGGCCCTGCGGGTGGCAGAACCTCACAAGCAAATGGTAGCCGTGGAGGAGACCGTCCTGGAGGAAAAGAAGCGCCTGCTGAAACGGGCCATTGAGGATCAAAATTTTGAACAGGCCGCCGTGCTGCGGGACCAGATAAAGGAGATGGAGCAAAATGGCTGAGAATGGCTTGAAATGGTATGAACGGTCCGGCAATTCCGCCGGTGTGGTGTGCAGCACCAGGGTCCGGCTGGCCCGCAACCTACAGCGCCAGCCCTTTCCCGCCCGGGCCAGTTTGGAGCAAAAGACCCAGGTGGCCCAGCTGGCCAAAGCCGCCCTGCTGGACGGCAACAGCGTACTCTCCCGGGAGTTCCACTTTTTGCCCATGGAGGAGCTTACCCCCGAAGAGGCCGTGTCCCTGGCGGAGCGGCGGCTGGTAAGCCAAGAGTTCGTCAGCGACCGGCAGGGCAAGGCCCTGTTGGCTTTAGAAGATGAGAGCGTCTCCATTATGATTAACGAGGAGGACCACCTGCGCATTCAAGTGCTGCGGGAGGGCTTGGCCCTAAAGGAGGCCGCCGAGACCGCCAGCCGCATCGACACCCTTTTGGGCGAGAACCTGGACTTTGCCTTTGACCCGGAGTTTGGCTACCTGACCCAGTGCCCCACCAATTTAGGCACAGGCATGCGGGCCTCGGTGGCCCTGCACCTTCCGGCCCTGACCGAGGCTGGGTCCATGCCCCGCATCGCGGCCAACCTCTCCAAGCTGGGGCTGGCCCTGCGGGGGGCTTTTGGCGAGGGGAGCAGGGCGGTGGGAGATGTGTACCAGCTCTCCAACCAGATTACCCTAGGCCTCAGCGAAAGCCAGGCCATTGAGAACCTGTCCTCTATCGCGGGCCAGCTTATAGACGAGGAACGCCGCCTGCGCCAGGAGATGAAGGAAAATCCCGCCTGGCAGGATAAAGTGGCCCGGGCGGCGGGCACCCTAAAAACAGCCCGCCTGCTTTCCGGGTCCGAGGCCATGGAATTGCTGTCGCTGGCCCGGGCCGGGGTATCCGCCGGCCTGCTGGCGGGCGTGGAGCTGGGAGCTTTCAACCAGCTGAATATGCGGGTTCAGCCCGCCACGCTGATGGTGGAAGCGGGCCGGCGCCTGGAGGAACAGGAGCGGGACCAGCTGCGGGCAAAGCTTGTGCGGGAGGCTCTGGCGCCCCTACGTGTGGAATAGTGGAGGCGCAGGGATGAGCATACAATACCGGGACCGCATAACCGCGGAGGAAGTCAACCGCTTGCGCGCGGCCATTGGCTTCCGGCAGATTGCCCCGGCGCAGCTGAACGCCGGATTACAGGGAAGCGGGCGGGCCGTCTCCGCGTATGACGGGGACCGGGCGGTTGGAATGGCCCGCCTGCTGTGGGATGGCGGAACAACGGCCCTGATAACGGATGCCATCGTTTTGCCAGAGTACGAGGCCCAAGGCTTGAGGCGGGAAATCATGGCAAAAATGCTGGACTTTTTACGCGCCCAGCTGGAGCCGGGCTTTGGAATTCAGGTGGATGTCAGGGCCTGGGGAGGGCAGGAGGCCCTTTACGCCGGGCTGGGTTTCCAGCCCTCCGCCCAAGAGCGGCGCGGCCTGCCCATGCATATATGCCTCACCAACCAGATGGAGATAACAGACAGAATGTTTCACCAAGGCGACGATAAGGAGTGATTCTATGTTCCGATTTAACGGATTTACCGAAAAAGCCAACAACGCCCTAAACCTGGCGGTGGAGGCCGCCCAAGAGCTGGGCCATGACTATGTGGGCACCGAGCACCTGATGCTGGGGCTGCTGAAAGAAGGCAGCGGCGTGGCCAGCACAGTGCTTACCAAGCTGGGGGCCAGCGCCGGGGCTTATGAAGAGCTTCTGCGGGAGCGCATTGGCAGCGCAAGCCCCACCAGCCTGACGCCCGAAAGCTTTACGCCCCGGACCAAGCAGATTTTGCAAATCGCCTCCCTGATCGGGACGCGGATGAACAGCAGCTATGTGGGCACCGAGCACATTCTGGTGGCCATTATGCAGGATGAAAGCTGCTACGCCATGCGCTTCTTGAAGAGTATGGGAATCGACCCGGAGCGGGTTGTGCGGGAGCTCTCCTCCATGGCTGGCGGAGCCGCCGCCAATGGCCGCAGGGAGGGAGAGGGCCAGGGCTCCGGCACGGCTTTGGAGCAGTTTGGCAGCGACCTGACCGCCAAGGCGGCCCAGGGAGAAATCGACCCGGTGATTGGCCGGGAGGAAGAGATTCAGCGGGTGATTCAGATTCTCTCCCGCCGGACCAAGAATAACCCTGTGCTCATCGGTGAGCCCGGCGTGGGCAAAACCGCCGTGGCCGAGGGCTTGGCCTTAAAAATCCACAGCGGCGATGTGCCGGAAATTCTCAAAAACAAGCGGCTCATCGCTCTGGACCTGACCGGCATGGTGGCCGGGGCCAAGTACCGGGGGGACTTTGAGGAGCGGATTAAGGCCGCCATTGACCAGGTAAAAAAGGATGGAGACGTGATTCTCTTTATTGACGAGCTCCACACCATCATCGGCGCTGGGGCGGCGGAGGGCTCCGCGGACGCGGCCAACATTCTCAAGCCCGCTTTGGCTCGGGGCGATTTCCAGGTGATCGGCGCTACCACCATCAGCGAGTACCGCAAGCATATTGAAAAGGACGCGGCATTGGAGCGGCGCTTTCAGCCGGTGAACGTAGGTGAACCCACTGGGGAGCAGGCCGTGCGGATTCTGCAAGGGCTAAAAGACCGTTATGAGGCCCACCACAAGGTGAAAATTACCGATGAGGCCATTGAGGCGGCGGTGAAGCTCTCTGCCCGGTACATTTCCGACCGTTTTCTGCCCGACAAGGCCATCGACCTGGTGGACGAGGCCGCGTCCCGGGTGCGCCTGCGGGAATTTACCGCGCCGGGACGCTTGCAGGAACTGGAAAAGCAGATGAAAGACCTGGAGGCCGACAAGGCGGCGGCGGTAAACGCCCAGGACTTTGAGCGGGCGGCGGCTTTGCGGGACCAGCAGAAGGAACTGCGGGAGCAGCTGGAACAGGCCAGAGACCAGTGGGCCGCCAAAAACGAGCGCAGCGGCGGTGTGGTAAGCGGGGAGGACATTGCGGGCATTGTGTCCATGTGGACGGGCGTGCCGGTGTCTCAGCTGACCCAGGAGGAGAGCCAGCGGCTGCTTAAGCTGGAAGAAATTCTGCACCAGCGGGTGGTGGGCCAAGAGGAGGCGGTGGCCGCCATTGCCAAAGCCATCCGCAGGGGCCGGGTGGGTCTTAAGGACAAAAACCGGCCCATAGGCAGCTTTATCTTCCTGGGGCCCACAGGCGTGGGCAAAACCGAGCTGTGCAAGGCCCTGGCCGAGGCCATGTTTGGGGACGAAAAGGCCATGGTGCGCTTTGATATGTCCGAGTATATGGAAAAGCACACCGTGTCCCGGCTGGTAGGGTCCCCGCCCGGCTATGTAGGCTATGACGAGGGCGGCCAGCTTACCGAGGCGGTCCGGCGGAAGCCCTACTCGGTGGTGCTGTTCGACGAGATTGAAAAAGCCCATCCGGATGTGTTCAACATTCTCCTGCAAATTTTGGAGGATGGCCGGGCAACCGACTCCCAGGGCAAAACCGTGGACTTTAAAAACGCGGTAATCATCATGACCTCCAATGCGGGGGCCCGGTTGATTACAGAGAAGCAGACCGCCCTGGGCTTTGGCCGGGGAGAGGATGGCGGCGTCCGGGACTTTGAGAAGACCAAAGAGCTGGTGATGGGGGAGCTGAAAAACCTATTTAAGCCCGAGTTTCTTAACCGGGTGGACGACATTATCGTCTTCCACAAGCTGACCCAGGAGGACACGGCCCAAATTGCCGGAAGGATGCTGGAAGCCCTGCGGGGCAAGCTGCGGGATATGGGCGTGAAAATGCGCTTTACGCCGGAGGCAGTGGCGGAAGTGGCCAGACAGGGCTTTGACCCGGTTTACGGAGCCCGCCCTCTGCGCCGGGTGATTCAAAGCCGGATTGAGGACCTGGCCTCGGAAAAACTTCTGGAAGGCCAGCTAAAGCCCCAGGGCGCCTACCGCTGCGGCTGGGAGAATGGAACGTTCACCTTTGTGGAGGAACAGCCGGCCACCCCGGCCTAACCCAAAGCGGGGGCAGCCCGCCTGTAAAGAAGGAACCGCAAGCGTTGCTTGCCGCATAATAAAGGAAGAGCCCGCGCTCCATGCACCCATCGAGCGCGGGCTCTTCCTGCCTTTTGACGGAGATACCTGTTTTTACACGATTTTACCGGTTCTGATATAATGAAATAATTTTATAACATTGTTGTTGATTTTCCATCTTTCAGCATGTTGAAAAATCAGAAACTGTGCAAAACATGACTTGCTCTAGCAATCATATTGTGGTAAAATCTAGATATCATGTAGATTCTTTCCATTTCAGGAAAAAATTTACCAAGCAAAAACCACAAAAACGTGATAAAGAGAGTCAGGTGAATGCAATGAAGAGAACCGGCCGGAACGGCGGTGTGTTTTTGCATGGCTGCAAGGGCCCGATAGGTGAAAAAGTTCCACATAATAGCCGCCGCGGGCTTCCACGCCGCGGCAAAATGACTGCGCGAAGGGAGACGGAAGGACCATGAAACAGGAACGCACCCAAACGGGTGAAACGGTATGCGTTTTTGAGGAAATCGCCTCGGAGCGCGTGTACATCACGCTGAAAGCAACGCTGGAAAATGGCGTCACGCTGTTTTTTGACGACAAAAAGGGCTGTGCCCTGGGCAGCGACGGCCTGGTATACGCCCCGGTCTGCCGCTGCCCGGAGGGAGAGGATGAGGACGCGGAGGTAATCGGCTGGTGCGCGGCGTCCAGGGAGGTTATCCTGTAAGGGCCCCTTGCTTTTCATAAGGGAATCCGCTATAATAATTCCACTAAGCCAGGGAGGGAAAAGCCATGGAACTGAACCGGGACGGGCAAAAACGAGAGCTGAAGCTTCACGGCACCTACGGTTTTCCTGTGTATGGAGACCGCAAGCGCATCTCCTCTTATGCCACAGGCTCCTTCCCTTGGCATTGGCACGATGAGGTGGAGTTCACTTTGGTGGCGGGGGGCGGCATGGAGTACCGGGTCAATGACAATAAATATGACCTGCGGGCGGGCCAAGGGTTGTTCTGCAATGCCGGGGCCCTGCACGCAGGCAGCATGGCCGGGGGCGACTGCGACTACATCTCCCTGACCTTTCATCCCCGGCTGCTGGCCGGTTTTGAGGGCAGCGCCATTGGCGCGGAATATGTAGCCCCCCTGGTGGAAAGTCCCGCTTTGCCCTCCCTGGCCCTGGACCCGGCCACGCCCTGGCAGCGGGAGCTGCTGGCGGGCCTGGAACAGGTCTACCGCTTGCTGGCCGGGAAGCCGCCTCTGTATCAGATGGACATTCAGCGGACCCTTTTGGGCTGCTGGGCGGTTCTGTTTCGCAACTGCGCCCAAGACCTGCGCCAGGCCCCGGCGGAGGACCCGGAGAAGCTCCGCCGCCAGCGGCTGATTTTGGCCTACATCCACCAGCACTACGCCCAGCGGCTGACCCTGGACGAGATTGCCCGGGAGGTGGGCCTGTGCAAAAGCGAGTGCTGCCGGTTCTTCAAGCGGCAAATGGGGTCCTCGCTGTTTCAGTACATTTTGGACTACCGGGTGGGCAAAAGCCTGGCCCTGCTGCGCCAGGGCTGCAGCGTCAACGAGGCCGCCGCCCAGACGGGCTTCCCCGACCCGTCCTATTTTTCAAAAGTGTTTCGGGAAAAAACCGGCCGCGCCCCCAGCCAGTACCGGCGCGAAGCTTTGGAAGGGAGGAACGCCCCGTGAATCAGCAAACCTTTTTTCAGGCCAGCCAGGCGGACACCCCCCTGGCCACCCGCATGCGCCCCCGCTCCTTGGAGGAGTTCGCGGGCCAGCGGCACTTGCTGGGGGAGGGCAAGGTTCTGCGGCAGATGATCGACCAGGACCGGGTGCCCTCCATGATCTTCTGGGGGCCTCCCGGCGTGGGCAAAACCACCTTGGCCCGCATCATCGCCGGACGCACCCAGTCTAACTTCATCAACTTCAGCGCGGTGACCAGCGGCGTCAAGGAGATTAAAGAGGTAATGAACGAGGCGGACCGCACCCGGATGCTGGGGGAGAAAACCATTCTGTTTGTGGACGAAATCCACCGCTTCAACAAGGCCCAGCAGGATGCTTTTCTGCCCTTTGTAGAGCGGGGCAGTATTGTGCTTATTGGGGCTACCACAGAGAATCCCTCCTTTGAGGTAAACTCGGCGCTTCTCAGCCGGTGCAAGGTCTTTGTGCTGCAAGCCCTGAGCCAGGAGGACCTGACCGGCCTGCTGGCCCGCACCCTGACAGACCCCCGGGGGTTTGGCGGGCAGGAGATCCACATGACCCAGGAGATGCTGGGCATGGTGGCGGGCTTTGCCAATGGAGACGCCCGCACCGCCCTGGGCACCTTGGAGATGGTGGTGCTCAACGGCCAGCGGGATGAAGCAGGGGTTGTCACTGTTACCACGGAGATTTTGGAGCAGTGTATCAACAAAAAGTCTCTGCTCTACGATAAAAACGGAGAGGAGCATTACAATCTTATCTCCGCTTTGCACAAGTCTATGCGCAACTCCGACCCGGACGCGGCGGTTTATTGGCTGGCCCGTATGCTGGAGGCCGGAGAGGACCCCCTGTACGTAGCCCGGCGGATGATCCGTTTTGCCAGCGAGGACGTGGGCTTGGCGGACAGCCGGGCCCTGGAAGTAACGGTGGCGGCGTACCAGGCCAGCCACTTTATCGGCATGCCCGAGTGCAGCGTGAACCTGGCCCACGCGGCGGTGTACCTGTCCCTGGCCCCCAAGTCCAACGCCTTGGAGACCGGCTACATGGCCGCTGCCGCCGACGCCCAGAAAATGCTGGCAGAGCCGGTGCCCCTGGTCATCCGCAACGCGCCCACCCGGCTGATGAAGGACCTGGACTACGGCAAAGGCTACCAGTATGCCCACGACTATGAGTCCAAGCTGACCACCATGCAGTGCCTGCCCGACTCCCTGGTGGGGAAGCGCTACTATGTGCCCACCACCCAGGGCAGCGAGGCCCGCTATACCGAGCGCCTGCGGCAGATTGAGGAGTGGAAGCGGGTTCACCGGGAGATGGAGAAAAAGGGGCGGGGCTGAATGTCCATCCCGGCGGCAGCCAGCGCCTGGGGCAGAACCGCTTACCAGGCCTGTGGGCGTTTGCCCATTTTCAGCTCAAGCCTTCCGCCTTGGATGATTTCTTGATGAGAAAGGGAGGGCCTGGGCAGCTTTTTTCCGTTTAGGCGGGCCTCCTGAATGTACCGGAGGCCTTCTCCAGCCCCCTGGGCCTGAATCTGGAAGGCGGGCCGGTTGGGCGCCGCGATCTCAATCTGGTCAAAAAGCGGCGTACCTAAAGCATACAGGGGCTTGCCTGGGCAGACGGGATAAAACCCCATGGCGGAGAACACAAAGAAGCTGGACATTGCGCCCCCGTCTTCGTCTCCACAAATGCCGGCGGGGGAGTCGCTGAACCAGATATCCATCAAGTCGCGCAGGCGTTTTTGCGCTTTCCAGGGTTTGCCGCAATAGTTATATAGGTAGGGGATATGAAAAGATGGCTCGTTTCCGATGCCGAATTGGCCCATCAGCCCAGTTGCGTCAACGTATTGATTAAAAAACCGGTATTTATGTACCAGGTTCCCGTTTACACGCACCCCTTCGGTAAACAGCTGGTCCAGGCGGTTTTCCATGGCCTGGTCTCCGCCCAGCAGTTCTTTTAGGCCCTCTATGTCATGAAAAACCGACCAGGTGTACACATAGGCGTTGTTTTCGGTAAAATAGTCTCTGCCTCCCGGGCCGCCGCTCCACATGGGGTCAAACTCAATCCATTTTCCCTCTTGGTCCCGCGGGGACATAAATCCGGTGTCCGGGTTGTACATGTTCCGCCAAAAGCCCGCCAGGCGCTGAAAAAGCGCCTGGGCCTCCTTTTTCCCCAGGGCCGCCGCCAGCTGGGCGGCGCACCAATCGTCATAGCTGTGCTCCAATGTTACGGACACAGACTGCCTGCGCTCCCGCTGGTGCACCAGCCCGACCCACTCCTTCTGCCCCGGATGCAGGGCTGGGAAGAACCCCTTTTCCTGGTAGCATTTTTCCAGCTCGGTCAATCCGGCTCCGCACACCCAGGGGAGCATGCTTTGCTCCATGGCGTTTTTGCAGATGCCTTCATAGGCGGTGGCATAGTCTGCCTCCAGCCCTTTGGCATAGGCGTCGGCAAAGACCGCCGCAGCGTGGAATCCGGTCATCACAGGCAAATCGCCCCCCACGTTGGGGCAGGAGGGCATCAGCCCGCTTTGGCGGTACATGAGATTATAGCTTTCCAAAATGTCTTGCTGCCGGTCCGGCTCCAACAGCAGCTGCAAGGGATGCATGCAGCGGAAGGTATCCCAAATGTGGTCGTTGGTGTAAAAGAAGCCTCCTTGATGCACCTGATTGTCATAGGCGCTGAAATATTCACCATATTCCCCGTAATTCACCATGCGCTGAAAAGAACGGTAAAGCGCGGTATAAAAGGCGCGAAGCTGTCCCTGGGATCCTCCGGAGGCTTTAACGGCCCCCAGCTGGCGGTTCCAAATCTTCTTTGCCCGGCTCCACAGGCTCTCAAAGCTTTTTCCCGCCAGCTCTTTTTGAAAAATCTTTTCCGCCTTTTCAAACGAGACAAAAGACAGCGCCCCAGACAGCACGAAACGGGAGCGATGGGGAGAAAGCAGCAGGGAGCCTTCCGGACCTTCCGACAGGTCAAAGGGGCAATCCAGGCGCAGCTGCAAATATTCGTGCTCAAACTGCCGGCTGGCCCTGTCTCCACGGGCGTGCAGCAGCAGGCAGTCCCCCTGCCGCTGGACCGTGCCGCCCTCGGTAAGAAGCAGGCAAAGCCGGCCCGCGTTTGTTAGGCGGTAAATATACGCGTGCTCCGTCACGGCGGCTTCCACAACCGGCCCATTTTCCTCCAATTCCATGGAGTACCCATAAGGGTGCGCGCTTACGCGGGAATGATCTACCGTTTGATGAAACTCCCCGCCCAGGCGTCCGGGCAAGAACTGCGTCAGACCCAGGGGAAAGCCCCGAAGAATCTCGTTGCAGAAAAAGTCTGTGTTGCTGTTAAAAACAGGGGCGCTTTTTGGGTAGCAGTGGGGCAAAAACGCTTCTGGCCGGGTGGACTTCAGCAAATGGGATATGGTTCCGATGTATGGGTTCACGTAATCCGCATACGGTATATTCATGTTTAATTCCTCTCTTTTTCCCTTAGTTTAAGACAGGAGGGGCGAGAAACATTCCCGCCCCTTGTGTGTTTTCCGTAATTCTTATGGCCTTAATCCGGCCCGGCGGCGCTTATGCGTCCAGCCACCGCTGGTAGGCGGTTTGATACAGCGCCAGCATCTCGTCGATGCCCAAGGCTTTCAGCTCCTGGGTAAATTTGGCGTAGTCTTTCTCTATGTCAGAATCGCCCACAAAGAATTTGGCTTCCATCTCATCGCAGTACTTTTGAATGTCCAGCAGCAGCATGTCGGCCTGGGCCTGCTCCTCGCTGGTAAAGTACATTTGCGGCAGTCCCTGGCGGATGTAGGGGATCAGCTTTTCATCCAGCACACGCACTCTGTACTGCTGGAAGGCGTCATCCCAGTTCCCCTCGGTTTCCGGGCGGACCCACTTGGGGACCCAGGTGCCGCTGTCTGGCGTAACCACGCCGCTGCGGTATTCCTCCACGGTTCTGCCGTCCTCGGGCATAATATACCGCATGAGCTTTTCCGGGGTATACTCCCACAGGCCGCCCTCTTTCCCATAGTGGATAAACAAGGAGCCCTCTTCCGAGTAGAGGTAGTCCGCATAGCGGATCATGGCCTCTGGGTTTTTGCATTTGTTGGTAATGGAGAAAGCGCCTTTGCGAATGCCTGTGGCGGCTTCCCGCACCCAGGGCTCGTTGTTGGTATACTCGCTGCGCAGGGGAGGGGCCAAAAGATATGTTTTGGCAATTTCCGGGTCGTTAACGTCCCAAATGGCCTGGGGCAGGGAAGTGTTGGCAATGCCGATTAGGTTGGAATTGCCCTTGGCCACCCGGGCGGAGGCCTCCATGGTATACCAGTCGTTGTCGATTTTTTTTCATCATACAGCTTGTTGACGTACTTTACAAATTCCACCCAGTTTGGGTGCAGCATGCCGAACTTGATTTCACCATCTTCCGCATAAAACCGGGCGTTCGCGATGCCGAAGGCAGGCAGAATGTAAACGTTGACGTCTGCCGCTTCGCCGGTGGAGGCAAAGCGCATGGGCTGTTCGTCCGCAATGCCGTTGCCATTGGGATCCTCTGTCTGAAAGCGCTTCATAAGCTTGTAATAACCGTCCAGGGTGTCTGGAAGTTGCTCTTCTGTAATGTTCATGTTCTTCAGCCAATCGCCGTTGTACCAAAACGAGGTAACATACGTAATAGGCGCGGATACATTAGGCAGGCAGTAGATGTGGCCATCGGTGGCTGTAATGGACTTTTTGATATCCGGACGCTCCTCAAACATTTTCTGGATGTTTGGGGCATACTGTTCAATCAAACCGTCCAGGGGAATCAGCAGGCCTTCGTCCACGCCGTATTTCACCTCTTCGTCATTGGTGATGTAAGCGCCGAAGAATACCTCCGGGTAGGTGCCGCCGCTGAATCATACACCGCATTACAACATTAAAAATGATATCCCCACGGCTTCGAATCGTATTCATGCTTTTCCTCCTTACCACAAAGAATTTTCACTGAACTTGCGGGAAAAGGTGTTTACCAGCACCAGCAGAACCAAATTGACCACCGCGTTGAAAAGCCCCACCGCCGTGGAAAAGCTGTATTGTGTGTTGATCAGTCCAGCTTTGTACACATAGGTGGAAATCACTTCCGAAGCGTCCGCGTTCAAGGGATTTTGCAGAAGGAAAACCTTTTCAAAACCAACGGTTAGAATGTTTCCGCTGTTCAAAATCAGCAGAATGGTGACCGTGGGCAAAATATGCGGAATATCAATATACCAAATTCTTTTCCACTTTCCCGCTCCGTCTACCATGGCCGATTCATACAGCTGCTGGTCCACGCCAGACAGCGCCGCCAAATAGACAATGCTGCCCCAGCCCATATTTTGCCATACATTCATTAAAGTGTATATCATGGGGAAATACTCGGCTTTGCTTAAAAAAGCCACCGGCTCTCCTCCCAGCATTGCTATAATCCGGTTGATGATACCGGTGGAAGGATTTAAAAAAATGGTTACCATTCCGCAGAGCACCACGGCGGAAATGAAATGAGGGGCATAGGTGATTGTCTGAAAGGCTTTTTTGAAAGGCCCATTGCGCATCTCGTTTAAGCACAGGGTCAGAACAATGGGAAGGGGGGAAGCCCAGCAAAAGGTCATACAGGCTGATGCGGAGAGTATTGACAATCAGCTGGCTGAAATAGGGAGACTTGAAAAGCGGGCGAAGTGCGAAAAGCCCACCCAGGCGCTGCCCCAGATGCCTTTTCCCACCGTGAAATTTTTGAAGGCAATCTGAACGCCATACATGGGGCCGTAGCTGAACACAAACACGAAAACCAGCGCCGGGAGAACAAGCAGATACATCTGCCAGTTTCTCATAATTTGTTTTGCAATGGGGTTTTGCAGCTTTTTCATGGGTTGCCTCCTATTTGTTATATTGTATTGGGCCGCGCATTCTGTTTTGCCCCCTCAATATGGAGTCAGTCTCCATATTGAGGGATTTTTTCTTTGCCTTCCGCCAGAGAAACCGGCTGTGACGGGGGAAAGGGAAGCGGCAGTGTGCTTTGAACTAGCTATATTTGATATATCATATTATGCGCTTACTATACCACCTTCTTTTACAAAAGTCAACCATTTTCTTGAAAAAAATTTAAAAAACAGGCATTGTTTTTGAGTATGCCTCCAAGAATTTGGCGCTTTCCTTTGACATCTTCCTTTTTTTGTATTATAATTGCAGGCAGAAACAACATCCATCAAGGGGAAAGCTTATGTCAACCAACGCGAAAATCCCGCTTTACCAAAAAATTTATAATGAAATTAAAAGTCAAATTCTCTCCGGCCAATACCCGCCGGGAGAGCGGATTCCCACAGAGCTCGAAATATCAGAGGCCTACTCCGTCAGCCGGATTACGGCTACCCGGGCGGTGAAGGACTTGGAAACAGACGGCTACATTCACCGCATCCGCAAAAGAGGCTCCATTGTGAATCCTCCGCAGCAGTACCGGGAAAACCAAAGCGCCAACTCTTCCATTGCCATCATTCTTCCTTTTGATATGGATGTAAGCTTGGAAATCTGCGATGGCGCCCAAAGCAACGCCTTGTTGTACAACCACACCATCTCCCTTTTTAACTCGACCCACAGCAAAGCCCAGGAAAGAAAAATCATTGAGGACCTGCTCAAGATAGACGTGCAGGGATTCGTTGTGTGGCCTACCGGCATGTATGAAAACCTCGACGTTTTTTCCAAGATTCAAATTCAGCACAAGCCCCTGGTATTTTTGGACTTTCCTAAAGTGGGTATTCACGCGCCCTGCGTTTCCGCCGACAACCAAAAAGCCATGCGCCAGGTAACCAACTATGCCATCTCCAAAGGACACAGGCGCATTGCCTTCTGCGGAACCTCCATCAAGGAAAAATGGACGGAGGGAGAGCGGTTTAAAGGGTACATCCAGGCGCTGATTGAGCACCAGCTGATCCCCCAGGAGGAATTGTTTGTGGAAATCCTGGCCCCGGCCCCGTCTGGCGGGGAAGCTGTGGAGGAGAATTCCACCCGCCAGGCGCTGCAGCGGTTGATGGCTCTCCCCGAACCGCCCACCGCCATTGTCTGCATTAACGATACCTGTGCCACGCATATCGAGCGCGAGGCGCTGGCGCTGAATATCCCCATTCCCCAAACCCTTTCCATCATCGGGGTGGATAATCGCAGCATCTGCCAGCTGATGCCGGTTCCCATCACGTCGGTCAAGCAGAATTTTCGCGCCATTGGAGAGAAAGCGGTTGAAATCATTGAGCAGCTGCGCCGTGGGGTTCCCTGTGAAGACAAATACACATTTGACGTGGAGATTGTTGAACGAAGCTCCGTTCTGGATCTCTCAGCGGCCGCGAACCAGAAGCCAGAAAAGAGCGCCGGTTTCTAGCGCTCTAAAAAGAAAAACTGCACATCCTCCGCCCGCAAAGCATGCGCGGCTGCGGCAGGGGATGTGCAGTCTTTTATTTACAGGGAAAACGCTTCAGCCTGACCGGCATCCAGTTGAAAGGAAATTGGTATCACGGCTTTTCCAACACCGCGGAGCGCAAATGCATGGGGGAGCCTTTCCGCGTAGGCGGCATTCGTGGTGTAAAACGGGGAAACCCCGCTTCGAACAATCCGCCCATTGTCAAGCAGCAGCTCGATGACAGCCGCCCCTACGGATTCGCCGGCGTTCTGAAGCTCAACGTCAGCTCGTTCTGGGTCTCAATGCAGGGAAAAAGCTCTTTTGGTATATCAATAAACTGCCTGCTGTCAAAATACACCAGCGGCTTGCCTGTTTGAAGAGGCTGGCCATTGAAAAGCACTTGGCCAAGAGCCGCCCCGTGGGCTCCGCTTCCCGCCAATCGGATCCGCGCGCGTACAACCGCCGCCATGTCGGGAAGGGCGCCACAGGTGCTTTTGCAGGGAGGGACCTGGAGGAACTCCGCCGGACCGCTCTTGGGGATGGAAACAACGCCCGCCCAACCTCGCCCAAGCGCGTACCAGCAGGCGGTCAGCCCGTCCTCTTCCACGGTTACCAACCACCAGCCCGGCATGGTATCCTCCAAAAATCCCCAGCCGTAGCGGAACGTCCCGGCATCCGGCAGAATGGGCCGCACATCGGAAAGGGGAACGGGAGGCGCGTCGGGATAGCCGAGGGGCGTGCTCATCAGCTGGGCTGTCTCATGGCCGCCAAACCGGTGTATGGAGGCCGCGTGATTGTGGGAGTGCCCGCAGAAGTCACGCCGCCGGGCCAGCCGAGCTTTAAAGCGTTAAAGTGAGCGCCTTCGTGCACAAAGTGCGTATCCCCCAATACCGCGAATGTTCCTGCCATGTTGTTTCCACCTCCAAATTTATTTTAATATATCATATAAGTTGAGCTTACCACATTGCTTCCAGAATGTCAATTGTTTTGCCAAAAGAAACCCCATTTGCGTTTTTAAGCGTAGCTCCTGCCTTCTAACTCTAAAAATGCCAATATTGCCAATATTATAAATAAGTAATCCACCTAGCTCTCGCCTTTATAGTGATAAGGAACTAAATTCACTTATCACTGTTGGCTGACGGTTTCGGGGTGCATACGAAAGCCCGTCTGATTCCTAACAGGGAGTCAGACGGGCTGTCTTCTTAACAATACCCTCTTGCGGGCGACATATTTTCAATCATTGATTTACTTATGACCCGGACAGTGCAGGAACAAAGGTAGTCCACCCGTTGCCGCCGCGAAGCTCCGCATCTCGGTCATCCGAAAGGGTGAAGACATAGACCGGCTGACGGAACCCTTTACTGTCGACCATGTATTCCAGAACACAGGCGGTGACCCGCACCTGATTAGGCTTCAGGTAATTGAACATAGGTACGTCCTGCCAGGAGAACCGACCTGCACAGAGACGGTTATATGCCTCTTGGGAAGAAATCACAGTGGCATCTCCGTGAAGGGTGCTGACAGAGAGCGAATTGTCAACCTCATAGAGGATGCCGCCCTCCGCAATGTGGCAAGTTAACTCACCGGCGGTCAGCACACCGTCTTCCACCACGCACTCCGCCTGGAACGCATACTCGCCCCTTTCTTCGTCCACAGTAACAAATTGGGCTGCGTCAGGCACATCAATACCCAGCATTTCCAAGGTAGTACGCAGCTCATCTTCCGTAATTGTTCCACCCTTGTCACTGTAACGCAAATCGCTGTCCACCCGAAAATCTGTGTACTCATAGGAGCGGTCATTGTGATTAACGATTAAGCTATATGTGCGGTGGTCAGAGTAGAAGGTGCTGTTGTCATAGTAATTTACATCAGGGCTGCCGAAATTGATTTCTGCGCCCTGCCGCCCAAGGAAATCTATGGCAAAAGCATCACAGCTCTCCGTGGTAAAGGGTTCCGTCCAATATACCCCGGACGGCCCCAGTTCATCGGACAACGCACATTCCAGTACCCATTCTACACCTTTGGTGTCAGCGGCATAGATGGGGGCGTCTTCCAGATTGCCATAGGGCTGGAGATAATAGGTAAAGAATACACTCGCCAGGGCCACAATGGACAAGACTGGAAGCAAGGCATAGGCCCCAGCGGTTTTCCATCGTTTGCCCACCAGACTGATGAACAGCATACACAGGCAGTACCCCAACATAGCCCCCAGGGTATTGCAAATGAGATCGTCCACATCGGCTTGTCCACGGCCAAGGATGTACTGGGCCACTTCGATGATCAGGGAGGTTCCTGCCCCTGCCGCCAGCATCCAGTACCACCGTCGGAATAGTTTTGCCGCCAAGGGAAGAAACACGCCCAAAGGGACGAACGAGATTGAGAACGAAACCTTGTATCGGGCATTGCTTACGGTGGACAGGCGTACCCTGCAAATTATCCTGCTAAAAATGCAGGGCTATTCCACAAAGGAGATTTCCCCGCTTGTAGGATTGACAACAGGGGCTATCTATGCAAGGCTAGACCATCTGCGGAAAAAGCTACGGAAGATTTTATAATCATCTAATATGGGCGGTTTGTCAAACAGACTCTCTAACTGCGGAAACGTCAGGGTTTGAAAAA
>CAJUNS010000002.1:107261-149615 GCA_910587995.1 uncultured Oscillospiraceae bacterium | reverse complement strand
CCATCCGGCAGTCTCTTACCTACGCGTTATCCGTGCCAACTCCTACCACCTTGGTGAGGCGAAGCTTTGCCGCACCCCGCGGCATCGCCAGCGGGGGCTCCCCGCTTAGGAAACTTTTTGGAAAAAGTTTCCTAAGAACCTTCCAAAACTTTTGCACGTTTAACGGGGGTGGGAGGAGGCGGCTGGGAGCTCGGTTTGCGGCTGGCCCCTCCCCCGCCGGTTTGACCAGCCATCCGGCAGTCTCTTACCTACGCGTTATCCGTGCCAACTCCTACCACCTTGGTAAGGCGAAGCTTTGCCGGACCCCGCGATATTGCCAGCGGGGCTCCCCGCTAGCCGGCAAACTGTACGAAGTCCAGATTGTTCCCCTCGCGGTCTTTTACGCCAAAGGCGCGCCACTGCCAGGGGTAAGTGACCGGCGGCTCGCCTACCGGAACCCCCGCCGCTTGCAGCCGGGCATATTCCCGGTCCACATCCTCCACCTCAAACTCTAAACCGCAGCTGTCCGTGGGAACCGTCACCTTTTCGCAGGTGGGGGTAAACACCAGCGTAACCCCGCCCGCGGGCAGCTCCCACCGGCCAGGAACCAGCTGGTTGGCGGAAGCATCGAAAACTTTTTCGTAAAATTTTATCAAATCTTCCGGCGTTTGCGAGACGATGTTAATGCACCGCAGTTTCATCCGGTCCTCCCCTTAGGCCAGCTGGGCCAGGGCGGCGTTCAGCTCGTCCATGGCCTTGTGGTACTGTTCCTCGTTGGGGGCTTTGCCGTGCCAGCCCGCCTGGTTCTCCATAAAGCTGACGCCCTTGCCCTTTACGGTTTTGGCGATGATGGCAAAGGGCTTCCCCTTGCAGCTCTGGGCGGCGGCAAAGGCCTGCTCCAGGCTCTCAAAGTCGTGGCCGTCCGCTTGAGCTACCTCAAAGCCAAAGGACTGGAACTTGCCGCCCAAGGGCTCAATGCCCGCAACCTGGGCCACGTCTCCGTCGATTTGCAGGCCGTTGTAGTCCAAAACCAGGCAGAGGTTGTCCAGGTTCCGGTGGGCGGCAAACATGCAGGCCTCCCATACCTGGCCCTCTTGAATCTCTCCATCGCCCAACAGGCAGTAGACCCGATAGTCTTGACCGTCCATTTTTCCAGCAAGGGCCATGCCCACAGCGGCGGAAATGCCCTGCCCCAGGGAGCCGGTGCTCATATCCACGCCGGGAGTGCCCTTCATGTCCGGATGGCCTTGGAGCATGGCCCCAATGTGCCGCAGCTTTTTCAGCTCGTCGGGAGAGAAATAGCCCTTGTGGGCCAGGGCGGCGTAAAGGCCCGGGGCGCAGTGGCCCTTAGAGAGCACGAACCGGTCCCGGCTGGGGCATTTGGGGTTTTGGGGGTCCACATGCAGCTCGTGAAAGTAAAGATAGGCGAAGAGATCCGCTGAGGAGAGGGAGCCTCCCGGGTGGCCGGACTTGGCGTTGTACACGCCCTCGAGAACGCCCAAGCGAATGTTTGCCGCCATCCGCCGGAGGGCTTGGATTTTTTCCGCGTCCATATGATCAATCCTTTCCGCAGTGCCAACTGCGCGTAATTGCTCTAACAGAATGAATTATACAGCATTTCGAAAGAAAAAGCAATTGCCACTTCTCCCATGAATATATATCTATAACAGCGGGGAGCCCCCGCTGGCAATGCCGCGGGGGCCAGCCCCAAACCGAGCTCCCAAAATCCGCCACAGTTTTTGCAAATATATAGGAGATGATTGGTTGAACCAGAAAAAACAGAGCTTTCTTTACGGCGCGGTGATCTTGACCGCCGGCATGGCTGTGGTCAAAGTGATTGGCGCGCTGTTCAAAATTCCTTTGCAGCATTTCATCGGCGAATACGGTATGGGGCTCTTTAATGTGGCCTATAATTTCTATGGGCCCATTTTCAGCCTGGCCACAGCGGGCTTTCCCGTGGCGGTGTCCCGGCTGGTCAGCGAAAACGCCTCCCTGGGGCGCTGGAACGACGTGCGGGCGGTGAAGTCCGTGGCGGGGCCGGTGTTTTTGGCCTTTGGAGCGGCGGGGGCTGTGCTGCTTACGGCCTTCGCCCCGCTCTACTGCCGGAGCGTGGTGGGCAGCGCCGACGCCATTCTGCCTATGCTGGCCCTGACCCCCGCCATTCTGTTTGCCTGCTGGGGGGCCGTGTACCGGGGCTATTACGAGGGCCTGCGGAACATGGGCCCCACCGCCGCCTCCGAGGTGGTAGAGGCGGTGATCAAGCTGGTTTTGGGGCTGACTCTGGCCGCTTCGGCGGTGCGCTGGGGCCGGGTGGAGTACGCCGGGGCCGGCACGGTGTTCGGCATCCAGGCCGGCGGGGCGGACCGGGCGGAGTTTCTCATTATGGCCTTTGCGGCGGCGGGGGCGGTGCTGGGGGTAACGGCGGGGTCCTGCGGGGCGGCCCTGTTCCTGAGCCTGCGCTGGAGGCTGAAGGGGGACGGCGTGGGCCTGCGGGTCCGCAGGCAGGCCCCGCCCGCCCGGAAATGGGGGGAAATCCTCAAAAGCCTGTTGAAAATTGCCGGGCCCGTGGCGGCGGGCTCGGTGGCCATGAACGCGGCTGGGCTCATCGACGCCACCTTCCTCCAAAGGCGCTTGGGCGACAGCATGACCGCTGCCCCGGAGCGGCTGCTGGGAGCGTATCCGGGCATGATTCCAGAGGTCTACCTGCACAACCCCGAGTCAGTGCCCACCTTTTTATATGGATGCTACACCCTGGCCATGACCCTGTACCTGCTGGTGCCCGCCCTGACCCAGGCCATCGGTATGAGCGCCCTCCCGGCGGTAACCGAGGCCTGGGCCCGGGGGGACCGGCCCCAGCTCAAGGAGCGCATGGGCTCGGTGCTGGGCATTACGGCCCTGGTGTGCTTTCCGGCGGGGCTGGGGCTTACGGCGCTGGCGGGGCCCATTGCGGAGCTGCTTTACGGCGCGGGCGGAGCCACTCCCATTGTGGCGGGGGCGCTGCTGACCCTGGGTCCCGCCTCTCTGCTGGCGGCGCTGAGCACTCCGGTTGCCAGCATGCTGCAGGCGGTGGGCCGGGCGGACCTGCCCGTGAAGCTGCTGGCCGCGGCCATGGCCATCAAAATCGGCGTAAATTGGTTCCTCTGCGGCATACCGGAGGTGAACATCCAGGGGGCGGGCGCCGGCACGCTGCTGTGCTATCTCTTCCTGGTGGTCTCTCAGCTTTGGTGCCTGGGCCGGACCACCGGGGTGCGGCTGCGCGCCGGGAGGCTCTTTTACAAGCCCCTGGGCTGCGCAGCCCTTTGCGGGGCAGGCGCCTGGACGCTCCACCGGGGGCTGGCTGCCTTGGGCGCCCCCGGATGGCTGGCCGCGGGCGCGGCGGTGTGCGGCGGCGCGGCGGTTTATGGGGTGGGGCTGCTGGCTTTTCGGGCGCTGGAGAAGAAAGATCTGTTGATGCTGCCAAAGGGACAAAAAATTGCGAAAACCCTTGAAAAACGGGGTTGGATGTGATATGATTGCTACTGTTATGAAACGAACCGACGGTTTGCGGGCGGGAAACCGGGCCGCAGGCAAAATGAGGGAGGTACTATATTCATGAACAAATCCGAACTGATCGCCGAGGTCGCCGAGAAGACCGGCCTTACCAAAAAGGACGCGGAGGCGGCGGTGAAAGCGGTGACCGACACCATTACCGACGCCATGATCCAGGGGGACAAGGTCCAGCTGGTAGGCTTTGGCACCTTTGAGGTGCGGGAGCGCGCCGCCCGCTTTGGCCGGGATCCCCGCACTGGCGAGAGCATGGAGATCGCGGCCTCCAAGGCCCCGGCTTTCAAGGCTGGCCAGGGTTTGAAGGATGCGGTAAACGGTAAGAAATAAAGACAGTCGGCTCTCGAGCGGACCGGTGACCCGGCCCGCTTTTTGCTATTATCCCGCGGGAAAAGCCTTGGTAAAGGCTGCTATTCAAAGAAAACCGTCCCGCTTATTCTGCGTTTGGAAACGAGGTGAAACCATTGCGGCTGGACAAATATTTAAAAATCTCCCGCCTGATTAAGCGCCGCACTGTGGCCAACGAGGCCTGCGACGCGGGGCGGGTGTTGGTCAACGGCAACCCGGCCCGGGCCTCCTACGGCGTAAAGGTGGGCGATGTGCTGGAGCTCCACCTGGGTGAGCGGGTGCTCCGGGCCCAGGTGGTCTCGGTGGCGGAATACGCCAAAAAGGAAGAGGCCGGGGACCTGTACCGGGTTTTGGAGGACTGAGAGGCATAGCCCAGGCGTTTCGCGCATATACATTCCCCAATGGAAGGGGATGAGCCCATGGCGGAACAGGCCGTGAAACGACACAGCATCCACATTGACAACCGGGAGCTGCTGACTGCCACAGGCGTCAAGCGGGTGGACTTTTTCAGCGACGAGCTGATTACCGCCCAGACGGACCTGGGGCAGCTGAACATAAAAGGAGAGGCCCTGCACATCGAAAATCTCAGCGCCGACACCGGCGACATGCTGGTGCGGGGCAAAGTGGGGGCGGTCTCTTACACGGAGAGCGCCCCGGCGCTGTCCTTTTTCGGGCGGCTGTTCAAATGACTGGGGGAAGTTGGCCGCAGGCCAGCCTGTGCCTGTTCAGCGGGGCGCTACTGGGCCTGTTGTTCCTCGCCTGCAAGCTGCTGCGGGTTATGCTGGGCCTGGGCCGGCTGGCCACTGCCCTGCTGGATCTGGCCTTCTGCCTGACCTGCGGATTGACCGCCTTCCTCTGCGCTTTGGTTCTGGACCAGGGGCGGCTGAGGCTGTTTCAGGCCGCGCTGCAGCTGCTGGGGGCGTGGGGGGCCGTAGCCGCTCTGGACCCTTTGATAGAGGGAACCGCCCGGCTGCTCCGGCGGGCGGCGGGAAGGCTCCGGCGGGCCCTGGGACGGCCCTGGAGCTTTTTAAGGGGAAAATGGGCAAAATCCTTTCCCAAACAGCCGCGAAAACCCGCCAAACGAAAAAAAACCGGGCGGAAACGGAAAAAACCCAAAAAACCACTTGAAAATCTTACGTAAACTAAGATATAATGGGAACAGCACATCAAAACCACCGGAAAGGGGGAGGGCGCTATGCAGAAAGCCAAACGGCCAAAAACAAAAGGCAGCGTCCTCTTAAAGGCGGCGGTGTTCTGCCTGGCGGCGGTGGTGCTGGTGTCTTTGATCGAGCGGCAGATCCAGATTGCCGGAAAACAGGAAGAACTGGCCCAGCTGCAGGCTCAGCTGGAAGAACAGACCGCCAAAAACGAAGACTTGCAGGCCTCTTTGGACAACGACGAAGGCGTGCGGGAGTATGCCGAGCGGCGGGCCCGGTCCCTGGGCTACGCCCGGCCCAACGAGCGGGTGTACGTTGATGTGGGCGGCGGGGAATAGGCAGGACTAGAAGAGAAATCTGAGGAGGATAGCGCTTAATCATGCGGCTTGAGGTTGGAGAGATCTATGAGGGCAAGGTGACCGGCATTACCAAATTCGGCGCGTTCGTCAGCTTTGAGGAGGGCCAGACCGGGATGGTGCACATCTCGGAGATTGCGCCCACCTTTGTCAACGAAATACGGGATTTTGTCTCAGAGGGGCAGACCGTGAAGGTGAAGGTGCTCAACATCAGCGAAGAGGGGAAGATCAGTCTTTCTATGAAGAAAGCCCTCCCCCCCGAGGAACAGCAGCACAAGCCCCGCCGCCCAGGTCCGGGAGGCCGCAAACCGGGGCCCCGTCCCCCTCGGGCTCCCCGGCCGGAGCCCCAGCCAGGGCCGGGCCGTCCTGGGGACTTTGAGTGGCAGGGCCGCCGCAACGACAGCGGAAGCCTGGAGGACATGATCTCCCGCTTTAAGCAGACCAGCGACGAAAAGATGTCCGACCTAAAGCGCGGCAACGAGTCCCGCCGGGGCTACTCCCGCCGGGGCCAGAAGCAGTAAGCGGCCATAGAAAAGGGGCCTGCCAGACCATCTGGCGAAAGCGGCGCCTGGGGCGGAGTGGGCTTCGCCCCTTTCCCGCTGTCCCCCGCATGGAGACGCGCGGCGGCGGTTTGGGGTGGCGCGGCTTGCTTTCTCCCTGTACCGTACGCGGTCCCACGCCATTCTAAATATCAAAGACCAGGGGCCCCCGCGGGGGCCCTTTTTTGCTAAGGAGGGCAATTTTTATGCGAGAAATCAGCGCCAGTGCGATTACGCTGGCAGTGGCCCGGCTGTGCGTGGAGGCCAACCAGGAGCTTCCGGCCAGCCTGGAAGCATTGATTCGGGCCGGGGCCCAGCGGGAAACCAGCCCCACCGGCCGGCCCGTTATGGAGGACCTGGCCCGGAATCTGGACGCAGCCCGGAGTATGGCCGTGCCCATCTGCCAGGATACGGGCATGGCCGTGGTGTTCGCCCAGGTGGGCCAGGAGGTGCACATCAACGGGAATTTTGAAGAGGCGGTAAACGCCGGGGTCCGCCAGGGCTATGTGGAGGGCCTGCTGCGCTGCTCTGTGGTAGCCGACCCCCTGCGCCGGACCAACACCGGGGACAACACCCCGGCCATCCTCCACACCCGGCTGGTCCCAGGGGACAGGCTGAAGCTCACCGTGGCCCCCAAGGGCTTTGGCAGCGAGAACATGAGCCGGCTGCGCATGTTTACCCCCGCTGCTTCGGAGGAAGAAATCATTGCCTTTGTGGCCCAGACCGTCCAAGAGGCCGGGGGCAATCCCTGCCCGCCGGTGGTGCTGGGGGTGGGCATTGGCGGCGACTTTGAACTGTGCGCCCAGCTGGCCAAAACCGCTCTGTGCCGGGACGTGGGCCAGCGGAACCCGGACCCCTTCTACCAGGACTTGGAGGCCCGGATGCTCCAGGCGGTCAACGAGACCGGCGTGGGGCCCCAGGGCTTTGGCGGGGTCTTAACGGCCCTGGCGGTGAACATCGAGGCCTACCCCACCCACATTGCGGGCCTGCCTGTGGCGGTCAATGTGGGCTGCCATGTCACCCGCCACCAGTCGGTGGAGCTTTAAGGGCCGCCTCTCTCCCACGGCTGCGCCACCCTTGGAGGACACGGGAAAACCTTGCGTTTTATGAATAGTTTTTTCAAAGGCTATTGCATTCTTTTGTAGATTGTGCTATACTAGAGCCAGACAGAAAAGATGCTCCGCCGCCGGGCCCTGGCAAGGGGCGGGCGGGGCGGAAAGCCGTTTAGAAGGAGGAAAGAGCTATGAAAATTACCATCATTGGCAGAAAGGTGAACCTTCGCAACAATTTTAAAGAGCTGGCTGAGAGAAAGCTGGCGAAGTTCGACCGGATTTTTGACGATGACGCGGAGGCAGTGGTGACAGTTACGGTAGAGCGCAACCGCCAGACCGTGGAAATAACCATCCGCCAGCGGGGCATGATCTGCCGCGCGGAGGAAACCGCCTTGGACATGAACGAGGCGCTGGACCATGTGATCTCCGCCCTGGGCCGGCAGATCCGCCGGAACAAAACCCGGCTGGAAAAGGCCAAAAAAGTGGATCCGGGCCTGGAATTTGCCGACGCGTACTACGACGAGCCTGAGGAGGAGCTGCAAGTGGCCCGCACCAAGCGCTTCGCTGTAAAGGTCATGTCTCCCGAAGAGGCCATTATGCAGATGAATATGCTGGACCATGAGTTCTTCCTGTTCCGGGACGATGAGAGCGGGGAAATTAACGTGGTGTACCGCCGCAAAAACGGTGACTATGGCCTGCTGGTGCCCGAAGAGAAATGAGTTCTTCGGAGAAGACGGCCTTTTGCGCCACCTGCCTGCTGGGCGTGGAGGGCCTTTTAAGCGAAGAACTGCGGGACTTGGGCTGTGAGGATGTACGGGCGGAAAACGGCCGGGTGCGGTTTGCGGGGGGCTGGGAGATTTTGGCCCGGGCCTGCCTAAACAGCCGGTACGCGGAACGGGCGGGCATTTTCCTGGGAGAGTTCCCGGCCCGAAGCTTTGAGGAGCTCTTTCAAGGGGTGAAGGCCCTGCCCTGGGAGGATTTCCTGGGAAAACAGGACGCTTTCCCCGTGGCGGGCAGCAGCTTGAGCAGCGCCCTGCACAGCGTGCCCGACTGCCAGGCCATTGTGAAAAAAGCAGTGGTGGAGCGCTTGAAAAGCCGCTACCGGTTGAGCTGGTTCCCGGAGGACGGGCCTCAGCACCGGATCCGCTTCCGCATTTTAAAGGACCGGGTCAGTTTGACCATGGATGCCTGCGGAGCCGGCCTGCACAAGCGGGGCTACCGGCCCGCCTCCAACGCCGCGCCTCTTAAGGAGACTCTGGCGGCGGCTTTGGTGAAGCTGATGCGCCTGCGCCCGGACGGAACCCTCTACGACCCCTTCTGCGGTTCCGGCACCCTTTTGATTGAAGGGGCCATGCTGGCCATGAACATTGCCCCAGGCTTAGGCCGGTCTTTCACAGCAGAGGACTGGTCCCAGGGAGATCCGGCGGTTTGGCGGCAAGAGCGGGAGCGCGCCCGGGACCTGGAACGCCGGGAGGGCGGCTTTACCGGCACGGGCTATGACCTCGACCCGGCGGCGGTGGAGCTGACCCTGGAAAACGCCCGCCGGGCGGGAGTCCATGGGGTTCTGCGGGCCTCGGTCCGGGACATTCGGGACTTCCGCGAGGAAAGCCCTTTTGGCTGCGTGGTATGCAACCCGCCCTATGGCCAGCGCATTTTAGACCAGGAAGCCGCCCGGGCCCTGTACCGGGAAATGGGGCGGGTCTTTTCACCAAAACGGGGCTGGAGCTATGGGGTCATTACCCCGGAGGAGGACTTTGAGTCCCTCTTCGGCCGCAAGGCGGACAAGCGCCGGAAGCTGTACAACGGCATGATCCGCTGCCAGTTTTACTCCTACTTCAAGTGGAAAGAATCCGAAGCGCGTAAAATTTAGGTGGATAAAGGGATACGATGAATCTGTTACATAGGCTCCAGGGCGGCATAGAGACGGAGCGCCTGCTGCTGCGCCACTGGAAGCGGGGGGATTTTGAGGCCTACCTGGCGGTGGTGTCCAACCCGGAGGTAATGACTCCGGCTGGCTGCCGGGCGGCACGGGACCTGGAAGAGGCCGCCTCCATGTTCCGCCGGGACCGCCGCAACGAGATGTGCTATGCCATCCTCTTGAAGGAGGGCGGTCAAGTGGTGGGCCGCATTAAGTACCAAAACGACCTGCGGCGCTTTCATGTGAACAGCCTGTCTCTGGGCTATGAGCTCCGCCAGGACTGCTGGGGCCGGGGCTACATGACCGAGGCCCTGAGGGCCATGGTAGCCAACGCCTTTGAGCGGCGCAAGGTGGACGTGGTCGCGGTCAGCCACTTTGCCGGCAACACCCGCTCCCAGCGGGTCATCGAAAAATGCGGCTTCCGGCTGGAAGGCACGGTGCCCTGGGCCCTGCGGCGTTTCGATGGGGAAATCTGCGACGATGTGTGCTACTCCATCCTGCGGGAGGACTATTTCGCGGCCCAAGACGCCGCCTTTCGATAAAGAAAAGACCGGCCTCAAGGCAAGCGCCCTGGGGCCGGTTTTTTCTTATTGGAAGGCCGCTATGGCGCGGCTGGCAAATTCAGCGGCGCCCGGCCCACCCGCCCGGTCGATGTTCTCCCGAAAACGGGGGTCTGCAGCGTACATCTCCCCCAATCCCCGTAAAATCTCCGGGGTGCAGGTGTAAAAGTTTTCGCTGATGGTCTGCCGCAGCGCCTCCACCAGCTTTTGGACCTCTGGCGAGGCCGGGTCCTGGTCCTTGACCCGGCCCAGCTGGGCGAAGCAGTCCATTAAGCGGCTGGCCTGGGCAAAGTCCGGCTTCCCCTTGGCCCGCTCCTGAAACTCCTGATAGGCCGGAGTGCCGCCCCAGCGTTCTTTGGCCTCTTTGGCGTAGGCCTCCAATTCTTTGGCATCAAACGCGGTAAAATCCATGTGGTTCTCTCCTTTGTCTAATGTTTCTTGGGCCAAGCGGATGAGCCTGCCCAACCGTTCCCGGCGCAGCTCCAGCAGCTTGATCTGCTCCCGCAGGGCCTGGGGCCGGTCAAAACCAGGAGCGTCCAGAATCTCCTGGATCTGGGCCAAGGGGAATTCCAGCTCCCGGAAGAGCAAAATCATTTGCAGCCGCGCCAGGGCCTGTTCATCGTAGAGCCGGTACCCGGCGGGGGTGACCTGGCTGGGCAGAAGCAGGCCGATGGCGTGGTAATGGTGCAGGGTCCGGACGCTGACCCCAGTGAGTTTGCTGACTTCCTTGACGGTTCGCATGCATCCACCTCCCTTTCCACATAAGTATAGGGTATGACCTAAGGGGAGAGTCAAGAGGAAAATAAATTTTTTTGCGGTTATGGGTCCACCGGCGGTGGCCCGCTTCAAAGGCAGGTTTGCCCCTGCGCGGCGAATGGCCCCTGGGCCTCTCCCCGATCTCTTTCTTACATCCCCAAATTCCCGTTGCGTATTTTCTCCCCATGCGGTATAATAAGAGGGAAACCATCACAAGGAGGAGTCTGCATGAATGTATTAATGATCAACGGAAGCCCCCACGCCCAGGGAAACACCTATACCGCCCTGCACGAGATGGAGAAAATCTTTCACCAAGAGGGCATCGAGACCGAGATTCTGCACATTGGGAACAAGGACATTCGGGGCTGCATCGCCTGCCGGAAATGCGGAGAACTGGGCCGCTGCGTCTTTGATGACGAAGTCAACCAAGCGGCTTCCCGGTTCGCCGCCTGCGATGGTCTGGTGGTGGGTTCGCCGGTGTACTATGCCTCGGCCAACGCCACGCTGGTGGCCTTTTTAACCCGCCTGTTCTACAGCGCCCGCTGCGACAAAACCATGAAGGTGGGCGCGGCGGTAGCGGCGGCCCGCCGGGGCGGCCTGACCGCCACCTATGACGAGCTGAACAAGTTTTTCGCCATCAGCGGCATGCCCATTGCCTCCGGCCAATACTGGAACGGCATCCACGGGCAGACCCCCGGCCAAGCCCAGGAGGACGCGGAGGGCCTGCAGATGATGCGCACTTTGGCCCGCAACATGAGCTTTTTGATAAAGAGCATCGCCCTGGGCCGGGAGAAGTTCGGCCTGCCGGAGCAGGAGCCCAAGCAGTTTACCAATTTCGTCCGCTAAAGCTATCTGGCCCAGGAAGTTGCAAGAGCCTTTATCGTGAAAACGGAGAATCCCTATGATAAGCTTTGATCAAATCAAGCGCGATCCCGCCATTCGCACTTACATTGCCCAGGCCGACGCCTCTATGGCCGCCCTGGGCTTCACCGAGCACAGCTTTGCCCATGTGGGCCGGGTCTCGGAGGCGGCGGGCTATATTTTAGAGGAGCTGGGCTACCCGGCCCGGCAAGTGGAGCTGACCAAAATCGCCGGATACCTCCACGACATCGGCAACCTGGTGAACCGGGTGGACCACAGCCAAAGCGGGGCGGTGATGGCCTTCCGCCTGCTGGACAACATGGGCTTTCCTCCAGAAGAGATTGCCCTGGTCTCCACGGCCATTGGCAACCACGACGAGGGAACCGGCGTGCCGGTAAACGCGGAATCCGCCGCGCTGATTCTAGCGGATAAGTCTGACGTGCGCCGCAGCCGGGTGCGGAACAAAAATCCCCACCAGTTCGACATCCACGACCGGGTCAATTACTCTGTAACTAAGTCCGATTTGAAAATCGACCCGGCCCACACAGCCATTTGGCTTATGCTGGAGGTAGACCCGGCTTTCGGCTCCATTATGGAATATTTCGAGATCTTTATGGACCGGATGATTCTGTGCCGCCGGGCGGCGGAGAAGCTCAAGCTGGAATTTAAGCTGACCATCAACGGCCATCAGCTCATTTAGGAGGTGATGCTTTGCTGTACTGTCCAAAGTGCCGGGCCATCTGCGACAACGCCGCCCGGTGCCCCAACTGCCGGAACACCAAGCTGCGCCCCGTGGACCCGGAAGACATGGTGTTGCTCCACAGCGCGGACCTGTACACAGCCCAGCAGGTGTGGGAGCGCTTGTCCCAGGAGGGAATTGCCTGCAAAATGGAGGACTTTTCCAGCGGCCCGGCATCCTATTTTTACGACAGCCAAGTGATGCCCACTGACAAGAGCCTCTTTGTGCCCTACCGCCAGCTGGAAGAAGCCCGGGTCCTTTCCGCCCAGGTAGGCCGGGAGGTGGAACGGGAGATGGAACCAGGCCCGGCGGAGCCTCCCGGCCCAATGCGGATTGTCGGGGAAATCCTCTCGGTGGTGCTGTTTTTGCTGCTGATTATGGCAGCGGTGTTCGGCGCGGACGCCGCCGCCAACTGGCTGAAGGGGCTGTTTACCTAAGGCTCGTTTGAAAAATCAAAAACACCGACTTTGTGTCCATAAGCAGTCGCTTTCTGCGTCGAAAATCCTCGTCAATCGCGAGATTGACTTGCGGTTTTCTCCTTGAAATCGCCTCCTTTTGGTCAAAAATCCGGCATTTTCTCTATTTTCAAACAAGCCCTAAACCGCGTAATAAAAGCAAAAAGGCGCAAGCGGCAGTAAATCCGCTTGTGCTTTTTTTTGAAAGGAGAGAAACAAAAAAGTTGTGCAGCAACCGTTTTTAAGCCGCCCGGGACTGAGCCAGACCTCGCCGCGCCTCTTCTACAGCTTCCGGTAAATAGTGTGCCACATGGTCAAGAAGCAGGCCAGACCGCCAATGGCATTGGAGATGGGCTCCGCCAGAAACACGCCCCGCACGCCCAGCCCCAGCGCGGGCAGCAGCAGCGTCAGGGGGACCACAATCATCACCTTGCGGAACAGTGAGAAGAAGATGGCCTGCTTTACCCGGCCCAGAGCCCGAAACACTGTCTGCCCCGAGAACTGGAAGGCCATAAAGAAGAACCCGAAAAAGTAGATGTTCAACATTTCCGCGCCAGAAAGGACGATTTGACTGTCGCTGGAAAACACCCGCATGAGCTGGGTGGGAATCAGCATCACCACAATCCAGGCCAGCAAAGTGTAGCCGGTTCCCAGGGAGGCCGCAAAACGGATGCCCTCTTTGACCCGCTGGTTTTTCCCCGCTCCATAGTTAAAGCCCAGCACCGGCCCCGCGCCATCGGTGATGCCCATGACCGGCAGAGAAAGGACCTCCCGCACGGAACAGAGCACGGTCATAATGCCCACATACAGGTCGCCTCCAAAGGCCTGCAGCTGGTTGTTGCACACAATCTGCACCAAGCTGTTGGTGCCCTGCATCACAAAGCCAGGGGTGCCAATGGCGACGATCTCCCGGGTCCTTCGCAGGCTGAGGCGCACCTTGGCCAAGCGGATGGGCAGAATGGCCTTTTTGCCTGTCAAGAAGCGCAGCACCCACAGGGCGGAGAGCCCCTGGCTCAACACCGTGGCCAGAGCCGCGCCCCGGACCCCCATTTGAAAGCCGAAAATGAAAAGGGGATCCAGGATGATATTCACCGCAGCGCCTAAAATAGTGGTAAGCATGCCGGTTTTGGGGAAGCCCTGGGCATTGATGTAGCCGTTGAGGCCAGTGGCCAGCATGGAAAAAGCGGTGCCAAATAGGTAAATTTGCAGGTACTGGCTGGCGTACTCCACCGAGACCTGGCTGGCCCCGAACAGGAGCAAAATCGGGCGGCGCAAGGGATAGCAGATGGCAAACAGGACCAAAGAGGCCAAGGCCAGCAGGGCGAAGGCATTGCCCAAAATGCTTTGGGCCTCTTCCTCGTCCCCCCGGCCTCGGGCAATGGCAAACAGCGCCGCTCCGCCGCTGCCCAGTAAGTTGGTGAAGGCAGCGATGAGTACAATGACCGGGAAGGTCACCCCCAGGCCCGTGAGAGCCATATCCCCCACGCCTTCCAGGTGGCCGATGTAGATGCGGTCCACCACATTGTAGAGCAGCTGGACCACTTGCGCAACCGTCAGTGGGACAGCCTGGGCGATAATCTGCCGCCTGACGGAGCCCACGGAAAAATCTTGTTTCTCTGCGTTCATAGCGCCTCCTATTTCCCCGGAAAAGACCGGTGGGGAGTATTGGATGAAATCATTATACTACAAAAACAGAAAAAACGCAACCTCCCTCCCCCCAGCGGGTGTGTCCCAACCACAGAGATAATCATCTGTGTTCCCCCGCCCGTTGGGCGGGGGAACACGAAAACTCCTCGAAATGGCCCCCCGGCCTCAGCCTGGGCACATAGCCCAAATTTGCATGCCCCAAGTGATTCCGTCCGATAGGGACTTCACCAATGCGCTGCCCGCATGGGGGAGCATCGTGCCGTGGGTGTGGATATAATCCGCCAACTGGCCGAATATTTCCTTGTGGACGGGGTATATCTGCCGGGAATCCGCGCTCATGGTGTTGCTGCCCAGAAAAAGCCAGTGACTGTACGCCTGGGAATCGCCTGCAAAGGAAACGGTCAGACTCAGCAGCCTGCCATCGTAGTCCCGCCCGGAGTGAAGGCTGCCCCGCTCCCAGGGAAGGAGGTTTCGAAAGCTGGCTTGATATGAGGTGGAATCTAAAATATTTAGCAGCTCCTGAATTTCTGTTCTATCCTCAGTTTTCATCTCATAACGCCGGGAACTTGGCAGGCCCTCCTCATATTGGTGCACATCCAAATAGCAGGAAACCTGATTGGCCTCTTCCCTAGGCGCAGGCAGCAGCCGCTCCATGGAGCGGGGCCAAAACCGGTAGCCCAACAGCCCTACAGCCAAGAGAACTATAGTTCCCTCTATGATCCGCTTTTTCCATTTCCCCATACATTTCACTCCTTCCTTACTATAACATTTTAGCATAGCAGCTGTGCTATGTCAATAAAGTCCCTCCCACTGAGCTCCACCCCAGGCCGGTCACGATCATTTTGATTGCCATTTTGCCCACCCCATGATATAATGAAAGAAATTTTTAGATTGGAGTATATCATATGCTGAAAATATTGCCAAGTACGGCGGAATATATGGACTTTGCCAAGAACATCAACAGTGATTCCAATTTTTGCACACCAATCTATTCCAGCGATGAAGAGCTGTTTAGCCGCCTGCTGGATTCCCCCAAACAGTCCAACAAACTGGTGCTGGGCTGCTTTGAAGGAGAGGCCCTCTTAGGGCTTTTTGTGCTTTTGGTGGAGGAGCAGGAGCAATATCTGGAAATGCTCATGCCCCTGTCCCGCAGCGCCCGGGCCTATGAGGAGCTGTGGGCCTTTCTGAAGGAGCGCTATCCCGGCTGGCAGTGCGACTTCGTTTTTAACCCCAACAACCGTCCGCTCCGGAGGCTGCTGGAGCAGAGCAGCGCGGACTTCGATGTGGAGCAGCAAAAGATGCTGCTCACCGGAGAGCCGGACCTTTCCAGAGACAGCCGGATTCAGCTGTATAGCCCCCAGTTTCGGGCAGGCTACGCCGCCATACACTCCACCGATGTGTACTGGACAGCCGAGAAGGTGCTTGCCGCCCCAGAGCGGTTCCGAATCATTCTTGCCATCGAAAACAACCAGGTTGTGGGCTATATTGACATTACCCACAATTATGAGGAGAATGAGCCTTTTGACGTGTTCGTGAAGGAGAACTGCCGCCGGAAGGGCTATGCCAGGGCCATGCTGGCCAAAGCTATAGAGCTGAACCGGCCCAAAGCCATGGTGCTGACCGTGAACGTGGACAACGCCCCAGCCATTGCCCTGTATGAATCCATGGGCTTCACCCAGGTGAAAGGGCAGAACAGTATCACAGCCCATCTCACCCTGTAAGCATTGCTAAATAAACACACCCATAATCTCCCCTTGCTTCTGGATACATCAACCTTAATCTCTTAATATGTCACACCGCCTCTCTCAGCCTAAGAAAAAGAAAGAGACCCCCATTTGGGGGTCTCCATTTTTATATCTTAGGAATTGATAGCGGTAACCACGCCAGAGCCAACGGTACGGCCGCCCTCGCGGATAGCGAAGCGCAGGCCTTCCTCAATGGCGATGGGGGTGATCAGCTCAACGTCCATCATGACGTTGTCGCCAGGCATGCACATCTCGGTGCCCTCGGGCAGAGAGATAACGCCGGTTACGTCAGTGGTACGGAAGTAGAACTGGGGACGGTAGTTGTTGAAGAAGGGAGTATGACGGCCGCCCTCGTCCTTGGTCAGCACGTAAACCTGGCCCTTGAACTTGGTGTGGGGATGAATGGAACCGGGCTTGGCCAGCACCTGGCCGCGCTCGATGTCGGTACGCTGCACGCCGCGGAGCAGAACGCCGATGTTGTCGCCAGCCTCAGCGTAATCCAGCAGCTTGCGGAACATCTCGATGCCGGTAACGACCGTCTTGCGGGTCTCCTCGGCCAGACCAACGATCTCCACTTCCTCGCTCATCTTCAGCTGGCCACGCTCCACACGGCCGGTAGCCACGGTGCCGCGGCCAGTGATGGTGAAGACGTCCTCAACAGGCATCAGGAAGGGCTGGTCAGCTTTGCGCTCGGGAGTGGGGATATAGCTGTCAACCGCCTTCATGAGCTCCAGGATGGGGGCGTAAGCAGGATCGGAAGGATCGTTGCTGGCGCACTCCAGAGCCTGCAAGGCGGAACCCTTGATGATGGGGGTGTCGTCGCCGGGGAACTCATACTCGCTCAGGAGCTCGCGGACTTCCATCTCAACCAGCTCCAGCAGCTCCTCATCGTCCACCTGGTCGCACTTGTTCATGAACACCACGATGCTGGGCACACCCACCTGACGGGCCAGCAGGATATGCTCGCGGGTCTGAGGCATGGGGCCGTCCGCAGCGGAAACCACCAAGATGCCGCCATCCATCTGAGCAGCGCCGGTGATCATGTTCTTAACATAGTCGGCGTGGCCGGGGCAGTCCACATGGGCATAGTGACGCTCGTCCGTCTGATACTCTACGTGAGCGGTGTTGATGGTAATGCCGCGCTCGCGCTCCTCAGGAGCCTTGTCGATGTTGGCATAGTCCATGAAGTCCGCGTCGCCCTTCATCGCCAGAACCTTGGTGATGGCGGCGGTCAAAGTGGTCTTGCCGTGGTCAACGTGGCCGATGGTGCCAATGTTGACATGGGGTTTGGTGCGTTCAAATTTTGCCTTTGCCATTGGGAAATTGCCTCCTCGCAATTGTTATTTTCGAACCTTTCGCCTTGCTCTCATTGTACCAGCAAAGCCGTGAAAAATCAAGAGATATTTACCAATTACTCGGACTTTTTGCCCCGGTCGCTGATAATTTTCTCAGAAATGTTCTTGGGAACCTCCGCGTAGTGGGCGGGTTCCATGGTATACTGGCCGCGGCCCTGGGTCTTGGAGCGCATGTCCGTGGCGTAGCCAAACATTTCGGACAGGGGCACTTCGCTGTTGACCTGCTGGGCGCCGGGCAGGGCGTCCATGCCCAAAATCATGCCGCGCCGGGAGTTCAGATCACCGATGACGTCGCCCATGTACTCCTCGGGGGTGATGACGGTAACCTTCATAATGGGCTCCATCAGCACCGGATCCGCCTTGCGCATGGCCTCCTTAAAGGCCATGGAGCCAGCGATCTTAAAGGCCATTTCAGAGGAGTCCACCTCATGGTAAGAACCGTCGTACAGGGTGACCTTCACATCCACCACATTGTACCCAGCCAGCACGCCGGTGAGCATAGCGCCCTGAATGCCCTGGTCCACCGCGGGAATATACTCCTTGGGAATGGCGCCGCCAACCACCGCGTTGACGAACTCGTACCCTTGGCCGGGGTTAGGCTCGATGCGAATTTTGACGTGGCCGTACTGGCCCTTACCGCCGGACTGACGGGCATATTTGGTATCGCTCTGGCTCTCCTTGCGGATGGTCTCCTTGTAGGCCACCTGGGGTTTGCCCACATTGGCCTCCACCTTGAATTCCCGCAGCAGGCGGTCCACAATGATCTCCAAATGCAGCTCGCCCATGCCCGCGATAATGGTCTGGCCGGTCTCCTCATCGGTATAGGCCTTAAAGGTGGGGTCCTCCTCAGCCAGCTTCGCCAGGGCAATGCCCATCTTCTCCTGGCCGGCCTTGGTCTTGGGCTCAATGGCAACCCGGATAACCGGATCCGGGAACTCCATGGACTCCAGAATGACGGGATGCTTTTCATCGCACAGGGTGTCGCCGGTGGTGGTGTTCTTCAAGCCCACAGCGGCGGCGATGTCGCCTGCGTATACCCGGTCAATGTCCTTGCGGTCATTGGCGTGCATCTGCACAATGCGGCCCATGCGCTCGTTGTTGTCCTTTACGGAGTTATAAACCGTAGCGCCAGCCTCTACCGAACCGGAATAGACCCGGAAGAAGCACAGCTTGCCTACATAGGGGTCTGTGGCAATCTTGAAAGCCAAGGCCGCGAAGGGCTCTTCGTCAGAAGAATTGCGCACAGTCTCTTCCTCTGTGTCCGGGTTGGTGCCCTTGATGGCGGGCACGTCCGTGGGGGCGGGCATATAGTCCACGATGGCGTCCAACAGCTTCTGCACGCCCTTGTTGCGGTAGGATGTGCCGCAGACCACCGGCACCATGTGGTTGGCGATGGTAGACTTGCGGATGCAGTCCTTGATCTCCGCAACGCTGATCTCTTCCTCGCCCAGATACTTCTCCATCAGGGCATCGTCCAGCTCGGCCACATGCTCCACCAGCTCGGCGCGGTACTGCTGCGCCTGCTCCAGCATGTCCTCGGGAATATCCTCGCAGCGGATGTCCTTACCCAGGTCGTCGTAATAGACATAGGCCTTCATCTCCACCAGGTCGATGATGCCCTTAAAGGTCTCTTCGGCCCCGATGGGCAGCTGGATGGGCACGGCGTTGCACTTAAGGCGGTCCTTCATCATCTGAACGACCCGGTAGAAATCCGCGCCCATAATGTCCATTTTGTTTACATAGGCCATGCGGGGGACCTTGTACTCGTCCGCCTGCCGCCATACGGTCTCAGACTGGGGCTCTACGCCG
Organism: uncultured Oscillospiraceae bacterium; assembly: GCA_910587995.1. Classification (GTDB taxonomy): domain Bacteria; phylum Bacillota; class Clostridia; order Oscillospirales; family Acutalibacteraceae; genus Acutalibacter. The sequence goes on along the minus strand of CAJUNS010000002.1, from coordinate 130,796 downwards.
CCCTTGGCGCAGAACACGGTGACAGAACCATCCAGCACGCGCAGGGAGCGCTGCACCTCAACGGTGAAGTCCACGTGGCCGGGGGTGTCGATGATGTTAATGCGGTTCTGGTTCCCGTTGCGGTCCGGCCAGAAACAGGTTGTGGCCGCCGAAGTAATGGTGATGCCGCGCTCCTGTTCCTGGGCCATCCAGTCCATGGTGGCGGCGCCCTCGTGGGTTTCGCCAATCTTGTAGTTCACGCCTGTGTAAAACAGGATGCGCTCCGTGGTGGTGGTCTTACCGGCGTCGATGTGGGCCATGATGCCGATGTTTCTCGTTAATTCAAGTGGTACCTGTCTGGCCATAGATACGTTGTTTCCTCCTTAAAAGATGTGCCGGGTGACGGCGGGTTCCTGCGGCGCGGGGTTGTTTTTGCGGCCCCGCTTTCACGGCCTAAACCCCAATCACCATCTGTAGTGGGCGAACGCGCGGTTCGCTTCGGCCATCCTGTGGGTATCGTCGCGCTTCTTGGCAGCGCCGCCCGCGCCGTTTACGGCGTCCAGAATCTCTCCGGCCAGCCGCTCGCGCATAGTGCGCTCGTTGCGGGACCGGGCGAAGCTGGTCATCCAGCGCAGACCCAAAGTCTGCCGCCGCTCGGGCCGCACCTCCATGGGCACCTGATAGGTAGAGCCGCCTACACGGCGGGCCTTAACCTCCAGGCTGGGCATTACGTTCTCCATGGCCTGCTCGAAAACTTCCAGGGGCTCCTTGCCGGTCTTCTCCTGCACAATTTCGAACGCGCCGTAGACAATCTTCTGGGCCACGCCCTTCTTGCCGTCCAGCATAATGCTGTTAATGAGCCGGGTGACCAGCTTGGAATTATACAAAGGATCGGGCAAAACGTCGCGCTTCGCCACATTGCCTCTTCTTGGCATAATCTTCCCTCCTTCATAAAATGAATTCATCGGTACTCGAAAAACCTTGCGCCGGGCTTTTTTGCAAGCTGCCGCAAAGCCCTCCGGTCAGCTAAAAGGCAATTTACTCGATCCAAGGAACGTCTGGGCGGAATGCCCGCCCGGCGTCCGGCATCTATATAAATTAAGCCAATAGCTTAGAGAAATGGTTTAGTTTTACTTCTTGCCGGCCTTGGGACGCTTGGCGCCGTACTTGCTGCGGGCCTGCATCCGCTTGGCAACGCCCTGGGTATCCAGAACGCCGCGAATGATGTGGTAGCGCACGCCGGGCAGGTCGCGCACACGGCCGCCGCGGATCATTACCACGCTGTGCTCCTGCAGGTTGTGGCCAACGCCCGGGATATAGCACAACACCTCGATGCCGTTGGACAAACGTACCCGCGCGATCTTCCGCAGAGCGGAGTTCGGCTTCTTAGGCGTACGGGTGGTCACCGTGGTGCACACACCCCGCTTCTGGGGGCTGTCCTGGTCGATGGCCGCGCGCTTCTTGGAGTTCCAACTCTTCAAAAGAGCCGGGGCCTTGGACTTTTTAATCGCGTCAGACCTGCCGCTTTTCACCAGCTGGTTAAAAGTAGGCATAGCTGCACCTCCTTCTTCCAAAATTTTTATCTATGCGATGGCCTTTTTGGCCGTTTCGCCCATAATTCTCCCGCTTTCGCCGGATTCTGCCCATATCTGGGCCCATTTACGCATTATACCACCAAACTCTGCGGTCTGTCAAGCTTTTTCTCGCGGACGGGTGTGCCCCAACCCCAGAGATAATCATTCGTGTTCCCCTCACGGTCCGCCGCCCATGGAAGCCGGGGTCAGCCCGCCTCCTCCGTCAAGGGGGGCTGCTCCTCCGCCGGGGCCTCCAGCGGGAGATCCTCCCCATCAAAAGCCTCTGGCTGGGCCTCTTCCTCCAAGGGCTCTTCCTCCGGGGGCTCCTTGCACTGAATGTCCACCTCGTTGTAGATCTTCAGGCCCGTGCCCGCGGGCACCAGCTTGCCGATGATCACGTTCTCCTTCAGGCCCACCAGGGAGTCTACCTTGCCCTTAATGGCCGCGTCGGTGAGCACCCGGGTGGTCTCCTGGAAGGAGGCCGCCGACATAAAGCTGTCCGTGGCCAGAGAGGCCTTGGTGATGCCCAGCAGCAGCGGCGTATAGGTTGCCTCCCGCAGCCCGGTTTCGCCCAGGGCGATGCGCCGCCGGATGTCCTCGTTGGCAAAGAGCACCTCGTTTTTGTCCGCCATAGAGCCTACCATCAGGCCGGTATCCCCCGCTTCGTCCACCCGGACCTTGCGCAGCATCTGCCGGACGATGATTTCAATGTGCTTATCGTTAATGTCCACGCCCTGCATCCGGTAGGTGCGCTGCACCTCTTGAATCAGGTAGTTCTGCACCTCCTGGGTGCCGCTGATGGCCAGCACGTCGTGGGGGCTGACAGAGCCTTCCGTAATCCGCCTGCCCCGCTTGATGTACTCGCCCTCCTGCACGGTGACCCGGGACCCGAAGGGAATCAGGTAGGACTTGCTCTCGCCGGTCTCGTCGTTGGTAACCACCACATGGCGGTTGCGCTTGATCTCCTCAAAGGCCACCTTGCCGTCCAGCTCGTTGATGATGGCCACATGCTTGGGCTTGCGGCCCTCAAAGAGCTCGTCAATGCGGGGAAGACCCTGGGTGATGTCCTCGGCGCTGGCCACGCCGCCGGTATGGAAGGTGCGCATGGTCAGCTGGGTGCCCGGCTCGCCAATGGACTGGGCCGCGATGATGCCCACGGCCTCGCCCACCTGTACGGTTTTGCCTGTAGCCAGGGACGCGCCGTAGCAGCGCTTGCACACGCCGCTGCGAGCCCGGCAGGTAAGCACAGAGCGAATGGCAATGCGCTCCACCCCCCGGCGGATCAGCAGATCCGCGTCCTCGTCCGTAAGGAGCTGGTTGCGGGAAATCAGGATCTTGCCGTTTTCATCCCGGTAGTCCTCGGTCAGGTACCGGCCCACCAGGCGCTCCTTCAAGGGCTCAATGGACTCGGGCCCGGACTTGATCTCAAAGACCTCAATGCCCTCGTGGGTGCCGCAGTCCTCTTCCCGAATCACCACCTCTTGGGACACGTCCACCAGGCGGCGGGTCAGGTAACCCGAGTCGGCGGTGCGCAGGGCAGTGTCTGTGGTACCCTTGCGGGCACCTCGGGAGGAGATGAAATATTCCAAAACATTCAAGCCCTCGCGGTAGTTGGACTTAATGGGAATCTCAATGGTTTTGCCGGAGGTGTTGGAGATGTTGCCCCGCATGCCCGCCAGCTGGTTCAGGTTGGAGATGGTGCCTCGGGCGCCGGAGTCCGCCATCATAAAGATGGGGTTGTACCGGTCCAAGCCCTTTTGCAGGGCGTTGGCCACGTCCCGGGTGCATTTGTCCCACACCTTGATAACCGCCTCATAGCGCTCCCGCTCGGAGAGGTAGCCCTCGCTGTACTCCCCGGCGATCTCGTTGATCTCCTTTTCCGCGGCGCTGACCAGGGCCCGCTTGTCGGCGGGAATGGTGGCGTCGCACACGGCCACGGTAATGCCGCTGATGGTGGAGTATTTGTAGCCCTGGGCCTTAATCTCGTCCAGCACCTCCGCCGAGCGGGCGGTGCCGTGGACCTTGATGCAGCGCTCGATGATCTGCCCCAGCTGCTTTTTGCCCACCAAAAAGTCGATTTCAAACCGCAGCGCGTCCTCGGGGGTGCTGCGCTTCACATAGCCCAGGTCCTGGGGAATGGGCCGGTTGAAGATCATCCGCCCCATGGTGGTCTCCACCAGGCCGGAAATGGTCTTGCCCCGCCAGCGCACCTGCCGGCGCACCTTGATTTTGGCGTGCAGGCTAATGGCCTTGGCGTCGTAGGCCATCATGGCCTCTTCCATGTCCCGGAAGACCTTTCCCTCTCCGGGCTCCCCTTCCTTGTCCAGGGTCAGGTAGTAGGACCCCAGCACCATGTCCTGGGTGGGCACGGTGACAGGCCGCCCGTCGGAGGGCTTCAAGAGGTTGTTGGCCGCCAGCATCAGGAAGCGGGCCTCGGCCTGGGCCTCGGCGGAAAGGGGTACGTGCACAGCCATCTGGTCCCCGTCAAAGTCCGCGTTGTAGGCGGTGCACACCAGAGGATGCAGCTTGAGGGCCTTGCCCTCTACCAGTACGGGCTCAAAGGCCTGGATGCCCAGGCGGTGCAGCGTGGGGGCCCGGTTGAGCAGCACCGGGTGGTTTTTGATGACCACTTCCAGCGCGTCCCAAACCTCAGACTTGGCCCGCTCCACCGCCTTGCGGGCGGCCTTGATGTTGCCCACGGCGCTGGTCTCCACCAAGCGCTTCATGACAAAGGGCTTAAAGAGCTCCAGGGCCATTTCCTTGGGCAGGCCGCACTGGTACATTTTCAGCTCCGGGCCCACCACAATAACGGAACGGCCGGAGTAGTCCACGCGCTTGCCCAAAAGGTTCTGGCGGAAGCGTCCCTGCTTGCCCTTGAGCATATCGGACAGGGACTTGAGGGGGCGGTTGTTGGGTCCGGTAACCGGCCTGCCCCGCCGGCCGTTGTCAATGAGAGCGTCCACCGCCTCTTGGAGCATCCGCTTCTCGTTGCGCACAATAATGTCCGGCGCGCCCAGCTCCAAAAGGCGCTTGAGCCGGTTGTTGCGGTTGATCACCCGGCGGTACAGGTCGTTTAGGTCGCTGGTGGCAAAGCGCCCGCCGTCCAGCTGGACCATGGGCCGGATATCCGGCGGAATAACCGGCACCACGTTGAGGATCATCCACTCGGGCCGGTTGCCGGAGACCCGGAAGGACTCCACCACTTCCAGCCGCTTTAGGATGCGCATGCGCTTTTGGCCGCTGGCGGCCTCCAGCTCCTCCCGCAGCTCCACGGCCAGCTTCTCCGGGTCAATGTCCGCCAGCAGCTCCTGAATGGCCTCCGCGCCCATGTCCGCTTTAAAGCCATCCTCGTACTTTTCCCGCAGGTCCCGGTACTCTTTTTCCGTGAGAGTCTGCATCTTGGAGAGCTCCCGCACCTCACCCGGGTCGGTTACAATATAGAGGGCAAAATACAGCACCTTTTCCAGCACCCGGGGAGAAATGTCCAAAATCAGGCCCATGCGGCTGGGGATGCCCTTGAAGTACCAGATATGGGACACCGGAGCGGCCAGCTCAATGTGGCCCATGCGCTCCCGGCGAACCTTGGCCCGGGTGACCTCCACGCCGCAGCGGTCGCAGATTTTTCCCTTGTAGCGGATGCGCCGGTATTTGCCGCAGTGGCATTCCCAGTCCTTGGTAGGCCCAAAAATGCGTTCGCAGAAGAGTCCGTCCCGCTCGGGCTTTAAGGTGCGGTAGTTGATGGTTTCGGGCTTCTTTACCTCGCCATGGGACCATTCCCGAATCTGCTCCGGCGAAGCCAGGCCGATTTTGATCGACTCAAATGTGTTGAATTCCATTCGTTTGACCACTTACCTTTCTCGCAAATTCAAACTGAAGATGTGTCAAGGCCTAAAAGTCCTCGTCGTCCAGCCCAAAATCTTCGTCTTCCATCTCGTCGCCGAAGCCATCGTCCTCCTCTTCTTCCTCGTCCAAAATGGCTTCTCCGTCCTCGTCCTCCAGAGAGTAGCCCTCCAGGTCGTCGGCCACATTCCGCTCGTCCAGGGCGCCGCCATCCTCTTCCAGGCCCATATCGTCGTCAAAGGTCTGCTTCAGGTCGATCTCCTCATCGTTCTCGTCCAGCACCTTTACGTCCAGGCCCAGAGCCTGCAGCTCCTTAATAAGCACCTTGAAGCTCTCCGGAATGCCCGGGGTGGGAATGTTCTGGCCCTTGACGATGGCCTCGTAGGTTTTTACGCGGCCCACCGTGTCGTCGGACTTCACCGTCAGAATCTCTTGCAGCGTATAAGCCGCGCCGTAGGCCTCCAGGGCCCAGACCTCCATCTCGCCAAAGCGCTGGCCGCCGAACTGGGCCTTGCCGCCCAAGGGCTGCTGGGTGACCAGGGAATAGGGGCCTGTGCTGCGGGCGTGAATCTTGTCGTCCACCAGATGGTGCAGCTTCAAATAGTACATATAGCCCACGGTAACCGGGTTGTCAAAATATTCGCCGGTGCGGCCGTCCCGCAGGTAGAACTTACCGTCCTCATGCAGGCCCTTCATCCGGAAGCACTCCCGGATATCCGCCTCATGGGCGCCATCGAACACCGGGGTCATAATCTTCCAGCCCAAAGCCCGGGCCGCCATGCCCAGGTGCACTTCCAGCACCTGGCCGATGTTCATGCGGCTGGGCACGCCCAAGGGGTTGAGCACAATATCCAGCGGCGTACCGTCAGGCAGGAAGGGCATCTCCTCCTCGGGCAGAATGCGGGACACCACGCCCTTGTTGCCGTGGCGGCCCGCCATCTTGTCGCCCACGCTGATCTTCCGCTTTTGGGCGATGTAGCACCGCACCACCTTGTTAACGCCCGGGGAGAGCTCGTCGTGGCTGTTCTCCCGGGTGAACACCTTCACATCCACCACTACGCCGTATTCGCCGTGGGGCACCCGCAAAGAGGTATCCCGCACCTCCCGTGCCTTTTCGCCAAAAATGGCCCGCAGCAGCCGCTCCTCGGCGGTGAGCTCGGTTTCGCCCTTGGGGGTCACCTTGCCCACCAGCAGGTCTCCGGCCCGTACATCCGCGCCCGGGCGGATGATGCCCCGGTCGTCCAGGTCCCGCAGCAGCTCCTCGTTTACGTTGGGAATATCCCGGGTAATCTCCTCGGGCCCCAGCTTGGTGTCCCGGGCCTCCAGCTCATATTCCTCAATGTGGATGGAGGTGTACACATCGTTACGCACAATCTTCTCGTTGAGAAGCACCGCGTCCTCATAGTTGTAGCCCTCCCAGGTCATAAAGCCAATGAGGGCGTTTTTGCCCAGGGCCACCTCGCCGTTCTTAATGCCCGGGCCATCGGCGATGACGCCGCCCTCTTCCACCCGTTCGCCTACGTCCACCACAGGCACCTGGTTGATGCAGGTGCTCTGGTTGGAGCGCATGAACTTGATGATCTCATAGCGGTCCACATCCCCGTTGTCCGCGGTGACCAGCACCTGCCGGGCGCTGACGGACTTGACCACGCCGGCCCGCTTGGCCAGCACGCACACGCCGGAGTCCACCCCGGCCTTATACTCCATGCCCGTGCCCACAATGGGGCTCTCGGTTTTAATCAGGGGCACCGCCTGCCGCTGCATGTTGGAGCCCATCAGCGCCCGGTTGGCGTCGTCGTTTTCCAAAAAGGGAATGCAGGCCGTGGCCACAGAGACCATCATCCGGGGGGTGATGTCCATATAGTCCGCCCGGGAGGCCTCCACCTCCACAAACTCGTCCCGGTAGCGGCCCACCACACGCTCGTGGACAAAGCGGCCCTCCTCGTCCAGGGGCTCGTTGGCCTGGGCCACAATGTAGGCGTCCTCCACATCGGCGGTCATATAGGTGACCTCGTCGGTCACCCGGCCCGTGGCCTTGTCCACCCGCCGGAAGGGAGCCTCCAAAAAGCCGTATTCGTTGATGCGGGCAAAGGTGGCCAGGTAGGAGATCAGGCCGATGTTGGGGCCTTCCGGGGTCTCAATAGGGCACATGCGGCCATAGTGGGTGTAGTGCACGTCCCGCACCTCAAAGCTGGCCCGGTCCCGGGACAGGCCGCCGGGGCCCAGGGCGGAAAGCCGGCGCTTATGGGTCAGCTCGGCCAGGGGGTTGGTCTGGTCCATGAACTGAGAGAGGGGCGAAGAGCCGAAGAACTCCCGAATAGCCGCCACCACGGGCCGGATGTTAATGAGGGAGTGGGGCGTCAGCTGCTCCAGGTCCGCCGCCTGCAGGGTCATGCGCTCCCGGATAACCCGCTCCAGCCGGGAGAAGCCGATGCGGAACTGGTTCTGCAAAAGCTCGCCCACCGAGCGGATGCGCCGGTTGCCCAGATGGTCAATGTCATCGGTCAGGCCCAGGCCCTCGGCCAGACAGTTCATATGGTTGATGGAGGCGAAAATATCCTCAATGGTAATGTGGTTGGGAATCAGGTCCGCCCGGCGGCTGCGCAGGGCGGCCTTCAGCTTGGCCTGATCCTCCCCGCACTGGTCCAGAATCTCCCGCAGCACCGGGAAGCTCACCCGCTCGTTGATGCCGCACTCCTCTTTGGCGTCAAAGTCCACATACTTGCCAATGTCCACCATGCCGTTGGACAGAATGCGGACTTCCTTTTCTTCCACCCAAACCGTGGCCCGGGTGACGCCCGCGTCGTCCAGGCGCTCCGCCAGCTCCACGCTGACGGTCTCCCCGGCCTCGGCCAGAATCTCCCCGGTGGAGGGGTCCGCCACCGGCTGGGAGAGGGTCTGGCCGGCAAGGCGGCCCGCAAGGTTCAGCTTTTTGTTGTATTTGTAGCGCCCCACCCGGGAAAGGTCATACCGCCGGGGGTCGAAAAACAGGCCGTTGATGTGGGACTGGGCGCTCTCAATGGTAGGCGGCTCGCTGGGGCGCAGCTTCCGGTAAACCTCGAAGAGGCCGTCTTCCACAGATTTACAGGTATCTTTCTCAATGGTGGAGCGAATCCTGTCATCGTCCCCAAACAGCTCGAAGATCTCGGTATCCGTGCCCAGCCCCAGGCTGCGGACGAACACCGTGATGGGGATTTTACGGTTTTTGTCAATGCGCACGTAGAACACGTCGTTGATGTCGTTTTCATACTCCAGCCAGGCGCCCCGGTTGGGGATGATGGTGGAGCTGAACAGCTCCTTGCCGGAGCGGTCGTAGTCCATTTTATAATAGACGCCGGGCGAGCGCACCAGCTGGGAGACAATGACCCGTTCCGCGCCGTTGATCACAAAGGTGCCGCTGTCGGTCATTAAGGGGAAGTCCCCCATAAAGACCTCGCTTTCTTTGATCTCGCCGGTCTCCTTGTTCAGGAGCCTGGCCGTCACCCGCAGGGCGGCGGCGTAGGTGGCGTCCCGCTCTTTGCACTCGGTGACGCTGTAATTCGGCTTGTCGTCCAGCTTGTAGTCCACGAAATCCAGGACCAGGTTGTTGTTGAAGTCGGTAATGCCGGACACGTCGTGGAAGACCTCCTTGAGGCCCTCTTTTAAGAACCACTCATACGAGTTTTTCTGAACCTCGATGAGGTTGGGCATTTTTAGGACTTCCTCGATTTTGGCAAAGCTCATCCTTGTGGTTTTTCCCAACTGGACCGGTTTCACATTCACCATGCAGCGCAGCCACTCCTATCCTTGAATTTCTTCCCGGGGCTCCCCCCTGGCTCTCATCCATAAATTTACACAAAAAAACAGTTTTTTTGCGCCAGCCTCTTGACTCCTTTTTTCTCCTGTGCTATACTGACTCTATAAAGTCAAGCAGCCGCTTTTATCGATGACGATACAGTATATTATTGTAAACCAATGAACCTGCAATGTCAAGGCTTTCCTGCAAAATTTTTGCTTCTTTGCATAGAATTTTTCCCTTCCCGCGCTTTTGCGCCCCGGAGGGATGTTTTCCCGGCCAGCCCCAGGGGAGCTTTTAGGCTTTCCCATCTGGCGGCCGGAATTTTTTTCTAGGAGGCGCTTTTTATGAGCTTCACCATCCGCCCCGCCCAGCCCGCTGATTTGGAGGCCGTGGGCCAGTTGTACGGCGCGGTCTGTGACGGACTGCGGGACAAGCCCTATAACCCGGGCTGGCAGCGGGATGGCTTCCCTACCGCTGCCAACGCTCAAAAATTTTTAGACGAGGGCGGCCTGCTTTTGGCCTGGGACGGGGCGCGTCTGGCCGGCTCGGTGGGCTTTACTCCTAACCCCAGCGCCGAGGTGGAAGAGGACAGCCAGGCCTTTTCCCATGCCGCCGGTCCCGAGGGCGTGTGGTATATCCATGTGCTGGCGGTCCACCCGGACTTTCTGCGCCAGGGCCTAGCCTCCCGGCTGCTGGCCCAGGCGCAGGAAGCGGTCCGGGCTTCCGGCGGAACCGCCCTGCGCCTCTATGTCTGGGAGAACAACTCCCCCGCTGTGGCCGCCTATGAGAAAAACGGGTATGCCTGCCTGGAAACCGGTGTGGACATTGGGCTGGCGGAATTCGGCCTGGAACGGTTCTCTCTGTATGAAAAGCCTTTAGGCTGACCGGCCCGCGCCGGTCCGGCATTCCAATTGACACGTCCCGCATCCGCCTTTGGGCAGAGGCATGCTTGCAGCTGTTTTTGGCGTCTAGGGCTTGCTTGAAATATAGAGAAAATGCCGGATTTTTGACCAAAAGGAGGCGGTTTTCTCCTTGAAACCGACTGCTTATGGGCGCAAAGCCGGTGTTTTTGATTTTTCAAACGAGTCCCAGCTACTTTATATTTTGATCAGCATTTACAACGCATAGGCACGCAAAAAAGGCGGTACGGCCCTGGTAATGGGGGCTATACCGCTTAATTTAAAATTACTTCCAGCTAACCACAGCCATGCTGCGGCCCTGGCTTTTTCCATTTTCTCTATGCTATCAAAAAAGCTTCACATCATTCCAAACCAGTCCATCTGCTTGGCGCGCTCTTCCTTTGGGGCTGGGCGGGCCGTTTCCCGGCTGGCCAGGGCTGGGGGCAGCTCCTCCAAAAAGCCCGAGGGCTCCGGGGAGGTGGTAAGAATCAGCACGTCCTTGGCCCGGGTGAGGCCCACATAGAACAGGCGGCGCTCCTCCTCCCCCTCCTGGGGTGTTCCGCCTCCCGCAAAGGGCGTCAGCCCCTTTCGGACCCCGTAGAGCATCACCACTGGGAACTCCAGCCCCTTTGCCCCGTGCAGGGTGGTCAGGGTAACCGCGCCCGCTGTGTACCGCTTTCCCCCGCAGCGCTTTAGGTCGCTCTCCACACCGGTCTCCAAAGCCTCTAAAAATTCCGGCGTCTTTTGGTAAAACACCGCCATTTGGCACAGCTTCTCCATTTCCTTGTTCCCCTCCCATTTCCGGTCCTTGCGCCACTCTTCCAGCAGCTTCTGGGGCTTTCGCCGGGGGAGCAGGGGCCGGTACTTCTCCGCCGCGGCCTCATAGGCGGCCAGGGCCCGCTCTTCCGGCTCCTCCGCCCACAGAAGCCCGCGGGCTGTCTGAGCGGCCAGCTTGTCCTCCGGCCTCAGCAGAGACTGGAAAAAGCAGACGCTCCCCCGCACCGCCTCTTCTTGCAGAAAGGCCTCCCGGCCCGCCACCACGTAAGGTATCCCCTCCCGCTGCAGGCATTCTTCCAAAACCGCCGCCTGCCGGTGGGTCCGGTACAGCACGGCCATGTCCTCAAAGCCCCAGGGGCTCCCCTCCCGGCCGGGAAACAGCTCCTGGGCTTCCAGCATTCCCAGGCCCCCAGCCAGCCGGCTGATCTCCTTTGCCACAAAAATGGCTTCGGCCCGTTCGCTGTCCGCCTCCACCACCCGCACTGGGACTCCCTGGGGCCGGTTGGGCTTTAACCGCCGGACGCCTCCCGGATTTTGGGAAACCACCTGGGAGGCCGCCGCCAAAATCTGCGGCGTGGAGCGGTAGTTCTCTTCCAGAACAATGTGGCATACCTGGGGGAAATCTTCCTCCAGCCTCTGGAAGCACCCGGCGTCCGCCCCTCGAAACCCGTAGATGGCCTGATCCTGGTCCCCAATGACAAACAGCTCCCTGCCCCCCTGGTTCCAAGCCCGGATCAGCTGGTACTGCAATGGATTGATGTCCTGAAATTCATCCACCAGAAGATAAGAGAAGGGCCCGCCATCCTGGGGGCTGTTGGCGTTTTCCTCCTGGGCGGTCCTTAGGGCTTCCAGCAGAATGTCGTCAAAGTCCATGGCCCCCCACTCCCGCAGGCTGCTTTGATAGGCTTCCAGCACCGCTGGGTCCAGTCCGGAAGCCGCCGGGTCCAGGCTGGTCTTGGCGTTGGAAATCTGGGTGAGCAGCTGGGCGGCGGTCTGCTTTAGGCCGTATTCCTTCCGCAGCCTGCCCGCCAGCTCCCGCACTTCCATCTCTCCGGCCAGGGAGGCCGAAAGCCCCCGGTCCTTCAAGAGCTTCCAGGCAATGGCGTGAAAGCTGCCGGTTTGCAGCTTTTGGGCAGGGCCCTTTCCCAGCTGCCGTTGAATGCGCGCCCGCAGCTCCCCCGCCGCCTGGTTGGTAAAGGTCACCGCCGTGATGCGGGAGGGCTTGACCCGCCGGGTCTCCAGCAGGTGGAGGATGTGGGCCGCCAGGGTCCCCGTTTTGCCCGTGCCGGGCCCGGCCTTTACCACTGTCACCCGCTGGATGGACTCAATGGCCTGCCGCTGGCTGGGGTTCCAGACAGGCTCCGCCTTGGTTTCCCCAGCCTTCTGGAGGGGCGGGGAAGACGCCGCCTTGCCTTGGGCCCCGCCCCTCCCCTTTGGAAGGGGCTTCCCCGCCGGTTCCAGGGGCTGGTCCGGCTTCTCCCCAAACAGGCTGGTCTGCCCCGCCAGCCGCTCCATCTCGCTGGGCGTAAACAACCGGAGCTTTCCGTATTCCCCGTCAAAGCCCGGCCTCCAAAGAGCCTCTCCTCTCCGCAGCTTGCCAATCCCCTCCGCGATCAGGCCTCCCGATACCCTGCCGATGGCCTCCAGGGGAATCTCCCGCAAAATGGAGAACTCCGGCCCCAGCTTTTGCAGCATGTCCCGGTACGCCCGGCCCGCCTTGGCGCTGGCGGAAGAACAGCCCAGCGCCGCGCCAATCACCTCCGGCAGCGGAACCAAGCTCTCAAAGCCCGCCGCGTTTGTCCGGCGGTATCCCTCCGGCCGGTCGGCCAGCTGCTCAACGCGGTGGGACACTCCCACGGTCAGCTTCCGCCCGCAGACCGGGCAGATCCCCCCATATGCCTGGGTCTCGGCTGGGGCCAGGCAGAGGCCGCATTTCCGGTGGCCGTCGTAGTGGTATTTCCCCTCCTCCGGAAAAAACTCGATGGTTCCGGCCAGGCCCTTCCCGGTCTCAATGGCTTCCCGCAAAGCATCGTAAGACAGCTCCGTGTCAAAAAGATTGGCCTCCCGGCCCAGCTTGGCGGGGGAATGGGCGTCCGAGTTGGAGACCAGCTGGTAGCGGTCCAGGGCGGAGATCCGCCAGTTCATGGGAGGGTCGGAAGAGAGGCCGGTCTCCATGGCATGGATGTGAGGCGCTAAATGGCCGAAGCACTCTTCCACGGAATCGAAGCCGGAAAAGGCCCCGAACAGGGAGAAATGGGGCGTCCAGATATGCGCCGGAATATAGACCGCCTGGGGGCACAGCTCCAGCAGGATTTCCAGCAGGTCCTGGCAGTCCAGCCCCAGAATGGGGCGGCCGTCCGAGTGGATATTCCCAATGGCCTCCAGCTTGCGGGAGACCAGCTCCGCCTCTTCCAGACCGGGGAGCAGAATCAGGCTGTGCACCTTTCGGACCCGGCCATGCTTTTTATAAATGGAGCTGATCTCCCCTGTTACAACAAACTGGGGGCTTGCGCCCCCCGCTGCGCTGTCTGGAATCCGGAGCTCCTTTTTCAATGTGTAAAAGCCGCTGCCAGCCGGTTCCAGCTTTTCCCGCAGCTCTTCCCGCCAGGCGGGGTGGGTAAAATCGCCGGCGCCCACCAGGCCGATGCCCTTGCGCCGGGCCCATAGGTCCAAATGCTCCGGCGTGCAGTCCTTGCTGGTGGCCCGGGAGTAATGAGAATGAATGTGCAGATCCGCGATATACATAGAAACCTTCCTTTGCTGGCCGCGCTTTTTGTTTTAATGATAGCGGTTTCTGGAAAAAAAGTCAACCGCTCCCTTCTCATAGGAGCGTCCGTTTCGGAGAGTTTTTCGTGTTCCCCCGCCCGTAGGGCGGGGGAACACAGATGATTATCTCTGTGGTTTGGACACTCCCCCTTCTCATTTTGGCCTTGACGCTCCCCTCCCACACTGCTATAATATAGGGTAACAAAACGCAGACCGGCCGGTTTTGCCCCGTGGGGTCCAGCCGGAACAGGAAAGGAAGTAATTGGTACATTATGGCATTGAAAGAATTTCAAGCGGAAAGCAAGCGGCTCATGGATTTGATGATCAACTCCATCTACACCCACAAGGAGATCTTCCTGCGGGAGCTGATCTCTAACGCCAGCGACGCCATTGACAAGCTCTATTACCGGGGCTTTCAAGAGGGCCAGACCGGCCTTTCCCGGGAGGATTTTTTCATTCGCATCGACCTGGACAAGGAGTCCCGGACCCTTACCATCACGGACAACGGCGTGGGCATGACCCGGGATGAGCTGGACAACAACCTGGGCGTCATCGCCAAAAGCGGCTCTTTGCAGTTTAAAAACGAGAACGAGAAAAAGGACGGCGTGGATATCATCGGCCAGTTTGGGGTAGGCTTTTACTCGGCCTTTATGGTTAGCTCCCAGGTGGTGGTGGAAAGCCGGGCCTACGGCGCGGAGGAGGCCTGGACCTGGCAGTCTTCCGGCCTGGAGGGGTATGAGATCGTCCCCGGCTCCAAGGAGGGCCACGGCACCAAAATCACCCTGACCATCAAGCCTGACGGGGACGAGGAGCATTACTCCGACTATTTGGAGCAGTACCACGTCAGCCAGCTGGTCAAGCGCTACTCGGACTACATCCGCTACCCCATCAAAATGGAGATGAAAAAGTCCAAGCTGAAAGAGGGAACCGGCACAGACGGCAAGGACCCGGAATATGAGACCTACTTTGAGACCGAAACCCTCAACTCCATGACCCCCATCTGGAAAAAGGCCAAGTCCGAGGTAAAGGACGAGGACTTGAACAATTTTTATAAGGAAAAGTTTTTCGACTGGCAGGACCCCCTGCGGGTCATCCGCACCTCTACCGAGGGGGCGGCCACTTACAGCGCCCTGCTGTTCATCCCCAAAACCGCCCCCATGGACTACTACACCCGGGAGTTTGAAAAGGGCCTGCAGCTTTACGCCAGCGGCGTGCTGATTATGGACAAATGCGCCGACCTGCTGCCCGACTGCTTCAGCTTTGTAAAGGGCCTGGTGGACTCCCAGGACCTGTCCCTCAACATCTCCCGGGAGATGCTGCAGCATGACCGGCAGCTTAAGCTCATTGCCGGAAGGCTGGAAAAGAAGATCGCCAGCGAGCTGAAGTCCATGCTGGAAAACGACCGGGAGAAGTACGAGGAGTTCTGGAAGAGCTTTGGCCTGCAGCTTAAGTACGGCATGTACGACAATTACGGCGCGAAGAAGGAAGAGCTTCAGGATTTGGCGCTCTTTACCAGCTCTCAGGAAGAAAAGCTGGTCACCCTCAAGGAGTACGCGGACCGCATGAAGGAGGGCCAGACCTGCATTTACTATGGCTGCGGCGAAAGCGTGCAGCGGGTGCTGGCTCTGCCCCAGGCGGAGGCCCTGCGGGAAAAAGGCTATGAGCTTTTGTGCCTGACGGACAATGTGGATGAATTTGCCCTGCGCGTTTTGGAAAAATACCAGGAGAAAGAGTTTAAAAACATTTCCTCCGAGGGGCTGGACCTACAGTCGGAAGAAGAGAAGGAGCGGGCCAAGGAACTGGCCCAGGACCACAAGGACCTGCTGGAGCAGATGGCCAAGGCCCTGGAGGGCAAGGTGAAGGAAGTGAAGCTCTCCGGCGCTTTGAAGAGCCACGCCGCCTGCATCTCTACCGAGGGCATGATCTCCACGGAGATGGAAAAGGTGCTCAACTCCATGCCCGCCCGGGAGAAAATCCAGGCCCAGCGGGTGCTGGAGCTGAACCCGGACCACCCGGTGTTCCAGACGCTCTGCGGGCTGGCGGAAAGCGCCCCGGAGAAGCTGAAGCTGTACGCGGAAATTCTCTACGGCCAGGCCCTGCTCATCGAAGGGGTCGCCCTGGAAAACCCGGCGGAATTTGCCCAGAAGCTCTGCTCGGTTCTATAAATCATCCTATTTGGGAGAACAAGAATGAATCAACCTGTCTATAACCCCGCTTTTTACAGCCCGCCTCCCTATCCCCTCCAGCCGGTGCAACCGGCCCCGGGAACGGCTCCCCAGCCCTATCCTCCGCAGCCTGTGGGGTATGGCGGGTACCCTCCCCATGGGGCCGGATACCCGGCGGCTCCCGCCGGAGCCCTTTATGTGCCCTATGTCCCGGCGCCGCCCGCGGGTCCCCGGTTTTCCGCCGCCCCGCAAAAGGACCCCCGGAAGTCCGGCGGCCGCCGGGCGGTAAACCTGATGTCCCTGCTGATTTTGCTGCAGGCCCTCCTGTCCGTGGGCATCCAGCTGGCCGTAATGGGGGTTTCGGCGGTTATGGGTTCTACCCTGCTTTATACGGACGAGCTGGCCTATACCTGGTTCGTCCTGGCCATGTCTCCCCTAAGCACCGCCCTGCCCTTTTTTGTCTACATGCTGGTAGGCAAAAAGGACTGGTCCCGCTACCTGCGCTTTGAAAAGACCGGCTTTTTCACGGGCCTGCTTCTGGTCTTTGCCAGCTTGGGCCTGTGCCTGCTGGCGGACTACCCGGCTTACGCCATAGAGGTGCTGCTGGAATCTCTGGGCGCTTCCAGCGCTTCCGCCGCCGCGCCGCAGATCTCCAGCATGGAGGGCTTCTGGCTGGAGCTGGCCGGGGTGGCGGTGCTGGTGCCTGTGCTGGAGGAGTTTGCCTTTCGGGGGGCTCTGCTTTCCGGCCTGCGGCGGTACGGTACGGGCTTTGCGGTGGCGGCCTCCGGGCTGCTGTTCGGCATGGCCCACATGACCCCCTCCTCGGTGGTGTTCGCCTCTCTGGCCGGACTGGTTATGGGCTTCCTTTATGCTAAAACCAACAATCTCTGGCTCACAGTGGCGGTGCATGCCTTGAACAACGCCCTTTCCGTGGTTCTCAGCAACGCGAACCTGCTGTTTCCCTCCCAAACCGCCGCGCTGCTGCTGGACGTGCTGCCTCTGGGGCTCATTGGTCTGGGGATGCTTTCCCTGGTGCTGCTGCTGATCTTCCGCCGCCAAAAGGTCTTTGGCCGCCGGGAGCCGGACATGGTGGTGGAGGCCCGGCCCGCTTTAGGCCCAGGGGAGGCCATTGGCTGCATGGTGAAAGCCCCTATGTTCTGGGGCGTGGTGGGCATGACGTTCATCGGCGCCGCCATGCTGTTCCTGTGAGCGGCGGGCTGGCCTTTCTGCCCCAGCGGGTCCCCATGCTCCGGGCTCTGGAACTGGCCCGGGAGGCCGCGGAGGCCGGAGAGGTCCCTGTGGGGGCCGTGGTGGTGCGGGATGGCGTCATAATCGGCGAGGGCCGCAACCGCCGGGAGGCCGCTGGAAGCGCCCTGGCCCACGCGGAGGTGGAGGCCATTGGCCGGGCCTGCCAGACCCTGGGCGGCTGGCGGCTGTCCGGGTGCCAGCTCTACGTCACCTTAGAGCCCTGCCCTATGTGCGCCGGAGCGGCGGTAAACGCCCGGATTCAACGGATTATTTACGGCCTGGACGACCCGGCGGCAGGCTGCTGCGGCTCGGCGGCAGACGTGACACATCTGCCTGGCGCCCACCAAGTGGAGCTGTACCGGGGCTGCATGGAGGACCAATGCCGTGCGCTTATGCGCCAGTTTTTTCAATCGCTGCGGCTTCCCAAGCCGGGTGCTGGCATGGGGGACACACTCCCATAAGCAAATATTCACCCCCGTTACGCTGGCTTTTCGCCTAACCGGCTCCTCAAATCGATCCCTAACCTAAACAATACCACCCAGCATGACGTGAAAAAATTCTTTGAAGATTCTTGGGGAATTCTCATAAGCAAATATTCATCCCCGCCGTGCTGGTTTTTCGCCTAACCGGCTCCTCAAACCGATCCCTAACCTAAACAATACCACCCAGCATGACGTGGAAAAATTCTTTGAAGATTCTTGGGGAATTCTCATAAGCAAAGATTCCTCCCCGCTGTATCGGCTTTTCGCCTACCCGGCTCTTCAAGCCGATCCCCAACCTAAAAAATACCACCCAGCATAGCGTGGAAAAATTCTTTGAAGATTCTTAAGGGACTTTCTTATAAGAAAGTCCCTTAAGCGCCAGAGGCCATGCTCATTTCTTTTGACATATATATGGAAAGGAGTCCTATGGACAAGAATTACAAAGCCCTGGAACTGGATAAGATCTTGGAGCTGGTGGCCGCTGAGACCACCTGCGAGGACGCGGCGGAGCTGGCCCGCGCCATCCGGCCTGTCCACACCGCCGGGGAGGCCCGCTTTCTGCTGGAAGAGACCGACGCAGCCTTTGTGCTAATGGCCAAGTTCGGCGGACCTAGCTTCAACGGCCTAAAAAACGTGAGCAACGCCCTGCGCCGGGCTCAAGCCGGCGGCGGGCTGGGCATGCGGGAGCTGCTGGACGTGGCCGGAACCCTGCGGGCCCTGCGGGCCCTGCAAAGCTGGCACGACAAATCCGCGGGCATGAAAACTGCTCTCAGCGCCCGCTTTGAGCAGCTGGCTCCCAACAAATACTTAGAGGAAAAAATATTCACCTGCATCCTCAGCGAGGAAGAGATGGCCGACGCCGCCTCCCCCGCTTTGGCCAGCATCCGGCGGAAAATCCGCAACGCCTCTGCCCGGGCCAGAGATCAGCTGGAAAAGCTGGTGCGTTCCTCTGCCCATCAAAAGCATTTGCAGGAGAGCATCATCACCCAGCGGGGCGGGCGCTATGTGGTGCCTGTAAAGGCCGAGTACCGGGGGGAGGTGCCAGGGCTGGTCCACGACACCTCCGCCAGCGGCGCCACGGTGTTTATTGAACCCATGAGCGTGGTGGAGGCCAATAACGAAATCCGGGTCCTGCAATCTCAGGAGCTGGAAGAGATTAACCGCATTCTGCGGGAGCTTTCCGCCGAGGCCGGAGAGTTCGCGGAATCCATCATCCAGAGCTTCCACTACGCGGTGGAGCTGAACCTGATTTTCGCCAAGGCCCAGGTGGCCTACCGGATGAAGGCCGCCACTCCCAAGCTCACCGAGGATGGCGTTATCCTGCTCCACGCGGCCCGGCATCCCCTGATTGACAAAGAAAAGGTGGTGCCCACGGACATCAGCCTGGGCAGGGACTTTGACTCGCTGATCATCACCGGCCCCAACACCGGCGGCAAAACCGTGGCCCTGAAGACCACCGGCCTGCTGACTTTGATGGCCATGTGCGGGCTGATGATTCCCGCCGCTGAGGGAAGCCAGATTTCGGTGTTTACCTACATTTTGGCGGACATCGGCGATGAGCAGAGCATTGAGCAGAGCCTTTCTACCTTCTCGGCCCACATGACCAATATCATCAGCATCTTGGGCGTGGCCAACGGCCGGAGCCTGGTACTTTTGGACGAGCTGGGCGCGGGCACCGACCCGGTGGAGGGCGCGGCTCTGGCCACCGCCATCATTGAAGAGCTGCGCTCCGCCGGAGTGCGGCTGGCCTGCACCACCCACTATGCGGAGCTGAAAGCCTATGCCCTGCAAACCGCCGGTGTGGAAAACGGCTGCTGTGAGTTCGATGTGCAGAGCCTGCGGCCCACCTACCGGCTGCTGATCGGCGTACCGGGCAAGTCCAACGCCTTTGCCATTTCCCGGCGGCTGGGCTTGGAGGACCGCATCGTGGACCGGGCCGGGGAGCTGATTTCCCGGGAAAATTCCGTGTTTGAGCAGGTGGTGGGCCGCTTGGAAGAGGACCGCCGGAAACTGGAGGACGAGCTGGCCGTGGCCCGCCGGGCCGCGGACAAAGCCCGGGAGAGCGTGCGGGAGGCTCAGGCCAAGCAGGCCGAGGCCAACAGCCAGGCCCGCCGGGAGCTGGAGCAGGCCCGCCAGGAGGCGGCAAACATTGTGCAAAAAACCCGCCGTCAGGCCGACGCGCTCCTTAACGAGCTGGACGAGGCCCGGCGCTCCCAAAACAAGGCCCTTTCCGCCGAGCAGAAGGCCCGGCTGCGGTCTGGCATGCGGGAGATGGAAAACGCCGCCGACCCGGTGCGCCAGCAGCGCACCCAGGACTATCAGCTGCCCCGGGAGCTTAAACCCGGCGACAGCGTGCTGATTTATGACATCGACAAAAAAGCCACGGTACTGGAGGCGCCCCGGGACGGGCAGGTGTTCGTCCAGGCAGGCATCATCAAAACCCGCGTGCCGGTGGAAAATCTGCGGCTGCTGGGCGAGCAGCGGCCCGAAAAGCCCAAGGGGCGTTCCGTGACCAAAAGCGTTTCCGCCCCAGACGCCTCCTCCAGCCTGGATCTGCGGGGCATGAACAGCGACGAGGCCCTGATGGAAGTGGACGCTTTCCTGGACCGGGCCGCCCGGATGAACCTGCAGCTGGTAACCATCATCCACGGCAAGGGCACCGGCGTGCTGCGGGCCGCGGTCCAGCAGCATCTGCGGCGCTGCCCCCAGGTGAAGAAATTCCGGCTGGGGGCCTTTGGCGAGGGCGAGAGCGGCGTAACCGTAGTCGAGATGAAATAGCCCCGGCACAGCCCTATTAAACCCACAGCCCGAAATATAAAAAAAACCCAGCGCAGGAAAGAAAACCCGCGCTGGGTTCTTTTTAATCCAGCTCCAAATTGCTCCGGTACTCTTCCAGACACATGGAGCGCTGCTGCATGGCCGCCGCATTTTTGCCGCCCACATACCGCAGCACCGTAAGGTCTGGGGTCACGCCGGTGTAGTCCTTCTTCCCCTCTGGGTAGCGGAACACAAAACCGTACCGGCCCATGTTGGTTTTTAACCAGGAGTAGTTTTTGGACTGAGGGAACGTGGCCGGGTCCCCCACCAGCCGCAGGCACATGCCTGTCTGAAAGTCGCTTTCCCCCGCCATAGGCGTTGTGGCCCGGGCTACGGTTTTGGCCATCACCACGGTTCGGGTGCCATCTTCCCGAAGCTCATCCACCCGCTGATTATAGCGGCGCTCCTGCTCCTCGTAAGACACAAAGCCTTCGGCGAAGACGAGCACCACCCCTTCGTCTTTGGCGGCGGAGGTCAATTGCCGCAGGGCGTCCACAATGCGGTCATCCACCTGGATGTTTTCCACACTCACCAAGCTTTCCGGTTTATAATCGGCCGTGACAGGGGAGCTTTGGTTGATGGTAAACAGGCTCACCTCATTGCCATACTCCGGCAGGCCCAGGCTGTCGTACTCTGGCAGTGGCTCCGCCGTAGCTCCCGGCGAACCGGGTACGCCGGAAACCGGCTTGACGATCTCCTGGTGCAGGTAAGGGACAATAACAAACCAGGCGAACACCCCCGCCATGCCCAGCAGCCCCACAATCAGGATGGACGCCACCACCCGGGACCAGACTTTCAGCCGCCGGGCGGCCTGGTGCTGGGCCTGTTTTTCCTGCGAGACAAACATGCTCCGCCGCCCTAGCCCCAGCTGGCCCCGGCTGGAATTGCCGATGGAATATTGTTTTTTTCTTCTCTTTGCCAATGGGCCCGCCTCCGTTTCGCATAGTATGCCGGCCGGTTTCAAAACTCGCGCTGCAAATACACCATATCTTTAAGCAGCACTCCGGCTTCGTAGATGGGGTGGTCATAGTGCCGCGTGAAAAAATCTTTTACCACAAAGGCCCGCCGGAATCCGCACTTCTCATAAAAAGGAACCGTCAGGGGGCTGTCGCCAGTGCCCACCCGCAAAACCTGATACCCGCCCCGGTAGTGGTCCAAAAGAAATTCCACCAGCGCCCGGCCATAGCCCTTCCGCTGGCTGGCAGGCTCGGTGGCAAGGTTTTTGAGTTCCAGCACCCCGCCGCCCTCATCCGTAACCACGCAGACAGCGCGCACGCCCCCTTCGTCCAGGGCGTACATATGCCCCCGGTCCAGGTAGTGGTCGATCATGTCCTCCTGCTCGTCCGCCAGAAGGAGAAGCGGCAGATACCGCTTTTTGTTTTCGGTAACCGGAACAATGCCCATACTGGACCTCCTGGGAGAAAAATTCGGAATATAGTCTTATTATACACGGTTTGGCGAAAAAAAGAAACAGGAATTTTATGAACAGGAAGGCTTCCTCCGCAACACCCGAAGCCTCCCCCGCAGAATAAAAAATTTTCAGAATTTTCTCCAAACCATTGACATTTTCTGCCGGTAATGGTACAATAGCCCGAACGCGCGCGGGCTGGGCTCCCGCGTCCCTGCCTCTTTGCGGCGCGGTCCAGGCCGGTGGTTTTCGTTCCACTTGTCTGCCGCCTATTTTTTTGCCCAAACGCGGAGAATTTGAGGGAGGTTTTATCATTGGAACTGTTATCAAAGCTCAACCGCCTGCTTTTCCCCTGCGCGGGGGAATATGAAAAGCTGGGGGTGAAAAAAAGTCTGGCCCTGGGCTTTCAGCACGCCTTCGCCATGAGCTGCGCCACCATTCTGGTGCCCCTGCTCACCGGCCTGGATGTAGGCGTGGCCCTGTTCTGCGCGGGCTGCGGCACCATCATCTTCCACCTGTGCACCGGCGGGCGGATGCCCACCTTTTTGGGCAGCTCCTTTGCCTTTATCTCCGCCCTGTGCGGAGTCATCGGCAACAGCGGCTTTGGCGCCACCAAGGATGAACAGATCGCGGCGGCTATGGGCGGCATCATTGTGTCCGGCGTGTTTTACCTGCTCCTGGCCCTGGTAATCAAGCTTTTCGGCAAGGGGCTCATCGACAAGCTCTTTCCCCCTGTGGTCCGGGGCGTGGGCATTACCCTCATTGGGCTGAATCTGGCCGGCTCCGCCATCAACAACATCCAAACCCAGTATGGCCCGGATGGCACAGCCCTCCCCCTGTTCGGCCAGGGCTATGACATGGCCGCCTATGTGTGGGCCTGGGTGCTGGCGGGCGTGGTGTGCCTGCTGGCGGTTTTCCTTTCCAGCTGCGGCAAGGGCATGGTGAAGATGTCCTCCATTGTCATCTCCCTGGTCTCGGGCTATGTGCTGGCCCTTCTGGCCACCAAAACCGGCCTGGCCCCCGCCTCTTTGATGGACACCGGCGTGATTGCGGATTACGGCTGGATTCAGGCCCCCCACTTTGTGACGCCCACCTTTAACATTACCGCCATTGGCATGATCGCTCCCATTGCCATTGTCACTTGCGTGGAACATGTGGGCGATGTGTACGCCAACGGGGCGGTGGTCAACAAGAAGTTTACCGAGAACCCCGGCCTGCACCGCACGCTGCTGGGCGATGGTCTGGCCACGGTTTTCGCGGGCTTTGTAGGCGGGCCCCCCAACACCACCTACAGCGAGAACACCGCTGTGTTGGCCGCTACAGGCAACTACAACCCAGCCTCCCTGCGGGTGGCGGCTTTGGTGGCCATTGGGGTCAGCTTTTTGGGCAAGGCCATTGGGGTCATTCAGTCTGTGCCCAACTGCGTGCTGGGCGGGGCCTGCATTGTGCTCTATGGCATGATAGCCTCAGTGGGCCTGCGGACCCTGGTGGAGAACCATGTGGACTTCACCAAAAACCGCAACCTGTGCATTGCCGCCGTGATGCTGGTGCTGGCCATTGGCGGAGCGGCCATTGGCAACGCCACCTTCAGCTTCTCCAACATCGGCCTGGGCATTATTGTGGGCATTATTTTGAACCTGGTGGTGCCCGAAGGCAAGGACGTGCCCGGCATGGTGGCCCATACGGTGGAGAAGGAAGAGATTGTGCCCGAGCGCAAAGGGCGGTGACTTGGCTTTGCCAACGTCATACTTGGCTTTGCCAACGTCATACTTGGCTTTGCCAACGTCATACTTGGCTTTGCC
>CAJUNS010000002.1:0-107161 GCA_910587995.1 uncultured Oscillospiraceae bacterium | reverse complement strand
ACTTGGCTTTGCCAACGTCATACTTGGCTTTGCCAACGTCATACTTGGCTTTGCCAATGTCATACTTGGCTTTGCCAACGTCACACTTGGCAAAGCCAGCGGTATAAGCTCCGCCCCCTATTTCCTAGATGATTCCGATTCTTTGGTCACTCCCAATGAAAGCGGCCTGCCCGCGCCAACCAGTCCTTGGAGGAACGCCCCTTCTGGACCGGCTCTGTGCGGACAGGCCGTTTTTTATTCTCGTCGGATGCGCAGATAGGCCCCCTGGCCCACCTCCGCGTCCGTTTTCCAATAGACCAGCATCTCCGCGTGGGGCGCGGCCTCTATGGGCTCCCAGTCCTGGTTATACAGCTCCTCCAGCCGGATGGTGAAGGGCTCCCGGCCGGGTTGAAGCACATCGGCCAAGTCGCCCCGGCAGAAGCGGTTGCGCTCGTAGAGCTTGACATACTGGCCCGCCCGGCCCCCGCTCACCGCCGCCAGCTGGTATTTCCGGGTATACTGGCTGCGGTCCGGGGTCTGGCCTGGCTCGCCCCCAAAGTAAAATCCAGGGCTATAGGCCCGGTGGCTGATTTTCTCCGTCTCCTCCAAAATCTCCGGCGGCAGGGCCTCTCCCGGGTGGGACGCGAAAAAGTCGATGGCCCGCCGGTAGGCTGCCGTGACGCAGGCCACATAGTAGGCCGACTTGGCCCGTCCCTCAATTTTCAGGCTGCTGACGCCTGCCTCCACCATGGCCGGAATGTGCTGGATCATCCGCAGGTCGTTGGAGTTAAGGATGTAGGTCCCCTCCTGGCCCTGGATTATGGGAAAATGCTGGTCCGGCCGCTGTTTTTCCGTCAGGGTATACTCCCAGCGGCAGGGCTGGGCGCATTGGCCCCGGTTGGCGTCCCGGCCGGTCATATAGTTGGAAAGCAGGCAGCGCCCGGAAAAGGACACGCACATGCTCCCGTGGGCAAAGGCCTCCAGCTCCATCTCCGGCGGAATACGCTCCCGGATGCCCCGGATCTCTGTCAGAGGGACCTCTCGGGCCAGCACCACCCGCTTGGCCCCCAGCTCCCAGCAGGCTTGGGCGGCGGCATAGTTGACAATCCCCGTTTGGGTGGACACATGGCGCTCCACCTGCGGAGCATGGCGCTTTGCCAAAGCCAGCACCCCCAGGTCGGAAATGATGAAGCCATCCACTCCCGCCTGGGCACAGTGCTCCAAAAAGCGGGGCATGGCCTCTAACTCAGCGTTGCGGGGCAGCGTGTTGCAGGTTACATAGACCCGCACGCCCTGCTGGTGGCAAAGCTCCACTCCCCGCACCAGCTCCTCTGGAGTAAAATTTCCAGGCGCTGCCCGCATGCCATAGTCCTTCCCCGCCAAGTACACCGCGTCCGCCCCATAGCGTACCGCAGCCTCCAGGCGCTCCATGTCCCCGGCAGGGGCCAGAAGCTCTGGCATGGCTCCGGGCCCATGCCCTCTTCTGCCGCCAAACTCTTTTTCCATCTTTGCTCCGCTCATTCTATCCCCGCCAATATCTTGTTTTCCTCATGGTCGTACTCGTTGGTAGCATAGTAGGCCACGCCATCCTCCGAGTGGCAGAAGTACAAATACTGCGATGCGTCGCCCTCGGTGTTGGGCTTGAGGGCCGCGTTGATGGCATGCTGGCCCGGGTTGCAGATGGGCCCCGGAGGCAGGCCCTTCACCTGGTAGGTGTCGTAGCTGCCATAGCTCAGGGTTCCCCCCTGCTCCTCCATATCTTTGGCGTTGCGGTAGGGGTAGTAAGAGGTGGAGTCGCATTCCAGGAAGAAAATGTCGTGCTCCGCGCCGAACTTCAACCGGTTGTGCAGCACCGCCGAAACATCGAACATGTCCGTGGCGTTGGCCGCCTCCGCCTGAATGATGCTGGCCAAAGTGACTACCTGGTCCATGGTCATGCCGGACTCGTCCAGCTTCTTCTGGAAGTTGCTGTCAAACTTCACCTCAAAGTTGTGAAGCAGCTTGCCAATTACGTCCTCCAGGTCCTCGCCCTTGTAGAACTGGTAGGTGTCTGGGAACAGGTAGCCTTCCAGCCGGTAGTACCGGCCGCTGGTCTCTCCCAGGGCGGCAATCATGCCGTATTTGTCAAAGTCCCGGGAGTTCAGCGCCGTTAAAAACTCCTGGGCATCGCAGACCTCATTTTCCTCCAAAAGCCGGGCCGCCTGCAGGGCGGTAATACCCTCGGGCAGGGTGACCTCCACCACCTCACGGTTATCCGTGCCGCCGATCAGGGTGTTGATCAGGTACTCATAGTCCAGGTCGGTTCCCACATTTTTGTGTATGCCAGGGGTAAAGTCCTCCATATCCGCCTTGATTTTGCAGTAGAGGCTGAAAAATTCCGGCTTTTTAATGGCTCCGGCCTTATAGAGGATGTCCGCCAGCTGGTCCTCGGTCAGAACCCCTTCGGGAATGACAATATCCACTGTGCCCACTGGCCTGCCCACGGCAAAAAAGTCGTTGGAGCCGCCGGTTAGATAGCTGGCCAGGGTGAAGGACACCAGCAGCACCATGCACAGCCACACAAAGGAGAAGACCCGCTTATTCTTCCGGGCCTTGACCCGGTTGCGCTTTTTGTGGGCCTTTTTCTCCGCCTTGCGCTCCTTTTCCGTCAGGCTGGACCGCTTGGGGGAGGAGGCCGGCTGCTCCGCCAGGTTCTGGTTCTCCCAGCGGCGGCGCTTGGCCTCGGCAGAGCTGGCCATCAGGTCCCGCTGGTCAATGTTCACTTTAAACCCGCCCGAGGAGTTCTGCCCCCCGTTGGACTGTGGATTCTGGTTCATAGCTTTGTTTCCTTCCTTTGTACCGTTTTCCATACCGCCTGCTTATTCCAGGCTGAACTGAATGCTGGACTTGATCTGGGCCGCTGTTTCTGAGGAGGCCAGTGCCTCTGCCAGCGCCAGGCCAAACTGGGTGGAAACCCCCATGCCCCGGGCGGTGATAAACGTCCCGTCCCGCACCACAAAGCGCGGGCTCAGCCGGGCCCCGCCCTCTTCCAGGTCCTTCTGGAAGTTGGGGAAAGCCGTGGCCTCCCGGCCCCGCAGCAGGCCCTTGTGAGCCAGAATGGAGGGCGCGGCGCAGATGGCGGCGGTCAAAATGCCCGCTCCGGCACAGTAGTCAATAAAGCCCTGCACTCCAGCGGACTGTTCCAAATTCACCGTGCCGGGCAGGCCGCCGGGCAGAACAATGGCTGAAAGGCCCTCCCGTTGGGCCTGGGCCAGTTCCACATCGGCCTCCACCCGCACCCCGTTGGAGGCCGCCACCTGCCGGCCGGACACCCCTACAGTCCGCACCTCCACCTTAGCGCGGCGCAGAATATCCACCGGGGCCATGGCCTCTACCAGTTCAAAACCTTCCGCTAAAAATACATATACCATAAATTTACCGCTCCTTTCCCAATTGCGTCCCGCCCAGCAGAGACAGTGCCGGGCCGCTTCCATATGCCTTGATATAGTCTTGGGTCAAAGCTCCCCCCTCACAAAGCCGCCTCCAGCACCCGCCGGTGGATTTCCTCCACAGGCAGAGGTTCGCCCCCCACCGCGCAGGGTACCAGCCGCCAGCCCAGCCGCTCCGCCGCAAAGTGAGCGCACCGGGCGCAGGTCCGTAAAAATTCCAGGTCCCGCTCGTGAATGTCCTTCCGGGAGTCGTCCCCCTCATACCGCACGGCCAACAGCTTTTGGGAGACCTCCACCGGCATGTCCAGCAGAATCACCCGGTCCGGCCGGGGCAGGCCCAGCTTACCGTATTCAAAATCCTCCACCCAGGCGGCGTAGTCCAGCCACTGGGCCTCCGGCAGCTTACCCATCTGGTACAGCAGGTTGGAGGTGGCGTAGCGGTCCGCTAAAACCAGCGTCCCCTGGCGGTAATCCGCCTGCCAGTCCTTTTGAAAGCTGGCATACCGGTCCACTGCGTAAAAGGCCCCCGCGGCATAGGGGTCCACTTCTCCGGCGCTGCCAAACTCCCCGGCCAGGTACATTTTCACCAGCGCGGAGGATGGGGAATCGTAGTCGGGAAAGGAAATTTTCCGCATGGGGCCCCGCTGGGCCAAAGCCCTGGCCAGCAAGGCCACTTGAGTGCTCTTGCCGCTGCCATCCAGACCCTCTACCACAAGCAGGCTCATTTCTTCCCCACCTCCGGGCCCAAGAATCTCTCCCGCATTTCCGCCGTCCGGCCGCAGGACATTTTCCCCTCCGGGCAGGCCCCCCGCAGGCAGGGCGGCCCCGCCTGGGCAAAGAGGGTGGGGGCGGCCTCTCGGGCCAGCATCAGCATTTGGGTGGCCAGCTCCCGGATCTCCCACTGGGCCCGGCTGCAGCAGCGGTGGGCGAAGAAGTGCCGCAGCTCCCGGGCGTTCATGGTGCAGATCATCTTGGTGGCGCAGGCGTTGGGCAGCACAAAGCGGGCGTCCTCAATGGCCATTTTCTCCGCTTTTTTAGCTGACTCCTCCGGGGAGAGCCCCTGGGCCAGCAGCTCCCGCTCATGCTTCTGCTGCAACAGCCCGGCCAGCCGCTCATAGTGGGCCGCGTCCTCCTCCATGGCCCGGCGGAACTCCGCCGCCGCCTGGGGCAGGGCGGCAATTTCCGGGGGAATGACAAACTCAAAGGCAGACTCCTTCACATAGCGCTGGCTTTGCACGCTGAAGGAGGCGATGCGATGGCGGGTGATCTGGGCCAGCAGGGACCGGGACACGCCCTCAATGCCAAAGGTGAAGCTCACATGTTCCACCGGGCTCTCATGGCCCAGGCTGTTGAGCATGTGGAGAAAGCGCTCCGTTTTTTCCGGGGTCAGGCCCTCATATACCGTGTCGATGTCCGCGGCGGCATAGCAGAGCTTGGCCGCGCAGGCCACGGTCCGCTCCGGGTCAGGGGTGTAGGCCAACAGTTTTACATTCATAGGGTCCTCCTTGTGTTGTGGGCGGGGCGTGATGGGCTGCGCCACAGCTTGCCACTCTCTTGATTCAGCGCTTTTGACGCTCCTGCCAGCGCTGGCCTTCCGCTTCATAGGCCTCCGACCAGTAGGCGTCCAGCTGGCCCAGCAGTCCAGCGGCGTCCAGTCCGCCTTGCAGGTAGTCCTCCAAGGCCTTGTCCAGCACCGGCCCGAACGCCTCCTCCGCCTGGTACATCCAGGGGCGGCTGGCGTTGCGGAACTCCGCCGCGTCCTTGAGCATCCGCATTTCCACTTCCCGAGGCCCCTCCAACAGGGTGGGCTCCATGTGGAGCGCTTCTTTATAAATAGGCAGCGCGCCGCACACCTTGGCCCAGTGGGTATTGTTGTCGCTGTTGGTCAAAAAGCTGAGGAAGTGCACCGCCTTTTCGCCATGGGCAGAGGCTGTGCTCACGCCCCAGCCCCACCAGCTGTGGTGGAATACCGCCATCTCCCCCGCTCCCTGGGGAATGCCAGCGGCTTTCCAGGAGCCCTCGGGCATGGACTGGGCCAAGGCCTCCCCCGTGCGGGCGTCCGCCAGCAGGGCAAAGGCCTCCCCCGCCGCAAAGGCCTCCACAGCCTCCTCTTCTGTCTGGCGGCTGTCCAGGCGGATTCCCATTACCTTGGCAAACAGCTCCACCGCCTCCGGGGCCTTGTCCGAGGCAAACACGGTCCCAGCCCCCTCGCCCCGCAGAAAATACCCGGCTGCCGGGTCCGCCAAAGCCCCTTGGCCCAGGGTGCTCCACAGCACCGAGTCAAAGTATTCATCCGTCGCGCTGGCGCTTATGGCCAGCTTGCCCGCGCCGTTCTCCCGGTCCAGCTTCCCGGCCGCATCCACCAGCTGCTCCCAGGTCTCCACATAGGCCCGCTCCGTGCCCCGGCGGGTCTCATTGTAGGCCTCAATCCAGTCCGTGCGGTAAAACAGCGCGTCCTGCTGGAAATCCACCGGCACCAAATAAATGGCGCCCTCGCCCATAAACCGCATGGCCCGGCGGGCTCCCTCGGTCAGGCTGGCCTCATAGTCCCACATGCCGGTGTACTCCATCAGATCCCGGAGCAGGCCCCGCTGGGCATAGTCCACTGCCTGGGGGGACTCCACTTGAAACAGATCGGCCTCTCCGCTGGCGGCGGCTCCGGCCAGCTTCTCCTGGCTGGCATAGCGCTCCACCCGGACCTCTGTTTCTGGAAAATCCGCCTGGTAGCGCTGGATGGCCTCTTCCAGCACAGCCTCCTGGTCCTCCTCCAGCTGGTACGCGCCGATAACCAGCTGGGCGCTTTGGCCATCGTTTTGGGCGCTGGCCAAACTTTCATATATTACCTGCTCCTCCCGCCCGCAGCCGGAGAGGCTCCCGGCCAGCAGGGCCGCGGCCAGGAACAGGGCAATTTTTCCTTTCATCGCGTTCCCTTTCCTTTCCTGGGAATCCTTGGGGACCCCTTACCCTTTATTATAGCTTTTTTGCCAGAAAAAAACAAGCCGCTCCGGCGAAAAGCCTGGGCGGCTTAAAAAATTTACAAATTCTGGGCCCTTTCCCTGGGCTTAGACCTTCACCACATAGCCTTCCCGCCGGGGCTGGGGCTCTTGGGGCAGGGGACACCCGGCATAGCCCAGGGCCAATGCGCCCACACCCCGCAGGTCCTCCGGCAGGCCCCACTTGCGTAGCAGAGCCTGGCCCTGGGGCAGCTGGAACATTTCATACTCCCCATGGATCCAGCAGCTGGCCGCGCCTAAGGCGTGGGAAGCCACCATCATGGTGTTCAGCACACAAACCGCGTCCTCTACGCCGGTATGGCGGCTGGGGTCCGCGAACACCAGCAAAATGGTGGGCGCGCCATAGTAAGGGTCCCCGCTGCCGCCCCGGGCGGCGCAGTTCAGGGCTTGCAGGGCCTGCCGGTCCGCCTCATTGGTTACGGCCACAATGGTGGGCGACTGGCTGCCCCGGCCGGTGGGGGCATAGGTGCCGGCCTTGAGAATCAGATCCAGCAGCTCCGGCTCCACCGGGTTGGGACGGTACTGCCGAATGCTCCGGCGGGTGAGCAGGGTATTGATCACTGGGTTTTCCATGGTAATTTGCTCCTTTATGATAGGTAAAATTGGTCAACATAAATCCAAAAGCCGCGGACGCGCCCTTAGAGTCTGTCTTAAAGCAGACTCTAGCGGCAGAAAAAGGCTACCGCCACCGCGCCCGGTCCCACATGGGTGCCAATGGTGCCGCCCACGGTGCAGATGGGCAAGGACTCTGTGTGGTCCTGCCAAAGCTGGCGGCTGTCGGCAACATATTTTTGCAGCAAGGCATCGCTGAGCCCCGTGTAGCCCAAGCGGTAGGGCCGGGTAAAGTCCACCCCGGCGGTTTTTTCAATCTCCTGCACCAGCAGGCTGTTGCCGTTTTTGGAGCCCCGGGCCTTGCCCAGCACCACCACCTCGCCCTGGCGGACCGCTACCACCGGCTTGACCGCCAGCAGCCCGCCTACCAAAGCGGTGGCGGGGGAAATGCGTCCGCCCCGCTTGAGGTATTCCAATGTATCCAGCAGGGCGATGAGGCGGACGGACTTTTTCTCTTGGTCCAGACGGGCGGCAATGTCTCCGGCGCCCAGGCCCTGGTTTAACAGCTCCAGGGCGCGCTCCACCAAAATCAGCTGGCCGATGGTGGCGTTTTCGCTGTCTACCACCCACACCCGGTCCGGGTAGTCCTGGGCGGCCAGGCAGGCGCTTTGGTAGGTGCCAGAGAGCTTCCCGGAGAGGGTAACGGCTACCACGTCCTCGCCAGCCTCCACAGCGGCGTGAAAAGCCTCGGCAAACTGACCGGGGCTGACCTGGCTGGTAATGGGCAGGGCATCGCTTTCAATGAGCCGCTCGTAAAACTGACGGTGGGTCAGGTCAACGCCATCCTGATAGTGGCGGTCCTCAAAGCTGACGGTCATGGGCAGAACCGTAACCGCCTGGGGGTGGGGAACGGGCAGGTCGGCGGCGGAATCGGTGATGATGCGCACGGACATGGCAAGCGCTCCTTTCCAGTGGGGCTTGGCAGGCTTTTTTTTCATTATACCAGATTCCCGGGGGAGCCGCAAGGCAAAAATAAAAAAAGAAGGGGCGGGCCGAAGCCCACCCCCAAAAGTGCGTTATTACGATGGAAAGAGAACTTACTGCAGCAGCTGCAGCACACCCTGGGGTACCGCGTTGGACTGAGCCAGCATGGCCTGCGCGGACTGGATGAGGATGTTGTTCTTGGTGTACTTCATCATCTCGTCGGCCACGTCGGTGTCGCGGATGGTGGACTCAGCGTCCTGAATGTTCTCCTGCATGACGGACAGGTTGTTAACGGTGTGGTCCAGACGGTTGGACACAGCGCCCAGCTTGCCGCGGAAAGCGGAGATTTTGTTGATCAGGCCATCGGTAGGCTCAACACCAGCGGGGCCGTTGCCGCCAGCAGTACCGCGCAGCTTATCAACTGCCTCAAGCGCCTTATCAGGATCGAGAACATTGATGTTGGCAGGGGTTCCATTACCATTAGTTGGGCCGACAGCTGAGATATTGTCGGTCTCAATAAAACCAGTCAGGTCAAAGGTCTTCAGGTCGCCCAAGGCCACAGACATATCCAGCTGGTCCGCAGCAGCAGCAGAATCGCCGATCTGGAACTTCATGGGCTCGCTGCCCATGGAGCCATCCAACAGCTTTTTGCCGTTGAAGTTGGCAGTCTGGCCGATACGGTTGATTTCAGCAGTCAGAGAGTCCACCTCATCCTGCAGGGCCTTGCGGTCGATATCGCTGTCATAGGTGCCGTTGGCAGACTGCTCGGCCAGATAGACCATGCGGTTCAGCATGTCCTGAACCTCCTGCAGAGCGCCCTCAGCGGTCTTAATCAGGCCGTTGGCATCCTTGGCGTTCTTCTTGGCAGCGTCCAGACCGGTGATCTGAGCGCGCATCTTCTCAGAAATGGCCAGACCGGCGGCGTCGTCGCCAGCGCGGTTGATTCTGTAGCCGGAGCTCAGCTTTTCCAGGTTGGCGGACAGGGCCTTGGTGTTGTTGTTGTAGTTCCGGTAGCTGTTCATAGCCATGATGTTGTGTTGAATACGCATAATTCCGCTCCTTCAGGAATGTATTTTTATAACCTGTGCAGTTCCTTCCGCGCAGGGTGGGACGGTAGGAAAAATGTGTCAAGCAGCCCGATATCCGGCCAGGCTAGCGGGCCGCACGCACATTTACACATATTATTCCAAAATGGCACTCGGCCATTATGAAACCTTAAGCAACCAGGTCAAAGGTGAAAGCCAGGGTAGCGCCAACCGTGTCCTTAGCGGTCCAGGGGGTAGCGGGGGCCTTTACAGCATTGCCAGCCAGGTTGAACGCCATGTACTGAGCAGCGGTCTCACCAGAAGCAAGAGTTTCCATCTCCGTCTTTTCGCTAGCCCGAGTAGCAAGCACTACATGCTTAGTGTCGCTATCCAGATCGCTGGGGAAAGCCACCGCTGCTGTGGGCTCTGTGCCGCTAGCAGCACCCCATACCAAAGCAAGGCAAACAGAGTTGGTGGTGGGGCAATTGTCAGTATCGGTATTATCAATTGCGGTGGGGCTAAGTTTTGCATTGCCGCCAACAGTGCCAGTGGCAACCACAGAAACCTTCACTTTAGAAGTGCTCTCACTCTTGATGTACTGCATAGGAGTAATAACAGTAGCAGTAGACGCAGTGCCATTGTCGTTGTCAATGACACCATCCTTAATCTTCAAAGACAGGCCATAGGGGTTCAGAATCACAGTGTTGGTGGTGGGAACCGTAACCTTCAGCGTACCGACGCTGGTCTGGCCAGTGATCTTGTTAGTAACACCAGTAGCCAGCCTCGCGGGATCAACAATCTCTGTCGTTCCAGGGGCAGCAGTAGCAAAAGCGGGAACCGCCACAGCCAAAACCAAGGCAATTGCCAGGACAAAGCTAAGAACCTTTTTCATGATAAATAACGCTCCTTCGTTAAGTTGATTTTCATTGAGAAATTGTACTTACTCTAATTGTCCCACGCGGAAATCCATCGTAACAATCGCTTGACCGTGGATCGTGGAACAGTCTTCTTCCACTTGGGTATAAACCGCAAAGACCTCGTAGTTCCCCTCCTCTAAAGAATGCTTAAGAGTGATCTCCCGCATTGCCTTGCCGGGAGGGATAAGCCCAGAAAGATAGAGTTCATCCGTCAAAGCCGCATCGGCAAAAAGCTGGACATAGATATCATATTTGGCCGTGGCAGGGTTCGCAATATAGCACGACAGGGTAGTCCCATCCTCGCTAAAGGCTTCTTTGGTAAATTCCATAGGAATTCCGCCCTCCGCAGCTTTCTCATACGCCTTATCCACCGCTTTTTGCAAAGCGTCCGGGTCGTCCACCACGGTTACACCCTCCTCGTACCCAATCAGGGGCGTGCTGGGGTTGCCCAGGTTCTCCGCTTCGGGCTCCTTCTCCGCGCCGAACTTGCTCACCGCTAAAAACACAGCCACCGCCAGCAGCAGTACGATGATAAGGGAAAGTACCAGGGTCAGCGGGGACAAGCGCTTTTTCGGTTGTGCGTCCATAGGTTTGCAGCCTCCTCAAGCTTTGGATTTTCCGCCCGCCTTCTGCCTGGCCGGAGCAGCTCTTAGGCGGCTTGGTGCTATTTCATCCGGCGGCTGATATCCGCGCCGGTTGAAACCGTTTGTTGGGCCGTACAACTTTAATATCGGCCGGTTTCTGGAAAAGTTAAGGGTTTTTGAAAAAATATTTTTTGAAACTTTTCCGAGAGTTTATAACTGGTTGTGTCATTTATATATTCGGCAGCGCTTTCGAAAAGATAAGAGGTTTCAGAAGAAAATTTTAAAAAAATTCCGCGCGGCCGGTAAGGGGCCCGCGGCGGCCCAACAAGAGGACTCCCGGCAGGCGGTTTTTTGGTACCCTTTCCTATAGTGTCTTGCTAAAAAAACCGTTTTCCGCTCTAAATCCCCAAAAACGCCCATTGACTTTTCGCCTTTTTGGCGATATAATGAAATGGAAGAAATTGGCGTCCGCTCTAAAACCGGCGCGGGCGCGCACATTACAAACGAAGGGAGAACGTTAAAATGCAAAAAATGATGAAACAGCTTCTGGCGCTGGTCCTTTGCGCGGCGCTGATGCTGGGCTGCACGGTTATGGCCGGCGCAACCGAAGCCCCCGCCCCTGCCGGTTCCATTACCGTGGTGCGGGACGTGATGGCCATGGGCGAGGCCATCACGGGCCTTAATGTAACCTTTGCCGGGCCAGTGGAAAGCCTGGATGGCGCCAAGATTACCGCTACATACACCGTGGCCGCCACCGATACGGAACCCGAGCACGAGGCGGAGGCCCCGCGGGAGATCGTTGACGCGGTCCTGGCCGAGGACGGTCTGAGCGCGGTTTTCACTTTGGTTCCCGGCACCATGATGGATGGCTGGACCAACAATTATTCCGGCTACAAGGTGGAAATCGGCGACCTGGTGATTGACAACGTGGAGGGCGACATCTCCCCCGATGTGGACCAGTTTGAGGCCAAAACCTACACCACCCCCGAGCATTCTTACTCCGAGGGCGAAATCGTGACTACCATGGACGCCCGCTACTTTGTCCCCGACAAAGAGGCCTATCCCAAGCCCGAGGCTGGCTATCCCCTGATTATCTGGCTCCACGGCATTGGCGAGTTCGGCGATGACAACCGCATCCAGATCGCGGCCAACGACGTGCCCGCCTGGGCCGAAAAGGAGTCTCAGGATATTTTTGGCGGCGCTTATGTGCTGGCTCCCCAGAAGCATGCCGGCGCTGGCTCTGGCAACTGCCCCGCCGCCACCATGAGCGTAATTGAGCAGTTTATCGCCGAAATGGGCGATGTGGACGCCGGACGGGTCTACATCGGCGGCTGCTCCTACGGCGGCATGAGCACCTGGGCCATGATCCGCAACTACCCGGACTTCTTCGCCGCCGCTTTCCCGGTTTGCGGCAATCCTCCCGGGAATCTGACGGAAAAGGAAATTGAGGAACTGAAGGACCTGCCTATTTATATGACTGTTGCGGCGGGCGACAACTACTCCGGCATCGTTTCCGGCGTAATTCAGGCCTACAATGAGCTGAAAGCCGCTGGCAGCCAGAACGTGCATCTTTCCCTCTTTAACCACAGCGAGTTCGAAGGGGCCGAGGGCATTGTGGCCGTAGCCGGTTATGTGCTGGACCACTTCAGCTGGGTTTACGCCCACGCCGACTACGATGGCAAGGGCGAAGATTATGACGGCAAAAACTTCATCGACACCTCTGTGGACGCGGAGTACGGCCCCTATGCCAACGGCGCCACCGCTTCGGTGAAGGATGGCAAGTTCACCTATACCTATAAGGCCGATGAGGAGAGCGACCCAGTTTCCATCACCCTGGATGGCCCTAACCAGCGCCCAGAGGACGCGGGTTACGACAGCTTCAAGCGCTGGATCGCCGTTCAGTGCAAACGGGGCGTCCTCCCTGTCCATACCTTCACTGACGTTCCCGCTGATGAATGGTATGCCGGGGCTGTGGACTTCGTGTTCCGCAAGGGCCTGATCAGCGGCGTGACCGCCACCACCTTCTGCCCCGATATGGCTACCGACCGGGCGATGATCGCCACTGTGCTGTACCGCCTGGAGGGCCAGCCCGCTGTTACCGGCGGCGCCGCTTTCTCTGACGTGCCCGCTGGCGCCTGGTATGAGGACGCTGTCCGCTGGGCGGCTGAGAACGGGATTGTCACCGGCTGCGGCGACGGAACCTTCCAGCCCAAGCGCCTGGCCACCCGGGAAGAGCTGGCTGTCATTCTCCACCGCTATGCGGAGCACAAGGGCGTTGACCTCTCCGCTTCTGACGATCTGAGCTCCTTTAGCGACCAGGATCAAATCAGCGCTTACGCCCGGTCCGCCATGGAGTGGGCCGTAGGCTCCGGCGTGATTACCGGCACGGACAACGGCGAACTGCTGCCCAAGGGCCAGGTTGTGCGCAGCCACTTTGCGGAGATTCTGAAGGCCTACTGCGAGAAGTTCTAAACCATACGCAAGAATAGCCTGAAAGGGCAATAAAAAAGCCCCTGGCGCTTGGAGTTTTCCCGCGCCAGGGGCTTTTTGACTGAAAACCTGTCCACTTCTTTTAAAGAACCGCCCGCTCCACCTCGTCTTGCCGGGGGATGCTTCCGGCGGCTCCGGGGCGGGTTACGCTGATGGCCGCCGCCTGGGAGGCCCGGGCCATGGCGTCTTTCAAAGCGAGGCCCTGAGCCAGTCCGGCGATGAAATAGCCCGTAAAGGTATCCCCCGCCGCCGTGGTGTCCACCGGCCGGACCGGCACAGCGGCCTGCCGCAGGGCCTCTACCCCGCTCTCTTGCACCCGAAAGGCCGCGCTGCCCTGCCCGCCCAGCGTCACCACCAGCGAGAGCCTGGGGTATTGGCTGTGCAGCCGCTTCCACACGGTGTCCGGGTCCTGGCTTCCGGCAATCTGCTCTGCCTCCACCTCGTTGACCAGCAGCCAGCTGAGCTGCCCAAAGTCCACCTTGGCCAGCCTTTCGTCATAGGGGGAGGGATTCAGCACCACCAGCAGGCCCCGCCGGGCCCCTTCCTCCACCAGCAAGGGGAGATGATTCACCTCGTTTTGCAGCACTAGGCAGTCCCCCGCTTGAAAGCGGCCCAAAGCCTCCCGAATCTGCCCCTCCTCCAGGGCCTGGTTGGAGCCCCCGTAAAGGAGGATGCAGTTTTCTCCCTGGGGCGTTACCTGAATGACCGCGCTTCCCTGGGGCTGGCCGGTGGGAAGCAGAAGCTCCGTGTTTACTCCGTTTTCCCGCAGCAGCTCCCGCAGAGCCTCCCCGCCCTTTCCCACGCAGCCGCCGTGGTATACCTGGGCTCCGGCCCGGGCCAGGGCAATGGACTGGTTAAGCCCCTTGCCGCCAGGGTTCAAGGCCATAGAGCGGGCGCTGAGGGTCTCGCCGGGACGAACAAAGCGGTCCACTTGATAGACGTAGTCCAAGTTGAGGGAACCAAAGTTAAGTACTTTCATGGGATGGGGCTCCTTTCTGGAATGGTATGAAACTATTGTAACGGATGGCGGGGGAAAAGGCAAGCGGGAGGCAAAGGAACCCGCAAAAAAGGGGAGCGCGGAGCCGCGCTCCCGCCCACACAAAGCTTGAAGGCCGCACCCAGAAGGGTACGGCCTCCAAAGAGGAAGTAAGGAGTTAAAATGAGGATATGATGAAAAAAAGAGTTCTTGCGTGGTCCTGCCGGCCACAGTCATATAGTACCCCATAAATGTGAAAAAACTCTGAACTCCCCATGAACTTTGTATGTTTTTTTCTTTGCCAATTTTTGTCTTGACGAAAACACGGTCCAGGGGGTATGATTAACCCAGTATCACACGAAAGGAGCTTGCATTCCATGAAATTTTCCGAAATGACCTATACCCGCCCCGATATGCCCGCCCTATTGGCCCAGATGGACCAGCTCACCGCCCGGCTGAAGGCCGCCGCCTCCGCCGGAGAGCAGTTGGCCGTCTTTAAGGAGGAGGAGGAGCTTAGCAGCCACATCAGCACCGCCGCCTCCATCGCCGCCATCCGCCACACCGTGGACACCCGGGACACCTTTTACAGCGGGGAGGACGAGTTCTGGAACGAACAGTACCCCCTTCTCTCGGAGAAGGAGCAGGCGTTCAAAGAGATCCTGTTCCACTCCCCCTTCCGGCCGGAGCTGGAGAAGGAGCTGGGCAGCCTGCTGTTTAAAAACATCGAGCTGGACCTTAAGTCCTTCTCTCCGGAGATTATCCCCCTGAAGCAGGAGGAGAACCGGCTGTGCACGGAGTATCAAAAGCTGTATGCCAGCGCCCGCATCGAATTTATGGGCAAGACCCTGACCATCGCCCAGCTGGGGCCCTATAAGCAGGACCCGGACCGGGCGGTCCGCAAGGCGGCCATGGAGGCCGAGGGCGGGTTCTTTGACGAACACCAGGCCGAGTTCGATGAAATCTACGGCAAGCTGGTGAAAAACCGCACCGAACAGGCCAGAAAGCTGGGCTTTGAGAACTACGTGCCCCTGGGCTTTTTGCGCATGGGCCGCAACTGCTACTCCCCGGAGGACCTGGACAGCTTCCGCAGCCAGGTGGTCCAGGACCTGGTGCCCCTGACCGTGAAAGTCAAAGCCCGCCAGCAGAAGCGTCTGGGGCTGGACAGCTTTAAGCTTTACGACGACCCCCTCATGTTCAAGGATGGCTCCGCCAAGCCCCAGGGCACGCCCGAGGAAATTATGGCCGCGGGTAAAAAGATGTACCACGAGCTCTCCAGCGAAACCGCGGCGTTCATCGACCTGATGCTGGACAACGAGCTGTTCGATGTGCTGGCCAAAGAGGGCAAGGCTCCCGGCGGCTACTGCACCAGCCTGCCGGACTATAAATACCCCTTCATCTTCTCCAACTTCAACGGCACCAGCGGCGATGTGGACGTGCTGACCCACGAGGCGGGCCACGCCTTTGCCAATTACATCGCGGACCGGGGCATTGAGATTGCCGCCAACCGCTGGCCCACCATGGAGGGCTGCGAGACCCACTCCATGAGCATGGAGTTTTTAACCGCCCCCTGGCATCACCTGTTCTTTGGGCCCATGACCGGCAAGTATGAGCTCTCCCACGCGGAGGACGCTTTGACCTTCATCCCCTATGGCTGCCTGGTGGACCATTTCCAGCATGAAATGTACAGCCACCCGGACATGACCCCCGAAGAGCGCAACCAGACCTGGGCCCGGCTGGAGAAGCTCTACCGGCCCTATCTGGATATGGAGGACCTGCCCTTCTATGGCCGGGGCGCGGGCTGGCAGCGGCAGACGCACATCTACCAGAACCCCTTCTACTACATTGACTACTGCCTGGCCCAGGTGATGAGCCTGCAGTTCTTCGCCCTTTCGCTGGAAGACCGGGCCAAGACCTGGGAGAAGTACATGGCCTTTGTGCGGCTGGGCGGAACGAAGACCTTCATTGACCTGGCCCACGCGGTGGGGCTGCGTTCGCCCATTGACGAGGGCTGCGTGAAGGACGTGTGCCAGGCCGCCTTTGCCTGGACGGAAGCCCACCTGGTGGAGTAAAGTTAACGCACGGCACGGGCACAAGCGCGTTTACTATAAATAAAACCGCGCCAGAAAAAACAGTGCCCCTTCCGCCCTTTCAAAAATTAAGAAAGACGCTGGCCGCATCCCCGCTGCCAGCGTCTTTTTCTATTTTGTCTCTTTCGCCTCTTTTTCCAGCAGAAGCTGAATCCGGCCCTCCTGGCTGTTTACCGCCCGGACCACCTCCCGCCGCCGCTCCAAGGCCAGGGCCAGCGTCAGCGCCAGATTAATCATGGTCACAACCCCCAGCAGAAGCTTGGCCCCTATGCCGGGCTTCCGTCTTGCCGCGCCTTTCTTGCTCATGTTGTTCCTCCTTGTTGGTTGGTTTCTTCCGAGGGGCCGCTGGGGGCCAGCGCCGCCTCCATGCGCGCCAGCGCCTCTTTGGGCGTCAGCCGCTCCTGCTCCACATCCCGCTCCCCAAACTCCTTGCCGCAGATGGCCCCATAGGGGCAAAACCGGCAGGCGTTCTCATTTTTCAGGCTGGGCCGGGCCGAGGCCTCCCCCCGGCTCAATTCCCGGCCCATGGAGGCAATCAGCCGCTTGGAGTATTCCAGCACCGTCCCCAGAGCCTCTGGCCCCAGCACCGAGCTCCGGCTGTCCGCCGTGCCATCTTTTTTCAGCGCCGCCGGAATAAATTCTCCCTTCGCCCCTGCCTCCATGGCCTCAATAATCTCCCGGTCGTCCAGCACCAGGCCGCTCATTTTCAGCTGCCGGTCCGCCGCTCTCTCCACCGCCGCCGGGTCCGCCTCCCGGTCCACGCTGACGCTGGGCTCTGCCGCGGGCATGTATAAAATACCCGCCGGGTACCGGCCTCCCCCTTCCACCAGCGCCGCCAGATAGACCAGCATCTGCATGTTCAGCCCATAGAGCACGTCCGCCAATTTAAATGCCTTTCTGCCGGTTTTATAGTCCACCACCCGCACATAGTCCCGGCCCTCCGGGCTGCGGTACAGGTCTACCCGGTCAATGGTCCCGCCCACCGTGACCGGCGGACCGTCTCCCAGCTCCACCCGCAGGGGGGGGACCTTCCGGCCCAGCCTGAGCTCAAAGCTCTCCGGCACAAACTGGCTTTGGGCCAGCTCCCGCTCCACATGGGCGATGAGCAGGCAGGCCGACTGGGCCAGCCGTTCCAACCGGTAGCGCTCCCGGCTGGACAGCAGCTCCATGCCCCCCATGCTCTCCTGGGCGTAGGCGGCGATGAGCTCCCGCACCAAGTCCAGCAGTTCTTCCCGGCTGCGGGCGGCCCGAATTTCTGGCGGCTGGGAGAAGATTTTCTCGAAAAGGTAGTGCATCAGCGTGCCATATTGCAGCACATCCACCTCGGCAGGGCGGCGCTCCCGGGCGTTGAGGCCGTAGCGGCAGTAATATTTAAAGGGGCAGCTGTAGTAGGCCTCCACCTGGCTGGGGGAGAAAAACAGGTCTTTCCCATAGAGCTTCCGGGCCAGAGCCGGGTCCTCCACCCGCTGCTCCCGGCTTCCCGCAGCCCGCTCCAAGGCCGCCAGCCGCCCGGCATATTCCGGGTCTTGGGCTATGAACTGCCGCAGCGCCGCCGCCTGGGGCGTGTCCTCCCGCCAGCGTGCCGCCATGCGGGAGAAAGCCGCCTCCCGGGAGTTGGCGAAAAATCCGTCGGGCAGGTCGTGCAGGGGCCGCAGCGTTGGAAAAA
Source organism: uncultured Oscillospiraceae bacterium (assembly GCA_910587995.1). Taxonomy (GTDB): domain Bacteria; phylum Bacillota; class Clostridia; order Oscillospirales; family Acutalibacteraceae; genus Acutalibacter. The sequence goes on along the minus strand of CAJUNS010000002.1, from coordinate 89,459 downwards.
CGCCCAGCACCCCCGCCACCAGCTCGCTGGGCTCCTTGTCCTCCCCGCCCACCGACCCGGGCCAGCTTATGTACAGCCGTTCCGACGGCAGGCTGGCCACCGAATAGGCCAGGTACCGCTCTTCGATGGACTTCTGCTCCAGCGGGTCCCCCAAAGGCAGGTCCCGGGAAATAAGCTCCCGCCGCTCCGCGTCGGAAAACACACCGGAGGACCGGGGCGTCAGGGGGAAGTCCCCCTGGGTCACGCCCATCAGGAACGCCGCACGCGGCGTGGTCTGCCGGGCCTGCTCCGCCGTGCCGAAGATCACCTGGTCCACAGTCTGGGGAATCTCTGACAGATCCTCCGCCGCCAGCACCTCCCGCAGCAGCCGGTAATACCTCTCCCGGCTGGTTTTCCGGTCCCCCAAAATGCTGTACATCTGGTCCAGCGTCTCCATCAGCAGGTCCCATACCCGCCGCTGGCGGGCCGCGGCGGCCTCTTCCCCCGCCTGCTCCAGCCGCAGGCAGCAGGCGGGCAGGGTCTCTTCCAGGCCGAAGTCCATAAGCAGCTGGTACACCGCCTGGCTGGCCTCCTGACCGGAGGCGTCTCGAGTGGCCGCGGCGAAGCGCTCCAGGGGGGAGATCAGCCGCTCCCGCAGGCGGTTCAGTTCCGCCAGCTCCTCCTGGTCCTCGGGGGTCCACTCCCGTCCAAAGCCCTTGGGGTGGCGCACCCAGGGTTCCCGCCAGCCCGCGCCTTTTATACGCCAGAGGAAAGCATAGTTTTCCAGCTGGGAGGCCTCCTCCGCCGTAAAGCCCGACACCCCGGTTTTCAGCAGCTCCAACAGCTCGTCCGTGCCAAAGCCCCCCTGGACTGCCTCAAAGGCTCCCAGGGCCAGGCGGGTCACCGGCTCCGCGTCCACCCGCACCGGCTGGGAGAGGAAACAGGGGATGTCCCGTTTTTTAAGGGCCACATCCAAGCTGCCGTAATACTGCCGGGGGTCCCGGCACAGAATGGTAATGTCCCGGTAGCGCATGCCTCCCGCCGCCAGCCGCCGGATGCTGGCCGCCACATATTCAGCCTCTTCAAACACGTCCCGCGCTTGAAAGACCTCCACCCCCTGGTGGTCCGGGGCGGGCAGGGCGTCCTGGGGGCAGAAGAGCTGGGCCTCCAGCAGCTTGAGGTTCTCGTTGTGAAAGCGGGGCGCGCCGGTGAGCACCACGGGGGGCAGCACCTTCACCCCGTTGTCCTCCGCCAGCCGGGTGAGCCGGAAGCGGGTACGGTCCACCAGGGCGAACAGCCCGGAAGGATCGTCCTGGGAGAGGCCGTCGGTGCACAGGGACACCAGCACATGGTCTGCCTGACGGATCAGCTCCTCCAACACCCGCAGCTCTTGAACCGTGAACCCCTCAAAAGAATCCACCGCGATGATCTGCCCCTGGAACAGGCCGCCCCCTTCCAAGGCCTGGCGCAGGCGTGTCAGGTCGTCCCGGGAGTCCAGAAAGGAGCCCTCCACCAGGGCCTCATAGGCCCCATAAATCAGCCCCAGCTCCCGCAGCTTTTGGGAGAGCCCCGCCCTGGGCAAAGCCCCGGCGGTCTGGGTAAGCTGGGCGGGGGAAATGCCGCAGAGCTTCATCTCGTTGACCGCGGTGAGCATTAAATCCGTCACCCGGCCGGACTTAGCGGCGCTGCGGTAAACCTCCAGATGATCCTCGCAGGCGGCAATGGCGCAGGCCATTAAGATGCGCCGCCCCCCATCGCTGAGCCGGCGGCCCGCCGCGCCCCCCAGCCGCCGGAACACGGTCTCAGCCAGCCGGGTGAAGCTGTACACCCCGGTGGCATTGGCCCGCTGGGGCCCGGCCAGGGCCAGCATGGCCTTCTCCGTGGCAAAGGTGTATTGCTCCGGAACCAGCATCAAACCGCTTTTCCCCTTAAGGCTTTGTTCCGCCAGATAGCGGCGCAGATATTCGGTTTTACCGCTTCCGGCCCGGCCAATGACGAATTGCAGCATAACCCCGCCCCCTTTTGCTCCATTATACCCCAAAACACGGCGGGCTGCAAGACCTTGAGGCTCCGCCTCAAACTCCGCAACCTTTGAAAAGGTTGACGAAACTTTTGAACGTTTGCCGGGGGCGGTAGGAGGCAGTTTAGCGCTCGGTTTGGGGCTAGTTGGGTGGGCGGCGAAGCGGCGGGCTGAGGGAGGCAAGTACGCTTGCGGCATTTACCCCAGCCAGTGTTTGAATTCCTCGAACCATTCGGCCAGTTTGAAGCCCACCTTGTACTGGGATTGGGCGGCTTCCCGCTGTTCCTCCGGCAAAAGGGCCAGAGGGTCCTCCTCCCCGGCGGCGGGCAGGCAGAGGGCCGGGAAGACCACGCACCACCAGTTGTGCCCCGCCCCCTGCCCGATGACCACCCGCAGGGCCCGGTAGCGTCCCGCCGGAAGGGTGAAGCCCTCATACTCCTTGGTGGGGAAATACTGCTCCGTCACCTGGGCCACAGCCCGGTCCTCCGCCCCCCACTGGGCAATGACTTTCTGGGCCGCTTGGGTGATGGATTCCAGGTGGGTGCAGACCTGAAAATTGGCTTCTTCCAAAGTGCCGGCCCCAGCGCAGTACTTGCCCGCCTCCTCCAGCACCGCATCCCGCACGGCCAGCTTCAGGGCCTGGTCCTCCGGGCTGTCCGAGTTGGCCACCACATGCAGCCGCAGGACGCTTTCTGGCAGCTGCTCCGCCGCCGCGGCTGTGCGCAGCCAGCCCAGGAGCAGCGTCAGCAGAAAGCCGCAGGCCAGGACCCGGGGCACGATTTTAGCATTTTCTTTTATGTTCCAAAACTTCATGGCTGTTACCGCCTTTCCAGATTCTGGAAGGAGTATGGCCCCCTTGGCGCGCCCTCATACACCTTTTCCTTCCTTTTGCCGGAAAAATGTGGTATACTAATAGTAAACGTACTTGAAAATCGGTATTTACTGACTTTCAAGCAGGGCGGCGCGGGCACAACCGCGCCGCCAGGTTCAAAAGAGGTATCACCTCTTTTGAACTGCGTTAACTAGGGCTTGTTTGAAAATAGAGGGAATGACGGATTTGGGGTCACAAGTGGTCAGATTCCAGGAAAAGAACCGCTGTAGTTAGCTGCGCTAACTACGTCAACCTGTCGGTTGACGAGGATTTTTGACGCGGAAGACGACCGCTTATGAGCACAAAGACGGCGTTTTCAATTTTTCAAACAAGCCCTATACCTCCAAGACAGAAGCATCTCCGTTTTTTGAAAGGATTTTTATGAAAGAAGTCATCCTCGACGCCCTGCTGGACTCTTTGAAGAACCTCCCCTTTCTTTTCGGCGCCTACCTGCTCCTTGAGTTTTTAGAGCACCGCGCCAGCCAGCGCCTAACCGCCGCCCTCTCCAAGCCCGGACCCTGGGGGCCGCTGGGTGGGGCTCTGCTGGGCTGCGTACCCCAGTGCGGCTTCTCTGTGGCCGCCGCCAACTTCTACGCTGGCCGCTTGATTTCCCCTGGAACCCTGCTGGCGGTTTTTCTGGCCACTTCGGATGAGGCTATCCCCATTTTGTTCAGCCGCCCGGGGGCGCTGCCCATTTTGCTCCGTCTTCTGGGGGTCAAGCTGGCTGCCGCCGCTTTTTTCGGCCTGCTGACGGATTTTATCTTCAAACGCTTTCTCCGCCCTTCTTCGGGCCAGCCCTTCCAGGACCTGTGCCAGGAATGCGGCTGTGAAGAAAAAGGCTTGGCACGCTCCGCCTTGCGGCATACCGTCCAGGTGTTCCTGTTTCTGCTGCTCACCAATCTGGTTTTGGGCAGCGCCATCTTTTGGGTGGGTGACGAGGCCATCTCCCGGGTGCTGCTTTCCGGCAGCCTGTTTCAGCCCCTGCTGGCGGCTTTGCTGGGTTTTGTCCCCAACTGCGCCGCTTCCGTTATCCTGACAGAGCTGTATCTCACCGGCTCTCTCTCCTTCGGCTCGGCGGTGGCGGGCCTGTGCACCGGGGCTGGGCTGGGGCTGGCGGTGCTGTTCCGCGTGAACAAAAACTGGAGGGAAAACCTTTGGCTTCTGCTGGCCCTCTATGCCTGCGCTGTCCTTACGGGCTTTTTCTGCGCGCTTTTGCCGGTGTAGCGGGAGATTTTCTCCTTAACCGCGCCAAAAATAACAAAGAAGGACCCGCTCCCTGGCGGATGGATTCCGCCTGGGAACAGGTCCTTTCGCGCTGAGGCCAGCCCAGCGCTTCTCAGCGTCTTTTAAGAACCGGCAGCCCCCTCGGGCTTCCGGTTTTTCTTGTAGAGCAGATGGAGGCCTTCCAGCATCAAATTGCCGTCATAGTGCAAAGGCTCCCGGCAGTAGGGGTGCACCACGGCCATCAGGCCTCCTGTGGCCACAGCGGTAACCGGGCAGCCCAGCTCCTCCCCGGTCCGGCGGATCAGCCCGTCGATCATCAAGGCGCTGCCATATACCGCTCCCGCCTGCATGCAGTCAATGGTGTTGCTGCCAATGAACCGCTCCGGCGGGCCCAGGTGGATATAGGGCAGCTGGGCCGCCCGGGCGCTCAAAGCGTCTACCGAAAGCCGCAGGCCGGGGATGATCATGCCCCCCAGGTAAGCCCCCGTGGGGTCAATGACGGACATGGTTGTGGCGGTGCCCATGTCGAAAATTACCAAGGGCGGCGGGTACTTGGCCAGGGCCGCTACCGCGTCCACCACCAGGTCCGCTCCCAGCTGGGCCGGGTTGTCCATGCGGATGTTCAGCCCGGTCTTGAGCCCAGCCCCCACGCAGAGAAAGCTCCGGCCCGTCATCAGCTCCATGGCGTCCTTCATCACTTTTTTCAGCTCCGGCACCACGCTGGACAAAATACCCCCGCTGATCCCGCTGGGGGCAATGCCCCGGTTTTTCAGAAGCCCGGCCACCAGCAGGCAGTATTCATCGGCGGTCTGGTCCCGGTTGGTGTGCAGCCGCACCGTGAGGATCAGCTTTTCCCCCTGCCAGCAGCCCAGCACCGTGTTGGTGTTGCCAATATCAATGGTCAGTATCATCCGTTTTCTCCTTTTGGGTGGGATGCTCCGGCAGGCTTTGGCCCTTGCGCAGGCCCGGGTCCACCCGCAAAATCCGCTCCAGCCCCAGGCAGACCACCGGCGTTAAAAGGGCGGCGGCAATGGCCTCGGGCACACCGTTGGCAAAGGACAGGGTGAGAATCATCCCAGCGGCCAGGTCATGGGCCACGCCCTGAGCGGCGGCAAAGGCATCCCCCAGCACCAGGCCCATCAGGCCCATGACCAGCCCGGTGTTGACCGCCGAGCCCACCGCTCCGGCCAAACCATAACCAATGCCCCGCAGCGCCAAGCTGCTTTTGGAGAGGCTCCGGAAGCCCCAGGCTACAAACCAGGGGGCCACGCCCACCAGAATCCGGGGCGCAAAGCAGATGGCCAGCGCCCAGAAAGAGCCATGGTTTTCCCCAGGCAGAGGCACCAGCGGCGAAAAGGCGAAGCTCAGCAGGCTGGGGGCCATGGTGTTCTTCCACAGGCTGATGGCCCCAAAAACGGCCCCTAAAAAAGCGCCTTTCTTCGGCCCCAGCAGCACCGAGCCGATGATCACCGGCACATGGAGGATGGTGGCTTTGAGAATGGGCAGGTCGATAAGGCCCAGGGGCGTGAAGCCCATCACCAGCAGCAGGGCCGTAAACAGGGCGGTGAGCACCAGGTCTTGCAGCTTTTGGGCGCTCTGGGGTTTCGGGACGGAATTTGTCATAATCATTACCTCCTGCTGCCGCTCCCATGGGGATGCGGCGCGTTTGTAGTCTGCCCCGGCGCGGTGCGTTCCAGTCCTGTCCGGCAGGTACAGGCTGGACCCTGCGCCGTTGGGGCGGTTCCTATTATATCCGCTCCGCCGGCATTTTGCAAGGGGGCGGGGGGCTTGTTTTTTGGTTTCTGCCTGGGGTTTGGTTCCTTTCTTCTTTTATTCTTTACATCCCGGCGCAAATTTGGTATACTAGATATTGTTAGCTTGTTCCCTCTCCCCTACTCTGCTTCGTTATGTAAACAAGGAGGCCTACTTGTGAAACAAAAAACTGTCGTCTTGGGCGTAACCGGCGGCATCGCCTGCTATAAATCCGCCGCCCTGGCTTCCAAGCTCACCCAGCGCGGCTACCATGTGGAGGTGGTAATGACCAAAAACGCCACGGAGTTCATCCTCCCCCACACCTTTGAGTCCCTCACCCACACCCGGGCCATGGTGGATACCTTTGACCGGAACTTTCAAAGCCATGTGGAGCACGTTGCCCTGGCCGACAAGGCGGACCTGCTCCTGGTGGCCCCCGCCACGGCGAACATCATCGCCAAAGCCGCCCACGGCATTGCCGACGACATGCTCTCCACCACCATTCTGGCCTGCGACTGTCCCAAGCTCGTTGCCCCGGCCATGAACACCCGCATGTACCAAAACCCCGTCACCCAGGATAATCTCAATATCCTCCGCCGGTACGGCTGGCAGATTATTGAGCCCGCTACCGGGCGGCTGGCCTGCGGCGCGGTGGGCGCCGGCAAAATGCCCGAGCCCGAGGACCTGCTGGAGGCTGTGGACCACGCCATCCGCTGCGGCAAGGACCTCTCCGGCCTGCGGGTGCTGGTTACCGCCGGGCCTACCCAAGAGGCCCTGGACCCAGTGCGGTACCTGACCAATCATTCCACCGGAAAAATGGGGTATGAAATCGCCCGGGCCGCCGCCGCCCGGGGGGCTTTGGTCACTCTGGTCAGCGGCCCCACAGCCTTAAAACCGCCCGCCTATGTGGACTGCGTGGACGTGGTCAGCGCGGAGGAGATGTTTCAGGCCGTCGCCGGGCGGGCCGGTGAGCAGGATATCATCATCAAAGCCGCCGCCGTGGCTGATTACCGCCCAGGGGAAACCGCGGACCACAAAATAAAGAAGGCCGAAGGCCAGGGCATGGCCCTGACCTTGGAGCGCACCCAGGATATCCTCCTCTGGCTGGGGGAGCATAAAAAACCGGGACAGTTCCTGTGCGGCTTCAGCATGGAGACAGAAAACCTTATAGAGAACAGCCGGAAAAAACTGCAAAAGAAAAACCTGGATCTGGTCGCCGCCAACTCTCTGCGCCAGGAAGGCGCGGGCTTTGGGGGCTCCACCAATGTGCTGACGCTGGTCTCGCCGGAGGGCGAAGAGCCCCTGCCGCTTATGAGCAAGGAGGAGGCCGCCCACCGGCTGCTGGACCGCATTGGGGAACTGCGGGGCGGCCGCCATGCCTGACGCCGCCATGCCCGCTTTCCGGCTGAAAGCCAGGCTTTGGAAGGGGCTGCGGACCCTGCTTTTGCCCGCGCTGCTGGCCGGAGCCCTGACCGCCGCTCTGTTTGTGGTGGTCAACGGGGCGCCCTTGTGGGACGTGCCAAGCCCCCGGCAAGTGGCCAGCGTCACGGTGGCCCATGCCGGGGAAGCGCCCCAAACCTACACGGACCCAGAACAGATTGAGCTGGCGGTGAAGCTGCTGAACACCCTAAACTACCTGCCCTTCACGCCCCCCTCGGAGAGCTCGGTGGGAGTGGGCCCTGACGTGACTATCACGTATACTTTGCGGGATGGCCGGGAGCTTTCCGCCGGGGCCAACTGGATCACCGGCTGGTGGAACGGGGAAGCCCGCCACCTAAAGCAGCCGGACCGGTTCGTCAACTTGACCCAGGGGCTGTTCCCGCCCTCCTATCCTTAACGCGGTTCAAAAGAGGTGACACCTCTTTTGAACCAGGCGCGCGGGCGTGCCCGCGCCGCCCTGCTGGAAAATCAGTGAATACTGATTTTCCAGTGCGTTTACTATCATACTCCGGCAGACGTAAAATCATATAAACACAGGAGGAACCATCATGTTCAAGGACTTAATGGATACCATCGGCTTTGTGTCCGCCCAGGACCCCGCTGTGGGCGCGGCCATGGACAAGGAGCTGGCCCGCCAGCGCCGCAACCTGGAGCTCATCGCCTCGGAGAATATCGTCTCCCCGGCGGTGATGGCCGCTATGGGCACTGTGCTCACCAACAAATACGCGGAGGGCTACCCGGCCCACCGGTATTACGGGGGCTGCGTCCATGTGGACGAGGTGGAAGACATCGCCCGGGACCGGGCCTGCCGGCTCTTTGGGGCGGACCACGCCAATGTGCAGCCCCACTCCGGGGCCCAGGCCAACCTGGCGGTGTATTTCGCCCTGCTGCAGCCCGGCGACACGGTGCTGGGCATGAACCTTTCCGAAGGCGGCCACCTGTCCCACGGCTCCCCGGTGAATATGTCCGGCGCGCTGTACAACTTTGTGGCCTATGGCGTGGACCCGGACACGGGCCGCATTGACTATGACAAGGTGATGGACCTGGCCATGAAGGAGAAGCCCAAGCTCATTGTGGCCGGCGCCAGCGCTTATCCCCGTGCCATCGATTTTCAGAAGTTCCAGGAGATCGCCCAGGCCTGCGGAGCCAAACTGATGGTAGACATGGCCCACATTGCGGGCCTTGTGGCCGCGGGCCAGCACCAGAACCCGGTCCCCTACGCGGACATTGTAACCACCACCACCCACAAGACCCTCCGGGGCCCCCGGGGCGGGCTCATCCTGTGCAAGGAGGAGTATGCCAAGCAGATTGACAAGGCTATTTTTCCCGGCACCCAGGGCGGGCCGCTGATGCATATCATCGCCGCCAAAGCCGTATGCTTAGGCGAGGCCCTGAGCCCCGCGTTCCAGGCCTATGGCGAACAGGTGGTGAAAAACGCCGCCGCCCTGGCCCAGGGGCTGATGAGCCGGGGCGTAAAGCTGGTCTCCGGCGGCACCGACAACCACCTGATGCTGGTGGACTTGAAGGGCCTGGAGCTTACCGGCAAAGAGCTGGAACGGCGGCTGGACGAGATCTACATCACCGCCAACAAGAATACCGTGCCCGGCGAACCCCGCAGCCCCTTTGTCACCAGCGGCGTGCGGCTGGGCACCCCCGCCGTAACCACCCGGGGCCTGCTGGAGGCCGATATGGACGAAATTGCCGCCTGCATCGCCCTGTGCATGGAGGACGGCTTTGAAGAAAAGATGGAAGCCCTGCGCGGACGGGTGGACAGCATCTGCGGCCGGTACCCCCTGTACGGCTGATTCCCCGCCCCGCGCCCGCCCATGAAAGGAGCGAACTATGAAACCAATCGTTCTTGGAAATATCACATACGGCATGTACGCCATTGGGGTCAAAGGCCAGCAGGGCCCCAGCGCCTGCATCGTCAACACGGTGATGCAGGTGACCAAAACCTCTCCCTCCGCCCCGCCTCTGGTGGCCCTCTCCATGAACACGGAGAACTACAGCTGCCAGTGCATTGAGGAGAGCGGCGTGTTTACCATCTCCGTACTCTCCGAGCAGACCCCCGCCACGGTGATCGGCGCCCTAGGCTTCACCTCCGGGCGGCATGGGGGCAAGCTGGACAACATCCGCCACAAGGTGCTGATGGAGGGCGTGCCGGTGATTAAGGAAAACACCTGCTGCTGGTTCCTCTGCCAGGTTAAGGCCAAGCTGGCCACAGGCGGCCAGGAGCTCTTTGTGGCGGAGATCATCGCCGGAAGCGACGAGACCGCCGGAGTGGAGTCCGCCGGAAAGCACGAGAAGCTCAAGCCCATGACCTACCAGTACTATGTGGAGCAGCTGGGCGGCGTCTCTCCCCAAAAGGCTCCCACCTACCTGCCCAACCAACTGAGCGGCCAGCGCATTACAGGCGAACGCTTTGTGTGCTCGGTGTGCGGCTATGAGTACAAGGACCCCAACTTCGGCTTCGAGGAGCTGCCCGCCGACTGGTCCTGCCCCATCTGCAAAATGCCCAAGAAAGCCTTTGTGCGGAAAAAATAACGGGAAGTGAACCAGATGGAACGAAAAATAAAAGGACTCGCCCTGTTGCTGTTCAGCATCCTGCTGACCCTGGGCTTTAACGCAATGGGCTGGACCAGGTTCGACTTCGCCTTCTTTGAGATCTGGTGGGCGGCCATATTCATCCTGCTGGGAGCCGTTGGCCTGGCGATGGCGCTATGGCCGGAGGACAAGTAGAGGAGGGGAGAGCCCGTGATTGTGTATCATATGAGCGCCGCGCCCGCCAAGGCCGCAGCGGACCTGACCCACTGCCCGCGGGGGACCGGATGACTGAAATGGAAACCGCGTTTGCAAGAGAAGAACTGCTCCTGGGCCGGGAAGCCTTGGAGCGCCTGGAAAAAGCCCGGGTGGCTGTGTTCGGCCTGGGCGGCGTGGGGGGCCATGCCGCTGAGGCCCTGGTGCGCTGCGGAGTGGGGGCAGTGGATTTAATTGATGGGGACGTGTACAGCGTCACCAACTTGAACCGCCAGCTCTTTGCCACCACCGCTACGCTGGGCCAGCTTAAAGTCCAAGCCGCCGCCCAGCGGCTGCGGGAGATCTCCCCCGCCCTCCGGCTGGTGGAGCATCCCTTTTTCTACGCCCCCGGGACCCGGCTGGACTTTGCCCCCTTTGACTACATTCTGGACTGCATCGACAATATGACCGCAAAACTGGCCCTGATTGAGCGGGCCGTGGGAGAGGGCGTACCCATTCTCAGCGCCATGGGGGCGGGCAACAAGCTGGACCCCACCGCCTTCCAGGTAGCGGACCTTTATGAGACCAGCATGTGCCCCCTGGCCCGCATTTTGCGCAAGGAGCTGCGCAAGCGGGGGGTTAACCGGCTGAAGGTGGTGTATTCTCAGGAGCCTCCCCGGCCTGTGGAGGCCTTACCCGGCGCGGACCGGCCCGTACCCGGCAGCGTGGCCTTTGTGCCCTCTGTGGCGGGGCTCATTATGGCCGGGGAATGCGTCAAAGACTTGATTCAAATGGAGGGACGCCCATGACCCCGGCGGAACGGGCTCCATGGAGCCTGACCAAAAAATACCGCAAAACCATCTGGGCCCCTTTTGTGGCCGGAATCAAAACCTACCAGCTGCTGGAAGAGGGGGACCGGGTGGCTGTGTGCGTCTCGGGAGGCAAGGATTCCATGCTCCTGGCGGTGCTGATGCGGCTGCTTCAGCGGCACTCGGATTTTCCCTTCGGGCTGGAATTTTTGGCCATGGACCCTGGCTACAGCCCCCAAAACCGGGCCCGTCTGGAGGCCAACGGGACCCTTTTGGGCCTGGACCTGCACATTTTTGAGACGGACGTGTTTCAAGTGGCGGACTGGGCGGAGAAGAATCCCTGCTACCTGTGCGCCCGCATGCGCCGGGGGCATCTTTACAAGCGGGCCCGGGAGCTGGGCTGCAATAAAATCGCCTTAGGCCACCACTTTAACGATGTGATTGAAACCACGGTGCTGGCCATGTTTTACGGGGCCCAGCTGCAATGCATGCCCCCCAAGCTCCACAGCGCCAACTATCCCGGCATGGAGCTGATCCGCCCCCTATACCGGGTGCATGAGGAGGCTATTTTGGCCTGGATGCGGTACAATGAGCTGGAATTTTTGCAGTGTGCCTGCCGGTTTACGGAGAAAGCCGCTCCCTGCGGCGGCTCCAAGCGGCAGGAAGTGAAGGAGCTGCTGGCCCGGCTGAAAGAGACCAACCCCAATATTGAAAAAAATGTGTTTCAAAGCCTTCACGCGGTGTGCCTGGATACCTTCCCGGGCTACAAAACCAGCGGCGGGGAGCACAGCTTTTTGGAGGGGTACAACGCAAAAGGGACCCGCTGAGGGTCCCCTTTTTATGCGGGAGGATGTTTATGAAGCCAATTGTAGAACTTTTCTTGACCTTTTTCAAAATCGGCCTTTTCACCTTCGGCGGAGGCTATGCCATGATCTCCGTGGTGGAGGACCAATGTGTGGAGCGAAAAAAATGGATTACCCAGGAGGAAATGGTTCAAATGACCGTCCTGGCGGAGTCCACCCCAGGGCCTGTGGCCATTAACGCCGCCACCTATGTGGGCTTTCAGCGGGCGGGGCTTTCCGGGGCCGCTGCGGCTACCCTGGGAGTGGTGCTGCCCTCCTTCGGCGTTATTTTTCTCATCTCCCAATTCTTAGAGGGCTTTTTGGAGATTCCCCTCATTGCCAGCGCCTTCCAAGGGATTAAGCTGGGCGTGGGGGTGCTCATTTTCCGCACCGGCCTGCAAATGGCCTTAAAAGCGAAAATGGGCCCCTTGGCAAAGGGTATCTTCCTGGCCAGCTTCTTGGCCATGCTGGCGGCCGGCCTCTTCTCCCTGCCGGTTTCATCGGTGGCTTTGCTGGTGCTGGCTGGGATTCTCGGCTTTTCCGTCTACTGGGCAAAGGGGGCCGCAAAATGATCTACCTCAAGCTGTTTCTGGGTTTTCTCAAGGTGGGCTGCTTCTCCTTCGGCGGGGCCTACGCGGCCATTCCCCTTATTCGGGACGTGGTGCGGGGCTATGGCTGGATGACCGAGGACCAGCTGGCCTATATGATCGCGGTCAGCGAGTCCACCCCTGGACCCATTATGGTTAATCTGGCCACATTTACAGGAGCCACCCAGGCCGGACTGGCGGGAGCGGCTCTGGCTACCTTTGCGGTGGTGCTGCCAGCCTTTCTGGTTATTCTGCTGGCCGCCACGGTGCTGCGCCGCCTAATGGACAGCCCTGGGGTTCAGGCGGTGCTGAAGGGGCTGGCCCCCTGCGTCACAGGCATTATTCTGGCCACAGGCGCCTGTATGATCGTAGGCAGTCTCTCCGGACCCCAGGGTTTGGACTTACCGGCCCTGGTTCTCACGGCGGTTTTGGCGGGCGTCCTGCTGTTCAGCCAAAAGTTGCTGCACAAAAAAATCTCCCCGATTTTGTTAATCCTACTGTCCGCCGGGCTAGGGGTACTGATTTACGGCCTTGCGCCCCTGCTGGCCTAGGCCTCTTCCAGGGGGAAGCCGAAGTACCGCACCGCGTTGTTGTAGCACACATCCTTGACCAGCCGGGTGAGCTTGGCTGGGTTGTATGGGTACTCCCCGTTCTCCACCCAGCCCCCAATCAGGCCGCAGAAGACCCGGCGGAAGTACTCGTGGCGGGGATAGGAGAGGAAGCTGCGGGAATCGGTGAGCATGCCCAAAAAGTTGCCCAAAAGGCCCAGGTTCGCCAGAGAGGTCATCTGGCGGCGCATGCCCTCCTTGTGGTCGTTGAACCACCAAGCCGCGCCCTGCTGGACCTTGCCCACTGCCGGGGCGTCTTGGAAACAGCCGATCATGGCCCCGATCACCGGGTCGTCGCCGGGGTTGAGGCTGTACAGAATGGTCTTGGGCAAAGCGTTGCGGCTGGAAAGGGCGTTCAGCAAGCCAAGGGCCTGCTCCGCCGGTGCGCAGGGGCCCATCGCGTCGAAACCGGTGTCTGGGCCCACCTGCTGGAACATGGCGCTGTTGTTGTCCCGGATCACCCCGAAGTGGAGCTGCATGGCCCAGCCCCGCTGCGCATATTCGCCGCCTAAGAACAGCAGGCAGGCGGTTTTAAAACGCAGCTCCTCCTCCCGGCTGACGGTCTGGCCCTTCAGCCGCTTGGCGAAAATGGCGCCAGCCTCTTCCTCGGTGGCAGGGGCGTACATCAGGTATTCCAGGCCGTGGTCCGAGAGGCGGCAGCCCAGGGCGGCAAAGTAGTCCATACGGGTGCGCAGGGCGGCTTTCCAGTCCTCAAAGCTGGCGATTTTCCGGCCAGCCGCCTCCCCCAGCTGGGCCAGGTAGTCCAAGTAGCCGGGCTTTTCCAGGCCCATGGCCTTGTCCGGCCTCCATGCGGGCAGAACCTGCACAGGGAAGCTCCGGTCCTCTTTCAGAAGCCGGTGCCACTTTAAATCGTCCGCCGGGTCATCGGTGGTGCACAGCAGCGTAACATGAGAGCGGAGAATCAGATTCCGCACGGACATGTCCGGTTCTCGCAGCTTTTGGTTGCACAGCTCCCAGACCTCTTGGGCGGTTTCCGCGCCCAGAACGCCGGTGTAGCCGAAAAAACGCCGGAGCTCCAGGTGGCTCCAATGAAAGAGGGGGTTGCCGATGGCCCTGTCCAGGGTTTCGGCCCATTTCTGGAACTTCTCCCGGTCCGGGGCATCGCCGGTGATGTAAGCCTCCTCCACGCCGTTGGAACGCATCTGCCGCCACTTGTAATGGTCGCCCCCCAGCCAGACTTGGGTGATGGTTTCAAACTGCCGGTCCTGGTAGATTTCCTGGGGATCAATGTGGCAATGGTAGTCCAAAATGGGCATTTGGGCGGCGGTTTGGTGGTAGAGCTCCTGGGCAGCGGGCGTGTCCAGAAGGAAGTTGCCGTCAAGGAAGGGTTTCATAATAGGACCTCCAATCCTATGTTTGATTTGAAACCATTATACTGGAAACCAGAAGATTTGTCCACCCAAATTGAGGAAGCCGCGCCGGGGAGGCTTGGGCCTCAGGCTTCCTTGCCTTTTGCCGCCTCCCCGATTGGGAATTTCTTGACAGCCAGGCAAATCAGTTGTATTATAAATTCATACCAACCCTGGTCTTTCATCCCAGTCCTGTAAGGAGTGTTTCGTTTTGTCAAAGAAAAAAATCATGATAATCGCCCTCGCCCTGGTTCTCCTTCTCTCTGCCTCCTTTACCTGTTGGAAGCTGATGGACTACCACAAAGGCGCTACGGACTACCGCGAGGCCGCCGCTTTGGCCCTGGGCGGCTTCGCCAACACCCGCAAGCCCTCTGCGGCTTCTTCCCCGTCCCAGGCTTCTTCCACCGCCGCCGAAGCTTCCTCCCCCGAGGCTTCGGCCTCCAGCGCCTCAGAGAATGCCGCCGCTTCTGAAGAGCCCTCTGAAGAAGCCTCTGCCAGTTCCTCCGTAGATGGGGAGCCCATCTCTTCTCAAGAGCCTGCCAGCAGCGCCCCGGAGTCCACTCCGTCCGAGGACCTGGACGAGCCCAGCGAGCCGGAAGATACACCCTCGCCCACCGGGACTCCCGCCCCGCCGGTGGACGAGTTTGCCCAAAGCCTGGCCCAAATTGACCTGGAAGCCCTGCAAAAGGTAAACCCCCAGGTGATTGGCTGGATCTGCATTCCGGACACCGAGGTAAACTACCCCCTCCTGCAAGCGGAAGACAACCAGCATTACTTAAACTACACCTGGAAAAACGAGCGCAGCTCCGTGGGCTCCATCTTTTTGGAACATACCAACAAACCGGATTTCAGCGGATTCAACACGTTAATCTATGGCCACCAAATGGCGGATGGCTCCATGTTTGGCCAGTTAGAGCGGTACCGGGACCAAAGCTTCTGGGAAGAGCATCCGAATATCTATATTGCCACAAAAGAGGGCGTGTTCCGCTATGATGTGTTCGCCGCTTTCCGGGTGGGTATCGAGGACATTGTCTACCAGCTGGACCTGGAAAAGCGAAAGGCCCAGCAGAAGCTTATTGATTTCTGTTTGGAGCAGTCCACCATTGATACGGGCATCCAGCCCAGCCCCAAGGAAAATGTGGTCACCCTCTCCACCTGCACGGGCTGGGGCTATTCCCAGCGCTGGGTGGTGGTGGGAACCTGCACGCTGAGCCCTCGGGAGGACAGCGAACCGGCCGCCTCCCCCGCCCCGAAAGAATCGTAAACTGTGGACTGGCCCTATATAGTTAACGCAGTTCAAAAGAGATGATACCTCTTTTGAACCTGGCGGCACGGGCATGCCCGCGCCGTTCTGCTTGAAAAGCGCTAGGTACCGATTTTCAAGCGCGTTTACTATAAAAGAAGCATCCCCCAAGCAAGCTGCCTGGGGGATGCTTCTTTTATTTCAGGATGAAAGCTTTAGTCCTCTTTGGAATACAGGGGATGATAGCACAGCACCTTGCGCTCAGGCCCTAAGAAGGTCTCTTTGGGGCGCTCCTTGCGGCACTCATCCGTGGCGTAGGGGCAGCGGGGCGCAAATTTGCAGTAGGAGATGGAGTATTCCTTATCCTCCATCTCGGGCATCACCAGGTCTTCCTTCCACTTGTCGCCTACACGGGGCACCGCGTTCATCAGCAGCTCGGTGTAGGGATGGGCCGGGTTATCCATAATCTCCTTGGCCGGGCCGTACTCAATGAGGCAGCCGCGGTACAGGGTGGCAATGTAATCCGACACATAATAGGCGGTGGAAAGGTCGTGGGTGATGTAAATAAAGGATACCTTGTACTTATCCTTCAGCTCTTTGAACAGGTTGACGATGTTCATCTTCATGGAGGCGTCAATGGCCGCCACGGGCTCGTCGGCGATGATCAGCTTGGGCCGGGTGATCAGGGCCCGGGCAATGGACACGCGCTGCAGCTCGCCGCCAGAGAACTGGGTGGGGTACTTGCCCTTCACCACGGCCAGCGACATGCCCACGCTCTTTAGGGCATCGTCCACCAGCTTGTTGGCCTCGTCCTTGTTTTTGGCAATGCCCAGGCGCAGGGCGGTGTTAAAGAGGTAGGTATCCACAGCCTTGCGGGCGGAGAAGGACTCGTAGGGGTTCTGGAAAATAGGCTGCACATCCAGTTTAAACTGGAGGGGATCGTAGCTCTTCTTGTCCGCGAAGTCCTTGCCGTTGAGGGTGATGGTGCCCATGTCGGCCGTGTGCAGGCGCAGAATCATCTTGCACAGGGTGGACTTGCCGCAGCCGGACTCGCCCACCACGGACAGAATAACCGGCTTGTCGGCATCGATGGACAGGGTAACATCGTCCACCGCTACCAGCTTTTTACCGCGGAGCATGCCGCCGATGCGGAAAATCTTACTGACGTTTTTGACTTCAAGCAATTTCTCAGCCATCGATCTTCCCCCCTTCGTTGAGAATATGGCAGGCCGCGAAACGGCCGGGCTTTACCTCGGTAAACTTCGGCACTTCCTTGCGGCAGCGGTCGGTGGCATGGGGGCAGCGGGGCGCGAAGCGGCATCCCGGAGGGGGATTCTTCAGCGCTGGCGGCCGCCCGGGAATGCCCACCTTCTGGCTCTTGTCGCCCACCCGGGGCAGAGCGCCCACCAGCATTCTGGTGTAAGGATGCACCGGGTCGTTAAAGATGGCCTCGGTGTCGCCCAGCTCGATGATGGAGCCAGAGTACATAATGGCCATGCGGTCGGTAATCTGGTAGTGCACGCCCATGTCGTGGCTGACGATGACCAAGCTGTTCTTCAGCTGCTTTTGCAGGCGCATCAGCATCATCAAAATGCCCCGCTGCACCACCACGTCCAAAGCGGTGGTGGGCTCGTCGGCCAGCACCAGGTTGGGGGCCATAAAGGTAGCCAAAGCGATGATGACCCGCTGGCGCATGCCGCCGGAAAGCTGGAAGGGGTAGGCCTCCAGCACGTCGGGAGAGAGGCTGAGCTCTTCCAGGTAGTTGGCCACCCGGGTCAGGGTCTGAGCCTCGGTCTCGTTCTTCTTATCCTCTTTGGGAATGGAATCTAAAAACTGCTTTTTCAGCCGGATAATGGGGTTCAGCACGCTTTGGGCGGCCTGGGGCACATAGGAGATGTTGTTCCACCAGGTCTTGCGGATCTCCCCGGTCTCGTAGGAGAACTTCGCTCCGTTCTTTTCGCCGCTTAGCACAACCTTGCCCTGGTCTATGACCAGCGGGTACTCGATGATGTCGTACAGGGTCTTCAGCAGGGTGGTCTTGCCGCAGCCAGACTCGCCGGCAATGCCGAAGATCTCGTTGTCGCGGACTGTAAAGTCCAGGTCTTTAATGACATGTACATCCCCGTCAATGGTTTTGTAAGAAGCGGACAGATTCTCGACTTTCAGCATAATCGTTACCTGCCTCTCTTCATGGATAGATAGTCATTGTAGCCGGTGATCAGCATAAACAGGCCGATGAACAGAACCACCGTGGCCACGATGGGCGAGCCGATCCACAGCCATTGCTTGTTGAAAATGGCGTTGTACTGCCGGGCCCAGTTGATCATGTTGCCCAGAGACACCAGGTTGCCGGGCGACAGGCCCAGAACCGCCAGGCTGGACTCGGAGCCGATGGCCGACAGGGTGGCGTTCATAAAATTGGAGAGGGACCAGGTCAGCGCATAGGGCAGAATCTCGGTAACAACAATCTGCACGGTACCCTCGCCGGAGAACCGGGCGGTGTGGATGAAGTCGCGCTCCTTAATGGTCAGGGACATGGAGCGGATCTGCCGGCTGGGCCAAGCCCAGGCGAACATAGCCAGAGTCAGGGCCATCAAAACCACTGTGGCGCTGCCCTTCATCAGAGAGGTCATCAAAATCAGAATGGGCAGGGAGGGGATGACCACGAAGGTGTCGGTGATGATCATAAGCGTCCGGTCCAAAGCGCCGCCGGCAAAGCCGGAGAGCAGGCCTACGAAAACGCCTACCACAGTGCCAATGGCGGCCACGATCAGGCCGATGGTCAGGGAGTTGTGAATGGCCTCAATCAGCAGCCAGAACACGTCCTGGCCTTGGCTGGTGGTGCCCAGAGGATGGGCTCCGCTGGCCCCCAGGCCCTTATCGTAAGTACTGAAGGTGAAGGGGTCGATATGGGGGATATAGTACACGATGAAGCCCAGGATGAAGAAGAAAATGGTGACGATCAAACCAAATTTCAAACGGAAATTTGAGTTTTTCCAGAATTTCTTGAAAGCTGCCATGTGTTGTCCCCCCTTTAGCTGTAGCGAATGCGCGGATCGATGAAGGGATAGACCAGGTCAACGATCAGCGTGGCAGTGGAAATGGCGACAATAGAGATGGTAATGGTGCCCAGAATCATGTTGTAGTCCGCCTGCAAAATGGCGTTCTGAATCAGCGTGCCCACGCCAGGATAGCCGAAGATAATCTCCGTCATGATGGAGCCGCCGAACACGCCGCCCAGGCTCATGGCCAGCGCGGTAATCTGGGTCAGAATGGAGTTGCGCAGCACATAGCTGCGGCCAATGGTGGCCTCGGACAGGCCCCGGTAGCGGGCGAACATAACAAAGTCTTCCTCAGCGGTGGTGCCAGCCAGAGACTTCATGGAGATGATCCACCAGCCGGTGCCCAGCAGCAGCAGGGAGATGGCCGGCAGAATGGAGGCCCAAACCAGGGAGCCGAACCAGGTGGCAAAGTCCGCGTTCAGCTTGATGTTCGCCTGCAGGGGGAAGACCCGCCAGACAAAGCAGAACAGGATTTGCAGCACCAAAGCTACCAGGAAGTAGGGAATGGGATAGATGCAGATCGCGATGCCTTCCAGAATTTTGGAAGACCGGGCGTTTTTGCGGAAGCCAGCCAGCAGGCCGATGAAGTTGCCCAGAAGCCAGGCAATCAGGGTGCTGAACAGGGACAGGAACAGGGTGTAGGGCAGGTAGGTGCCAATGATGTTGCCCACAGGCTCGGGATAGCTCATGAGAGAGGGGCCGAAATCAAAGTGCAGCAGGCCGTTCCACAGGAAGCTGACATACTGCTCCCAAAGAGAACCCTCCAGGCCGAACTGGATGCTCAGCTGCTTTTGCAGGGCCTGCACCTGCTCGGGCTGTAGGTTGCCCATGCGGGAAGTCATTTGCGCGATCATGCTTTCAACTGGGGACGAGGGGAACATGCGCGGGATGAAGAAAATGAAGGTAACGCCGATCCAAATCGTCAATGCCCAGGCAAGCACACGCTGCAGAAAGAACGTTTTAAATTTCACTTCTACACTTCCTTACCTCACAATGTGTGAATTATAGTTTAGATATGTTGGGCAAAACTTTGCAAAATGCCTTATGATAGATGATAAAGAAGGGAGGCGCAAGCGGTTTGGCTCACGTCTCCCAACTTCAATCAAACATCAGATCATAAACAGGAGCTTTTTGCCATGTTTATTTATCCTTCAACGGCAGAGAACTTGGGGAGCATGTACTTGAAGCAGCTCCACCACCACCAGGGACCGTCGTAGGGATCGTCGAAGCAGGGATAGCCCTGCCAGTAGGTGCTGTTGGTGGGCACGAACTTGGTACCGGACAGGAAGTTGATAACGGGCATATCCTTAACAAACTCCTGCAGCATCTCGGTGGCCAGCTCATAGCACTTGTCCTCATCCTTCTCGGGGCTCAGGTTGGCCATCTCGTGGAGGATGTCGGTGACGCGCTGGTTGTTCCAGCGTCCGCCGTAACCGCCCTGGCTGTTCTGACCGACAGGCTGAATCAGAGTGTTGTCAAAGCCGGTGAAGGGACGGTAGATGTCCTTCAGGTAGTTACCGCCGGAGGGCCAGTAACCAGCGATCTGGTAGTTGCCGTTGGTGTCGTCCACGCTCCAGGTGGAGGAGGACTTGGAGGTAATGGTGCAGTCGAAGCCGAAAGCCTGCAGCTGGTTAAACGCAGCCTGCACGCCGCGGCCTACCTGGAACTCGGAGTCAGCCAGATAGCTCATCTCGAAGGTGAAGGGCTTGCCCTCGTACTGCCACTTGCCGTCAACCTTCTCCAGGCCAGCCTTGTTCAGCAGCTTGGTGGCGGCCTCTTCGTCATGCTTCCACCAGCCGGCGCCGAAGGCGTTGATCTTCTCTTCCTCGGTGCCCTCATAGCCCAGCTTCTGAGCCATGCGCTCGGCATAACCGGTGTCATAGGGCTTGAACTTGGTGCCATCGCCCAGATCCAGCTCGAAGTTCTCCAGCCACTCGGTCATGGGGATGGTGTAGAGCTCCTGCATCACGTTGGTGTTGTTCAGCAGCGGGATGGGGGCCGCACGGCCAGCGCCGCTGAAGATGTTCTCGGACAGCGAGTCGATATCCAGAGCCAGACAGATGCCCCAGCGGAAGTCGGCGTTGTCATAGGGAGCGCCCAGACCGCAGTTGAACACAATGCCCTTAGCGCCCGGGTCGTCCGCGTTGGCATAGGGGAACTCGTTCATCCAAGCATCGATCTTGTCGTTCATCTCGTTCATGGCGGTGAGCTCTTCCAGAGTCATCTCGCACAGGATGTCAACTTCGTTGTTGACCATGGCCATCTGCTTGGTGGTGGAGTCGCCCAGGTAGCGGAACCATACGTACTTGGGGGGAACCTGGTCGGCGGTGTAGCCGAACTCAGCCGCGCCAACTACGCCCAGGGTGCTCTGCTGCCAGTCGTCGCGCAGCTTGTAGAGAATCCAGGAGCCCAGCGGGTCGTACTGATCCACAGTGTAGGGGCCGGCCACAACGGGCTGCTCATCCTTAAACTGGGTCACATCGCCCACGGTGGAGTAGATGTGCTGGGGCACGATGCGCCAGTCACAGCCCCACACGGTGATGCCAAAGCACTGGTCCAGACGGGGGAAGGGCTCGGTCATGGTGAACTTCACGGTGTAGTCGTCCACCTTCTCCACCTTGTCGATGTACATGTTGGTGTAAGAGTGAGCGCCGATGTTGTCGTTCTCCTTAATCATGGTGAAGGTGAACTCCACATCTTCCGCGTTCAGGTCTTCACCATCGGACCACTTGATGCCCTGGCGGATCTTTACGGTCCACTCGGTGAAGTCCTCGTTGGGCTCGGCGCTCTCCACCACTTCGCCGTACTGACGGCCCTGGGCGGTCTGCATCTCCCACAGGTGGGCGCTCATCAGCTGATGGATGCCGAAGCCGGTGCCGGTGCCGGTCATGTAGGTGTTGAACTGGCCGGCGCAGTCAGTGGAGCTCTGGCACTCAACGATCAGGGTGTCCTCACGGGGGGTGCCAACCTCGGTGGTGATGCCAGCGGCCGCTTTGTTGCCGGTGCTGGCCTCGCTGGACTCAGCGCTGGACTCGCCAGCCTCGCTGGAACTCTCGTTGCCAGCGGCGCTGCTGGCACCAGCCTCGCTGCTGCTGCCCTGGCTGCTGGAGTTGGAATCGCCGCCGCAGGCGCTGAGCACCATAGTGAACAGCATCGCGACTGCCAGCAGAAGGGCAATGCTTCTCTTCTTCATTCGGATTGCCTCCTTAAATGATGATGGATATATGGTCAATGTAATAAGACCCTCCGTTAGGCGGGGACCCATCAGTAACTCCCTAGGGAGTTACTGGAACAGGAATGGGCCCATTCCGCAGTTGCGCCGCAAAGCGGCAATTATGAAAGTTTTTCGACAGAACTATAAACAGACTATGTACGCCTTGTGATACTACCCAAAAGCAGGACCAATATTTGTTCATATCTTGTATGGATATTATATCACGCCCCCTAGGGGAAGTCAACCCTTTATTTTCCTTTTAGAATACCTGTCAAAAAGCATTCCGGCTGCCCGGAAAGAGGTCCCGCTCAAGGCAAAAACCGCCATTTTTCTAGGGAAAATGACGGTTATGACGCAAAAACATGCCGGGTCCACAGCCTGCCGGCAGAGAAAGGCGGCGGGTTACAATTTTGTAACAATTTGTCTCTGTGGGATGGTAGCGTTTTAGTGTGCCACAATATTTTGTGCCTTCGTCCGCCAGAATCCCCCTTATCGCGCCTCTAGCTCCCGGCGGCCGCCCCTCCCAGGGCCCAGCCCGTGGAGCCAGCCCTCATGCAATTCACACAATATTCTGATATCGATTCATATGGAGTGCCCAACCAGAATCCCCGTCATTTTCCCCTGTTTTTCGTCCTCGGTTTTTGCAGTTTCCATAAGTCCCCATGTTTGGAGCTTTTCCCAGTTGTGCTGTACATGTGGGCTTGTTTTTTCGCGGATTGAAGGTTCACCGCTTTATCGCGCTGCTATTTTTTCTACCTTCTGCCCCGTTTCCTGCAAACTTTGGCTTTTCTTTGTGGAGAATTTGGGGAGTCCGCCCAATTTGACAAACCGCGCCGCCTGGTGTATCATTGGGCCATAGGAGCGGAAGAGGCCCCGCCCCGCTGGGGGACGCCCCAGGCGCTGGTGCAAGAGGCTCCAAGCGTTCCTGCAAATACAAGACTGCGAGTACAGATGTTGACTCACGAAGAAAAGAGGTAACCGGTATGAAGAACATTAAGGAAATGACACGCGGCGCCATTTGGGCTGAGGGGAACACCCTGACAAACCTCCGCTTCCAGGTACGGAACTTCCTTCGTTCCGCTGTGGAGGCTACCGATCCGGACCTGTTCTACTTCTCCCTGAACGGAATGGTCATGCCCCTGAGCCACAAGGCGTAAGGCAAGCCAATAACAAAAGAGCCCGGCTTCCCCTGTGGGAGGCCGGGCTCTCCTTATTCCTGCGGGTCCACGAACAGGGTCTTGTAGTTCACGTAGACGACCATGCCGGGCCGGGCCCCCTGGGGCTTGCTGACGTGGCGGACCTGGGTGTAATCCACCGGCACCTGGGCGGAGTCCTTGGCCTTGCTGTGCCGGGCGGCCAGCTTAGCGGCCTCCTCCATAGCCTGGGGCGTAGGGGCGCGGCCCTCTGTTACCAGCACGGTATGGGAGCCGGGAATGTTTTTGGTGTGGAACCAGATATCGTTGTTGTTGGCCAGCTTCATGGTCAGCCGGTCGTTTTGGCGGTTGTTCCGGCCCACCAGCACGGTGAAGCCGTCCTCTGTGGTAAAGCTCAAGGGGGCGCTTACCGCCGCGGGCTTCTCTTTCTTCACCCGGCTGGCCCGGATGTAGCCCTGCTCCTTAAGCTCCGTGCGGATCTCCACCAGATCCCGCTCCGTCTCCGCCCGGGCCAGGGCGTCCAGCACCGAGTCCAGGTATTCCAGCTCCCGGCCGGCAATCTCAATCTGCTCGGTTAGCTTTTCCTCAGCGGTTTTGGCCTTGCGGTATTCCTTATAATACTTCTGGGCGTTCTGGTTGGCGGTCAGGGCCGGGTCCAGCTTGATGCGGACCTGGGGCTGGTCCTCCTCATAGAAATTGGCCAGGTCCACGGCGCTGGCCCCCTTTTCTATATTATATAGATTCGCGCTGAGCAGGTCCCCGGCCACCCGCAGGGCCTCCCGTTGGGCGCACTGGTCCAGCTCCCCCCGCTGGGCGTTGATCTTCCGGGCCAGCCGCTCCGCGTGGTTGGAGAGCAGCCGCAGCAGGTCCTGCTCCCGCACCCGCATCCGCTCCTGCTGGTCCTTCTCCCGGTAGAAATCGTCCAGCAGCTGAGAGAAGCCCTCCCCCTGCCGCACCACGGCCGAAGTGCCATACTGCTGGACGTCCAAAAAGGAGAAGTCCATGGGCTTTTTCTGGGGGTTCACCGCCATGTGGGGCGTTCCGGCGGCCTCTATCACCATCTCTCGGACTTTTTGGTAGAAAAAGCCCAGCCGGAAGCGCTGCTCCTCGTCCATGGTAAAGGCGGTAAGCTCCCGGCCCCGGCCTGCCCGGTGGGCAATCTCCCGGCACACCACCGGCGAGACCCCTTGCAGCACTCCCAGCAGGGCTTTGGACAGCTCCATGTCCCGGGGCAGGGCCTTTAAAGCCTCTTGCAGCTCCGGGGTTCCGGCGGTGAGCATGCACAGCTTGTCCTGGGGCGGGGGCAGATGATACGTCAGCCCCGGCAGCACCAGGCGCTGGGAGCTCATTTCCGCGTCCACCCGCTTTAAGGCGTCAATGATCTTTCCATCCGGACCGGTTAAAATGATGTTGCTGTACCGGCCCATAATCTCCATGGTGAGGGTCAGGGTCACATGGTCCCCCAGCTCGTCTATGGAGTCAAAGTCAAAGTGCAGAAGCCGCTCCAGCTCCGGCTGGCGGATGGCCGTCAGCTTGGAGCCCTGGAGCTTTTTGCGCAGCAGCATGCAGAGCATCGGCGGCTGCTTGGGGTTTTCCAGGGGAATGCTGGTAAAATGCACCCGGGCGCTGTTGGCCCGGGCGGAAAACAGCACCTTGCAGGCCATGTCGTAGCCCCGAAAGCTGACCACCAGTTCCTCCCGGTTGGGCTGGTGAATTTTATCCACCCGCGCCCCTATGAGTTTTTGTTCCAGTTCTTTTTTTATGTGGCGCAGAAACGCCCCGTCCAATGCCATATCTGAAGTCCTTTCCCAGGTGGTGTTCACATAAGCGTTTGCAAGCGCCTTTTGGGTGGATTTTTGACTTAAATTTCCTCAAAAATCCACATACTCGTCTTATGTGGACACCACCTAAATCACAATTCCATCTCCATGACTTTTCTGCGTTCCAAAAAGCCATAGCTCTCGTACAGGCCAATGGCCGGGTGGTTCTCGCTGAGCACCCCCAGCTCCACAAACGCCGAGCCCCGGCTTCTGGCCCAGTCCTCCACCGCTTTCAGCAGGGCCCTGCCCACGCCCTGGCCCCGGCGGTTCTCTGTTACCACCAAGTCCATCAGGCAGGTGTACTGGCGGGAGCGGAAGCAAGGGTACTCGGGGGTGTGCTGAAACCGCACCACCGCAAACCCCACCGCCTCTCCCGAGGGGTCCCGGGCGGTTAAAATGTCTCCATCCTGGCTGTCAAGGATGCTCTGAAGGAACTCCGGACTCTGGCGGGCAGGCCGGAAATGCTCCGGCTGCAAAGCCGCCATGCGCACGTAGAGCTCCTCATACAGGCGGCCCAGCGCCTCCAAATCGCTACAAGCGGCCGGTTCAATTTTCATAAGGTCCTCCTTGTTCTTAGTACCGCAGTATGTAGTAGATCACATAAAACCAGCTGAGCAGGCCATGGAAAATGGCCCAGCCCACTGAGTGCCAATTGCAGTAGCTGATAACCATAGCCAGAGCGCTGCCAAAGGTGATACCGGTTTTTACTGTTTTCTTAATGCCCTCTCCCCTGCACCCCGAACGCTCCATTCCGTGATTCTCCATTTTGGTTCCTCCCTGTTTTCTCACACTGTCTCAAAAGCCGCCTGTTCCGCCCTGCTCAACAAAAAGCCCGTATCTGGAAACCGCCGTTTCAGGTACGACGCCAAAAAGGCCGCGAAGGGCTTTTCGGTCTCGTAATGGCCCGCGGCCACGCAGCTGAGGCCCAGGCGGGCGGCCTCCAGAGCTTCATGGTGCTTGATTTCTCCGGTAAGGAAAGCCTCCGCGCCCCGGCAGGCCGCATGTTTGATTTCGTCGCCCCCGGCCCCGCTGCAAAAGAAAACCCTCTTTACCGGCCGCCCGGCGTCCACCCATTGTACGGCCCCGGCTCCCAGGCGTTCCTTCACCAGCACCGCAAACTCTCGGGGCTCCATTTCCCGCTCCAGGTCCCCGGAGAACAGCACGCTGTCCTCTCCAAACACATCCTCTCCCCGGACATTCCGAAGCCCCAGGCAGCTGGCCAGGGCCACATTTACCCCGCACACAGGAGAAAGGTCCAGGTTGGTGTGGCAGCACAGGGCCGCGATGCCATTTTGGGCCAGGAGATAGGGCAGCTCCCGGCTGTTTAGGGATTTCAGCGGCTCAAAAATCACCGGATGGTGGCTGATCACCAGATTGACGTTAAGGGTCACGGCCTCTTCCACCACGGCGGGGGTGATGTCCAGGCACAGCAGCGCCCGGGTGACTTCAGTGCCGCCATCCCCCACCAGCAGGCCGGAGTTGTCAAAGCTCAGCTGGCTGGCAAAAGGGGCCACCGCGTTGATTACATCGTAAATATCGCAGATTCGCGCCATATTAACCTCTCCTTTTCTATCGTCTATCACGCAAAAGAGCTCACTTTGAGTCATTATCTATCCGTACCGCCTGGATAATTCCTCCAAAACCAGCCGCAGTTCCGCCGCTGTCTTCTGGTCGCCTTCGTGCTCCGCACCCCGCAGGCGGTTCAGCAGTCCCCGGGCAGTTTTCACAGCATAGGAATTTGCCGCCGGGTCTTCCGGCCCCAGCAGCCCCATGTAAGGGTAGAGCCGGTCATAGGCTGGCAGAGACCCGGCATACTCCGCCGCAAAGGCCGAGTATGCCTTGCCGCCATCCACCACAGCCCGCTCCTGCCGGATGGAAAAGCCCAGCTCCCACAGGCCGGCCCGCAGCCGGTCCGCCATAGACATGGGCTGAAGCACCAGCCGCTTTGTCCCGTCCCGCAGCCAGGGGGCCTCTTCCACAATTCGCAGAATCAACTCCCCGCCCATTCCGGCAATGACAATATCCTCCGCCTCGCCTGGCCCTACTTCCCGAAGCCCGTCGCTTAAGGCCAGCCGCAGCTCTTGGCCGATCCCATAGCGCCGGGCGTTCCGCTGGGCGGCCTCCAGGGGGCCGGGGTTCACATCGCAGGCCAAAGCCCGGGGAATTTTTCCGTTTTGCAGCAGCCAAATGGGCAAATAGGCGTGGTCCGTGCCAATGTCAGCCAGGGCCCTCCCCGGCCGGACCAGCTCCGCGCACAGGGCCAGTCTGGGACTAAGCTGCAACATACTGTTCCTCCCAAATGCCGCAAGCCGCCCGGCGGGGCGCTGCAAAATCGCCCCTACCGCGCGGCAACCGGCCAAATTTCTCTTTCGAAGCGCCAGGCTTACTTGCTGAGGTGCTCGTTGATTTTCTTCACCAGCGCCTCCGCGTCCACCCCGTGAACGGCGCAAGCCTGCTCCAGGGTTTCGCCCCGGGCGGAGGGACAGCCCAGGCAGTGCATGCCCATCTCCAAGAAGTAGGGCGCGGTGGTCTCGTCCAGGTCCAAAATCTCGCCAATGATGGTATCTTTGGTAATGCTCGCCATGTTGATGATCCTCCAAATTCCGGCAAAAAGCCGTTTTCTTTTATTATAATACCCTTTGGGCTGGTATGCAATACCCGCGCGGAAAAGATTTTTGCGGGCCCCGCGTGTTTTGCCAGAGTAAGCTGGTAAGCTGTGCGCCCTTTGCTGCTTTTAGCATTTTTAATAAAAATTTATTTTAATTCTTTAAAAGAATTAAAACGCATCGCTATGGTGCTATAATAATAGCATAACCCAGCAGATAACCACGAAGGTGGCAGCGCAGGCGCGGCGTGTTTGCTGTAAATAACCTTTTAAAAGGAGTGTGACAGATTATGAAAAAGAAACTGTTTTTCTCATTTGCTCTTGCTCTTACTCTTGTTTTAACCGCATGGACAACTTCAACTTTAGCCTCTCCATCCAGAAACAATGTTAGCATTGCGGAAAGTAGCGGGGCAGTATCTTCCGAAGACACTACAATCGAATTGGTAGCGTTAGATGAACACATCCCATTTGAGTGCGCTCCCCTCTCTCCACTTGGAGCCATTTCCACGAAGCAGGCTCTCATCATAGATGGCACCATAAGCTATCTGTACTGCACTTTTGATGAGCCTAATATTGCCTGTGAATTGCTCAGATCAGAAATTCCAGAGCTTTTGCAATTCTTAAAAAACGAATATAGCCTCCCGGAATTTTCATACGGCACCTGGTCAGAATACTGGGGAAAATCTATCAACATGCATGAAGTCCCTTCCAATAGCGCGGACATAAATCAGCAAGCAGTTGTTTTTAACTGTTTTGCAGATATTATGTGCAACGCAACCCGTAATGAAGAAATCATTCAGTATATTTCTGCCAGAGGTCCACGGGATCTATCAAAACTCGCCACCATGTTACCATACACATCCGACCTACCAGAGGATCTGGAAATCCGTATTACTCCTGAATCTCGTGCTACCGCCCAAATTTTCAATAAATCCAAAGGAAATTCCTATGCAATTAGGTATGCAGAAAATCCTAACATTGATGGTTATGGATTGACATACACTAATATCCTTGGTATCGAGGTTGCGGATTGCACTAACTTTGTTTCACAGATTTTGGAGTCTGGCGATATTAAACAACATGACTACTTCCCCGATGCAGAAAAAGGATGGTGGCATGCTAAAATGGAATCACTCCATTGGTATTCCAACACATGGCAGCGGGCGCATGAATTTTCTGGTTTTATGGGAAGAAGTGATATAACGCAAAGCCTTTATACCTTTTCACGGAATATTGCGAAGGACTACTTCATTGCTCTTGATTTCACAGGTACTGGCTCATTTGACCACATGGGGTATATTGTACAAGTGGGAACATATAATACGTACAACGGTAAGTATTATCGTGATTTCAAAATTGCTCAACACACAAGCAACTATTTAGATTGGGTTAGCAAGGATATAAATCACTGGGATGACTATGATAATGTCGGAAAATATTGCATCGTTCGCAAGCAGTAGCAATAAAAAAGCCGCCCTCGCGCCGGGCGGCTTTTTCGTATCAAAGTTTTTATCGAACAGACGTTGATGGAAGATAGGGCACGAGAACTTGCACAGTGCCCCACGATGGGGTATCAAATGTGCTCACCCTTACATCAATATCTGTAGTACCTTTTCCAACGTCTAGAATATTAACATGTAGCCCCTGAGATGGAGAAAGCCTCAAGGCTTGCGCATAAGCCGCACCGCTATATCGGTCGCACAGGCTAAGGTTATGTGTTTTTGCCGCTCCCGTCTTGGTAGCAGCTACAGTGCCACCAAGGTGATTACTATCTAGACGAAACCAATAAATAGCCGTGGCTTTTACACCGTTAATTGCTTTTGGTATCCAGGCCTCGACTGAAGCGGAATATTGCCCTGTAGAGCACGGCTGAATATTCGTATCGCTTTGCCTTGTTCCCTCCCATTCGCCAACTGGAAGTTCCCAATCCTCTGGAAAAATATCATGGAAAGAAGGGAGAACTTCTTGAACTTCTCCGGTTTCGAAATCAATTACTTCGCCAGTGAACCCATCGGCAACCCAGCCATCGGTGGCGGCAATAATTTCATTCCTTGCTGCCACAATGTCATCTTGCAGATACTTCGGGGACTCCTCCAGAGACATATAGGCAAGGCCATAGACTTCGCCATCTATCCTCTGAATAGTCTGCTGTGCTGAACTGGCAGATGAGGTGGACGAGGCAAAAGCGGCTAAGCACATTGCCAAAATGAGGGCCAATGCTTTTTTCATTCCAATGACTCCTTTCTATTTCACTTTAGGTTCTTCCCAGTCCGCTGGAAAAATGTCATGAAAATGCGGCAATTCTTCCAGGAAAATGATTTTACCGTCTTCCAGCTTGATGAGATCGCAGCGCACACTATCCGCACACCATCTGTCAACATATTCGAAAGCAAGAATAGATCTACTCTCAAGGATTTTTTCATGCAATTCAGTTGGTGCCGTATTCAAGTCCATATAGGCATACTTTACCGCTTCTTGAAACCGGGGATAACGTTCTGGTTCTCTATATGATCCTGAAAAAATAGAACCTGCCAGATATCCACAGAGCAACGAGCTTGCTATAACCCCTTTAAAATTCACAACCATTCACCTCCTTTCAATTGCAATCTATGCTTATTTCTTCATCTTTACACTCTCTTTATATAATATCACACTTGGCTAGAATTGTCAACACCCATGAAGAAATTTTTAAAAGAGCCGCCCACACACTGGGCGGCTCTTTTATGCTGTTACTTCAGCCTCTCCATGGCTTCTTTGGTCTTTTCCGCGTCCCCAAAGGCCGTTAGGCGCATGCAGCCCGCGCCGTTTTTGCCAAAACCCTCGCCGGGGGTGCCCACAATCTCCTTCTCGTTGAGCAGGTAGTCAAAATAATCCCAGCCGCTCATGCCCTCTGGGCAGCGGAACCACAGATAGGGGGAGTTGGCCCCGCCGGTGAACCACACGCCCTTGTTGGTCAGGGCCTGGGCCATCACCGCCGCATTGCGCTTGTAGTAGGCAATGTTCTCCTGAACCTGCCGCTGGCCCTCCGCGCTGAACACCGCCTGGGCCGCCCGCTGGGTCACATAGCTTACGCCGTTAAATTTGCTGCCCTGGCGGCGCTCCCACAGCTTGCTTACCTGTACGCCGTCCACTTCCAGCTCTTTCTTTATCACCGTGTACCCACAGCGCATGCCCGTAAAGCCCGCTGTTTTGGACAGGGAACCAAACTCAATGGCGCACTTCTCCGCCCCAGGAATGGCGAAAATGCTCCGGGGCAGGCCCGGGCTGACAAAGCACTCGTAGGCCGCGTCAAACAGAATCACCGCTTTTTGGTCCAAGGCATAGTCCACCCAGGCCTTTAGCTGCTCATAATTGTAAACCGCGCCGGTGGGGTTGTTGGGGGAGCAAATGTAGATAATGTCCGCCTTCTGCCCCTCCTGAGGCATGGGCAAAAAGCCGTTCTCCATGTTGGCGTCCGCATAGACGATTTTCCGGCCAGCCATAATATTGGTGTCCACATACACAGGATAAACCGGGTCCGGCACCAAAATAGTGTTGGAATTGTCAAAAATGTCCACAATGTTGCCCACATCGCTTTTGGCTCCATCGCCAACAAAAACCTCGCTGGGGTCCACGCTGACCCCAAAGCCGCCATAGTACCCGGCAATGGCCTCCCGCAAAAAGGGGTAGCCGGAGCTGTCCGGGGAGTAGCCCCGGAAGGTCTCCTTATTGGCCATCTCGTCCGTGGCCTGGTGCATGGCCTCAATGACTGCCGGAACCAGGGGCAGGGTCACATCGCCGATGCCCATGCGGATTAAGCGGTTCTCAGGGTGGGCGGCGGTGTAGGCGTTGACCTTTTGGGCAATGGTGACGAACAGGTAGCTCTGCTCCAAATTCTGAAAATTTGCGTTGAGTTTCATTGGTATCATCCTTTCGGGCTTTTTAAGGTCGTAAGGCTCCGCCTTACCAACCGCCACTTTTGAAAAAGTGGACAAAACTTTTACTGTTTTATTATTACGACTTTTTGGGGGATAGTAGGAACATACGCGGTCAAGGGGCTTCGACCTTCGCTTCGCGAAGTCATGCCCACTTCGGGACGGCTTCGCGAAGCCAACGTCATAAGTCCCGGCCCAAGCACCCCTACTGCTTACTGTGTTTGGCATACTCTCTGGCTCTTTTTAGGGTTTCCTCCATATAGTCGTGCTTTCCGTCGGTGTAAGCGGTCTGCACATTGTTGCACTCCGCCGCCAGCCGCCGCTTTAGGGCCTCATATCCGGCCGCTTTTTCCGGAAAGGCATTCATATAATCGCGAAAATCCACATAGTTGTGCCATTGCAGGCTGTCATAGGGCAGAATATGCACCTGATGGGTGCGTATCTTATCCTCCGTCTCCAACACGTAGAGCAGGTTGCTGGAAAACCGGTTATACCGCTCCTGAAAGCCCTTTTCCAGCAACCGTTCCAGGGGCAGGCCCTCCATGCTGTTTACGCCCACCGCAATGTCAAGAATGGGCTTTGCCTCTATGCCCTGAATGGCCGTGCTGCCGATGTGCTGGATGTCCTCGGCTGTATCTCCAAAAACGCCCCACAGCACCCGTATTGTCTCCTGGGCCCAATCTGCCCACGCGGGGTCATGGGGGCTGAGGCTCACGGTTCCGCGCTTTAATCCTGTCATGATGGTACCTCCTGATATAGAGTAGCTAAATCGTAACAGTATACCGGAAGGGGCGGCATTTGTCAAGCCTTTTCCCCGGCATAGTCCACTGCCGCGCCGATGAAGCCCTTAAAGAGCGGGTGG
The DNA here is from genome assembly GCA_910587995.1 of uncultured Oscillospiraceae bacterium. Lineage (GTDB taxonomy): Bacteria > Bacillota > Clostridia > Oscillospirales > Acutalibacteraceae > Acutalibacter. Next base: position 57,347 of record CAJUNS010000002.1, on the reverse strand, counting down.
GCCCGGTTGGGCCTGGACTTAAACTCCGGGTGGAACTGGCCCGCCACAAAAAAGCGCTTCTCCGGCAGCTCCACCGCCTCCACCAAACGCCCGTCCGGGCTGGTGCCGCTGATTTTCATACCGCTCTGCTCCACGGTCTCCCGGTAGTCGTTGTTAAACTCATACCTGTGCCGGTGCCGCTCGTCAATCTGCTCTTTTCCATAGCACTCCGCCATTTTGGTGCCGGGAACAATCTGGCAGGGATAGCTGCCCAGGCGCAGGGTGCCGCCCTTGTTGATGTCCTTGTTCTGGTCGGGCATAAAGTCGATGACCTTATTGAGCCCGTACTCGTTAAACTCCCCAGAGTTGGCGTCCGCAACGCCGCAGACGTTCCGGCAGAACTCAATCACCGCCACCTGCATGCCCAGGCAGATGCCCAGGTAGGGGATGTCCTTTTCCCGGGCAAAGCGGGCCGCCAAAATCATGCCTTCAATGCCCCGGCTTCCAAAGCCTCCGGGAATGATGATCCCGTGGCAGTCTCCCAGCCGGGTGCCGACGTTTTCCTCGTCCAGGGTTTCCGAGTCCACCCAGTCAATGTCCACCTTGGCGCTGTGGTCATAGCCCGCGTGGCGCAGGGCCTCCATAACAGAGAGATAGGCGTCGTGCAGCTTCACATATTTGCCCACCAGGGCAATGCGCACATTCCGCTTCCGGCCCCGGATCTTGTCCACCATTTCCAGCCACTCGGACATGTCCGGCTCCTTGGTCTCCAGAGCCAGCTCCCGGCAGACAATGTCGGAAAAGTGGCTTTTCTCCAGCATAATGGGGGCCTCGTACAGCACCGGGATGGTCAGGTTCTCAATGACGCAGTCCGGCCGCACGTTGCAGAACAGGGCGATTTTCTGGAAGATGCTGGGGTCGTCGATGGGCACGTCCGTGCGCAGGACGATGATGTTGGGCTTAATGCCCATGCCCTGCAGCTCCTTCACCGAGTGCTGGGTGGGCTTGGACTTGTGTTCCCCGGAGCTGTTCAGATACGGCACCAGTGTAACATGGATGAACAGGGAGTTCCCGGGCCCTACCTCCTGGCTCACCTGGCGGATGGCCTCCAAGAAGGGCTGGCTCTCAATGTCGCCCGCCGTGCCGCCAATCTCCGTAATGACAATATCCGCGTTGGATTTGCTGCCCACGCTGTAGATAAAGCTCTTGATTTCACTGGTAATGTGGGGAATGACCTGGATGGTCTCTCCCAGATATTCGCCCCGGCGCTCCTTATTCAGCACGTTCCAGTAGACCTTGCCGGTGGTCAGGTTGGAGAACTTATTCAGGTCCTCATCGATGAACCGCTCATAGTGGCCCAGGTCCAGGTCCGTCTCCAGGCCGTCCTCCGTGACGTAGACCTCCCCGTGCTGGTAGGGGCTCATGGTGCCTGGGTCCACGTTGATGTAGGGGTCCAGCTTCTGCGCCGCCACCTTTAGGCCCCGGGATTTTAAAAGCCGCCCCAAAGAAGCCGCCGTAATGCCCTTGCCAAGGCCCGAAACCACGCCGCCGGTCACAAAAATATACTTTGCCATATTCACTCTCTCCCTCTCATTTTAATGGGGTTATACCTCTATCTTGCCCTCAAACACCTCTACCGCCTCGCCGGTCATCGTCACCCGCTCTTTGGTGTAATGGATGACTAAATCCCCGCCCCGCAGCTTTACGGTAATGTCCTCCCCCATGGGGCAGAAGCCGTTTTCCACCGCCGCCACCGCCGCCGCGCAGGCGCCGGTGCCGCAGGCCATGGTCTCGCCGCTGCCCCGCTCCCACACCCGCATGCTCAAGGTGCGGCTGTCAAGGACCTCCACAAACTCTGTGTTCACCCGCTCCGGAAACAGGGGGTCCCATTCAAACTTGGGCCCAACGGCCTCCAGGTCCAGCGCCATGGGGTCCCCGCCAAACACCACGCAGTGGGGGTTGCCCATGGACACGCAGGTAATGGCGTGCGTTCCCCCGGCGATTTCCACCGTCCGGCCAATCACCGGCCCGCCATCCAGCTTGACCGGGATTTTCTCTGGGTCCAGCTCCGCGGGGCCCATATCTACCGAAACGGCCGCGGCCTTGCCGCCCTCCTCCACAACGCGGCAATGCTTTACGCCGCTTTTGCTCTCCACCGCCATCCCGGTTTTCCGGCAGATGCCGTGGTCATAGAGGAACTTGGCCACACAGCGGACGCCATTGCCGCACATCATGCCCTCGCTGCCGTCCATGTTAAAAATGCGCATTTTGCCGTCCGCCACATCCGAGGGGCAGATGAGGATGACGCCGTCGCCGCCAATACCCTTGTGCCGGTCCGAAAGCCGGACAGCCAGAGCCGCCGGGTCCTCTACCGCCTCTTCAAAGCAGTTGATGTAAATATAATCATTGCCGCAGCCGTGCATCTTGGTAAATTTCAAAGCCTTTTCCTCCATTTGGGTGGTAATTCAAGTCCCTGCTAAAACCGCTGTCAAGGTCAAGGCCAGCATGGCCCCGCCGATGACCGCCAAAATGATCCCGAAGGTCCGGGCAAACCGCAGGTATTCCTTGGTGGGGCCATCCTCGCTGCCGGGCTTCCAGCTTTCGGTAAAAACCCACATCCACAGGGGTTTGATGGCAAAGGCTACGCCCGCCGCCAGCACCAGCGCCCACAGGGTCAGGACCAGTATGGTGTTCCCGTTCATCCCTTCACCTCGCTTCCTTGGTCTTGATACATAGAGAAATATGTTAATATAATATAGAAGCTATATTGTGACAAAAACCGGCAAGGGAGGGGACAGACCCCTCCCACGCTCCAGTATACCACATTTCTCCTTATCTAGCAAGCCGGACTTGCGGGGTGGGTGTGTCCCAATCACAGAGATAGTCATCTGTGTTCCCCTGCCCTGCGGGCGGGAGAACAGGAAAAGCTCTCTGAAACGGACACTCCCTTGCGGGGTTGGGCGCTAATCCCGAGAGCACTTCTCCGCGTCAATGGCCAGCACGAACATCAGCGCCATCAGGGCGTCCTGAGGCTGGGCCACATCAATCACATAGGTGTCCGTCCAGTTCCAGATCTCCTTGCTCACCACGGCCACCAGGTCTCCCGCCGGGCCGCAGACGCTGTAGTTCCACTCCCACATGTCTCCCTGTACCTGCCAGCCGTTGCACTCAATGTTGTAGCGCGGTTGGAAGAAGGTAAACTCCTTGCTGATGCACCCAGCATAGGCCCCACCTACATAGAGCTCAAACTTAGGCATCCAGGTCAGCACCCGCTCCTTCACCGTGCCCAGCTCATAGCCCTGGGGGTCAAAAATCTTTAGGCAGTGCCCCCAGGCCAGCTGACCCTGCACCGTGTAGGCGGTGGAACCGTCCTCATAGTACACATCGTAGCTGTCCAGCCACGAGAAAAAACGTTGTTTAAATAAAAGCTTCATGCCTGCCTCCCAGTATGGACCTCCGGCGCTCCGGTTTCCAGCTTATACTTCCACCACGCCATCGAAGACCTTTTTCGCCTCTCCAGTCATCAGCACGCCCTCATCCGTATAGCGGATGGTCAGCTCGCCGCCTTTGAGAATCACCCGGATGTCCTGGCCCTTCTGGCAGTAGCCGTTCAGGGTTGCCGCCACCACCGCCGCGCAGGTGCCGGTGCCGCAGGCCATGGTCTCGCCGCTGCCCCGCTCCCAGATGCGGGCCTTTAGGGTCTTGTGGTCAATCACCTCCACAAAGCCCACGTTTACCCGTTCCGGGAACAGCGGGTCCCGCTCAAACCGGGGGCCCAGAGCCTCCACATCCACCTTGTCCACCGAGGGTACAAACACCGTCACATGGGGGTTGCCCATGGAGCAGCAGGTGATCTCATAGCTGCCTCCAGCCACCTCCACGGTGCGTGCCGCCACTATCTCTCCCTCCAGCTTTACCGGCACCTTCTCCGGGGCCAGCTCCACCCGGCCCATGTCCACGGTCACATGAGAGGCCAGGCCGTTTTTGGTAATCACCGTGCACTCCTTTACGCCGCTTTTGGTCTCGATGCGCAGCACATGCCGCCCCTGGCCCGCCTGGGTCCCCTGGGCGATGCCGTTGTCAAACAGGTACTTGGCCACACAGCGGATGCCGTTGCCGCACATCATGCCCTCGCTGCCATCCAGATTGTACATGATCATCTGGGCGTCCGCCACCTCCGAGGGCGCGATCAGGATTACTCCATCGCCGCCCACGCCGTTGTGCCGGTCCGAAAGATAGATGGACAAAAACTCCGGGGAGGGGAACACATTGGCCGGGTCGAAACAGTTGATGTAAATATAATCATTTTTGCAGGCAGACATTTTGGTGAAGGAGATTTTCTGCTTTTTCGCCTTCAGATTGTTAATGTCCACAATCTCCGTATTCTCCGGGGTAAAGCGGCTCATCAAAGAGTCCGCCAAAGCGTTGGCCGTGTCGATGGCCGTCAGGCACGGAATTCCCAAAAGGCTGGCCTTGCGGCGGATCTTCACGCTGTCCCGGGCCGGGTTGCGGCCCTTGGCCGAGGTGGAGATAACATAGTTGATGTGCCCGCTTTCCAGCAGGGTGACGGTATTGCGGCTGGGGTTCTCATGGATTTTATCCACCACATTCACATTGAGCCCCGCCTTAAAGAGCAGCAGCGCCGTGCCGCCGGTGGCATAGAGCTTAAAGCCCAGCCGGTCAAACTTTTTGGCCACCTCGGCAATTTCCGGCTTGTCCTGGTCCCGCACGGTGATGAACACCCCGCCGCTTTTCTTCATCTGGTGGCCCGAGGCAATGAGCCCCTTGTACAAAGCCTCTTCCAGGCTGTTGCCAATGCCCAGCACCTCGCCGGTGGATTTCATCTCCGGCCCCAGGTGGGTGTCCACGTCCGCCAGCTTCTCGAAAGAGAACACCGGCACCTTCACCGCCGTGTAGGGCGAGGGCTTGTAGAGCCCGGTTCCAAAGCCCAGGTCCCGCAGCTTATAGCCCAGGCTGACCTTGGTGGCCAGGTCGCACATGGGCACGCCGGTGACCTTGCTGATGTAAGGCACGGTCCGGCTGGCCCGGGGGTTTACCTCAATGACGTAAATTTCCCGGTCCATAATAATATATTGCAGGTTGATAAGCCCAATGCCATGGAGCTCCCGGCAGAGGGTTTCGGTGGTGGCCACAATTTTGGCGCTCATGTCGTCGTCAATGCCCGAGGCCGGGTACACGGCGATGCTGTCGCCGGAGTGGATGCCCGTGCGCTCCACATGCTCCATAATGCCGGGAATCAGAATCTCATCCCCATCGCAGATGGCGTCCACCTCAATCTCCGTGCCGGAGAGGTACTTGTCAATAAGCACCGGGTTGTCCTGGCGGGTGTCCAGGATAATGTCCATATACTCCTGAATGTCCTCCCGGCAGGTGGCGATGATCATGTTCTGTCCGCCCAGCACATAGGAGGGGCGCATGAGCACCGGATAGCCCAGCCGCTCCGCCGCGTCCAGAGCCTCTTGGGCGGCCGTCACCGTGGAGCCCCTGGGCCGCTTAATGCCCGAGCGTTCCAGCAGCTCGTCAAAGCGCTCCCGGTCCTCGGCCATGTCAATGGTGTCGGCGGAAGAGCCCAAAATGCGGATGTTGTTGTCCGAGAGGGTCTTGGTCAGCTTGATGGCGGTCTGCCCGCCAAAGGCCACCACCACCCCAATGGGCTTTTCAATGGCCAGCACGTCCAGCACGTCTTCGGGAGACAGAGGCTCAAAATAGAGCCGGTTGGCCGTGTCAAAGTCCGTGGAGACGGTCTCCGGGTTGTTGTTGATGATCACCACCTCATAGCCCAGCTTTTGCAGTGCCATGACGCAGTGGACGCTGGCGTAATCGAACTCAATGCCCTGGCCAATGCGGATGGGCCCAGAGCCCAGCACCACCACGGTCTCCTTCTCCCGGTTCTGGCCAATGAAGTCCAGGGCCTCGTCCTCGCCGCCGCTTTCCTCGGTGTCGTAGGTGGCGTAAAAGTAGGGGGTGTGGGCGGCAAACTCGCCGGCGCAGGTGTCCACCATTTTAAAGGTGGTCTTGCGCTTCCAGGGAATCTCCTGGCCGGAAATCCGGGCAATGGCCGCGTCCGGGTAGCCCAGCCGCTTGCCCTCGGTGTAAATTTCCTCCGTCAGGGTGCGGGAGGCCAGCTTGTCCTCATAGCCAATGAAGCTCAGCAGCTTGGAGAGGAACCAGCGGTCGATCATGGTGAGCGCGTGGAGCTCGTCTACCGTGCGGCCCCGCTTCAAAAGCTCATAGACCGCGAACAGCCGCTCGTCCGTGGCATGCTCCGCAATGTGCAGCAGCTTCTCCTCCGCCTCCTCCTGGAACTTAGGCAGGGTCAGGGTGTCCAGCCGCCCGCCGCCAGAGCCCGCGGAGATCTCCGCTCCCCGCACAGCCTTTAAAAGGGCCATCTCAAAGCTGTCCGCAATGCTCATCACCTCGCCGGTGGCCTTCATCTGGGTGCCCAGGTCCCGCTTGGCGTACACGAACTTGTCAAAGGGCCACTTGGGGAACTTCACCGCCACATAGTCGATAGAGGGCTCAAAGGCTGCGTAGGTCACCCCGGTAACTGCGTTTTTGATCTCGTCCAGCCGGTAGCCAATGGCGATTTTGGTGGCCACCTTAGCAATGGGGTAGCCCGTGGCCTTAGAGGCCAGAGCGGAGGACCGGCTCACCCGGGGGTTTACCTCAATCACGGCGTACTCGAAGGAGTCCGGGTGCAGGGCGAACTGGCAGTTGCATCCGCCCTCCACCCCCAGCTCGTTGACGATATCCAAGGCGGCGGTGCGCAGCATCTGGTACTCTTTGTCCGCCAGAGTCACCGCCGGGGCAATGACAATGGAGTCGCCGGTGTGCACGCCCACGGGGTCCAGGTTCTCCATGGAGCAGATGGTAATGGCATTGCCCGCGCCGTCCCGCATGACCTCGAACTCGATCTCCTTCCACCCGGCGATGCTCTTTTCCACCAGCACCTGGGTAATGGGCGAAAGGGCCAGGCCGTTGGCGGTAATCTCCCGCAGCTCTTCCGGGCCGTTGACAATGCCGCCGCCGGTGCCGCCCAAGGTAAAGGCCGGGCGGATGATAACCGGGTAGCCGATTTCAGCGGCAAAAGCCTCCGCGTCCTCCACGGTGGTGACCACCTTGCTGGGCACGCAGGGCTGGCCGATGCGCTCCATGGCGTCCTTAAAGAGCTGCCGGTCCTCCGCCTTATCAATGGTCTCCGGGCCCGCGCCCAGCAGGCGCACATGGTTCTTCTCCAAAAAACCCTCCTTGGCCAGCTGCATGGAGAGGGTCAGGCCCGTCTGCCCGCCAAAGCCGGAGAGAATGCTGTCCGGCTTCTCCTTTTCAATGATGCGCTTCACGGTGGTGAGGGTCAGGGGCTCAATGTAAATTTTGTCCGCCATGGCCTGGTCTGTCATAATGGTGGCCGGGTTGGAGTTTACCAGCACAATCTCAATGCCGTCCTCCCGCAGAGCCCGGCAGGCCTGGGTGCCGGCGTAGTCGAACTCCGCCGCCTGGCCGATGACAATGGGTCCCGAGCCGATGACCAATACCTTTTTGATGTCCTTATTCAGTGGCATAGTTATCCTCCCTTTTCTTCATCCTCTGTGAAAACCCGTACAGGTCCGTTTCCGTCCGGCCCGATGGGGTCCCATAGGACTGCGGCACAAACCCGCCATCCTCCTGGGCCCGCTGGATCAGCGCCTTGGTGAGCCCCGGCACGTCTTCCCGGGCCAGGGCCTCTTCCACGTTCATCCAGACCACCAGGTCGTTCTCGTCCCCGTCCGGACGGGCCTGGCCGGACACATACTCCGCCGCAAAGGCCGCGTACCAGTCCTTTGTGCCAAAGCGCACGGCTAAAAGCCGCCCGGGCTCCGCGGTTATGCCAGTCTCTTCCCGCAGCTCCCGCCTTACGGCTTCTTCCGGGGTCTCGCCCCGCTCCAGGTAGCCCCCGGGCACAATGAGCAGCCCCTTGCCGCCTCCATAGGTGTGCCGGCAGAGCAGCACCTTGCCTTCTTTTAGAACCACGCCTGCCACAGAGCGGCTCCAGTCAGTGTTCTCATGGTTCATAGGCGCCTCATTTGCCCATCATGGCGAAAAACTCGTCAAAAAGCATCCGGGTGTCCAGGGGCCCGCCGCAGGCCTCTGGGTGGAACTGCACCGTAAAGGCGGGCATATAGCTGTAGCGCACGCCCTCGCAGGTGCCGTCGTTTACGTTGACATAGAGCTCTTTGCCCCACTGGGGGTCCAGGCTTTCGCTGACCACCGCGTAGCCGTGGTTCTGACTGGAAATGTACACCCGGCCGGTCTCCCGGTTTTTCACCGGCTGGTTTTCGCCCCGGTGGCCGTACTTCAGCTTCTCCGTGCGGCAGCCGTGGGCCAAGGCCATCAGCTGGTGGCCCAGGCAGATGCCGAAGGTGGGCTTTTTCAGCTGGTTAATGCGCCGCAGCTCCGCCACAAGCTCCGTGTTCTCCGCCGGGTCGCCGGGGCCGTTGCTGAGCATCACCCCGTCCACATCCAAGGCCGCAACCTCTTCCGCGGTGGTCCCGCAGGGGCAGATGTGCACCTGGGCCCCCCGGGCCGCCAGCTCCCTCCAGATGCTGTCCTTCATGCCGTAGTCCATCAGGGCGATTTTACACCGGTAGTCCTCCGGGCCTTCCACCCGGCGCTCTTTGGCAGACATGGCCCGCACCGCGCCCCGCACCTTGTAGGCGGCCACGGCTTCCAGGTCCACGGAGGCCGGGTCATCGGTAATGACTCCGTTCATCACGCCCTTTTCCCGAATGATCTTGGTCAAGGTCCGGGTGTCCACGCCGCACAGGGCCGTGAGCCCCCGGTTTTGAAAAAAGGCGTCAAGGCTGCCTTCTGAACGAAAGTTAGAAGGAGCTTGGCACCAATGTTTGACGATATACCCTTTCGGACCAATGACGTCGCTTTCAAAATCGGCGGGAATAACCCCATAGTTGCCGATGAGCGGGAAGGTCTGCACCACAATCTGTCCCCAATAGCTCCGGTCGGTCAAAGCCTCCAGATAGCCGGTCATGCCGGTGGTAAAAACCACCTCGGCCAGCACCTCTTCCTGGGCCCCGAACCGCTCTCCCCGGAAAACCCTGCCGTTTTCCAGCACCAGATACGCCGTTTTTCCCATGTGCATCACAATCCTTTCCGAATTATCGCGTTCTCCACTTCGCAAGCTTTTTCAACTTAATATTGTACTCGAAAAACGGGAAGAGCGCAAGAGGGAAATTTCATTTTTCCGCCGCTTCTCCTTCCATAACAAAAAGGCCGCCTTTCTGGACCGGCTTTTTGTCTTCCTCTCTGTGATCCGGACAAAACCGGGCGGGAGGAAGCCCCGTCCCTTGCCGGAGGATTTGGGGAGGAGTGTCCGTTTTGGAGAGCTTTTCGTGTTCCCCCCGCCCGTAGGGCGGGGGGAACATAGATGATTATCTCTGCGGTTGGGACGCTCCCGATTTGGGGGAAAGCATTGTGTTTTCGGAGATTTTGTGCTATACTTTATTATTATGATGAAATCTTAAACGGAAGCGGCGCGGTGGAGACATGATAAACATACATAAAGCCTACCGGAACGGGCAGGGGCCTTTCCATTGAAAAATTCTTTGCTTTTCGTCTTTTGGGAACGGGCAAACTTGCCCCTGCCAGGGAAGAGCTGGTTGACAAACCCTACCTTTGCCGCTAAAATAGGAAAAAAGGGGCCGCCGGGAACCTTCCCGGACCTTGGCACTTATTATGTATCGTAAACGCACTTGAAAATCGGTATTTACTGATTTTCAACCGGGCGGCGCGGGGAACACGAAAAGCTCTCCATAACGGACACTCCCGGCGCGGGCAAGCCCGCGCCGCCAGGTTCAAAAGAGGCATCGCCTCTTTTGAACTGCGTTAACAATAGGTACCGGACCCCGGCCTTCCCTGTGTCCGCCTTGTATACAATATAAATATGAAAAGAGTGGTCTCTATGAGCACCTGTTCCGAAAACCGCAAGTCTGTTCCCCAGCTCTTCGGCAGCGCCGTCTTCAACGACGACGTGATGATGGAGCGCCTGCCCAAGGACGTGTACCGCTCCCTGCGCAAAACCATCGACGAGGGCAAGGAGCTGGACCTGACCGTGGCCAACGCCGTGGCCTCCGCCATGAAGGACTGGGCCGTGGAGCTGGGCGCCACCCACTATACCCACTGGTTTCAGCCTCTCAACGGCGTTACCGCCGAAAAGCACGACAGCTTCATCTCCCCCACCAGCGATGGCCGGGTGATTATGCAATTTTCCGGCAAGGAGCTCATCAAGGGCGAGCCGGACGCCTCTTCTTTCCCCTCTGGCGGCCTGCGGGCTACCTTTGAGGCCAGGGGCTACACCGCCTGGGACCCTACCTCCTATGCCTTTGTCAAGGGGGGCTCCCTGTACATCCCCACCGCCTTCTGCTCCTACAGCGGCGAGGTGCTGGACAAGAAGACCCCTTTGCTGCGCTCTATGGAGGCCCTGAGCAACCAGGCCCTCCGGCTGCTGCGCCTGTTGGGCGATGAGAAGACCCAGCAGGTGGTCACCACCGTGGGGCCCGAGCAGGAATATTTCCTCATTGACAAGGAGCTCTACCAAAAGCGCCGGGACCTGATCTTCTGCGGCCGCACCCTTTTTGGAGCCAAGGCCCCCAAGGGCCAGGAGATGGACGACCACTACTATGGGGCCATCAAGCCCCGGGTGGCCGCTTTTATGCGGGACCTGGACCGGGAGCTGTGGAAGCTGGGGGTGCTGGCCAAAACCAAGCACAACGAGGTCGCCCCCGCCCAGCATGAGCTGGCCCCCATCTTCACCACCACCAACATCGCCTGCGACCACAACCAGCTGACCATGGAGGTCATGCGCAATGTGGCGGACCGCCACGGCTTGGTGTGCCTGCTCCACGAGAAGCCCTTCGCGGGTGTAAACGGCAGCGGCAAGCACAACAACTGGTCCCTTTCCACCGACACGGGGAAAAATCTGCTGGACCCCGGACCCCGGCCCTGGGAGAACCTGCCCTTTTTGCTGATTCTGGCCGCTGTCATCAAGGGTGTGGACGAATACCAGGACCTGCTGCGCATCTCCGTGGCCTCGGCGGGCAACGACCACCGGCTGGGGGCCCACGAAGCGCCTCCCGCTGTCATCTCCATGTTTTTGGGGGATGAGCTCACCTCTATTCTGGACAGCATTGAGGCGGGCCTGCCTTATGGGGGCATGGACCCCAAAAAGCTGGAAACCGGCGTGCGGGTGCTGCCCGACCTGAACAAGGACACCACCGACCGCAACCGCACCTCCCCCTTTGCCTTCACGGGCAACAAGTTCGAGTTCCGCTCTCTGGGCTCGGCCATCTCCATTGCCTGCCCCAATATTATGCTCAACACCATTGTGGCCGAGGAGCTGGGACAGTTCACCCAGCGGCTGGCGGGCGCGGCGGATATGGACACCGCTGTGCGGGCCCTGGTGCGGGATGTGGCAAAGGAACATAAGCGAATCATCTTCAACGGCGACGGCTACTCGGAAGAATGGCTGGCCGAGGCGCAGCGTCGGGGCCTTTTGAACCTGCCCACCACGGTGGACGCTCTGCCCCGGTACCTGGACCAGAAAAACATTCAGCTTTTTGTGCGGCACAAAATTTACACCGAGGCCGAGATGGAGGCCCGGTACGAGACCATTATGGAGGAGTACGTCAAAACCCTCAACATCGAGAGCCTGACCATGAGCGGCATGGTGCGCCAGGAGATTTTCCCGGCGGTCAGCGGCTATGTGTCCACCCTGGCCCAGGCTGTGGCCGCCAAGCGCGCGGCGGTGGAGGGCCTGCCCTGCGCGGCGGAGACCGCCCTCATCCGCCGGCTTTCCGGCCTGCTGGACCAGGCCTTTGCCCAAGTGGAGCAGCTGGACCCCCTGCTGCGGGACCCCAAAACAGAGAGCCCCAACATCCTCACTGCCGCCCAGCATTACCGGGACCAGGTGATCCCCGCTATGGAGCGCCTGCGGGCCACCGTGGACGAGATGGAGCAGAACGTCTGCGCCGGGGTCTGGCCCTACCCCTCTTACGCTGAGCTGATGTTCCACATTTGAGCCGGAAAAGCCCTCCGCAGCACCATAGGGCTTGTTTGAAAACCTTTTGCAACTAGAGAAAAGGCCCATTTTAATCCGCAAGGAGCCTTATTCATGAAAACGAATGAACCTAAAAAAACCAAGAGTCCTGTCAAAGGAATTAAAGTCCGCAGCCTAAACGCCGCCATGATTATCTTCTCCTGCCTGCTCTACGGAGCCCTGCTCCTGATCACCCGCCAAGCCTCCGCGGACTATGACCATATGGTTCAAAGCACCTCCCAGTACATCGCCTGCCATGAGGACGCCGCCCAGGTGTCCGCCGGGTCCGACTACCTGACCGAGCAGGTGCGCTTGTTCGCGGTTACCCTGGACAGCGGCTATGTGGAAAATTATTTTCACGAAACCAATGTGGCCCGCCGCCGGGAGACCGCCCTGGAACAGCTGGACAAACAGGCCAGCCCCCGGGCCCTGCGCTATCTGGAGACCGCCCTGGACTACTCCAACCAGCTGATGGAGCGGGAAGTTTATGCCATCCGCCTGGCAGCGGAGGCCCTGTCCTTAGACCCCGCCGCCTTGGACCCAAAGGTGGCCCAGGTAAAGCTCTCGAAAAAGGACGCGGCTCTGAGCGCCCAGGCCAAGCTGGATGAGGTCCGGGATCTGGTTTTCGGCACGGAATACCAGGCCAAAAAGCAGCTGATCACCAGCAACATCGACTACTTCCTCACCGACGTGATGAGCTCCACCCAAAACGCCCAGCAGTTGAGCCTAAAGGACCTGGACAATACCCTGCTGATGGAACGCGCCCTCTTCAGCGCCCTTTTTGTGCAGAACGTTTTGGTCTTCATTATGATCACCTTTTTGATTGTAAAGCCCTTGCAGGTCTATGTCAGCTGCATCAAGGAAGAAAAGCTCATGGAGATTACCGGCGCCTATGAGTTTAAATATCTGGCCCTGACCTACAACGACATTTATGAGGTAAACGCCGCCAACGAGGTGCTGCTGCGCCACCAGGCGGAGCACGACCCTTTAACCGGCCTGATCAACCGGGGAGCTTTTCAAGAGATCCAGGAGGTGCTGCGGGTCAAGGTCCAGCCTTTGGCGCTTTTGATTGTGGATGTGGACCATTTCAAGGGAATCAACGACCGCTTTGGACATGAGGCCGGAGACGCCGTGCTGAAAAAAGTGGCAAGGCTTTTGGAAAAAAGCTTTCGGGCCACTGACTTCCCCGCGCGCATTGGCGGCGACGAGTTCGCGGTGATTTTAACCGAGATAGAGCCTCAGCAGCAGGAACGGATCGAAGAGAAGGTGCGGTCCATCAACCACAAGCTGCGCCACCCGGACGACGGGCTGCCCTCCGTGTCCTTAAGCGTGGGCGGGGCTTTCTCCGCCATGGGCTACACCGACGAGCTGTACGGCATGGCCGACCGGGCCCTGTATGAAGTAAAGAAAAACGGCCGCTGCGGCTGCCGCTTTCATCAAGACTAAACCCAAAAACCCGAGCCCTCCGCTGGGAAGGCCCGGGTTTTTTGCTTCGTATTTATAGTAAACGCACTTGGAAATCGGTATTTACCGCTTTTGAACCGCGTTAACTTTACCTGCCCTTAAGGATGGGCGAGATGCGCTTATAGATTAAAAAGGTAACCGCCACGCTCAGGAGGCCCTTGCACAGGGTGAAGGGTATGTTGAACCAGATCAGGGCGTCCAGCAGGCTGTGCACATTGGGATTGATGGCCTGATAGAGGCCCAGAATGGCGTCCAAAGGCATCAACAGGGTGTAAAAGGGGTAGGTGATGAAATAGTTTACCGGCAGGCTGGCCAGCGCCATAAAGACAGCCCCCACCAGGGCCCCTAAAAATGCGCCCATACGGTTTTTGCGGTATTTGTAGAAGAGGCCCGCCGGAAGCACAAAGGCCGCGCCCAAAAGGAAGTTGGAGAGTTCCCCTACGCCGCCGGTACTGGTGGCCAATAGATGCACCAGGTTTTTAATCAGGCAGACCCCCACGCCGCTTAAGGGGCCCATGCTAAAGGCCGCAAGCAGCGCGGGCAGTTCGGACAAATCCATCTGAATGAAGCTGGGCATGAGAGGCACTTGAAAGGCAAGGAACATCAGCGCCGAGGCCACGGCCCCCAAAATGGCCGTGACGGCCAGCTTGCGGGTGTTGATTTTTTTTACTGCGATTGTTTTTTCCATAGAAGCATCCCTTTCCGGTAATTTTTCGCAAAGGGCCAAAAAATCCCCGCAGCGCCTGGGCGCACGGGGACAAACGGCAAGAGACAGCCGCGCGGACACAGGGGCCCACGCCGCGATCTTCTCTCATCCGGACTATACCGTCGGTACTGGAATTGCGCCAGTTCAGCCAAAAAGCGGGTTGCCGCTTTCTCGCTCGCAGACTTTCACTGCCGGCCAGGAATTTCACCTTGCCCCGAAGACCTTTTGCTGGTATTATTATAGTATCGGCTGACGCCCTTGTCAAGGGGAAACCGGGGACTTTGCAGCCCTAGACCCTTTTTGGAAAATGCTTCTAAGAACTCCCAAAAACCTTTGTCACGCGCTTTTTTGGGGTGGAGGGAGCCGGCTTGCTTGCCCCTTACGAAAAAACATCGTAATCGTAAAAGTTTCGTCCACCTTTTCAAAGGCGGCGGAGCGCGAGACAGCGTCTCGCGGCCTTGCCCTAGGGGGCAGCACCACCATTTCATTCTATCACAAATCTTTAAGGAGGCCCTCTCTATGAATCTTTTTCGCAAGTCCGAGGTCCAAGCCCTGGAATCTGCCGCCCAGGCCTGCGGCCTTTCCCTCGCCCAAATGATGGAGAACGCCGGACAGGCTCTGGCCCAAGAGGCCCAGACCCGCTGGGGGCCGCTGAAGTCCCGGCCTGTGGCCATCCTCTGCGGCAAGGGCAACAACGGCGGCGATGGCTTTGCCTGCGCCCGCCAGCTGGCCCAGTGGGGCGCGTCCTGCCAGGTTATTCTGGTCCAGGGCCCGCCTGCCACTGCCTTGGCCAAAGCCGCCTTTGCCCAGCTGCCTCCCCAGGTGGCGGTGCTGGATTCCCAGACTGCCTCTGCCGCCGCCCGGGCCGCTCTTTCCGCCGCCTGGGTTATTGTGGACTGCGTCTTCGGCTTTGGCTTTCGGGGCCAGCTCTCTGGCGACGCCGCCTCTTTTCTCAGCTTCGCCAACGCCCAAAGCGGCCACCGCATAGCCGCCGACCTGCCCAGCGGCACCGAGTGCGACTCAGCACGGGCTGCAGAGGGAGCCTTTCGGGCCGAGGCAACGGTGGCCTTTTCCGTGGAGAAGCCCGCCCACCGCTCCTACCCGGCCATGGAATTCTGCGGCCAGGTGGCGGTCCGCCCGGTGGGCATTCCCGAAGCCCTGCTGGCTTCCGTCCAAACCCAGGCCAGCCTTACCACTGAAAAGCAAGTGCGGGAGGCCCTGCCCCCCATCCCCCCGCAAGCCCACAAGGGCAGCCAGGGGCGGCTGCTGCTGGTCTGCGGCAGCTATGGCATGGCCGGGGCCTGCCTCATGGCCGCCCGGGCCGCTTTGCGCTGCGGTTTGGGACTTTTGGAAATCGCCGCCGAGCGGTCCATCTACTCCATTTTGGCGGCTGGCGTGCCCGAGGCTGTTTTCACGGTCTATGATGCCCGGGACCCAGCCTCCACCGAAGCCAAGCTGAAGCGGGCCCTGGCCCAAGCCACCGCCTGTGCCGTGGGCTGCGGCCTGGGGGAGCTGGCCGCGTTGGTCTGTCCCATGGTGTTCCGGTCCTGCAAGGTCCCCCTGCTTTTGGACGCGGACGCCTTGAATTATGCCGCCCGCTGGGGCTTTCCCCTGGCCTCCCTGCCCGTGCCCCTGGTGCTTACCCCTCACCCAGGGGAATTGTCCCGGCTGACCGGGGAATCCGTTCAAACCATTCAAAGAGGCCGGCTGGAGGCGGCCCAATGGGCCGCTACCGCCAACGCCGCTGTGGTGCTGCTCAAAGGCGCGGCCACGGTGGTTGCCGGGCCAGAGGGGCGCTTGGCTTTGAACTCCACCGGCAACCCTGGCTTGGCCAAGGGGGGCAGCGGCGATGTGCTGGCCGGCGTCATTGGAGCCCTGCTGGCTCAAGGGGTCCCGGCCTTTCAGGCTGCAGCGGCGGGCGCCTGGCTTCACGGCGCGGCGGGGGACTGGTGCCGGGAGAACTTTTCCGCCCGGGCCATGCTGCCCACCGGGCTGGAGGGCGCTTTGACGGAAATCTTTAAGAATTTCGAAAGGCAATAGGACTTTACTTTACCGCCCGCTTCTGGTATGCTTCTTATTGACTTTTTCCATCTTTATGTGCGGGAGTTGTGGGTCTTTATGGTCTATACATACCTTTGGTGTTTCTTTCTCTACGCTTTTCTGGGCTGGTGCTGCGAGGTTGCCTATGCCGCTGTCCTGGAGAGGCGCTTTGTTAACCGGGGCTTTCTCAATGGGCCGGTCTGTCCCATTTACGGGCTGGGCATTGTGCTCATCGCCTTTTGCATGCGGCCCTTTCGGAACAGCTTGGCCGCGTTGATTTTGGGCTCTATGGTCCTGGGCTCGGCCCTAGAATGGACAGCGGGCTTCCTTTTGGAAAAGATTTTCCGCCAAAAATGGTGGGACTACTCCGACGAGCCCCACAATCTCAACGGCTATATCTGCCTAAAATTTTCCGTACTCTGGGGCTTTGCGGGCATGGCCATTGTTCGGTTTGTGGCCCCAGCCACCAGCCGTTTGGTAGAACATCTCCCCCGGCCGGTGGGCGTGGCCCTGCTGGTGGCGTTCTCCGCCCTGCTTTTGGCCGACCTGGCTGTGACGGTGGTATCCATCATCGGCCTCAACCAAAAGCTCAAGCTGCTGGAGGCGGTTTCCGCCCGCTTGAAGGAGGGCTCCGACCGGCTGGGCGAAGGCGTGTTCCAGCACACCCTCTCCGCCCAAAAGCGGGCGGAGGTGCTACAGATGGACGCGGCCAAGCTCAAGGAGAAGTACGAGCAAAGCTTGCGGGCCAATATTCTTCACCGCCGCCTGCTCCGGGCTTTCCCGGACCTGCGCTCCCTGCGGCATAACGAGGCCCTGGAGGCCCTGCGGGAAGAGCTGGACCTGTCCCGCCGCAAGTTTAAAGACGCCATCCGCCGCCGGAACGAGGCCGCCGTGGCCGCCTATGAGCCCCACCTGCCCGCCAGCGGCGAGAAGCCCTTTGCCTATATGCTCTGCTATGAAAAGCTCTTCTGGATCTTCATGGCCGGCAATGTGGTGGGCTGCGCTCTGGAAACAGTCTATGCCCTGATTCTGCCGCCCCACCAGTTCGAGCTGCGCGTCAGCCTGGTGCTGGGCCCCTTCATTCTGGTGTACGGCTTCGGCGCGGTGGTTCTCACCTTGTTTTTGCGGAAGATGTACAACCAGCGGGACGTGCTTATTTTCATCGCCAGCATGGTCCTGGGCGCGGCTTTTGAGTATCTATGCAGCTTTGTGCAGCAGGCGGCCTTCGGCTCCGTGTCCTGGGAGTACAGCGACTCCGCTTTTAACATCGGCGGGCGGACCAACCTGATGTATTCCATCTTCTGGGGCGTACTGGGCCTGGTGTGGGTGAAGGACCTGTACCCTGTGGTCTCCCGCACCTTAGAGCAAACGCCCAAGCGCCTGGGGCGCATCCTGACCGCGGGGTTTACGGTGTTTATGGTTTTTGACATGGCCCTCTCCGCCGGAGCGGTGTTCCGCCAGTATGAGCGCATCAACGGAGTGCCCGCGGAAAACCAGGTGCAGGCTTTCTTCGACCGGGCCTTCCCCGACCAGCTGCTGGAAGTGATTTATCCCCACATGGAGTTTGTCGGCCGCCCCCAGCCTCCTGAAACGCTGCTGCCCCAAAAGGGCGAGCCCCTGCTGCAAGTTGGCGGTTAGACTGTACACAAAAGAGAAAGGCCTCCCAAAAATGGGGGGCCTTTCTCTTCATCTCTCTAGCCGGCAAGGAGCCGCCTCCGCGCGGTTATTTGGCGGCAAAAACCATCACCGAACGGGGCGGGATGCGGAAGCTCCGGCTCTCCATGCGTCCCGGGTGCTGCTCCGCCTCCCAGGTGTTGGCCGCCAGCTCCCAGCGCATAGACTGGGGCAGCTCCGGCAGCGTGGCCTCCAGCTCCTCCCAGTAGGCGTTAGAGGCCACATACACGGCCTCCGGTCCCTTGCGGCGCTCATAACCAGTGAACATTACGCCTACATAGTGCTCATCGGACCCAAAAGCCCCCTCGTGCCAGGGCCGGACCCCATGAAAGCTCACGTCCGGCAGGCCCAGGGCTCCGTCGCTCAGGTTGGTGCGTAAAACCTTGTGGTTTTTGCGGAAGGCGATCATATATTGGAAAAACTCGAACATATCCCGATTCTTTTCCAGCAGGCTCCAGTCCAGCCAGGAGATGATATTATCTTGGCAATAGGCATTGTTGTTGCCAAACTGCGTGTTGCAAAACTCGTCCCCAGCCAGGAACATGGGGATGCCCCGGCTGCACATCAGCAGGGCGAAAGCGTTGCGGATCATCCGCCGGCGCAGGCGGTTCACCTGGGGATCTTCTGTCTCCCCCTCCGCACCGCAGTTCCAGCTATAGTTGGTGTTGGCTCCATCCGTATTGCCCCAGCCGTTCTGCTCGTTGTGCTTGTCGTTGTAGGCAAACAGGTCGTACAGGGTGAAGCCATCGTGGCAAGTCAAAAAGTTCACCGAGGCGTTGGTGCGCCCCTTTACATCGTAGATGTCCCGTGACCCGGCAATGCGCTGGGCAGCGTTCTGGGCAGCGCCCGGGTCGCCCTTGATGTAGCCCCGCATCTCATCCCGGTACTTGCCGTTCCACTCGGCCCAGCGGTTCCAAGAGGGAAAGCTGCCCACCTGGTACAGGCCGCCCGCGTCCCAAGCCTCGGCAATGAGCTTGACGCCGCCCAGAATGGGGTCAAAGGCCAAAGACTGCAGCAAAGGCGGCTTATCCATGGGGGAGCCATCCTCATTGCGGCCCAAAATGGAAGCCAAATCAAAGCGGAAGCCATCCACCCGGTAGGCGGTAACCCAGTAGCGCAGGCAGTCCAGGATCATCTGGTGCACAATGGGATGGTTGCAGTTCAGGGTGTTGCCGCAGCCGCTGAAATTGTAGTAGTAGCCATCCGGCGTCAGCAGATAGTAAATATTGTTGTCAAAGCCCTTAAAGGAGAAAGCGGGGCCCTGCTCGTTGCCTTCGGCGGTGTGGTTGAACACCACATCCAGGTAGACCTCTATGCCGTTTTTCTTGAACTCATGGATCAGGCTTTTCAGCTCGTTGCCCTCCCGGTTGTGCTCCGTGGTGGCCGTGTAGCTGGTGTTGGGGGCAAAAAAGCTTACGGAGCTGTAGCCCCAGTAATTGTACAGCTTGCGGCCTTCGTGCTCCCGGTAGTCCTGCATTTCGTCAAACTCGAAAATAGGCATCAGCTCCACGGCGTTGACGCCCAGAGACTTAAGGTAGGGAATCTTTTCCCGCAGGCCCTCAAAGGTGCCGGGAAAGCGCACGCCGGAGGAGGCGTCCATGGTAAAGCCCCGCACATGAAGCTCATAGATCACCAAGTCCTCCATGGGCGTCAGGGGGTTGTGGATGTCTCCCCAGTCAAAGTCGTCCTTGACCACCCGGGCTTTGTACTGCTGCATGCCGGGCTCGTTCTCTCCCCAATCCTTTTGGCCGGTAACCGCCTTGGCATAGGGGTCCAGCAAAATCTTGCTCCGGTCAAAAATCAGCCCCTTCTTGGGGTCATAGGGGCCGTCCACCCGGTAAGCGTACTCAAACTGGGCAATGTCCAGCTTAAACACGATCATCGAGTACACATTGCCGATTTTATAATGGTCCGGGAAGGGAATCTCCCCGAAGGGCTGGTCCTCCCCCACCCGGAAAAGCAGCAGTGAGATGGCCGTGGCCCCATTGGAGTGCACCGTGAAATTCACGCCGCCAGGAATAGCCGTGGCTCCGTTGCTCTCATAGAAGCCGGGGCGGATGGAGTACATCACCCCGTTGCTTTCCACCACGTCTAGGGGAACCAGGTGGATGTTGTTGGGCAGCTTCATGTGGGCAATTTCTTCATTTTTGTTGAGGGACTGGACCGGCTGGAGGGCTTTGGTTTTGTCTTCCATGGTTTGGGCCTCGCTTTCTATAAAATAGATGGTTTTTCCCTTATCCCTATTCTATCAACTTTGCGGCTACGTTCATTCAAGCAGACTTGCTAAAAATCAAAGGGCGAAAACAAAAAACGCCTCCAAGCGGAGGCATTTTTCCATGACGCAGCGCGCCCCCTGATCAGGCTTCCTTACCGCTGTTCTCGTGAGGTGAGGTGCTGATCTGCTGCCAGGTGGCGTTCACCGATTCCGTGCAGTTAAAATAAATGTTGGTCAAGGTATTGGAGGGCAGGCCCAGCTCTTTGGCATGGGTGGTAATGCCGCTCCAGTCCGCCTGCTCATAGCTGAGTACCAAGTCGAACAATTGGCCACAGCGGCCCTCATGGCCCAGCAAGGCGGCTTTGATCTCATCAGCTACCGGCACAGTGGTCAAAATCTCCTCCAAGGGCGCGTCAATCAGGTAGTTCAAGGTGGAGAACATGCCCATCAGGTAGGCCTCCGAGCGGGAAATGGGCATATCCTTCACATAGCTCATCAGCTCACTGCAGAAACTGGCCCGCAGGAAGGAGAGTTTTAGGAACTCTTCCGCGGAGTCGTCCACCTCATCGCCCTCGTTGGTGGTGCTCAAGAGGTAAATCCACTGCTTCAGCTGGGCAATACCCAGGGTCACAATGGCCTGACGGATGGTGGTTACCCGGTGCTTGGAGGCAAAGTAAGCGGAGTTCGCCACACGGAGCACGCCATAGCTCAAGGTGGCGTCCATGGAGATAATCTGCTCAATCTCCTCCATGTCCGGCTCCTCCTGGACCACGGCCACCATCAGCCGGAAGAAATTGCTTTGCAGGTATCCGCTGGAATGGGCTTTGGTGGCCATCTGCTTGGCCACATAGGGGCCCTCCATGGCGTCTACCTCCAGCTCCAGAGCCTTTTGATGCAGCTCCGGGCTGTCAATCTGGTTGGCAATGCACTTTTTATTCATGCTCTTGGCCAGCTCCACCACATGGCGCAGGGTGCTGTCCGAGTTGTGCTTGAAGTCCAGCTTAATGTAGTCAATGTAGTCAATCAGCGACAAATAGCGGGGGGCAAACTGAAAGTCGTTTACCGCAATTTTATAGCCTTCTCTGGCATACTGCTGCACAAAATGCAGGGCCAAGGGATGAATGACCACGCTGTCCTCAATCTGGATAACCAGCTTCTCCTTTTCGAAAAGCCGGGGAGTCTTTTTCATCAACAGAGTCGTGGTAAAGGTCATAAAGTGTACGCTGTCGCTTAGGGCCTTTTCCACGTTCTGCATCAAGAAATTGTAGACGGTATCCGCCACGGCGAACTCATTGTGCTCGCCCTCGTCGCTGTTGCCATAGGCCTGGTTCTCTCCATAATAGGTAATCTCATAGCCCACCACTTGGTTCTTGGCGTTTTTTATAGGCAGTCTAACGATGTATCTCTCTCTCATGACGGATTCTCCTTACACAGCTTGGCGTGCCTTTTCCTGGTAGCTTCTTTTCAGCAGCGCGTCCATCACGTTGACCAAGCGGCCGATCTCCGGCTTGCTCAACTGTTCGTCAGCACCCAGCTGCTTGCCTTTTATGCGCATTTCCTCACTGATGAGCGAAGAGAAGATGACCAGCGGAATGTGTTTCATCTCCGGATCGTCCTTTACCAGCTTGGTCAGCCGGTGGCCATCCATCTGGGGCATCTCAATGTCAGTCACAATCAGGGCCGCGTTCTCGTCCAGAGTACCGGCCTTCTTCTGGCTCAGCAAGAACTCCCACAGGTCGTTGCCATTGGGGAACATGCGCAGGTTGGTGTAACCGGCCTTATTTAAGGACTCCTTGATCATGTGGGAGAGCAGAATGGAATCCTCCGCCACCACCACAGGAGTGTCCACCCGGTCCCGGTGCCCCAAAGCGTCAATGTCGCTGACCTTGATGGAGGTCTCCGGCGAGATCTCCGCCACAATGCGCTCAAAGTCCAAAATGGTTACCAAGTCCTTGCCGCACTGGGCAATGCCCGTGGCCACGCCGTCATTACCGCCGCTGATGGTATTATCTGGCTTCTCAATGTCTGTCCAGGAGATGCGGCTGATGCCCACCACCGTGTGGACCCGGAACGCGATGGTCATTTTATTAAAACCAGTTAGAATAAACAGGTCCTTCTCCCTGGGGGCATAGTCGCTGCTGCCCAGGTAGCGGGGCAGGTTAATCACTGTAATCACCTCGTCCCGGGGCTTATAAATGCCTTCCACCGCCTCGTGGGTGTGCGGCATAAATTTCACCGGCGCGGAGATGAGGATCTCCCTGACCTTCGCCACATTGATGCCATAGAGCACATCGTCTATGGTGAACTCCATGATCTCGATCTCGTTGGTACCCGACTCCAGCAGGATCTCGTCTCTCGTAATGGCCATCTTCCATGCTCCTTTCCATTTTGCGGCCCTTCCCCGCCGCCCCTGGGAGTTGTTTTTCTCCTGGGGTAGATTTCGCTTCGAAACAAAATCTACAGCACTTTATCCGGAATGCCGTAGCTCTTAATGGTCGCCATGCCTGTGGACGGGTCGAAGGACAAGGTGCGGGCCACAGAGCCACCCACGTCTTCCGCAACCAGCCGGATGTTCTCCGCCCGCAGCACCTTATGTACGCTTTCGATGTTTCTTTGGCCAATGTTGCCCAACGCGCTGTTGTTGTTCACCGCAAACATCTTAGCCCCTCCAGCCACCTTGGCCTGGATGCGCATCCGCCGGGCCCCTTTGGCCTCCATCATTTTCAAGGTCTCCCGAATGCCCGTGTCCGCATACTTCATGGTGTTTTTCCGGCCTGCCTCCATGTTCAGGGGCAGCATAATGTGGATCAGGGCCGCCAGACGGATGTTAGGGTCCAGCAGGCAGATGCCACAGCAGGAGCCCAAAGCATAGGTGATCAGCTCCTGATTGCTTTGGGTCATTTTCATATCCGCAATACCAATTACCAATTTGTTGCCGCTAGCCATCTTCTACGCCCAGCTTTCTCAAAAGAAAATTGAGGGACCGGATGTCGGGCGAAAGCAACAAGCGGCAGGGCAGCTCGTTGCCGTCGCAGGAGAAATTGCCCCCGATGGTCATCAGGTAGTCCGTCTGCCCGCCGTACTCGGCCATGGGCACGGTGAGGATGGCTCCCTGCATGTCAACGGTCAGGCTGGGCACAGTCAGCTCCACCTTCAGCCCCGCCAAGCCGGACAGGGCGTTGATAAAGGTGGATATCATAATATTGCCCACCTCCAAAAGGGCGGAGCGGGCCAGCTCGTCCAGCTGGTTGTAGTCTGTAATACTGGTGGAAAGCATCCGGTCTAAAATCAGGTTGATAAACTCCAGCGGCTGCACGGACAGCATAATGCCGTTGAGCTGGCCGCCAATGTGCACCAACACGCCGGCGGTCACAGGCTCCGGGCCGCCGATCCAGTCGATGGCCTCGTTATAACCCATAATACGCACCTCAGGCAGCGTGATGTGCACCGGACTGCCCAGCATGCCCGAAAGGGCTGTGGCCGCGTTGCCCGTACCAATGCTGCCAATCTCCCGCAAGGTGTCAATCTCCAAGGAACTAAGCTCCTGGTAATTTTTGATGATCATGCGTCCTCTTTCCCCCTTTAACTGCGCAAGTCGTTCACTGTGGTTTCAATCTCGTCAGAGGCCTGGATCATTTTCAGCGCGTAGGTAAAGGACCGCTGGCTCTCAATGACCTTGCTCAACTCGTTGGCTAGGTCCACATTGGAGTTTTCCAGATAGCCCTGCAAAAGAGTACCCGCACCCACGCGCAGCTGGCCGTTTTTCTCCACCGGCACAAAACGGTTTTCACCGATGTTCTCCATGCCGTTGGTGTTCACAAAATCGTAGATGCCCACAGGAAGCTCTTTCTCCCGGTTCTCGTCGGTCACCTCTACCATGCGCCCGTTGCGGCCCATGACAAAGCGCCCAAATCCATCGGAAAGGTACCAGTGGGACTCCAGCTGGCCATCGTCCCCTTCAATCTGATACTCGGACATAATAAAGGAACCGTCCCGGGTATAGCTGTAGTCGCCGGTAGCCGGGTCCCACAGGGCGAAAAAGCCGTCGCCGTTAATGGCATAGTCCATGGCCCGGCCTGTGTCCGCGTAGCCATTGCTGCTAAAATCCGTGTCCGCCGAGACCACATAGGCGCCTGTGCCTCTGGGAAGCTCATCGCCTTGGGCCCCGTTGATGTAGTCGTACATCAGGTCGGAGAACACTGGGCGCTTGGCCTTAAAACCGTAGTTGTTTACATTGGCGATGTTGTTGCCGTGAACGTTCAGCCGCTCTTGCTGCTGCCAGGCGCCCACGGACGCTGTGTAAAAGGAAAGATTCATTGCGCTGCTGTCCCTTTCTTCATAGAGAGTCGGGTTCCGCTTGGGAGCCCTTTGAACCCACGCTGGCTGCCATTCTTACTGCAAGCGGCCAATCTCGCTGGTGGCGCGGTTCATAACCTGGTCGTATATCTTTGTGGCGGTGGCCACGCTCTGATAGGCCCGCTGGGTGGTGATCATCTTGGTCATCTCCTGCACCAGCCCCACATTGGAGCGCTCCAGCATGCCGTTGTGGACCTTGACCGGTTGAGCCTCCGGCTGAGCCCCGTTGGCGGTAAACATGCCCATGGGGTCCTTTTCCAAAGCATCGGTGTTCTCGAACACGTACACGCCTATCTGTCCCAGATAGGCGCCGTTCTTGGTATAAATGCGCCCATAATCATCGCACTGGATCTTGTCGGTCACCAGTTGAATCTCATTGCCCTGGGTATCCAGCACCCGGCCATGGTCCGGCAGGGACAGATAGCTCTCATCGTCCAGAGAGAAATTCCCCGCCCGGGTGTACACCACGCCGCCTTCAGTCTGGATGGCGAAGAAGCCGCGCCCATCCAGGTCCTCAATGGCAAAATCCAGGGGCATGCCGGTCTGGTCAAAGCTGCCCTGGGAAAAATCGGTGTAATTCTCGCTGGGAGCCGTTATGTAGCTCTGGCCGCCAATGTCCTCATAATTTTTTATCTTATTGCCCACCACGCTGTACATCACCTCGTCAAAGGTCTGGGCGGTAAAGCAGTCGGACTTAAAGCCCGTGGTGGACACATTGGCCATATTGTTGGAGATTACATTTAAGTGCTTGCCATGGGTGAACATTCCAGAGGACAAGTTATAAAATCCTTTAAACATAGGCGCGCCTTTCCTTTCTGAACCGAAATACCAGAAGCCCGCAAAGGGGTCTGATTCATTATATCACATTTTCCAAAGGATTGCATCAGCAATCTGGAAATTCTTTTGCTTTTTTCTATATTTTCTGTCAAGGGCCGCTGTCACGCCCCATCGTTTAGATACTTTTCCATAATGACCTTCAGCTTTTGCACCGCCCGGGCATGGATTTGGGACACCCGGGGCGGGGTAATATCCATCACAGCGGCAATATCCTTCATCTTTAGGTTTTGCTCATAATAGAGGGACAGCACCAGCTGCTCGTTTTCCTTCATAGAGCGGATGGCGTTGGACATAACCTGGGCCAGCTCCTCGTTCATCAGCGCCTGCTCGGGAATATTCCCCGAGGCGCTCTCTCCGTCCGGGCCCGCTGGCCACTGGTCGTGGGTCTCGAAAAGCTCATCCAAGGAGAGAATGCTGTGCAGGGAGGCGTTCGCCATGGCCTCCTGGTACTCCTCCATGGTAATGCCCAAATGCTCCGCCACCTGCCGGTCCGTGGGAATCCGGCCAGAGACATTGTAGAGCTCCGTCATGGCCTTCTCAATGCGCTGGGCCCGCTGGCGCACGGTGCGGGGCACCCAGTCCTGCTGGCGGGCCAGATCCACAATCATCCCCCGGATGCGCTTGGAGACATACATCTCAAAGCGCCCCTTGCTGGGGTCGAACTTTTCCACCGCGTCGGCCAGGACAATCAGGCCCTCGTTTATGATATCATCCAGCTGGGTAAAACTGCAAAAGACGCCCCGAATCTGTAGGGCGATGCTTTTCACCAGCCCTGTGTACCGCATGGCGATCTCCCATTTGAGCTGGTTGTCATGGGTCCGGGCGAATTCAGCGAACAGCGCCTCGGTGTCCATGTCCTCATAACTTCGCGGGTCCAGAGCCGGACTCATGACCCCACCGCCCTTCGAACGGCAGGCTGCTGCATGGTCACATTGCCCAGGGACTGAATCTGCACGGTGCCCACAATCTCGCTAAAGGACAGCACACACAGATTGTTAAAGTACTGGGAGAGCAACCGGCTTAAGTACACCCGCACCACCTGGCTGGTCAGCAAAATGGGCTGCTGCCCCAATTCGGCAAACTTGGGGATATGCTCCGCCAGCTGGGTAATCAGGGCTTGAATCAGGTCTGGCTCCATAGCTAAGTAGATGCCATGCTCGTTCTTGGTCAGGGAGGCCACCACCTTGCGCTCCACCTCGGCGTCCAGAGTAATAGCCCGCAGCTGGCCGTCCTGGCAGAAGCGCCGGGTAATGGTACGGCTCAGGGCGTTGCGGACGCTCTCGGTAATCAGGTCCGGGTCCCGGGTGGTGCCCATAGCGTCCACCATGGTTTCCAAAATGGTCTGCATATCCCGAATGGGGATGCCCTCCATCAGCAGAGCCCGCAGCACCTTTTCCAGCAGGGCGTAGGAAACCACCGCCGGGCAGGCTTCCTCCACCAGCTCGGGAGAGGTGCGCTTCAGGTTTTCCACCAGCTGGATGGTCTCCGACCGGGTGAGCAGCTCGTAAGCGTGCTTCTTAATGGTTTCGGAAAGGTGGGTCAAAATAACGGACAGGGGGTCAATAACCGTATAGCCGTAAATCTCCGCCATCTCTTTATTCTCCGGCAGAATCCACCGGGAGGGGATGCCATAGGCGGGCTCCACGGTCTCGATGCCATCGATTTCGCCCAGGGGCTTCGAGGGCTCCAGGGCCAGATAATAGTCCACCAAAATTTCGCCCTTGGCCACTTCTTCGCCTTTGATGCGGATGGTGTACTGGTTGGTGCCAATGACGGAACTGTCGTGCATGCGCACCGTGGGCACCACAAAGCCCATCTCCTGGGCATACTGCCGCCGGAAGATGACAATGCGGTTGATCAGCTTGCCGCCGCTGCTCTCATCCACCAGGGGGATCAGGCTGTAGCCTACCTCCAGTTCAATGGGCTCCACGGTCAGCAGGGAGTACACATTGCTGATGTCCTTATAGTAGTCCGCCTCCGCTGGGGCGGCTTCCGGAGCAATTTCCTCCGGCAAGGCCGCGGCGGCCTCTTCCGCCGCCTTTTGGGCCCGCATCTGCCGGTTGATCAGCAGGCCAAAGACAATGAGCACCACCGCCACCACAGCCAGAGCCAAGTGGGGCGTGTTGGGCATCAGCGCCAAGAAGATAAGGGCCGCGCCCGCCGTGATAATGGCGCGGGGCTGGGCCGCAAACTGTTTGATTACGTCCGTATTGAGGCTTCCCTCCGATACGGAACGGGTTACAATCATGCCTGTGGCAGTGGAGATCATCAAAGCCGGCAGCTGGGACACCAGGCCATCGCCAATGGTGACAATGGAATACTGGGTAAGCACCGTGTTAATGTCCATGCCGCCCTGCACCATGCCGATGATAATGCCGCCAATCAAGTTAAATCCCGTAATAAGCAGGGACATTACCGCGTCGCCCTTGACGATTTTGGTAGCACCGTCCATGGCGCCGTAGAAGTCTGCTTCCCGCTGGATCTTTTCCCGCCGCATCCGGGCGCCGGCCTCATCGATCAGTCCTGTGTTAAGGTCCGCGTCAATGGCCATCTGCTTGCCGGGCATAGCGTCCAGGGTAAACCGGGCGGCCACCTCAGACACGCGCTCCGCGCCCTTGGTGATAACAATAAACTGCACCATGACGATAATGAAGAAGATGATAAAACCTACCACCACATTACCGCTGGTGATGAGCTGGCCAAAGGCCGCGATTACATCGCCGGCATAGCCATTGGTCAAAATCAGCCGGGTAGACGACACGTTCATGCCCAAACGGAATAGCGTGGTGATAAGCAGCAAGGAAGGGTAAATGGAAAACTCCAGGGTTTCCTTGATGTTCATGGTAATCAACAAAATCACAATGGACAGAGAGATGTTGATTACCAGCAGCACGTCCAGCAGAGCGGTTGGCAGGGGGAGAATCAGGAACAGAACGATTACAACCACGAACAGGGACACCGCGTTGTTTAATATCCGCCGCATAACCGCCCCTCCTTCCAGTTTCGAACCATACTAAAATACCTCATTGATCTCAGCTTCGCGGCATGGGCTGGCCCAAGGGAAGGGGCCGCCTTATGCCAATTTATTATCCAATTTGAAAATATATACCAGCACCTCCGCCACCGGCGCGTAGAGCTCCGGGGGGATCTCCTGGTTCACTTCAGCCTGGGCGTACAGAGCCCGGGCCAGGGGGACGTTCTCCACCACCGGCACCAAGCTCTCTTCAGCCTTGGCAACAATCCGCGCCGCCAGCTCGTCCTGGCCCTTGGCCAGCACCACCGGAGCGCTGTCCTCTCCCTGCTTATAGCGCAGGGCCACCGCAAAGTGGGTCGGGTTTCGGACGATCACATCCGCCTGGGGCACCTGGGCCATCATTCGCTGCTGGGCCATGGCCCGCTGCACCTGCTTGATGCGCCCCTTAATCTGCGGATCGCCTTCGGTCATCTTATATTCTTCCTTGATCTCCTGCTTGCTCATTTTCATCTGCCGCTCATGCTCCCAGCGCTGGTAGAGAAAGTCCAGGAAGGCAATGGCCGTAAAAGCCAGGCAGATTTGAAGAAGCATGGAGACAATCAGGTCGAACAGCGCGCCGCAGGCGGCTCCCAGATCGGTATACATGAAGTTGGCCGCTGTGCTTATTACGCTGGCCAAACAGTTATATATTAATACTAAAAGTATTGCTATCTTAATTAGACCCTTCAGCGCTTCAATCACGCTCCGTAAGGAAAAGACACGCTTGAAGCCACTTAAAGGGTTCAGCTTGCTGAATTTGGGCTTAATGCGTTCCCCCGCCACCAAAAAGCGGGTTTGCGCAAAGGTAACGGCTGTGGCAATCAAAGCCGAAGCCGCCAGCATGGGGCCCACCGTCACCACAAATGTGACCACAGCGCTGAAAACCAAGTCGGTCAAATAAGCCTCAACGCCCTCCACAGCGGCCAGCTGGGCCAAGCCCGCGCACTTAGTGAAGAACTCGCTGATCTGCCCCACAAAGGTTGGGGCAGAGAGCTTAATAACAGCCACGCTGCCAAGCAGGGTGGAAACGGCGATAAAATCCTGGCAAAGAAGCACATTGCCCTTTTTTCGTTCGTCTCGCCTTCGTTTCGGCGTTGCTTTTTCGGTTTTATCCTCACCGGCTATGTTGACCACCTCGCTTTAAGGCAAAGGCTGGCGGAGTCCTTTCAGCCCCCTCCCATCAGAGAAATGGCCCGCTCCACCTCGGCAAGCATGGTGTTCTCCATGCTTAACAGAAACTCGCTGAATGGGGTGATAAGAAATAAAAGCATCACCATGCCCACCAGCACCTTCAATTCGATGTTAATGGCAAACACATTGATCTGGGGAATCACCTTCATCAGCACCCCCATGCCCACCTGGCCCATAAGCTCCGCCCCCAGCACCGGCAGGCACAGCTTAATGGCCAGCAGCGTGCAGTCAATAAACAGCCCCGCCGCTGTCTGGGCAATGTCCTCTCCCAGGCTGGCGGTTCCAAAAGGCACCAACTGGGCGGAATTCAGCATCAAGCGCAAAAGAGTCTGGTGGCCGTTTGCCGCAAAAAATAGTAGTATGCTAAAAATGTTTAGTACATTCCCCGCCGGGGTAGACTGCCCCTGAAAGCTGGGATCATAGGTCTGGGCCATGGCCATGCCCATCTGTTCGTCCATAATATGCCCCGCCAAAGAGGGCACATAGAGAAAGAGATTCATAATGAAGCCTACCGCGTAGCCCATGGCCAGCTCCAACAGCAGCCGGAGCACCAGCTCCAGCACGCCCACCGGAACCTGGACTGTTCCTTGATAGGCATACCCTACCGCCACAGCCAGCACCAGGGACATGCCGACCTTATAGTAGGAGGGAATGTTGTTCCGCCCAAAGAAAGGCGTGAAAAGCACAAACCCCGTCATACGCATTAAAATGTAAAGAAACAGCGTAAAGCCGCTCCAGTCAATGAATTCCACGGCGCGGCCCTCACATCAGTTCAAAGAGGCTTAGGGCAAACTCCTGCAAGGTGGTCAGCATCCAGCCGCCGCCCATAATTAGGAAAAGCACCACCACGATGAGCTTGAGAATAAAGGAGATGGTCTGCTCGTGGATCTGCGTAACAGCCTGCAAAATGGCCACCAGCACGCCCACCACCATGCTCAAAAGCAGCATGGGCGCCACCAAGCGAATCACCACGCCAATGGCGTCTCGAAACACATCGACCACAGGCAGTTCCATAGGCGTTCCCCCTTTCCCCGCAGTCCGAGGCCCAGCCTATGCCGGGCTAATTGAAGGTCCGAATCAGTGTGGAAAACACCAGCTCCCAGCCGTTGATGCTGATAAACAGCAGCAGCTTGAAGGGTGTGGATATCATGGAGGGCGGCAGCATCACCATGCCCATGGACATTAAGGTGGAAGCCACAATAATGTCAATCAGCAGGAAGGGAACGTACAGGTAAAAGCCAATCTGAAACGCCCGCTTCAGTTCTGTGGTGATAAACGCCGGAGTGACCACCCGCAGGGGCAGCTCCACAGACTGCTCCTCTGTGT
Source organism: uncultured Oscillospiraceae bacterium (assembly GCA_910587995.1). Taxonomy (GTDB): domain Bacteria; phylum Bacillota; class Clostridia; order Oscillospirales; family Acutalibacteraceae; genus Acutalibacter. The sequence continues at coordinate 26,440 of CAJUNS010000002.1, read as the reverse complement.
CCGGCCTGTCCAGCCCGGCAAAATCGCAATACATGTTGAGGGCGGATGGCTCGGTGTTTCGCAGCATGAACTCCTTGAGAGGCACTTGGGCCCGGTCGAAGAACTCATCCTGGGTAATCTGCTCCTCCACATAGGGCGTGTAGGCCTGCTGGTTCACCTGATCGATGACAGGCCCCATGGTAAAAAGGGTCAAAAACAAGGCAACGCCTACCAGCACCATGTTGGGTGGGGTCTGTTGGGTGCCCATGGCGTTGCGCAGAAAGGAAAGCGTAATCACATATCTGGTGAAGGAAGAGCACATGATCACCAGTGAGGGCAGAAGGGTTATCATGGTGGTCAGCAGCAGAATTTCCAGAGCCTGCACGCTGTCGCCATTTATATTGATGATACCATTTAAATTATCTGCCAATCTATCACGCTCATTTCTTTTTGGGAAGATTATCGCGCAGAACCTCTAAAAAACTGGGCTGCCGCGCGATTTCTTCCCTCTTTTGCAGCCATTTAGCCGCTTCTTCTTCGGTCAGTTCGGCCAGCAGGGAGATGCCCCCGCTGGTCACGCCCAACAGCAGGCAGCGCTGGTCCAGGCGCACCAAAACCAAGCGCTCCGCCTTTCCCAGGCTCACCTGCCACAGCACCTTCAAGTCCTGACCCGCCGGGCCGGGCAAGCCGGGTGTTCCCCGCTGGGCAATCCACCGGGTTACCCAGTAGGCCAAGGCCAGCACCGCCACCGTGGTCAGAAGCATTCCCACCAAGGAGGCCACGCTGCCGCCCACCCCTCGGGAGAAGGCCTGCCGCAGGGCAAAAGCCTGTGCCGGAACCCCCATTAAGGTGCGCCGACAATGGAGGTGACGGTCTTCAAAATACGGTCCGACTTAAAGGGCTTGACGATAAAGTCCTTGGCTCCGGACTGGATGGCGTCAATAACCATTGCCTCCTGGCCCATGGCGGAGCACATGACGATATTGGCGGAGCCGTTCTTGGCACGCATGGCCTTCAGGGCCTCCAGCCCGTCCATGTTGGGCATGGTGATATCCATAATCACCAAGTCCGGGTTGATCTCCGTGAACTTCTCCACCGCGTCCGCACCGTCCACCGCCTCGTACAGGTCGGTATAGCCGTTTTTGGTCAGGGTGTCCTTGATCACCTTGCGCATAAAAGCAGCGTCGTCAACCAGTAAAATCTTTGCCATAGTAAATTCATCCTCTTTTCATATATTTTGCTAGTTTTCTCAGCCTTTAAAGCTGTTGCGCGATCTCTTCAATGCCGGGCTTTTTGAGAATCTCGGTCACCCGTATCCCGAAGTTGTCGTCGATTACCACCACGTCGCCCCGGGCGATGCATTTCCCGTTGACGAACAAGTCCACCTGATCGCCGGCCAATTTGTCCAGCACCACCAGGGAGCCTTTGGAGAAGGAGAGAATCTCCTGCACCCGCTTGCGGGTCCGGCCAATCTCCACGGTCACCTCCAAGGGAACGCCCATAATCAAGTCCAAGTTCTGGGCCTGCTCCTGGTTCAGCTCCTCGCCGTTTTCCAGCTTGGGCATAGCGGGCGGCGTGGTGCTGATGACCTTGGGCTCTGGCGGCGCGGGCCAGCCATAATAAGGATTGGGCGGATAGTAAGGCGGATATCCAGGGTATCCCGGAGGTACCATGCCCTCCTGCCCCGGCTGAAGCTGCACCGGCGGCATTACCGGCTGCTGGGGCTGCATAACTGGCTGCTGGGGCATCGCCGGCTGGACAGGCGGCGCTTGGGGAGCCGCTGGCTGAGGCTGGGCTGGCGCCACCGCTCCGCCGCTCATGCCCCCCATAAGCCGTTCAATCTCCTCCTGGCTCATGGTGCCGCCAGAAGAAGGGGCCGGAGCCGCTGGCGCTGGGGTAGAAGTCCCGCCAGCCATGCCGCCCATAAGCCGCTCGATCTCTTCCTGGCTCATGGTGCCGCCAGAAGATGCCTCCGGCGCGGGAGCCGGTGCCGGCGCAGCAGGAGCGGGGGCCGGGGCGGGTTCCGCCGAAGAGCTGTCCAGCCCAAAGCCGCTTACCAGCTCCTTCGCCAGGTCTACGGAAATTACGTTCATAAACTCGCTTTGCAGCTGGTCCTCAATGGTCAGCGCAAACCGTACCACCACGATGGGCCCTTCCTCCACAGGCAGGCGCTCCCGCTTCATGGCCTCTACATCGTACACATCGAAGGTCTCTGGGGTGGAAATATTAACCACCCGTCCCAGGAAGTCGGACAAAGCCGTGGAGGCCGCGCCCATCATTTGGTTCATCACTTCGCACACAGCGCTGAGGGTGAGTTCGTCCAGCACAAACTCTTCCAGCGGCGTGTCCGTGCCCAAGAGGATGTCTACAATGACTTTGATATCGCTCATGCGCAGCAGCATAATGTTGCTGCCATCCAGGCCGGTGACGTATTTAATCTCCACGCCCACGGCCGGTTCTATGTCGCCGATGTCAAACTCCTTCACATCCACCACCGAAACCGTCGGCGTGGTGATGTCCACCCGATGGTCCAGCATGTTGGAAACCGCCGTCGCCGATGAGCCAAGACTGATGTTCATCATTTCGCCGATGGCGTCCAACTCCATTGGATTGAAAACACTATTGCTCATTTTGTAATCTGCCCCTTCCGCCGGCGTTATGGTACACTTCTTTAATCTTTATGGCCAGCCGCTTATCGCTAACTCCCATCAGCCCGTTGAACCAACGCTGGCCACCAACATACAGGTTCAGCTCGCTGTCTTTTTTCCGATTCAGATCGATCACATCTCCTATGTTCAGCCGGTACACATCGTCCAGCCGCAGGGTGGTGCGGGCCAGCTCGGCCCGAATCTCCAAGGTGGATTCCCGCAGATGGTCGAAAATGTCGTCTTGATGCTGCTCACTGCTGACCCGGCGGGTGGGGTTGCCAATGCTGATCTGGGTAAAGATCTCCGTCAGCACCGCTTCTGGCAGCACCACGCTGATGCTCCCCTCCACATTGGAGAAACCTACCTTCATGTCAATGAGCACCACGGTCTCTTCCAGGCCAATCAGCTGCACCAAAGTGGGGTTAGTCTCCACCCGGCCAAACTCAAAGTCCAGCTGTATGTAATTCTCCCAGGTCACTCCCATCATGGAGACAAAATCCTGGATCAGCAGCTCGTAGAGTTTCAGGTCTAGTTCGGTGTATACGTACTCGTCCGGCAGGCTCTCCACGTCCCCATCGCCGCCGGTCATCCGGTCCATCATGCTTACCATAATGGGCGTGTCGGAGTACAGCAGCACGGGGGTTTCCTCCTGCTCTCCATCCAGCACCAAGTGGGCGGTGGTCAGCACCGCGTTGTCCGACAAGGCGTTGGAAAACTCATAGTACCGCTGCTCTTCCACCGACTCTACCTGAATCTCGCAGGTGGCGTGGACCAGGCCGTTGATGCGGGTGGTCAGCACCCGGGAGTAATTGTCAAATATGCTGTTAAGCATCTTCAGCCTCTCGCGGGTGAACTTGCGGGGTGTGCTGAAGTCGTATTTGCGGTATTTCTTTTCAGGCTGCTCTTCTTTCTTTTCCTCCTTGGCCCCGCCGCCGTTGTTCATGGAGTTCAGGAGAGCGTCTATCTGGCTTTGCGATAATACCTCTGGCATTTGCCTAACCCTCCTGGCTCGAGCTGTTGTTTTCCGGGGCGGCCGTTTCCTCAGGCGCAGCGGAAGCACCCGGCACCGGAGTGGCCTGAGCGTTGCTGGCCTTCGCGGGGCCCTTTTCCTGCATGGTGTAGTACTGTTCCAAGCTGTCGCCCAGCTGGTTCATCAGGTCCTTGCCCATAACGGCAATTTCAACGCGGCGGTTTTTGCGCATGTTCTCCTCCACGTCGTTGGGCGCGACAGGCATGTGCTGGCCTTTGCCCGCCGGCTCCAGTCTGGCTGGGTCCAGATGGTTGGCCATGCCCTCAAACATTTCGTTCAGCGCCGCCACAACCTCCACGGCGCGCATGGTAGAGAGCTCCCAGTCCCGGTAAATAAAGTTGGGCCGGTCCTGGTCCGCCTGGGCGGTGTGGCCATATACCTTAATCAAATCGATATAAGGAGCCGCCTGATTTAAAATGGGGGCCAGCTTTTCCAAAACGGCGCGGCCTTCCGGCGTCAGGTACTCCTCCTCGGGCAAAAAGAACACCGTATCCCGGATGGAGAGGAACACGCCGTTATCCCCCTTGGTCACCTCTACGTTAACGCCGGACTCCTGAACCATCTGCTGAATCATCTCGTACAGCTGGTCCATGGCCGCGTCCACCGCCTGCTGGACAGACTCCTTTATGCCAGCTTCCATATCCACCTGGGTGGGGTCCGCCACGCCGGGGTTATCAGCGTCGTTATCCGCGTAGGGGCCATTCTCGTTGCCCGCCGTAATCTCGGTCTGATCGGGCCGGGCGTTGGGATTAAAGCTTTGCACCATTGCCTTAAACTTGTTTTGGTCCACGGTGGAAATGGAGTAAAGCAGCACGAAGAAACACAATAACAGCGTAACCATGTCGCCGTAGGTGTCCATCCAGTTTGCGCCGCCGCCTTCGCCGCCGCTGTTCTTCTTTTTCATCGCAGTCAGACACCTCCATTTCTGTCATGATTTTTCCTTTGGGGCTGTGTTGGCTTTCAAGCCGCCCAATACCCCTTCGCCGGGTATGCGCAGGGCCATGCCCCGCGAAGGGATACTCTGCGGCCATATGTACCACCGGCAGGCACGCCGTTGGGTACGGGCAGGAAAGCCAACTTTTTCAATCGTAATATTATAGCAAATTTACAGCCCATCCGTCAATACCTTCCTTGCACAAGGATGCAGGAAAGTCCTGCCGGTTTTTTGACCGTGCCGGTTCGGGGCTCAGGCCTCGCCGCCGGAAGAACCATCGGCCATCTTCTCCCGCTGCTTCTGAGAAACGAAGGTCAGCAGTTTTTCCCGCAGCATCTTGGGGTTTTCGCCGGCCTGAATGCAGGTGATGCCCTCTACAATAATCATCTTGTTCAGCACCTCGTCCGCGTCCCGAATGCGCAGGTTGTTGGCCACCGGGCCGAAGAGCATGTGGGCCAGAATACAGCCGTACAGGGTGGTAATCAGCGCCACGCCCATGTCCTTGCCGATGGTGCTGGAGCCCGAGGTGGGGTCCATCTTCTGCAGCATGTTGATAAGGCCCACCAGGGTGCCCACCATGCCGAAAGCCGGGGAAACGGCGGAAGCCTTGTCATACAGGGCCGCGGCGGCGTTGTGCCGGTCGGACATGCACTCAATGTCATTCTCCAAGGTGGCGCGGACCCGGTCCGGGTCGTTGGCGTCCACAATGAGCATAATGGCCTGCTTAAAGAAGGGATCTTCCTGCTCGTTGGCCTTTTCTTCCAGAGCCAGCAGGCCGTCCTTACGGGCAATCTGGGCCAGGTCCACCAGCTGGTCAATGATGGTCTCGGGCTTCTGCTTGGGGTTTTTCAGCATAACCGCAAAATGCTTGGGAATGCTGAGAAATGTTTTCAGCGGGAAGCTGGCCAGAACAATGGCCATGGAACAGCCAATTACGATCATAACGCTGGGGCCGTCCCCAAAGTTTTTCAGCTGATCAAAGTCGTAAGGCGGGAAGCCGTTGGCCATGCCCAGCACCATAACCACAATGGCCAGCACCAAACCGATGATATAACCTATGTTCATTGATCTTTCACCTTCATGTTAGTTTGTAGCCCTTATCTCCGGAAACCCGGCCTGGTGGCCGCGCCGCGCCCGGGAGAGGCTGGCTTGGGTTCCTCGTTGACCGTCACCTGACGGTGGACGTCCATCACCTTGGCGTTGTAATCGGCAATCTTCGCAATGATATCCTGCACGGACTCCCGAACCAGGTAAAAGTCCCGGTTCATCATAACAATTTTGGTCTCTGGAATAAGCTCGATACACTCGATTTGCAGGTGGTTTACTAGGAATCTCTCGTCGCTGGTTTTGGTCAGCATAATCATAAACTCGCCCTCCTAAAATATACCCCGCCCGGGAGGTCCTCCGCCTCCCGGACGCGGTTTCTGTCTTTTGCTTACATGGAAAAAATCTTACTTACACCAAAAGGCCGCTAGCGTTAGCGCTTCATGTTCACCAGCTCTTCCAGCATGCTGTCGGTAACGGTTACAATACGGGTGTTGGCCTGGTAGCCGCGCTGGATGGTGATCATGTTGCTGATCTCATTGGCCAGGTCCGTGCCGGAGCTCTCCAGGCCGCCGGTGATGAACTTGGTGCTGCCGGGCGCGCCCACAGGGATTTCGCCGCTGTCCTTGGTCACCGGGTCGCCCGGGTTCGCGGGCTCCTCGTAGAAGGGGCTGTCCGGATCATCCGTGTTCAGCACCGAGCCGCCCACGGCGTTGCAGCTGACCTCGCCCGCACCTTCCAGAGCCTGGTAGTAGCGGCCGTTCACATGGGTGACGCCGTTGGGGTTTTGCACCTTAGCAATGGCAATGGTGCCAATCACCACGGCCTTGCCCCCCGCCGTACAGGTAATGCGGCCGGTGTTTTCGTCGATGCTGACGCTGTCCGGCTCAATGCGGCCCGATACATCGGCATCGTCCTGGGCGTCCACAATGGTGCCGGACTGCTCATCGTAATGGGCGTAGACCGGCTGGCCCTTGCTGTAGAGCTGAGTCTTCGGAGCATCGGGATCGTTGGGGTCTCCCTGCGTGAACGCGCCGGTCCCCGCTTTGGGCAGACGGATGGCGGTGAGCACCGGGTGGGGCGTATACTGGTCGATCACCTTTGTCTCCAGAGAAGGATTGGCGTCCGTGCCCTTGTTGACAATGGTCACCAGTTCGCCATCCGCGTTCAAATAGAACTTTCCTACGTTCCCCACCACAAGATCCGCATTGGTCAAGGTCGGCGGTGTGATGGCGTTGCCCGCATCATCTTTAAAGGCTTTTTCATATACGGGGTTCGCCACTGACATAAAGCCATAGACCACGTTGCCCATACCGTCCGTCAGGTAGCCCTGGTTGTCAAAAGCCAAGTCGCCGTGGCGGGTCAGGTACATGTTCTTCAGGTCCTGCGTGCTGGTGAAGGTCTGGCCCTTGTTGCCCACAATCAGAAAGCCATCGCCATCAATCATTACGTCCGTGGCCCGGCCGGTCGGCATGTAGTTCTTGGTGCTCATGTCCAGGTCAATGGTGCCAATGGAGGTACCATAGCCCATCTGCGCCGGGTTTTTGCCGCCCAGCTGTGCCGAGCCGTTGCTGCCGCCCCGCACAGTGGTGTACAAGGCCTCTAAAAAGGTGTAGCGGGTGGCCTTGTAGGCGTTGGTGTTCACGTTGGAAATATTCTGGCCGATCACGTTCAGCGCGCTCATATGGGCACGCAGTCCCGAGACGGCCGCGTACATTGCTCCTGTCATTCTCTCTGTCCTTTCTTGAGCGGCAGGGCGCAGACCATTCGGGCCCGCCCCCTGGCACCCCGTTCGGGGCCTGCCAGCTTACATCAGTACCGCTCCGTCAATGTTTGTAAATACGTTCTCCTTCATCTCATCCTGGTTCATGGTGGTAATCACCCGCCCAAAGGGCACGTTGATGATGAAGGCCTGGGTGGCGTTAAAGGCCACAATGTTTTTGGCGCCCTTCTCCTGGGCTTTTTCCACTGTCCCCGCCAGTTGTTCCATGAGAGCGGGGGTCAGCTCGATGCCTCTCTCCTCCGCGCGGCTCATGGCGTGCTTGGAGAAATTAATCTGCTTCTGGCCCTGGCGCTGCTCCTGCGCTTTTTGCAGCAGCGCGCCAAAGCTCTCCCCAGAGGGCGCGGCCGGCTTCTGGGGCTGGGCTGGCAAAGCCCCGCCAACCCGAGCAACGCGGTCGATCATACCCTCAACCTCCTTCTTTCCGGCTTAAGGCTGGTCTGTGCCGCCCTCGCCGCCGCCTGCTTCTCCCGAGCCGCCGGTCTCGCCGCCGCCCGGGGTCTCATCGGGCTTTTCAACTTCCCCGCCCTCGCCGGGCTTCTCCACATCCTCGCCTTCACCGGGCTTTTCTACCCCGTCTCCAGGCTTGGTGTCTTCCTTCTTCTCCGGCAGGCGGCCCACAGCCATAATGTCGTTCAGGTAGTAGCTGTCATCGCCAATGAACACCACCTGCTGGCCGTTCAAGGTGCCGGTGCCGGTTACGGTGCCCACGATTTCCTTCAGCTCTCCATTGATATACTGGCCGATGGTCACTTCTTTGCCTACCAGCGAAGCCGCGTAGGTCAGCACGGTAGAGTCGTCGATCAAGGTGCTGATGTTGGTAATCGCCTGCACCACGGTCATTTGAACCATCTGGTTCATCATGTCCGTGGTGGAGGCCGCGTTGTCGATATCCTGGTTCTGGAACATAGCCACCATCAAGGTGAGAAAGTCCGTCATGTCCAGGTCGGTGCCGGCCTTTTTGTTGGTGCTTTGGGTGGCCCCTTTTACCGTACCGGTTTTGGAGTCCAGCCGGTTAAGCAGATCATACATTCCGGCATTTGCCATTTGCGTCCCGCCTTTCTCTGTGCAATGTGCCGCGCCCATGCCGGGCCCGGCCTTACTCCTGGTTCAGTCCCACCAGGCCTAGGCGCAGCTGCTGCAAAAAGTCTTCGTTCGCGCCCTTATGCTGGCGCTCCTGCTTCTGCTGCTGTTGCTGGTTCTGGTCGTTGTGCCCGTCCGGGTTGAGGAACTGGTTGGGGTCTTCCGCCTGCTGGGGCTGCTGCACCTCCACAGTGACCGGCGCCTGGGCGCTGCTCATCATGGCGGTCTGCAGGGCTCCGCTGTGCTGGCGGAGGATGACCGCCGCCTTCTCGTTTACGGTGCTGAGCACCACGCTTAAAGCGCCGTCCACATTCCGGGTGATCTCAACCGTCAGCTTCCCCAGGTTTGCCGGGTTCAGCTGAATCTCCACCCGGGATTGTCCCCGTTCCAGGGCCTGGGTCAGGGTAGCCGCCAGCTTCTGGGGGGCGTCCTCCGCCTCTGGGGTCAGGGTTTCATAGTTCTCCCCTACTTTCTCGGGCATGGCGTCGTTGGACCGGAACACCGGACGGCTTCCCGTCCAAGCCTCGGCCATACCGGCCTCCTGTGGCTGGTCCTTTTCCGCCTTCTGGAGCTGAGGCTCCATTTCCTGGCCCTTGGAAGCCTTAACCTCCACAGGCCGCTGGTCCAGCTCCGGCTGGAGGCCCTCCTCCGGCCGCGCCACAGGCGTCTCCGCTTCAACGGCCTCCTGGAGCTTAGGCAGTTCCACCAGAGTTTCGTCCAGCACAGGCTGAACCGCTTCCTCCGCGGTTTCTTCCACAGGAAGCTGCTGGCCCGGCTGGTCCAGCTGGCCTTCCGCCGCCTCCGGCAGAATTTCGGCCGCCGCCGCGTCCAACACACCGGCTGCGGCTTGCGCCTCGCCAGCATTCTCCACAGGCATGCCAAACAGCACCACGGGCTGGGAAGTCACCAGCGCTGCCGCCAGCTGGCTGCCGTCCTTCGGCACTTCTTCCTCCTGGGTGCTGTCCTCTTGGTTTTTTTCCACCTCTTTTTTCGAGGCGGGCTTCTCCTCCGGGCGCTCCTTCCTCCGCTGGGCCTGAGCGTCCTTGCTCTGCTTCACCAGCATGGATTCAAAGTCCTCGCCCTCCTGGCCGGGCTCCACGCCCGGTACCGTGGAGACGGTTTGGGTGATCTCTTTGACCAGGTTTTGCACAAACAGATCCAAATTCATCGCAAACACCTCCTTTCAAATATGTATGCTATATAAATTCCTCGGGCCCTTGGGCCTTTGGACTTGTACGCGTTACAGTCTGTTTTCCAGCTCCTCCGCTTCCCGGTTCGCCGCGGAGCGCCGGGCCATTACCAAGTCGTCGATCTCCTTTTCCTCCGCCTTGGCAATGGCCGCGTCGTACTCTCCACGCTTTAGGTCCTTCAGCTTCTCCAGGGACTGGGTCTCCTGCTTGGCCTCAACCAAAGCGGCGCGCTTTTGCTCTTCCGCCTTTTGCAGCTCCTTAAGCTTGGCCGCCTCCCGGCGCACCGTGGCCTCCAGCACTTCAATGCCGGTCTCATACTTCATGGCTTCCACGATGGTTAGGCCTTCGGCCTTTCTCTGCCGGTATTCTTCCTCGCAGGCCAGCCGGTTGTTGGTGGCCTGTTCCAGCAGAGCCTCCTGCCGGCGCACCGCCGCCAGGGCCGTGCCGTGCTCCGCCAGCCGGATATCTAGAATTTGCGTTTTATACCGCAGCACAGTATCCAGCTGAAACTGAAACTTCTTCATAGGAACCACAGCCTTTCCAAAAACTGATGGATATTATATTACAGTATACTCTTTATTATCCTAATATGTTCCACCCCATGGGAATTCCGCCTCTCAGCGGCCTGCCAAAATCTTTTCCATCTGCTCCAGGCACTGCTCGTAAGTGAAAGCCTCGTTGACCCCTTGCTTCAAAAACTCGTTAATCCGGTCAATCTTGGTCAGGGCAAAGTCCAGCTTGGGGTTGGTGCCGGACTTATAGGCGCCAATGGACACCAAGTCCGCATTCTGGTTGTAGGTGCTCAAAATGTCCCGCAGCCGCGAAGCCAGCTGCTTGTGCCGGTCGTCCACCAGCTCCACCATCAAACGGGAGATGCTGGCTCCAATGTCAATCGCCGGGTAATGGTTGGCCGCCGCCAAGGAACGGCTGAGAACAATGTGGCCATCCAGGATGCCGCGCACTGTGTCGGCAATGGGTTCGTTGGTGTCGTCGCCCTCCACCAGCACCGTGTAAATGCCAGTGATCGAGCCTTTTTTAAAGTTGCCGCTGCGCTCCAAAAGCTTGGGCAGCTCCGCGTAAATGGAGGGAGTGTAGCCTCTTGCCACTGGCGGCTCTCCAACGGCAAGGCCCACCTCCCGCTGCGCCATGGCAAAGCGGGTCAGGGAGTCCATCATCAACAGCACGTCCATGCCCTGGTCCCGAAAATACTCCGCGATACCCGTGGCCACTGTGGGGCACTTTTTCCGCAGCATGGCCGGCTGGTCGGAGGTCGCCACCACCAGCACGGACCGGGCCATGCCCTCTTCCCCCAGGTCCTTCTCCACAAACTCCAACACTTCGCGGCCGCGTTCGCCCACCAGGGCGATTACGTTAATGTCCGCCTTGACGTTTTTGGCGATCATGCCCATCAAGGTGGACTTGCCCACGCCGGAGCCCGCGAAGATGCCCATACGTTGGCCCTTGCCAATGGTGAGAAGGCTGTCAATGGCCTTGACCCCAAACTCCATGCGCTCCCGAATGGGCGGGCGGGTAAGGGGATTGATATAGCCGCTGCCCAAAAGGTAGCTGTCGCCCCCGGTAAAGGGGCCCTTGTCGTCAATGGGCTGGCCCAGTGCGTTAATGATGCGCCCCTTAAGGAAAGAACCAGCCCGCAACTGCAACTGGTGCCCTGTGTTGCGCACAAAGTTGCCAGAAGAGATGCCAGTCATCTCCCCATAGGGCATCAGCAGCATGCGGTCGTTTTTAAAGCCCACCACTTCCGCCGGAATCTGCCCGCCGGACTCCCCGCTGTAAATGCGGCAGATGTCGCCCACAGCCGCCCGGCCGCCGCTGGCCTCAATGGACATGCCCACGATATTCTCAATTTTTCCGGTGTGGCCAATGGTCTCGGCCTGCTGCACCTGCTTGATCACATCTTGAAACATACCCGCCACCTGTTACGGCCAGCCCCGCTGGATCCGGCCGCTGTCAGGCTCCGCGTTGGAGAGGATGCCCCGCAGATTGTCCAGCTGAGTGGAAACGCTTACGTCTAAAATCTCGTCCGGCATCTCAATGATGCAGGTGCCGGATTCATCGTCAGCCATGGGGATGATTCGCACCCGGTCCGACAGACGGGACAAAGCCTCCGCCAGCTCGGGCACCGTGTTCGCCGAGGCCCGGGCGTCGCAGTCGGCAATATAGATTTGCACCCACTCGCACCGGCGCCGCTTGGCTGTGGCGGACTCGATCATGCGGATCAGGATATCCCCGCTGCTCTTAAGGCTGACCCGGATTACCTTTTCCGCAATGGCCAGGGCCAGCTCCTTTAAATCCTGCTTGCTGTCTTCCAAAAGCTGGTCCCGGGCCCGCACCGCGTCCTTCAGAAAAGCGCTGATCTCCTTTTCCTGGGCGGCGGCCTTCTCGTCCAGCTCCCGCTGGGCCTCCAGCCGCCCTTCGGCAATGCCCTGAGCATAGCCCAGCTCGTAGCCTTCCTTCTTTGCCCGCTCCCGCAGCTCGTCTAATTCCTTCTCCAGTTCTCCCAATGCCTTGGCCCGAAAAGCTTCCGCCTCTTCCCGGGCATCCTGCAAAATGGCGTTGGCTTGCACCTGGGCAAAGTCAATGGGCGTAGGCTCCTGCTGCTCCGGTTCGGGCTTTGGCTGGGCCGCTTCCTCCACAGGGGAGGCCTCCGGCCCGGCAGGCTCCACCGGCGCGGGCTCTTCTACAGAAACAGCAAGGTCCTCCGCGTCCGGAAACACATATTTGTTTGCGCTTACATTGGCAAAGCGCTTGAAAATGCCCGGCATGCAGAAGACCTCCCTACTTATAATTAATTTAATGTGAAGAGAAACTCACGCGGCCTTGCTATCTAAGCCGCCTCCAGCCGGCTTAGGCGATGATATCGTCCTTGCCGCCCTTGAGAATGATGATTTCGTTTTTGGCCTCCAGGTCGCGGATAACTCCCACAATGCGCTGCTGGGCGTCGTCCACGTCCTTCATGCGCACATTGGTGGTAATTTCCAAATCGTCCTTGATGGACTCGGCCATACGGGTGGACATGTTCTTGAACAGCTTGTTGGCCAGTTCGCTGGTGGCGGACTTGAGGGCCAGCACCAGGTCGTGGGTGTCGCAGTCCCGCACAAAGCGCTGCACAGACCGGTCGTCCATGGTGAGAATATCCTCGAAGACGAACATGCGCTTGCGGATTTCGTCGGCCAGCACCGCGTCGTACATGGTGAGGCCATCGAAGATGCTCTTCTCGCTGACCCGGTCCACGTTGTTCATCACGTCCGCCACGAAATCGATGCCGCCCACCTGGACGTTGTTGCTGCTGAAGATGTTGGCGAACTTGTTGGACATTTCGGCCTCAATAATCTTAACGGCCGTTGGCGAGGCGCTGTCCATCATGGCGATGCGCTCCACCACCTTCACCTGGGTCTCAGGGTCCAGCTGGGCCACCACCGCCGCCGCCTTGTCAGGCTCCACATAGGAGAGCACCAGGGCGATGGTCTGGGGCCGTTCGTTCTGCAAGGCGGTGAACAGATCCTTTTCACCGGCCTTGTTCATAAAGGCAAACTCCCGGTTTTTCAGGGATTTGGTAACTTTATCCAAAAGGCTGGAAGCCGCCTGGGTTCCGAACGCCTTTTCCAGCACAGTCTTGGCATACTCCAGGCCGCCTTCGGTCACGGCCTTGTTGGTCATGCACATCTGGTAGTACTCGTTGAGCACCGCCTCCGTGGAGTCCGCGTCCAAATAGCCCAGCTTCGCGACCTCCAAGGTGATCTGCTCCACGTCCTCCGGCTCCATGTACTGGTACAGGTGGGACGCTTTATCTACGCCCAGAGACACGATGACCGCCGCGGCCTTTTGGGCGCCGCTCATGGTGTCAATCAGCGAGGGCTTGCCCAAACCCGGAGCCTCAATGGGTTCCGGTGGGGCAGGGGCTTCAGCCTCGGGAGCCGGTTCGCCCTTTTTGGCTTTTTGGGTTTTTTCCTTCTTCTCGGTTCTCTCCTTGACCTTAGCCGCCATTGCCGTCTTCATCTCCCCTCAGCAGCGCCTTGATCATCTGCGCGGCAATCTCTGGATTGCTCTCCGCCATCTCACGCACAGACTTGCGCAGCTCCATGCTCCGCTCGGTGTGCACATCCATAATGTCCGCTCCAGCGGGCTCGGGCGTTTCCTCGGCTTCCTCCAGCTCCTCCAGAGGAGCGGCCTCGGCCACGGCCTCCAGCTGCACCACCTGCCGGCTGCTCCGGTGGCGGCCCAGCAAAATGAAGACCGTAAACAGCACCATAAACAGGAACAAGCCCGCCAAAAGCGCCAGATAGACCCACAGGGGAATGTCCGCGAAGGGATTGGAGATGGGAGTGGTATTGGCCTGCTGGTCATTCTCCGGCGACCAGAAAGCCTGCACCAAAACAGCCACCTTCTCATCCTGATCCGCTTCGGTAATTCCCACCGCCCGGGCCACAAGAGACACCAGGTCATCGGGAATCGCCGTGTTGGGCACCGTATTGTTAATGCTCACCGCCACGCTGCGGTCCACAATGCGGGGGCCCGCCTGCTGCTGCTGGGTGGTGACCTTGTTATTTTCATATACCTTTTCGCCGCTGGATTTAAGGCCGCTCATGTCGCCATTGGGCCTAGCCTGCTCCACATAGGTGCTGAGGTCCCCGTTGGGCTCCTCGCCCACCGGGCCGCCGATGCCCTCTTCTCCGGCTTCCAGCTGTGTGTCCCACTTCTGGCTGCCAATAAGGCCCGTGCCGTTTTCATCGTCGCCAATTCCATTGGGCTTGGAATACTGAACCGACTCGGAGACAGAAGAGCTGACGTCCACCTCGGTGTTTACCGAAACAGACACGTTTTCCTCGCCGAACAGGGGCACCAGAACTTCCAGCGCCTGCTTTTTCAGCTGCTTATTATACATCTCCTCATATTCCCGCTTCTGCTCGGCCAAGGCGGTCCCATTGGGAGAGCTGCTTCCATCGTATGTATTGCCCTGGCTGTCGCTGATGGCCACTTCTTCCACGTCCAGCCCCTTCACCGAGTGGCTTACCGTGTTGCGGATGGACTCCACCAAGCTTTCGCTGAGAGTCTGCTCATCCTTCATGGTCACAACCACAGAGGCCTTGGCCTCCAGGGCGTCGTCCTGGCCCAGCACATAGCGCCGGTCCTGGGATGGCGTGATGCGCACCACCGCGTCCTGCACGCCTTCAAAATAACGGATGATGCCGCCCAGGCTGTTTTGCAGCTCATAGAGCACCAACTGCGCCCGGTCCGACTCGGTGGACAAGGCGCTGATATTTTGCATATAAAGAGAATAATCCGTTCCAGTTTTGGGATATCCCTGAGAAATGAGCTGAGCCTTCAGCTGGTCCCCCTTGCCTTTGGGGACTTTAATGGTATCCGTGCCCTGAATCGTATAATCCGTCAGCCCCGCCTCGCCCAGATAGCTCTGGATGGAGCGCAGGTCCTCGGTATTCAGACCGGTGAAGAGCACCTCGTATTCTGTGTTGGAATTGATGGAAACCACCACGGCCACAGCCACCAATACCGCCACCAGCACAGCGCCGGCAGCGATTTTCACCGTTTTGCTCAGCCCTCCGGCAAATCCCTTTGCCTTGGACCAGATGTCTTTTGCCTTGTCTTCCACTTATGTAACCTCCTCAGCCTTAAACCTGGGTCCAGCCAGCTGGTTTACAGGCTGATCCGCATCAATTCGTTGTAGGCTTCCAGCGCCCGGTTGCGCAACTGGGACAAAAGGCTAACCGACATTTCGTACTTGCTGCCCGCCAGCATCAGCTGGGCCGGGTTGTCAAGCTGCCCGGTGGCGTCCAGGTACTGCAGCTGCGTCTTTTCCGCGTCCGCTTCCTTCACCGCGTCAATGGCCGAACGGAATATCTGCTCAAAGCCCCCCACAGGGGATTCCGCCTGGACCGGCTCTGAAAGGCCCTCCAAAGGCCGGATTGGCGAAAGGGCTGTTAAGGGCGTGATAGGAGACATCGAATCTATCATAATCAGGCAACTTCCTTCCTTATCGAAAACGTAATGGAGCAAACTGGGCGCGCAACACCAAGGAGCCTGCGGCACCCTCATTATTATAATCTATGGAACCAAATATGGCAATACTTCACAGAAAATTTCTTTCAAAATTTCTCACGCAGCTCTATCGTCCGCCCAGTTCCAGTCCCCGGGCGATGACGCTTTTTAAGGCGTTGAAAGCCGTTACATTGGCAGAATAGGCCTGGGAAGCGGCCATGGCGTCGGTCAGCTCCTTCACCAGGGTGATGTTGGGCAGTTCCAAATAGCCCTCCTCGTTGGCGTCCGGATGGGTAGGGTCATAGCTGATGGGGAACTCGCTGGGGTCCTCCATAATCTCCGTAACCCGCACGCCGCCGGCGTTTTCCCGGCCCCGGTTGGACGCGGCCAAAGCGTTGGACATGGCCACGCGAAACCCGTCCTCACCGTTCTCCGCTTGAAAAACTACCATCTTCCGGCGGTAGGGGCCCTCGCCCCCTTCGGTGCGGGTGGTGTTCATATTGGTAATATTCTCCGAGATCACGTCCAAGCGCAGCTGCTCGGCGGTCAGCCCGGAGCCAATGATGTTGATGGTGCTTAAAAAAGCCATATGCCCACTGTCCTTTCCAAAAGGTTACCCGTCTCAGCCGCCAATGGCGGTGCGCAGGGCGTTCATGTCGCTGTTAAGGCTTTGATACAGATACTGCATCTGGTAGGAGTTGCGGATGATCTCCGTCATCTGCTCCGTGATATTCACGCCATTTTCATCACGCCGGGTCACCTCACCGGTTTCCCGCACAGACCAGCTGGCGCCCTCAATGGCCTCCCGCATGGCCTTTTTTGTCTGCTTGTTCCGGCCCTGGTCCGCCGCCTCCAAGCTCTCCTGAAAGCTCTCTTCAAAGGTGACCAGCTTTGCCTTATAGTTGGGAGTTTCCGCGTTGGCGATATTATCCAACAGCGCCGCCTGCTTGGTCCACAAAAATTCCATGGAACGCTCCATCATGCGCATGCTGTTGCTGGTAAGTCCATCCATTGTGCCCTCTCCTTCCTATGGGTCGGCGCCGCCCGCAAAAGAGGCGCGTTTTCAACAAAATATGTCTTATTATAGCACGTCTCGGGTTTTTCCGCAAGCCCCCCTGGGAATTTTCCAGCATATCCCAGCCTACCGGGGCCTCGGCGGCTTTGAAGCTGACAGCCTGTCTCCCACTCCATATATATACTGGCCCTGGGTGAATTATTTTCACTAGTTTTGTCACATTGGCGGCTCCCAGACCTTGGTCACGTCCCCTTCCTCCAGCCGGTACACTGCCATACCGTCCCGAGCCACCAGGAAGGTGCCCACTGGCTCGTTGGTGCTGGCCTCGGTCTGCCGGTACACAATGACCTTCATGCTGGGCAGTCCATAGACCGGAATGGCCTTTTCCGAGGGATAGAAATTGTACTCCTCCATGCTCTCCCCTTCCAGCTCCAAATCCTGGGGCGTAAGCTTCGAGAAGAAGTCCAGTGTTTCATCCACCGTCATCATATGCCGTTCTGCCTCTTGCGTTTCCTGGTCTCCCAGCGCGCTGGAAGCTCCGCTTCCATTCACAACCGGATTAGAGCCTTCCGCCAGGGTCAGCGCCGAGGAAGAGGAACCGCCGTCCCCCCCTCCGCAGGCGGCTAGACTGAGGGCCAGCCCCAGCGCCGCGCAGAGGGCGGCCAATCGAACACGTTTCATTGATACCACATCTTTCTTTATAAATAAACATTCAGTCGTTTCGAAGTTGGATGGTCACCTGGTCATTGGGCCGCAGCACTTGGCTGAACTGCCCCTCCACGCCGTTTATCTTCAGTTCCACCGGCCGGTCCAGGTTTTCAAAGTCCAAGCCGGAATACTCCAGCAAATCCATGAGGAAGTACTTGCCTCCCTCCTCCTTGGGCGGCAGGCGCAGCGGCGCTCCGTTAAGCACTACCCGCAGTCCGCCAAAGGAGAGCTGCTCTCCCATCCGGGATTCCAACACCCGGCGGAGCGGTTTTCTCTCCACCGGTTCTTTTGTCCCTTCAGCGCTGGCGGCGGGTTTGGAGGGCTTCTCCAACACAGCCTCCGGTTCTTTCGATTCCGTCACAGGCGCGGCTGTTTTAGCTGCGGGCTCCGGGGCGGGTTCCGCCGCCTTTGCTGAAGCCGGTGCCTCAGCGCCGCCGCTGGGCAGAGAGGGCTGAGGGGCGCTTTTCCCCCCGGCAGCCGCAGATGCTGCTTCCAGGCGCACCGGTGCTGCCGGCGCTCCGTCCGGGCGGGTATGGGGGACTCCCGGAGCGCCGCGCGAGGGGCGCGGGGGCTCTGGCGCGGGCCGGGCGTTAGGCAAGGGCTTTTCTGGGACCGGACCGCCCACCGCCTCCACCTGGTCGCCCTGTCGAATGGCGTACTCTAAGGCCTGGGCCTCCCCGTTGACCGTGACAGTGCCCGGGAAATCCCGACCCAGGCGCTGGGCCAAGGTCTGCTGGGCCGGAGTCCCCGGCCGGGCTGGGGTGAAGTCAATCCGGTCCCCCGCCTGGATTACAGCGGTAAGCTCCGCTTCCTGGCCGTTGACCTGCATCCGGGCATCCGTACCGGGCATGCCCCGCAAAAACTCCCGGCGCCCGTTTAAGGTATAGGAAAGATTGGACCCCGTTCGGCCCATCATGTCCCCATAATGGAAGCCGTTCATCAGCAGAACATCCCGCAGGCAGAGGCTCCCGTTTCGGAAGAGCTTGGCCGGGTAGCCGTTTAAGGTCACCATATAGCTGTCGTTAATCATCCCCAGGGCTGCCGAAGCTCCAATGCCCAGGGGTGTGGCAAATTCCGGGTCATTCAAGGCAAATTCCTCGGAAAAGGCGCTCTGTTCAAAGTGGTTCCCCGCCAGCGCTACCCGGGCCTCGCTCATGTCCAAAGCCCCGGCCACCAGCTGGGCCAAGCCTTGCAGCTTGCTGCCGCCTCCCGCCAAAAATACCGCCGAGGGCTGGCCGCCGTTCAGCTCCAAAATCTGCTCCGCAATCTCCTTGGCCAGCTTCTGCGCCGCTGGCTGGAGCAGCTCAGCCAAACTATCGCTGCTAATCTCATGCTTCATGCCTAAAATGTCCAGGTAGGAAATGGGCTCCACAGAGCCCAGGCTCATTTTCAGCCGCTCCGCGGTGGGAAAATCCACCAGAAGGCTGCGCATCAGAAGCTCGGTGATTTCATCCCCCGCCACGGTGGCCATTGTGTAGCCCACCACGCTGCCCTCCCGGCATACGGCGATGTCCGAGGTTCCCGCGCCCACATCCACCAGCACCAGGTTCAGCAGCCGGATGCCCTCGGGAATGGCCGCGTTCAAGGCCGCGATGGGCTCCAGCGTTAAGCTGGAGACTTCCAGGCCCAGCCGGGCTGTTACAGCGTAAAGGCTCTCCACCACGCCGCTGGGCAGGAAGGTAGCCACTACGTCTGCCTGGAAAACCTTTCCCCGGTGATCCAGAAGATTCGTCATAGGGTAGCCATCCACCACATACTGACGCGCGGTGTAGCCTACCATGTAGAATCTGCCCTGACCGGCGTTCTCCCCAGCCAGCTGCCGCTCCGCCTCAGACACGGCTCCGGCCTCCAGCTGGCCGATCAAATCTTCGCCCGCCTGGCGCAGCCCGTCAAACTCCAGGGTGAACTGGGCGCTTTGGGATTTCAACGCCCGGCCCGCCGCCGCCACGCACACCCGGCGCAGCTTAATCTGGGCCTTGTCTTCCAGCCGGCTGATCACCCGGCGGGCTACCTGGGCTACCTGCTCAATTTCCACAATCTGCCCGTCCAGCATGGCCCGCCGGCCGTGCTCCTCCTTCTCGATGGCGCTTACATGGAAGCGGCCCTCTTCCGCCCGGCCCAGCATTCCGATGATGCTCCGGGTCCCGATGTCCAAAGCGAATATAACGCCTGGATCTTGCTCTGTTCGGATCTCTGGCAAGGGGATCACCTCGTTCCTTTCTCCTGGATTTTGCCGGAAGACCGGCTCTTTCCTGTACCACCGAAAGCCGGACGGCCCAGATAGTTCAGGCCGCCCGGCTCAATGTTCATCTATTTCGTCATGCTTCCGGCGGCTTTCCTAACTTAATACTTGTCATAGGAAGAGCCGGTAAAGCTGTCGTCCGAACGGGAATCGCTGGTCCGCGCGGGAGCGGCGGACATGCTGCCGGAATACTCCCGCAGGCGGAACTTGCTCATGAGCTGATCCATGATCTGCGCCTGAGAGGACAGCTGCTCGCTGGCGGCCGCGCTCTCCTCGCTGGTGGCGGAGTTGCTCTGCACCACAGCGGAGATCTGGCTGATGCCCTCGCGGATCTGCTCAATGGACTCGGCCTGATGCTCGCTGGCGTCGGCCACATCGCCCATCTTCGCCACAGCGCCGTTCACCATGCCCACTGTCTTATCCAAAGCTTCGGATACATCGGCCACATAGGCGCTGCCCTTCTGCACCGCGTTGATGGCATGCTCAATGCGGTCCTTGGTAGCCCGGGAGGCCTCATCGGACTTGGAAGCCAAAGCGCGGACCTCATCGGCCACCACGGCAAAGCCGCGGCCAGCGGTGCCGGCCCGGGCCGCCTCAACGGCGGCGTTCAGAGCCAGGATATTGGTCTGGAAAGCAATGGTGGAAATGGTATCAATAATGGTGCCCACCTCTTCGGCGGCTGCCTTAATGTCGTTCATAGCGCCCACCGTGCTCTGCATCAGGTCGCTGCACACGGTGATCTGCGCGCTGGCATCATTGGAAAGCTGGCTGGAATCCCGCGCCAAGGTAACGCCCTCTTCGGCGCCCTGGGCAATCTCGGTGATGGTTGCGGACAGCTCTTCCACGGCGCTGGCCTGCTCGGTAGCGCCCTGGGCCAGGGTCTGGGCGCTGTTGGACACCTGGTCCGCGCCGGAGGACACCTGGTCGGAGGAAGACTGGATCTGGCTCAAAGTCTCGCTCAAGTTGCGGTTAATGCCTCGGATGGACACCAGAAGCTGGCTCAAAGCGCCTACATACTGGGCTTCGGCCTGGGTGCGCACATCAAAGTTGCCATCAGCCATAGCGTCCAATAGCATGTTCACATCGGTAATTACATCGCTGATAACGCTCTGGCTGGTCCGCAGGGCGGAACACATCTCGCCCAGCTCGTTTTGGCTCTCATAGTTCACGGGAATGTCCAGCTCGCCCTTGCTGTAGCCTACCAGCGCGGTGCGGACTTGCTCCACGGGAACCGTAATGCTGCGGATGATGCGCAGCTCCAGCATAAGCACCAGAATGGTCGCCAGCACCAAGACAGCAATAATGGAAGCAATGGAGATGGTTACCAGATTGGCCTGCTGCTTGATGGTATTGTCCTGATCCGCCATAATTTCCGTCTGCAGCTTGGAAGCGGTGTCGTCTACCAAAGAAAGAGCGGGCGTACACTCCTCCTGCAGCTGACGGATGGCCTCCGTCAGGTTGCCCGCCGTGGCATTTGCCAGAATATCCGGTACCACCGTTCCCCAAACCTGCACGGCAGATATGTACTCATTTACAAGCGCCTCATCTTCCAAGGTATGCAGCGTCCGAAGCTCGGGGATATCCTTTTCCAGCTCGCCCAGCTTCTCGCTCACAATGCCGGAAGCAGTGGCCACATAATCGGAAGTGGGGTCCAAGGCTACGTCCCGCAAGGCGCGGGCGGCCATATTCGCATTAAGGCGGCAGGTTCTCACCAGCGCGCTGGCGCGCACATTGGTGTCGATAATTTTTTGGTAGCTGGCCGACTGGATGTTCATTACCACCAGCGAGGTGATAACGATAGCCAGGCTCACCAGAATCGTGACCGAGAACCCCATAATGAGGCTCATCTTGATTTTCATGTTTTTGAGCATGACTGCTCCTCCTTCTTTCCTTAGTTCATTTAATTTTCCGGGCGCGGCGGGCAGCGAGGTTTGCCTGCCGCCTGCTGTTTCCCACAAAAGCCGGCTGTCAACCTGCCAAACCCTAAAGAAGGCCCGTGGACCTCCTTTTCTCGATTAAGCTATTGCCGGCCAAACGGTATCAAGCAGCGCATGCAATCACGTTAATCTTCACCCTGGCGGTCCTGACCTCACTATTATAATCCCCAAGCCCCGGAATGTCAACATCAATTCCGCATCTGGCGGAAAAATCATTTGAATCGTTCAAGTTGAATTTGGGTATTTTTGCCGGAGCCCCTTAAACGATATCGCCGAAGCGCCCCTTTTTCACATCGCCTACCAGCCGGCCATCCACCAAAGTTACCACCCGCCTGCGCATGATGTTTACAAACTGTTTGGCATGGGTGGCCATCAGCACCGTGGTGCCCCGCCGGTTCATTTCGTCCAGCAGGTGCATCACGTCCCAGATGCTGTCGTCGTCCATCCGGTCCGTCATTTTGTCGATGATCAAAATGGGGGGGCTGTACAGGATGGCTTTTGCCAGCTCGATCTTCCGGCACTCCGAAGCGTTAAAGGCGGCGGGGTACTGGTCCTCGCTCCCGGCCATGCCCACCAGCCCCAGGGCTTTGCTGATCAGCGGCCCGTCGGTAAGCGCCCCGCCCATTTTGCCAAAGCGCCCCGGCGGGCACAGGTTTTCAAACACCGTGCTGGTCCGGTCCAGGGCAGGGTCCTGGGGCACCTTGCCAAAGATGTAGGGCAGTTTTTTCTCCTGGCGGCGGCTCAGCTTGGCCAGGTTCACCTGGTCCAGGTACACCGCGCCCCCGTCCGGCTGCAGCGCGCCGGAGATCAAGTTCAGCAGCGTGCTGCTCCCGGCCCCCCGGCTTCCCACCAGAAAAACAAACTCTCCCTGCTCCACCTCCAGGCTCACGCCCGAGAGGGTCTCGTACCGTTTTGGGCTTTTGTTGGGCCCTTTAAATATTTTTGAAACGCGATCCAGGCGGATAGTTGGCATAATGCAGCATTCCTTTCCGTGCTTTACAAAGTCCCCTCGTTTTGCTATAATAGACGGGAAACCCGCCACGATTCCGGTCAATTTGGCGGCGGAGGCTGATTTGAAACAGACTGATCCCCATTGGGTGCAGGAAAACGGCGGCGAAAGCCGGCCGGTCCGGCGGAACCGGCCCGTATTTTGGGTGCTGGTTCTCGCCATACTCTGCGTTGGCGGCATGGAGCTGGCCTTTTGCGGCCTGTTCTCCCCCGCCCTTTATCATAAAATAACCGACCCGGTCGTGCAGCCCGTGGTGCGGGCTGTTCAGGCGGTTCAAGCCGCCGCCAAAAGGCAAAAGCAGGCCATTGAGGACGAAATGGTCCGCTGGACCGCCCTGCGCCTGCGGGACGCCCTGGCCAGCCAGGTCATGGCCGGGGCCCAGACCTACCTCCGGCCTCAGCCAGTGCTGCGGCCGGAGCTGCCCCAAAACGCCTTTATGCCTGTCCCCCTGGACGTTCCAGATCCCGCCGGAAATGCCGTCACCCGCTTTCTGGATGAGGACGGCCAGACCGTCCTCACGGGGGGCGCGGTTCGCCTGGTCTATTTTAACCAGGGCGACGAGGCTTGGCGGGACAAACCCTTTGGCGGAGACCCCATCGGCCCCTACGGCTGCGGCCCCACCGCTCTGGCCATGGTGGTTTCCAGCCTGACGGACCAGCTGGTGGACCCGGCCCAGATGGCCGCTTGGGCGGCGGAGCATGGCTACTGGTGCCCAGGCAGCGGCTCTTATCCCTCTATTGTGGAGGGAACCGCCAAAGGCTTCGGCCTGGACTGCACTCTGGCCAAAGACAGCACCGCCAACGCGCTGCGGCGGCATGTAAGCGGCTCTGGCGTGGCCGTGGCCCTGGTGGGCCCTGGGCACTTTACCACCAGCGGACACTTCATCCTGATCCACGGCGCCACCCTGAGCGGCGACGTGCTGGTGGCCGACCCCAACAGCCGGGAAAACAGCCTGGCCGCCTGGGACCCTCAGATCATTTTGGACGAGGCCGCCGCCAGCAATGGGGACGGGGTCCGGCTCTGGTTCTTCACAAAGAAATCCCAGCTCTGACTATCTATTATATCACTGTCTGGCCGAAGATACAAGAGTCAGTTGCCGGCGGGGAGCGACCGCAGAGATAATCATCTGTGTTCCCCCCGCCCTACGGGCGGGGGGAACACAGAAAGCTCCTCCGAAACGGACACTCCCTTGCCGCCTGGATTTCCCCCCTTATGGGGGCCCGCAACCGGCACGCAAAGCAAATACCTTCCCAAGCATCCCACAACCACAAAAAGGCCGCCTGGCTTGAACCGGGCGGCCTTTTTTGCTTTTCCTGGGTCTGCGGTTTGGCCTATCTGTACTTGGCGTAAAAGGAGCGGCTCCCGTCCACCCGGGTGCTAATGCGCCGGTCCAGCTCCATACAGCGCTGGAGCAGCCGTTGGTTTTGCGAAACCTGGGCGCAGAGCCGGGCTTCTTCGGGGTCCTGGGGGGGCGCGCCCTCCAGCAGCTCCCGGCCGCGGATGGCGTCCTCCTCCGGTAGCTCAAAAAGACGGGCCCGCAGGTATTGGTCGATCTCCTGCAGCTGGCTGGCTGGCTCCTCCCGCATGTTCAGCAGCATTTGCACCGAGACCTCGTCCCGGCGGTCCACCGCCTCCCCCAGCTGAATGCTTATGTTCTCAAACTCCGTAAGCTTTACATACAGATGCCGTTCTTTGAGGAACAATTCGTCCAAGATCTCGCTGTCCAACGCTACGCCGCCTCCTTCAGCCCGGACCAGCCGGGACCTTTCTCGCGGCCTTTTCCGCCGCCCGCTCGGCCTCTTCCGCCACGTTCTTCTCCGCGATGCGGAAGCTTTCCCGCAGCTCGCTTACCATGGGCCGCAGGTCATCCAGCACCTTTTTGTTCCGGCCGATTTTCACCCGGGCCAGCTGGTAGCCAAAATAGTCGTACAGCTTGTGAAGCTCCCGGCTGATGGGATACTGATCGTCCAGGGTGTCGTCCAAATACCGGATAATGTCCAGGCTTTTGTCCGCCGCGGCCTCTGCCACTTCATATTCTTTTTGGTCCAAAGCCAAGCCGCAGCGCATCAGGTTTTTGACCAGCTCATCGTACAGCAGCAGGAGCAGCTCGCTGGGAGTCATTGTGTTGATGGACTGCTCTTTATACTGCTGGATTGTATTGTGTTCCATAACTGCCTCTTTCGCGGTTAATCTCCTTGCCCCTTACATGCCTCCGGTCAGGCCAGCCAGCATGGAGCTCTGGGAGTTCATCTGGTTAATCAGCATTTCCAGGCGGGTGAACTGGTTGGTGTAGAAGTCTACCCGGTCGCTCATACGGGTCTGCCACTTTTCCACCTGCTCCTGCAGGTTGGTGATCTGGTCGTTCAGCTCATTGTTGTTCAGCGAGTAGGAAGAGAGGGTGGAGCCCGCCTTGTTCACCAAAATGCCCGGGCTGCCAATGGACGTGCTGGCGTACTGCTGCAAGGTGGAACGCAGGCTGCTCATCAAGCCCTCGCTGTCCGCGCCGCCGGAAACCGTCTTGGTAAACACATCCTTCACCTTGTCGGGATCGCTCTCCAGAGCGTTACGCAGGGCTTCCTCGTCCAGGTTGATGGTGGTCAGCCGGTCCTCATAGGTGATATTCAGGCCGATGGACCGCATGGCCGGGCCATTGATGCCGCCCTGAACCGCAGAGGTTAGCTTGCTGTACAGCATGGAGAGGTCGCTGTCGGCGTAAAGCAAACCGGTCTTGGCCTGCTCTTCATAGGTCTTGATGGCGCTCTCGCTCATGGTCTTCCTGTCCTCATCGGTCAGGGGCTTGTAGTCTTCCTTCTTGCTGTTCTTCAGCGGCTCGGTGGTGTAAGCGCTGTGCAGTGCCTTCACCATCTCGTTGTAGTCGTTGACAAAGCTCTTGATGGCGTCCACAATCTTGTCCGTGTCCGTGTTGGTCTGGAAGGTGACAGCCTCGGCGGAGACGTCCTCGGTGCCATCCGCGTTATAGCCAAAGGCACCCTTCAAGGTCACCTTGTAGCCATCCAAATCCACCTCGTTGGAAGAGCGGACCAAGTCCATGGTCTTGCCGTTTACAGTTACCTGGAACTCCGCGTCCTGGCCCTTCTGGAAGGTGACCTTACTGGCGTCCGCGCCCGTGACGTTTCCATCCGCGTCAATGGACACATCGCCAAACAGGGCCTTGCCCAGGTCTCCCTCAATTGTAATCTGGGAGTCCACGCCGGTCTCCTTGGCGGTGATGGAGAACTGGCCGGTCAGGGAGGAGTACTTCATGTCCACGCCGGCATTGGAAGAGTTGACCTTATCCATCATATTCTGGATGGTATCATCCTTGCTCAACTCAATTTCCTGGCCGTTGATGGTCAGGGTGGCTACCTGCATGGCCTCGGCGGGATCGTCCACCTCTTCGCCCTTGGCGTTCAGGTACTTGCCGGCAATTACATTGCCATCCTCGTCCACCGCCTGCTTGGGCTGGAACTTATCCGCGCCCAAAACCCGCTCCAGGGTCCAGCCGTTTTGCAGCACATTGCTGTAGCCGCCGGCGCCCAGGCCCATGGACTCATTGACCGCCGCGTTGCCGCCGACCTTGAGCACAGAGCCCTCTTTCAGCGACTCAAACCGCAAAGAACCGTCCGCGTTGGTCCCCACAGTCACCTTGCCGCTGCCAAATGCCTCGTTAATTTTACCCTGCAGGCCCTCGGCCAGCTTCTTGCTCTTCTCATCCGCGGAGAGAGCCATGAAATCATCGTTAATAATATCGCCCAGCTTAATGCTCTTGGTCTTGCCGTAGATCGGAAGAGCACACGTCTGAACTCCAGTCACGGAATGTCATCTC
>CAJUNS010000001.1 GCA_910587995.1 uncultured Oscillospiraceae bacterium | reverse complement strand
CCTGGGCGTGGTGGGCAAGGACGTGATTCTAGAGCGGGGCGGGCAGTTCTTCGAGATTTTAGACCTGCGCTTCGGCAAATGCGGCTTCGCCCTGGCGGCCCCGGCCGGCGCGGATTTTTACAGCGGCTACCAGGGGAAGACCATTGCCACCAAGTACCCCAATGTGGCCCGGCGGTTCTTTCAGGGGAAGGACATGGACGTGCGGGTTATTAAGATTGAAGGCTCGGTGGAGCTGGCGCCCCTGCTGGGCTTGGCGGATGGCATTGTGGACCTGGTGGAGACCGGGGCCACGCTGCGGGAGAACGGTCTGGCGGTGGTGGAGCCGGTGGCGGAAGTCTCGGCGCGGCTGATTGTAAACGCGGCCAGCCTAAAGCTGCGCAAAGCCGAAATCGAAGACCTGGCGGCCAAGCTGGAAGCCGCCAATCAATGAGCGCAGGCCCGCGGCTTTCCGCCGTGGATGGCGCTGGCGGCGTCCGGCTTCATCCAAGAGGAAGAATGTTCCAGAACGGTTACCGGCTTGGCAAAGCCGGAAGTGCCCATTTCGAGGAGTTTTTCGTATTCCCCCCGCCCGTGGGGCGGGGGGAATACAGATGGCTCTCTCTGTGGTTTGGACACTCCCGCAAAGCCAGGGTCATTGCCGGGCGTTTTTACTTTTACCCAATACTATAACTTTACCTTGTGAGGAGAATCCACCATGATGAAAATTGTTACCGCCAGCCCCGCCGGGCGCCGGGCTTTCCTTGGGGAGCTCAAGGCCCGCGTTGGCGCGGCCAGCCCCGAAACCGAGGGAAAAGTGGCCCAAATTATTCAAACCGTGCGGGAACAAGGGGACTCCGCCGTGCTGGACTATTCCCGCCAGTTCGATGGCTGGGCCCCCTCCTCCCTGGAGCTCTCCCGCCCGGAGATGGAGAAGCTGGCCGCTGCCTGCGACCCAGCCTTTTTGGCCGCGTTGGAACGGGCCGCCGCCAATATTTACGACTTTCACCAGCGTCAAAAGCAGCAAAGCCGCATGGAGGCCCAAAGCGGCGGAATCATCACCGGCCAGCGGGTGCGGGGCCTGCACCGGGCGGGGGTCTATGTGCCCGGGGGCACGGCGGGCTATCCCTCCTCTGTGCTTATGAACGTGATTCCCGCCAAAGTGGCCGGGGTAGGGGAAATTGTCATGGCCACTCCCCCAGGCCGCACCGGCCGGCCGGACGCTAACATTATGGCCGCCGCCCTGACCGCCGGGGTGGACCGGGTCTTCCTGATGGGCGGGGCCCAGGCTGTGGCCGCTTTGGCCTACGGAACCCAGTCCGTGCCTAAAGTGGACAAAATTGTGGGCCCAGGCAACATTTTTGTGGCCACGGCCAAAAAGCAGCTGTACGGCGTGGTGGACATCGACATGATTGCCGGCCCCAGTGAGATTTTGATTTTGGCCGACGCCACGGCCAATCCTGAATTTTTAGCCGCCGACCTGATGAGCCAGGCGGAGCATGATCCCATGGCCTCCGCCATTTTAATCACCACCAGCCAGTCCTTGGCCGAAGCCACGGTCGCGGCCCTCTACCGCCAGCTGGAGCGCCTCTCCCGCCGGGAGGTCATTGAAAAGTCCCTGGACGGCTACGGGGCGGTTATTGTGTGCGAGACCATGGACGAGGCCGTGGACTTTGCTAACCAGCTGGCCCCGGAGCATCTGGAGGTCTGCTGCGAAAACCCTTTCGAGTACCTGGGGCGGCTGGACAACGCGGGCTCGGTGTTTTTGGGCGGCTACTCCCCCGAGCCCCTGGGCGACTACTACGCCGGGGCCAACCATGTGCTGCCCACCGGCGGCACGGCCCGGTTCTTCTCGCCCCTTTCGGTGGATGATTTTGTAAAAAAGTCCAGCTTTATTTATTACCCCAAGGACGCATTATTGCGGGCTGCGGACGACATCATATTGTTGGCCGAAACCGAAGAGCTTACCGCCCACGCCAACGCCGTGCGGGTCCGCCGGGAGGATTGACGTGAAGACCCTGGAAGAGGTGTTCGGGGCCCTGCGGGGCCAGGGCCGGCTGGAATGGATCGGTCAGAAAAAGCAGGCGGCGGCGCTGTACTTTCAGCGGGGGAGAAAGCGATATAAAATTTATTTTGACGAAAGCAATGTGGAGGTCTCCGTGCTCCGGCGCTGGCTCAAGGAGGAATACTGGGACTCCCTGGGCGCGCGGCACTACGAGAACCCGGAAGACACGGTGGACGATGTGTTTGATACCATTATGTGGTGCCTAAAAGAGTATAGCGGAAGGGAGAAGAAGGATGTTTGAGCTAAATGAAAAGCTGCGGGGCCTGGCCGCCTACCAGCCGGTGGAGGCCCGGGGCTGCGTCCGCCTGGACGCCAACGAGAGCTTTCTGCCCCTGCCCCAGGCGGTTTGGGAGGCCTTTTGCCAGGCTCTGAGCGGGCTGGAATACAACCGCTACCCAGACCCAGCGGCCAAGGAGCTGTGCGGGGCCTTCGCCCAGTACTATGGGATTGACCCCCAAACCGTGGTGGCGGGCAACGGCTCGGACGAGCTGATTTCCGTCATCTTCCAGGGCTTTCTCATGAAGGGCCAGGCCTTCGCCACATTGGACCCGGACTTCTCCATGTACGCCCAGGCCGGGGCGCTGGCGGAGGCCCGGCATGTGTCCATTGGCAAGCGGGATTTTCAAATCTCCCCAGAGGAGGTGGTGGAGGCCTGCCGCCGGGAAAAGGTAAGGCTGTTAATCTTCAGCAACCCCTGCAACCCCACCTCCCTGGCGCTGGACCGGGAGGCGGTGCGGCACATCCTCAAGGGCGTGGAGGCCCTGGTGGTGCTGGACGAGGCCTACATGGACTTCTCGGACCAAAGCCTGCTGGAGGAGGCATCCCAGTATAGCAACCTCATCATACTGCGGACCTGCTCCAAAGCCCTGGGCATGGCGGCGGCGCGGCTGGGCTTCGCGGTGGCCAACCCAAAGCTGGCCGGGGCGCTGCGGGCGGCAAAAGCGCCCTACAATGTAAACGCCATGTCCCAGGCCCTGGGCCTTGCGGCCTTGCGCCGGGGAGACCTGCTGGACCAGGCCAGGGCCCAGGTGCTGGCCTCCAGAGACCAACTGCTGGCCGGTTTGCGGGCATTGGCCCAAGCCCGGCCCGGGCGATTTCGGGTTTTGCCCTGCGCGGCCAACTTTGCGGCGCTGGTTATGCCCCAGGCCCAGCGGGCTCAGGAGCTGCTGCTGAGCCGGGGCGTCGCGGTGCGCTTTACCGGGGGGCTGCTGCGGGTAACCTGCGGCCAGCCGGAGGAAAACCGCCGGTTTTTACAGGAATTTGAGAAAATATGGGAGGAACTGCCATGAGCCGGATCGGAGAGGTGCGCCGCAAAACCCGCGAGACCGATGTGTCTGTGACCCTAAACCTGGATGGAGGACCCCGTGATATTGCCACAGGGGTGGGTTTTTTCGACCACATGCTCACCGCCCTGGCGGTCCATGGAGGGCTGGGGCTTACGGTGCGGGCCCAGGGCGATTTGGACGTGGACTGCCACCATACGGTGGAGGATGTGGGCATTGCCCTGGGCCAGGCCTTGGGTCAGGCTTTGGGCGGCAAGGAGGGGCTGCGCCGGTATGGCAGCGCCTACATCCCCATGGACGAAGCCTTGGGCTTTTGCGCCCTGGACCTGAGCGGCCGGGCCTTTCTGGTGTTTTCCGCCGCCTTTCCGGAGGAGCGGGTGGGGGCCTTCGATACCTGCATGACCGGGGAATTCTTCCGGGCCCTGGCCGTGAACGCCGGGGTGACGCTCCACCTGGAATGCCGGTATGGAAAAAACTCTCATCATATGATTGAGGCGCTGTTTAAGGCCTTTGCCCACGCCCTGCGGGAGGGGGCGGCGGTGGAGGGCACGGAAGTGCTGTCCTCCAAGGGCGTACTGTAGCGGCTGGCGGCGCATACGCGGTCCAGTCCCTGGAAAGCCGCCGGGTAACCTCCCTTGCGCCTTCAAACCCCGTCCCCCGCGGCTAAAGCTTAACTATGTAAAAGGAGTATGCATCATGCGAAAAGGTATTCGAAACAGTCTGATTCTCACCGCGGCGCTCTACATCGTGGTGGGTCTGGTGCTGATGGTCTTCCCCGGCTCGGCCCTGCGCTGGGCCTCTATGGTTTTGGGCGCGGCAACCTTGGCCTGGGGCGTGGCCCGAGTGGTCTCCTACTGGCGGGAGGGCGGCGCGTACAGCCAGCGCTTTGACCTGTTTTTGGGGGTGCTGCTGGCCCTGCTGGGGCTGTTCCTCATTCTGTGCCCCCAGTTTTTGGCCTCTATCATCCCCTTTGCCCTGGGAGTCTATGTGCTGGTGGATTCCGTCTCCGCCATCCGCCAGGCCCTGGATATGAAGGCCCTGGGCTACAGCAAGTGGTGGGCCTCTCTGGCCTCGGCCCTGGTGCTGGCCCTTTTTGGGGCGCTGATGGTCTTCAACCCCTTCAAGGCCATGTCCACGCTGGTGCTGGTCATCGGCCTGGGGCTGGTGTTTGACGGGGCGAACACCCTGGCGGGCGCTCTGATTGCCAACCAGGTCTACCGGGACCGCTGATCCTCCGGCTTCCGCCGGTGAAAGACCTCCCGCAGGCCCACCGCCAGCAGGAAGACTCCAAAGCCCCGGCGCAGCAGGGCCACATCCAGCCAAGAGGCCAGCAGGGCCCCCGCAATACAGGCCGGCACACCCCCGGCGGCGCACCAGAGAACGGCTTGCTTTTCCAGCAGGCCGTTTTTTGCGTGGCCCCACAGGGCTGGCAGGGCGCAGGCAATAAAGTACAGCAGGTTCACGCCCCCGGCCCGCAGCTGCTCCATCTGCTGGACCAAAGTCAGCCAGAGAATCAGCAAAGTGCCGCCCCCTATGCCAAAGCCGGAGAGAACGCCCGCCGCCAGCCCCGCCAGGGCTCCAAACAGCCAGCTCACAGGCCCATCACCCCCCGCACGCCCCCATAGAGGATGAGCAGGCCAAAGGCCCGGCGCAGCCAGTCCACAGGGACTTTGCGGAAGATCCGCCCAGAGAGAAGCCCCCCGGCAAAGCCGCCCGCCAGGTAGGGCCAGGCCAGGGAGAGGTCCAGGGCGCCTTTCCAGCCGTATACCGCCGCCGAAACCAGGCACAGAGGCAGAATGGCCCCTACCGAGCTGGCGAAAGCCTTGCGCTGGTCCAGCTTGGCCCAGCCGGTAAGCAGGGGGACCAAAAACAGTCCGCCGCCGGAGCCAAACAGGCCGTTGGCCAAACCGGCCAGGGAGCCGGAGATTCCGTATTTCCATTTGACTGACATGGGCGGGGCCTCCTTTGGGTGTTCTTTAAAAAGCGGTTGGCGCGGGCCGGGACCGCTCTTTATAGTTAACGCAGTTCAAAAGAGGTGATACCTCTTTTAAACTGGCGGTGCGGGGCTGCCTGGGCTATTGGTTACTTTAACCCTTTTTTTGAGAATTATCCTCCCGAAACGCCACATACTAAAACCAGCGGCGCGCCACAGCCAACGCCGCCCCGGGAGGTTCCCTATGAAGATAAAATACAAAGCCTATTTCATCCTGCTGCTTCTGCTGGCGCTTATGGGCGCGGCGGTCTATTCCATTGCCCATGTGTCCGGGGACGCGGAGTATGTAGCCGCCGCTGGGCAGCAGAGCCTCTATAAGCTGGACCTGTCCAAAGCCCGGGGGGCCATCTATGACTGCCGCCTCACCCCCCTGACCGGGACCACCCGGCGGCGGGTGGCGGCCATTGCCCCCACCATTGAGACCATTGGCGCTCTGGACGCCGCCACAGAAGGGAAATACCGGGACCGGCTGGCCCTGGCCCTGGAGGACGGCAAGCCCTTTGCCCTGCCCATTGACCGGTATGTGAAGGACCCCAATGTGGACCTGTTCAACGTGCCCTCCCGCTATGGGCCGGACCAGCTGGCTCCCCATGTGGTGGGCTACCTGGACAGCATGGGCCAGGGGGCCTCCGGGGTGGAGCTGGCCATGAACGACGCTCTGGCCCGCTCCGGCGGGGAAATCTCCGTGTACTACCAGGTGGACGCCCTGGGCCGGGTGATTGCCGGGGCCCAGCGGCTGGTGGTGGACACCCTGGAGCAGTCCGCGGGAGGCGTGGCCCTCACCTTAGACGGGGAGATACAGGCCATCGCCCAGGAGGCGGCCAAGAGCCTGGGCAAGGGGGCCGTAGTGGTCACCGAAGGGCCCGAGTGTAAAATCAGGGCCCTGGCCAGCGTCCCCAGCTACGACCCCACTGATGTGGGCGGCGCGTCCCAAAAGGAGGACTCGCCCCTCTTGAACCGGGCGTTCTGCGCCTATGCCCCGGGTTCGGTGTTCAAGCTGGCGGTGGCGGCGGCTTTGCTGGAAAACGGCGCGGACTTGGAGAGCTTCGCCTGCACCGGCTCCCTAAACGCCGGGGGGCTGCTCTTTCACTGCTACGATGGCCAGGCCCACGGGACCCTGGATCTGCGGGGGGCCATTGAAAAGTCCTGCAACGGGTACTTCATAGCGGCGGCCCGGGCTTTGGGGGGCCAGCCTGTGCTGGACATGGCCTACAACCTGGGGCTGGGCGCCAGCCAGGAGTTCGGCCGGGCCCTGTGGACTGCGGCGGGCTCCCTGCCCCAGGGGGAGGCCCTGGAAAACGCCAGGGCCCTGGCCAATTTTTCCTTTGGCCAGGGGGACCTGACCGTTACCCCATTACAGATGTGCGGGCTGCTGAACGCCATTGCCAGCGGCGGGGAGTACCAGTCCCCCAAGCTGATTGAGGGCCTGGTGGACGAAAGCGGGCAGCTGATTCCCCAGCAGCCGGTTACAGACGTGAAGCGGACCGCCATGAGCGCCCAAACCGCCCAGACCCTGCGCCAATGCCTGGAGCAGGCCGCCCGGTCCGGCACCGGGGCGGCGGGAGCCCCCCAGGGGCTGGTGTGCGGGGTCAAAACCGGCACGGCGCAAACCGGCGTTTACGAAAACGGCCGGGAGCTGTCCCATCTTTGGTACTGCGGCTATGTGGAGTCCGGGGGCAAGCGCTACTGCGTCACCGTGCTGCGGGAGGCGGTGGACCAGGACGGCGGAACCACCGCCCGGGTCTTCCGGCAGGTGGCGGAGGAAATTTTCGCGGCCTAAGCGTTGACAAACCGGGAAAAAGGCGATATACTAGGAAAAAACGAAAGGCGGGAAGAAGACGCTTTCCCCCGCCCTATTTTCCAGAGAAGCGGCGGTGGGTGCAAGCCGTATAGGGCAGGAAAGCGGGCCGCTTCCGTGGGCCGGGGGTTTTGCTCTTCTGGCCGCGCCCTGCCGCGAAGAGCGGCGGCGTATTCCGGCGTTAACGGATTCGAGTGGGCTCAACCCCCGCTGCGTACAGGCGGTTGGGCAATTTGGGTGGTACCGCGGGCTTGCCCGTCCCAATGGGGACTGGGCAGGCTTTTCTTTGTTTTGCGCGCTGTTCCGCCTGCGTATGAAAGGGGCATGGAACATGAAAAGGAACCTCGTGTGCCTAGCCATGTCCCGGCAGTATATGGAGGCTCACTGGGAGGCTGTCTGCGGCCATGCCAATGTAGTGGAACAGAGAGGGGAGGAAGAGCCGGACATAGAGGCGTTGATACAGGACAATGAGGAGAACCTGCGCCAGTGCCGGGAGCGGGGGCTGGAATACATTCTCATCGAGGAAAACTATCAAGTGGATTACCAAATATAATAAAATGAAATGAAGGAGACGATACCAAATGCAGTGGACCGGACTGAACGAACTGAGAGAAAAATATCTGAGCTTTTTTGAGAGCAAGGGCCACCTGCGGCTGCCCAGCTTCTCCCTGATTCCCCAGGGAGACCCCAGCCTGCTGCTCATC
This sequence comes from uncultured Oscillospiraceae bacterium, assembly GCA_910587995.1. GTDB lineage: Bacteria > Bacillota > Clostridia > Oscillospirales > Acutalibacteraceae > Acutalibacter. The sequence continues at coordinate 191,282 of CAJUNS010000001.1, read as the reverse complement.
GGCGCGGGCATGGCCCCCATGAAGAAGTACTTCACCGGCGAGGCAGAGCCCCCCCGCCACCGGGTCACAACCTGCCAAAAGTGCATCCGCACCCCAGACATTGACAGCGTGGGCATCACAGACCGCCACGGCACCTTTTTCGAGATGCTGGGCAATTTCAGCTTCAACGACTACTTCAAGCGGGAGGCCATTACCTGGGCCTGGGAGTTCTTCACCCAGGTGCTGGAAATCCCCGAGGAAAAGCTGTATGTCACCGTGTTCGAGACAGATGACGACGCCTGGAACATCTGGACAAAAGAGGTGGGCGTGCCCGAGAGCCACATGAAGCGTCTGGGCCGTGAGGACAACTTCTGGGAGCACGGCAGCGGCCCCTGCGGCCCCAGCTCCGAGATTTTCTTCGACCGGGGCCCCGAGCATAGCTGCGGCAAGCCTACCTGCGGCTTGGGCTGCGACTGCGACCGCTACGTTGAGGTCTGGAACCTGGTGTTCACCCAGCTCAACAGCGACGGCAAGGGCAATTACACCCCCCTGGGGCGGGAGAATATCGACACGGGCCTGGGCATGGAGCGCCTGGCCTGCGTGATGCAGGACGTGGACAACCTGTTCCTGGTGGACACTATCCAGAATATCATGAAGAAAATCAGCGAGATTACCGGCGTCCAGTACGGCCAGAGCCCCAAAACCGACGTCTCCCTGCGCATCATCACAGACCATATCCGCTCTACAGTGTTTATGATTGGAGACGGCGTCCTCCCCTCCAACGAGGGCCGGGGCTATGTGCTCCGCCGCCTGCTGCGCCGGGCCGCCCGCCACGGCCGGCTGCTGGGGGTGCGCGGGCCCTTCCTCAAGGATGTGGTGGACACGGTGATTGAGGAGAACGGCGGGGCCTATCCCGAGCTCAAAGAGAAGCGGGAGACCATCCGCAAGGTGATGGCCTATGAAGAGGAGAGCTTCGAGCGCACCATCGACCAGGGCATGGCCATGCTCACCGAGTTCATTGACAAGGCGGAGAGCAAAATGTTCTCCGGCGAAAGCGCCTTTACCCTTAACGACACCTTTGGCTTCCCCCTGGACCTGACCAAGGAGATCCTGGCCGAGCGGGGCATGCTGGTGGACGAGGAACGCTTCCAGGAGCTGATGCGCCAGCAGAAGGAGCGGGCCCGCTCCGCCCGGAAAAACGCCGGAGCCGACGCCTGGAAGGGGGAGGGCGGGGCAGTCAACGGCCTGCCCGCCACCGAGTTCATTGGCTATACCGAGCTTGCCGGCGAGGCCAAGGTGCTGGCCATCATCCAGAACGGCCAGCGGGTCGAAACCGCCGGAGAGGGGGCCGAGGTGTCCGTGGTCCTGGACCGCACCCCCTTCTACGGCGAGAGCGGCGGCCAGACCGGAGACAGCGGCCAGCTGAAAGCCGAGGGCCTCACCGTAGACGTGATTGACGTCACCCGGCACGAGGGGGTCTTCCTCCACAGGGTCCAGGTCAGCGAGGGCTCCTTGAGCCAGGGAGACACGGTTACCGCCCAGGTGGAGGAGGCCCAGCGGTTCAACACCATGCGCAACCACACTGCCGCCCACCTGCTGCAGGCCGCTCTGCGCCAGGTGCTGGGCAGCCATGTGGAGCAGGCCGGCCAGCTGGTAAACGAGGAGCATGTGCGCTTCGACTTCACCCACTTCACCGCCCTCACCCCCGAGGAGCTGGCCCGGGTAGAGGGCCTGGTCAACCTGGAAATACTGAAGGCCGTGCCGGTTGAGGTCCGCGAAATGCCCATCGGCGAGGCCAGAAGGCTGGGGGCCATGGCTCTGTTCGGCGAAAAATACGGGGACATGGTGCGGGTGGTCTCCCTGGCGGACGGCTTCTCTATGGAGCTCTGCGGCGGCACCCACATGGACAACACCGCCCGGCTGGGCCTTTTCAAAATCATCTCCGAGTCCTCCGTGGCAGCGGGAGTGCGGCGTATTGAGGGCGTAACTGGCGGCAGAGTGCTGGCGGAGCTGGCCAAGCAGGCAGGCGCTTTGCAGGAGGCCGCCCGTTGCCTTAAGGTAACCAATCCCCTGGAGCTGCCCGCCCGGGCCAAGCAGCTGATGGCCGAGCTGAAGGAAAAGGACCGGCAGATTGAGAGTCTGAACGCCAAGGTGGCTTCCGCCAACCTGGATGGAGTCTTCCGGGACTCGAAGGATGTGGAGGGCGTGAAGGTGGTTTACGCCCTGCTCTCCGGCACGGGCAGCGACGCCCTGCGGGCCCTGTGCGACAAGGCCAAAGAGCGGGAGGAGCCCATTGCGGCCGTGTTTGCGGGCGTGAGCGATGGTAAGGCGGCCCTGTGCGCGGCCTGCAACAAGCCCGCTCAGGAGAAGGGCCTGAAGGCGGGCCTGCTGGTAAAGGCGGTGGCCCAGCTCACCGGCGGCAACGGCGGCGGCAAGCCGGACTTCGCTATGGCTGGGGTTAAGGACCAGACCAAGCTGGACGAGGCCCTGGCGGCGGTGCCCGGGCTGGTGAAGGAGCAGATTAAGGCATAAGGGCTCAGAGAAGAAGTCTGGATTTGTATATGCTGCACAAAAGGGAGTCTCAAAGACGCGGGTCTTTGGGGCCCTTTTTGCGTGCGGCTCTTGGCAGGTAAAAATTTTTTCCTTTTCCAAAAAGAAACCTTGCTTTTCGATCCAACTTGGTTTATACTACTTTATAAAGAGTTTATAAATATTTCTCGGGGTGGTTTTCCATGAAGGCAAAAGACTTGGCGAAAAAACTGGGCGTTTCTCCCGCCACCATCTCGCTGGTGCTGAACAACAAGCCCGGCATCAGCGACTCCCTGCGCAAAACGCTGCTGGAAAAAATCCAGGAGCTGGGCCACGAGGAAATGCTCAGCCAGTCCTGCCGGGAGGGCGGGGCCCCTGGGGCCAAGCTCTCCCCCGAGCCCCAAGAGGAGCGCTGCGCCTGCAAATCCATTGCCTACCTAATGTACAACCATTTTCAAGAGGATATGAACGACCCCTACCAGTTTTTTACCCAGGTGCTGGAGGGCATTGAGTATGAGGCCTGGGAAAACGACTGCTGCATTGTGATGCTGCACATGAACCGGCGGGAAGGGCTGGACATTGCCCAGCGGCTACGGCGGGCGGGCAATGTGGTGGGGGCCATTGTGCACCCCTGCAAGCTGGACGCCCGGGTGGAGCGGGACGTAAAAGCCGCCGGGGTGCCCTGCGTCTTTATGGACGCCTTCGCGCCCATGCCCAGCGGCTGGGAGCCCCCCAGCGTGTGCGTAAGCAACCGCCAGGGCATGCGCAGCGCCGTAGGGCATTTGGTGGAAAAGGGCCACCAAGAGGTGGGCTATGTGTTCAGCGGCTGGGAGACCCCCGTGGAGGTGGACCGGCGCAAGTGGTTCCGCCGGGCGCTGAAGAACTTGGGGCTGGCGGACCGGCCGGAATACTATTTTCAGGCGGGCACAGGAGACGAGCTGTTTGAGTACCAGCGGCTGGCGGACCGGCTGGCCGGAGCCCAGCGCCTGCCCAGCGCCCTGGTGTGCGAAAACGACCGGCAGGCTTGGCGGGCCATTAAAGCCCTAAAGCAGCTGGGCCTGCGGGTGCCCGAGGATGTGTCCGTCATCGGTTTTGACGACCAGGCCCTGTGCACGGCCATTGAGCCCAACATCACCAGCATCCACAACTCGCCCCACCTGATGGGCCGGGAGTGCGTGATGCTGCTGCAAAATCTCATCCGCCTGAGAGAGCGGGAGGAAGAGCCCTGGCTGCGCTATGAGCTGCCCGCCCGGCTGGTGGAGCGGGACAGCGTGCGGGACCTGGGCTGAGTCTGAAAGGCCGGGGTTTTTAAAAGAAATATTTATCTCTTTTCCAGAGAGGAGAAAAGAAGTTTTAAATTTGTAACTGTTTTGTTATTGACATCACCGCCATGTGGGAGTATAATCGGGTGTGGCATCCGGCCCAGCGGCGCTGGGCACGGAAATTTTTACATTTGGAACCAGGGCCCGGGCCCGTTTTGACAAAGGAGCCCTGGAATACGCGAATGACAAAGAAAGGTGATCTTAGATGAAAAAGAATTTTTTCCGTCTTCTGGCCGGGGTTCTGGCCATTGCCATGCTGCTGGCCCTGGCGGCCTGCGGCGGTAAGGATGGCTCCAGCAGCGAGGGCAGCTCTTCCTCCCAGGCTTCCGGCGTGGAGTCCTCCAGCGCTGGTTCTGAGGCCCAGGAGTCCAGCGGACTGGAAGCAAACTCTGAGGCCGGGGACGCCAGCGGACTGGTAGACGGAAAGTACGCCTCCATCCAGGCGTTTCTGGACGATCCCCAGATCAGCGAGCAGATTAACGCCATGGTGGACGCCCTGGCCGAGGGCGACATGGGCATTGCCGTAAGCGCCAACGAGAACAAGCTGGTGTATACGTTCACCTTCGCTGAGTTTGAAGAGGGCACGGACACGGACGCGGTTGCCGAGTCTTTGGAGAAGAACATGGCGGACCAGGCCTCTGTGTTTGAAAACATTGCCAACTCCATTAAAGAAGTGGTAAATGTGGAGGACCCGAAGGTGGTTGTGGCCTACAACGCGGCCGATGGAACCGAGATTTACAGCCAGGAGTTCAGCGCCCAGTAAAAATTGTATGGATTGCATGCGAAAAGCCGTGGGGAGGCAGATTGCCCGCGGCTTTTTTGTTTGGGAAAACCCAGGAGAGAGACCGCCGCCCCCCCCCCTGTATTTCACACTTGACGAAGCCCTGCAAATTCTCTATAATAGATAAAAAGGATGTGGTTTACATGGAGAACAAACGGCCAATTGGTATCATCGGCGCTATGGGAGTGGAGGTTCGGGCCCTGCTGGACGCCATGGAGGAAACCGGCCAGGAGCGCTTTGCCGGGCTGGTCTTCCACGTGGGGTCCCTGTCCGGCGCGCCCTGCGTCATCGCCCAGTGCGGTGAGGGCAAGGTTAACGCCGCTGTCTGCGCCCAGACCATGATTTTGCAGTACGCCCCCCGCCTGGTGATTAACGTGGGCGTGGCAGGAGGCGTGGGCTTAAACATTGGGGACCTGGTGGTGGCCAGCGCCTGTGTGCAGCATGACTTTGACGCCACCCCCATGGGATATCCCCTGGGAAATCTTTTCCTCTACCGGGACGAGGGCGAGCCTGAGCAGCGGATTGAGCTGCCCGCTGACGGGGCTGCGGCGGCCCTGCTGCTGGAAGAGGCCCAGGCCATTTATGGGGGGGCTTACTCTGGCATAGTGGCCACAGGGGACCAGTTTGTGGCGGACAAGGCCAAAAACCAGTGGCTTCACGAGACCTTTGGGGCCAAAGCCGTAGAGATGGAGGGTGGCAGCATTGCCCAGGTGTGCTACATGAACCGCACCCCCTTCGCGGTGCTGCGGGCCATTTCCGACAATGCGGACGGCGGCTCCCCGGTAGACTTTCCCGCCTTTACCCAGGAGTGCGCGGCCAAAACCGCCCGGTTGCTCACCCAGGCCCTGGGGCGGCTGTGAGGCCGCGCAAAATGACAGTCCGCCATGGTGGTTCCCAAGCACTGTTTTCCGCCAGCGCCCGCCCCGGCGGCCCCAGCCCGGCCGCCGCTGGAGGGCCTGACATTTGACCGGACTTTGAGGGGAGGTAGCCCATGAGAGAGATGGAGCAGCGGGCCTATTCCTTTTTGGGAAGAGACCCGGTTTTGTGCATGGATATGCTGGAAGCCCTGCGCCGGGGCGATGGCAGCGTGTACGCGGTCAGCGAAGAGGGGACGCTCATCCGCGAGCGGAACAGCCGGGCCTTTATGCTGGCGGCGGAGAACAGCGAGGCCGGGGAGCGCCTGGTGATGGGCTTGAAAAAGCCGGTGCAGCTGGCTGTGCACGGCAGCGCGGAGGCCGCGCTGTTTCAGGAGCTTTTTCACTATAATCAGGTAATGGAGTGCCAGGCGGCGGCCTACCTGGACCCGGAACCGCCTTTTGTGCCCAGCCGCTATGGCGTGCGGGAGCTGGATGAAAGCTTTGCCGGGGAAATATTGGCGGCGTTTCCCGATGAGTTTGACGAGGCGGAGATTGCCCAGCGCCTGCAAAGCGGAGCCATGCACGGCTCCTTTACGGCGGGGGAGCTGACAGGCTTGATCGGCATTTACCCCGAAGGGGGCATTGGCATGCTGGCGGTGCGGCCGGACCAGGACTGGGAAAAGACCGCCGGAGCCCTGGCGGGGCACATCACAGGCTGGTGCCTGCGGCAATGCTTTGCCCCCTTTGTGCACATCCCCCGGTGGGACCAGCCGCTGCTGGGGCTGTATCAAAAGCTGGGCTACACGGTTTCGGAAAAGCCCCTGTACTGGCTGGGAGACGGGCCGGAGGAACAGGACCCCAGCCAGGAGCTCTAGAGTCCGTCTTAAAACTCCGAAAAACCGTCTTTTTGTCCAGTGACAAACGGTTTCTGCGTTAAAAATCCTCGAAATACGAAAGTATTTCTTGCGGTTTTCGCCTTGAAACCGTCCGCCCTGAACAAAAATACTGGCATTTCTCTGGTTTTAAAACAGACTCTACCGCCCGGCCCATAAATGAGGAAAAGCCCGAGGAGGGAATGGTTTGCGTTCTGCAAAAGTACAAGCGCTGAAGGCCCGCTATATTGGCGATAAGGCCTTTTACCTTTCTGTGGTGGCCCTGCTGGTTCCTATGGTGGTCCAGCAGGGCATCACCCAGTTTGTCAGTCTTTTAGACAATGTAATGGTGGGCCGCCTGGGCACCATACCCATGTCGGCGGTGGCCATTGTAAACCAGGTGGTGTTCATCTTCAACCTGACCGTTTTTGGGGGCATGTCCGGGGCCTCCATTTTCGGGGCCCAGTACTATGGCAAAAAGGACGACGCGGGCCTGAGGGACACGGTGCGGTTCCGAGTCTACTTTGCCATAGGTATTTCGGCCCTGGGGGTTTTGCTGCTGCTGGGCTATGGGCAAAGCTTCTGCCAGCTGTTTCTAAACAGCCAGGCCTCCACCCCCCAGGAGATTGCCCAAACCCTGGACCTGGCCGGGACCTACCTGCGGGTGATTGTGTGGGGTCTGCCGCCCTTTGCCCTGTCGGTGTGTTTTTCCAGCGCCCTGCGCAACGCCAGCGAAACGGTCATCCCCATGACCGCCAGCGTCATCTCCATTTTTGTCAATCTGATTTTAAACTGGCTGCTGATTTTCGGCGTACTGGGCTTTCCTAAAATGGGCGTGGCGGGCGCGGCCCTGGCCACGGTGATTGCCCGCTATGTGGAGCTGCTGTATCTTTTGGTACAGTCTATGCGGCACACGGCCCGGTTTCCCTTTCTCAAGGGGCTGTTCCGCAGCGCCCGGGTGCCCCTGCCCCTGGTGCGGCGCATTGCCGTTACAGGCACGCCCCTGATGCTGAACGAGGCCCTCTGGTCCGTGAGCACCTCTCTGGTGCAGGTCTGCTATGCCTCCCGGGGTTTGGCGGCAGTGGCGGCCTCCAACATAAACGGCACGGTGTTCAACCTGTTTGCCCTTTTGATGATGTCCATGGGCGACGCGGTGGGCATTATGGTGGGCCAGCAGCTGGGGGCCAATGACATGGAGCGGGCCAAAAGCACGGTGCGCAAGCTCCTGGTTTTTGGGGTGGGGCTGAACGCGGTGGTAGGCCTGGGGCTTATTTTCTGCGCGCCCTTCATCCCGCTTATTTACAACACCGAGCCCGCCGTGCGGGACCTGGCCGCCCAAATGATGGTGATATCCGGCTTTATGATGCCCTGGGGCACGGCGACCAACTGCGCCTACTTCACCATCCGGTCTGGCGGGCGGACCTTTATCACCTTTCTCTTTGACTGCGTGTTTAACTGGGCGGTCTGCCTGCCGCTGGCCTATGTGCTGTGTTACCACACCGCCATTGGGGTGGCAGGGGCTTTTCTGCTGGTGCAGTGCGCGGACCTGCTCAAGTGCTTCATTGGCATGGCGATGCTGAAATCGGGCATATGGGCCAAGAATGTGGTGAATGGCTAGGGCTTGTTTGAAAATAGAGAAAATGCCGGATTTTTGATTTTTCAAACAAGTCCTAGAGTCTGTTTTAAAACCAGAGAAATGCCAGTATTTTTGTTTGGGGCGGACGGTTTCAAGGCGAAAACCGCAAGAAATACTTTCGTATTTCGAGGATTTTTAACGCAGAAACCGTTTGTCACTGGACAAAAAGACGGTTTTTCGGAGTTTTAAGACAGACTCTAAGGCCCCATGTAAACAAAAAAGCGGGCGCGCCGCCGGGGCCTTTGCTTCCTCCCGCGCTTATAAATCATAGGAATCGAGGTTGTTATCATGATGCAAGAATCGCGCTATCCTTTCCGCTATGAAACCCACTGCCACTCCTGCTGGTGCAGCGGCTGCGGGCAAAATACCCCCCAGGAGATGGCCCAGGCCTACTATTCCGCCGGTTATGCCGGTATGATTCTCACCGACCATTTCCTTCGGGGCAATTCCTGTGTGGACCGATCCCTGCCCTGGGAAGCGCAGATGGCCCGCTATTGGGAGGCCGCCCAGGCCGCCGCCCAATGGGCCCAGGGGAAGGACTTTGACGTGCTGTTCGGCATTGAACACGCCTATGGCGACGGGAAAGAGGTGCTCACCTATGGCATTGGCCTGGACTTTTTAGCCGCCCATCCAGGCCTGCACCGGCTTCCTTTGGCGGAGTATGCCAAGCTGGTGCACCAGGCGGGGGGCTTTCTCTCCATGGCCCACCCCTACCGGGACCGGCCCTACATCAACATGGAGGTAGGCCCCCAGCCGGAGTACTTGGACGCGGTGGAGGTATTTAATTTTTACAACTACCCTGAGGAAAACCAAAAGGCCTTGGCCTTGGCCAAAGCCCATGGACTGCAAGCTACCTCCGGCGGGGACGAGCACAGCGTTGCCGGAGCCGCTGTGGGCAAGGCTGGAATTGCCCTGCGGCAGCGGGTCCGCACCGGGGCGGAGCTGGTGGAACAGCTGCGCGGCAAAGACTACTGCATTATTGTGGACGGGGAGCTGGCCCCCTGCTGCCAGGAATAAGGCGGTTTAAAACAGGCGCGCTTCTTACGCGCAATGACCCGGTCATCCTACCAGATGGCGGCGCTTTGCTTTTTTAATATGCAGTCATGTCTTTTCTAAAAAAGAACGCCCTAAGAGTGGGCGGGCAGGGTGATGGTAAAGGCCACGGTTTCGTCCTGGCTTTCCGCCCAAATGGTTCCGCCGTGCAGGGCAACAATTTCCTTCGCGATGGCCAGACCCAGCCCAGCCCCGCCGGTGCCGGAGGCGCGGGCCTCGTCCAGGCGGTAGAACTTTTCAAACAGGGCGGCCAGCTTATTCTGAGGAATGGTCCGGCCCTGGTTGAGAAAGCGCAGCACAACCAAGTCCCCCTGTTCCTCGGCGGAAATGGTGATCTCTGTGTGGGGGTAGCTGTAAGCGGCGGCGTTTTTCAGCACATTTCCCATCACCCGGGCCAGCTTGTCCGGGTCCCCGGGGACGGTGAGAGTCTCGCTGGCCTGAAGATGGACGGTGTTGCCGTTTTTCTCCAGGACAGGCAGCAGCTCGTCTGTAAGCTGCACCAGCATATAATACAGGTCGATGGGCTCTTTTTGTATGACGATTTGCTGCAAATTGTACCGGGTGATGTCAAAAAACTCGTTTATCATCTTTTCCAGCCTATATGCCTTGTCCAGGGTGATGCGGGTGTATTTGGCCCGCTGCTCAGGGGGCATGTCCGGGGCCTCGTCCAACAGGCTCAGGTAGCCGATGACAGAGGTCAGGGGGGTCTTCAAGTCGTGGGCCAGGTAGGCGATCAGGTCATTTTTGCGGGTGGTCTCCTCTTTCAATTTCCGCTCGTTTTGCAGCAGCGCGGCTTTAATGTCTGACATCTGGGCGGAAATTTCAACCTGCTCCTTTGAAAACACCTTCATCGCGTCGTCGCTGCCATTCATATAGGTTCGCAGGCGCTGGCTTATGTCGGTGACGCTGCGTTTTTCCCGGTGCTTACTGGCAAGCTGCGCGGCGATGAAAACCACCCCCAGCCAAACCAGGTGGACCGTTATAAACACGCCCAGCAGAGCGGGCTTAAAGCGCCCCCAGTCGATTTTTACCTGGTGTTCCGCCCAATTGTCGGCAGGGTAATAGGCAACCTCTACGGTGGTGAAGGTCTCCTCAAACCACCGGACAAAAACTCCGTCAAGCATGTCGTCCACCAGGAAGTAAATGGCGGAACAGGCCGCGAACCCGGCGGTCAGAAGCATCAGCAGCTGCAGCAGTTTTGTAATCTTATGTTTCAAGTTTATACCCCACTCCCCAGATGGTTTTAATGTACCCAGCGCTTTCCCCCAGTTTCTCCCGCAGGTGGCGGATGTGCACGGTTATGGTGTTGTTGGACTTGGTGTAGTATTCGTCCTGCCAAATTTGGTGAAACATCTCCTCGGCGCTGACCACCTGGCCCCTGCTCTCCAGCAAAATGCGCAGGATGGAAAACTCGGTGGGGGTCAGGGAGAGGGGCCTCTCATGCAGCAGGCACTCATGGGTCCGGGTGTTCATGACAAGGCCCTGGTGCGCCAGCACATCCGGTTCGGGGGGAGCCGCCAGCCCGGGGTTGTAGCGCTTGTAGCGCCGCAGCTGGGCCTTCACTCGGGCCACCAGCTCCAAAGGCCGGAAGGGCTTGGTTATATAGTCGTCCGCGCCCAGGGTCAGGCCGGTGATTTTGTCGGTCTCCTCTATTTTTGCCGTAAGCATGATAACCGGGTAATTGTGCTTTTCCCGTATTTTCTGGCAGATGGCAAAGCCGCTGGTTCCGGGGAGCATCACATCTAAAATGGCCAAGTCCAGCTGGGTGGACTCAATGCAGGCCAAAGCCTCCGGCGCGGTATAAAATTTGCAGACCGCGTAATTCTCATTTTTCAAGTACAGCTCCACCAAGTCGGCAATCTCGATCTCATCATCGACTACGAGGATTTTTTCCGGCATACCTACCGCCTCCTATCTCGCTTTATTGTATCAAATCCGCCTGGCTGTGGCAATGGGGAAATTCTTGAGAAAAGGTTAAGGTTTTACAAAGGCCGGCGCGGCGCTGCCGGCCAGTTAGGAACCGATGGGAAGAGCAAAAGCAAAAAGAAAATCCCCAGAAACCTTGCGGTTTCTAGGGATTTCAGACTTGGAGAAGCCAACGTCTTTGGAGCTGGATGCCGGAATCGAACCGGCCACCTCATCATTACGAGGGGAAGCTATGCCATTCGCAGTTGTACACCGTTGCACGAAATCCCGCATAAAACCTAGCTTTTTTGACTTCCCGGTGTGGGCGGGAATGGGGTATTTTCAGCCTCCAGGTAGTCAAAAAGTAGTCAGATGCGGGAATACACCAAGTACCATTTTGCCGCGTCTTGCAAAATGGTACTTGACTTTCTGTCATGCATAATGTGCCCCTATCGCGTGACGGAAAGTGGGGTGACACAATGCCGGCCGAAAGCGGAGAACCCAAAGATATTCGTTTTAGCATACGGCTCGAAGCCGATACGGAATCAAAATTACAGAAATTCTGTGAGGCGCATCGTATGACTCGCGCGGAAGCAATCAGAAAAGGAATACACCTACTTTTGGCAGAAGATAAATAGGGCAATCAAGCGGTACTTCCCACGGCAGCGCTCGATTGCCACACACCAATCCTCGAAGGATTTGGTAAATCTATTCTACCAAACCTCTGAAGCACAGATGGTTGTCCTTAAGGACTATATGACAGCCTACTTCCGGGAGAAAGCAGACGGGCTCCGGGCCAGCATCAAGTGCGAGATATGGGACATTGGCGAAGATTCCCAGTGCGTGAAAAGAGACCGGGAGATATTGGCTCACTATGAAGAAGCAGCCCGCTCAACTTATTCCTCCGCAGCTCAGACGAAAGGAGACTCTTGATATGAAAACGTATTACTGCGTATGCACATCCTACGACGACTGGGGCCGGGTGGTGTCCAACATTGTGGACGCCGTGAAAGCCGCCAGGAGGCCCGAGAGCAGCTTCAAAAGCACTAGCAGGAAAGATAACCTGGACTGGTTTGATTCCTTGAGCGCCGCCAAGGCCCATATAGAGGGAGCCCGGCTGGCATAATGAAAAAAACAAAAAGGCCCCGGCCTCCCCAAAAGGAGGCCGGGGCCTTTTCTGCGCCACACAGCGTCATACCCTCGTCTCTGGCAGCGGAACGGAGACAAGCAGCTCTTCCACGTCCACCTGGAATACCTCCGCCAAGGCGAACAGGTAAGAGGTGTGTACGTCCGTGTCCTGCTTGGCCCAGTTCTGAATCTGGCGCACGGAGCATTTGACCGACCCGGCCAGCATCTCATGGGTAAAATGCTTTGAGCAGATCAGGGAGCGGAACCGCCTGGCGCTGAGCACCTTTATGTTGGTGATTTCCAACTGATTCACCTCCTTTCCCGCTATAAGCATAAAAGGAAATGAATTGCCGGACTAGGAAAATAAATTCTAAACACGTAGAACCAGCACAGGTTTTGTCAAAGAGATTATATCTTAAAAATATTCACCTGTGCTTTTAGGCTCAAAAGGGCCGTTCGATTTTGTGGTATGAATCAGAAAACAAAAAAGCCCCCAGCCCTCCCCGCCGGAACACCGGCAGGGAAAGCCGGGGGCTTTCATCATGCACTCAGCGTCAAAGTACCCACGCCCATCTTCTGGTTGCGCACCTCGGCCTCGATGCGGCTCTGCAGGTACTCAGTCAGGTCGCCGTAGGCGCTCTCCAGAAAGGCCGTGGCCTCGGCGGTCAGCAGGTTTTTGGCCTGGGCCACGGCAAGGCCCAGGGCCTCCCGCTGGTTCTCTTTGGTAAACTGTCCGGTCTCCTTCAGCTTATCCACATACACCTGGCTGGTGTACGTCACGGCTGTGGCCACGGCATCGGCCACAGCGGCCAGATACTTCTTTGCCATGTCGTTCTCGGACTTCTGCCCCAAGTAGCTGGCCAGGGCCTTAATCCCTTTGCCCAGGAACGCCGCGCACACCGGCACAGCGGCCACCAGGATCGCTTGCAGCAGGGTTGTCAAAAATTCATTCATCGAGATAGCTCCTAGCCCATGGGGCTGTTGTTTTCGTCCAGCATAAAGCTGCTGGCTTTCGCGCTCTCAAAGGTGATGCCGCCCTCTTTGTGGTCGGATTTCGCCATGTTGAGGTAGAATGAGCACACCACCCCGTGGGCGGTCCAGGGCAGGCCCACCATCCCGGAAAGCCAGGGCAGGGAGCCGGTATAGCCCTGGCGGATGCAGTACCCGGCCAGCAGCAGGCCTCCAATCGTGACTGCCCAGAGCAGCCAGCGAATATCGGAAATGAGCTGCTTGGAGAAGTCAGGGCGGGTCTTGGTTTTGACTATTTGCTCCTTCATATGCGCTGCCATCACAGTTTCTCCCGGATGCGCTTGGCAAGCACAGCGGCCTTGCAGTCACTGTGGGTCAGGCCCAGTTTGCCGTTACCGGAGCCAGAAATGATCCCCTTGTCCACAAGCTCCTGGATGTCAGCCCGCCAGTAGCCGGGGACCTCTTCAATGGTATTGTAGGTGGGGTTGATTTCATCGTACATTTTCTTGAACAGCTTGCCATTCATGATAGACTCCTCCTTTGCCGCCGGGTCATTGGCGGATGCAATTTTGTTGATGTAATCCAGGCACACCCAGCCCTGGCCGCAGTAGCCCCAACTGCCCTCTTCTTTGGTGATGGTCAGCACCGTGCCATCCGGGAAGGTCTTGAGGACTGCACCGCTCACAGGAACCGTGCGGCAGTTGAGGCCATCATCCGCGTTCACCTGGCCCTGGTAGGCCTTGAAGGGCCCGGCAGGAGCGCCGCTGAGTTTCTGGTTGACCTCTTTGGCGATCTGGCCCAGCCTGCTGTAGATGTAATCGCCGGGACAGGATTTGTTTTCATAGTCCCGGTGCACCGTCAGGTTGCAGCCGTTCAGGTGGTTCATGCGGGTGCTCTTGTCCGTAGACCACACCAGATTCTTGATGCCGTTGCGCCGACAGATATCCGCGCACAGCTCGATGAGGGACTTCCAGACGTTGGCGTTGATGGCGTAAGGGTAGAACGCGTCGCTGGCGCACTCAATGGTAATGGCCCGGTTGTCATTGCTAGGACTGCTGGAGCACCAGGAACGGTCTTCCTCATCCACAACAGTGCAGATGCGGCCGTCATAGCCAATGCCATAGTTGCAGCTGGCCCCTTTGGACTCCCTGCTGAACTCATTGCACAGGGCCTCCACGCCCATCTGCCCCACCACGCAGTGAATGGTAATAGCGTCGATTTTATGATTTCTGGGGCTGTTCCGGTTGGGGCTGATCACCCGCATGCAGCTTAATGGACTGTTCATCTTATTTGCCTCCCTTGTGAAAATCTTCCAGGTCGCTGATACGATGGTTGGCCACCCGGATTTTTTCCTCCTGCAATTCCGTGCGCTCTTCCAGCTGGTAAGTCCGCTCAATGAGGTTGTTGTGGGCCTCCACCTTTTTTTCCAGCTGCGCCAGCCGGTACTGGGTCAGCTTGGAAGAGGCCAGCACGCCGAACAGGGACCCAAGGGCAGAGCCTCCCAGCCCAATCAGCGCCGTAAGGACCGTGTTGTCCATAAAATCACCACCTATGTAAAAATAAAGCGCCCCGGCTTGACAAAGCCGGAGCGTGTGGTATAATAAACATAAAGAGGGCGCTGCCGCATGGCGGTTAGCCCTTAAACAGTAGTATAATTAATCTATACTAGCCGTTCGGGGTCCAGCCGAGCGGCTAGTACGCTTTTATGGGCACTATGTACAGCAGGAACGCCAAAGCGCCCAGCAGACACAGCACGAACCGCAGGGCTTTCGCCCAACGGGAACTTCCCATCAGCGCCACCTCCCTCCTTGTAAAAGTTGGGAAAGTGTACCACCCCCTTTCTAAAGAGTTGCAAGCAACTCTGGGGATGAGCTAACCGCCCGAGTTGGCTCTGCCAACTCGTATGCAGGCAACGTCCTCCAACGTTGGCGGGAGGAACTCCCACCAAGTTGACCTCGGCGAGAATTCCTCCCGCCAAGTGGGCCCCATCTGGGGGCCTCTTTTATTATACCATTCTGTCAGATTTTGTCAATCGGGTCAGGTTCACTGTCCTTCCCTTCGCTGTCAGGCATAGGGTTCGCCGGTAATCTCCTGGTAGTCTTCCGGTGTAATTACTCCTTTGCGCACAGCGATTTTTACCATGGCCTTACTCCAAAGCTTGCGCTCATAGTTCCGTTTGACCGTCTCGTAATTCATGTAGTAGTCCTCCTTTAATCTGTTTCGGGCAGACTGTTCAAAGCCAAAAATTCCAGGGCCGCCGCTGTGCGCTCTTCCACCGTGGGCTCGTCCGCGCCGGGTGGATTGTCCTCAAAATTTTCCATGGCGGCAAGTACTTCCGCATCGGTCATTTCATCGGAAATGGCAGCGCCCATACGCTTATAATGCTCCTTCGCGGAGTTGAACTCCATGACGGTCCCGCCGTTGATAAGGCCGGAAGAGATGATCATTTTCGCGCCCGGCGCATTGACCCAGGGATAACGGTTTGCCCACTCCCGCGCCGTAAAGCGAGTCCCCGAGGGAGTGTAAACATCGTCGCTTTTGTTCCAAATTTGATAACGCATAGCATGATTTTCCTTTCTTTTATTCCACTGTAATGATATCGACCGTGGTTAGATAGGTGCGGTTATACCCACCCGCAAATATGGCAAACTTCCCCACCACGGCTCCTGTCAGGCTTGCCCTTGCTTGGCTGAGAGATGGGCCGATCGTGCGGGTAAGATTTTCATCGAATGCATCTATAGCCGCTTCTTCTGTGCTGCCGCCGCCAAACAAGGCATACATTTCCAAAGTGCATCCAGCGGGAAGGCTCCGCACGACGCTAAGTCCAGGCTCCAAGGTAACGCGCGTCAGTTCATGGTCAAAGGCATCCACCGCGTTCGAATAGCCGCCGGCAAAAAGCGCGTAGCCGCCCACTTCTGCGGACCCCATTGCATACCGGCTAGAGCTCAGCTCAACATCCAGGGCCAAGTGGGTTTGGTTTTCATCATATACCTCCACCGAAGTGTGATTCCCCGCTATCAGCACATAGCCGCCCACCTTTGCGCCGCTGGGCTGACCGCGCATCCGGGTCATTTTTTCCGGTGCGGTATGAATCAGTTCGTCATCATATGCGTCTACCGCATTTGAAAAAGAACCGGTTGTGTTCGTCGGAAAGCCACCCGCTAGAAAGGCGAATTTTGAGCCAGATACGCCGCACAGGAACCTCCGCGCGGGACTAATTGCGGCTGGAAGGGAACGGGTAAGCGCCGTATTATATGCATACTTTACCTGTTCTTCTCGCCCTGGCCGACTTCTACAACGTGTCACTAGATTACCTTGTAGGCAGGTCAGACGACCCATCCCGCCACTAGTCCCCCTTGCCTTTTTGTTGGTGCCGTGGTATGCTTTAACTGAAAATCTTTTTGAAGTCCTGGTAAGACTTCACTCCCAAAACGTCTGCGATTCGGATTGCCGTCCGAACGCTGGGTTCGTTTTGGTTATACTCGTATCTCTGATACATCTGTAAAGAGATACCGACTTTCTCAGCAACCCAAGCCTGCGTCTTGCCGGACGCATCTCGGGCGGCTTTTAAAGCTTCATTCATGTGCTCCTCTCTTTCCGAAGTAACACAACTTATTTGCTGTGTTCTAACGCTATTCTAGCACAACATTTTTGTTGTGTCAATACCTCTTGCAAATTAATTTAGGGGGGAATTTTCAATGTACGATTTAGCCGCACAGTTCAAAAAAGTTAGAGCTGAAAAGGGATATACTCAAAAAGATGTGGCGGAAGGTATTGGCATCGCGGAACAAGCATACCAACGATATGAATATGGCAAGTCTGTTCCATCCGCTCTTGTCCTCCTCTCCCTGGCCGACTTCTACAACGTGTCACTAGATTACCTTGTAGGCAGGTCAGACGACCCATCCCGCCACTAGTCCCCCTTGCCTTTTTGTTGGTGCCGTGGTATGCTTTAACTGAAAATCTTTTTGAAGTCCTGGTAAGACTTCACTCCCAAAACGTCTGCGATTCGGATTGCCACATCCGACTTGGGCTTACGCCCCGCCTCGTAGTTCTGATATGCTCGCTCTTGAATTCCGGCCTTTTTCGCAACTTCCACTTGCGTTAGACCGGTTTTTGCGCGTGCTTGTATCAAATTCTCGTTTCTCATCACCCGCTCGCTTTCTGGACAAAACACGATAACTTTATCGTGTTTTGTCCCAATAATAGCACGATTATTCTATCGTGTCAAGGGGGAATTTTTGTGGATTTCAAGGAACAATTAAAAAAAGTAAGAAAAGATGCTAAACGGACACAAAAGCAAGTTGCTGCTGGGATTGGAGTGGCGGAACGAAACTACCAAGAATGGGAATACGGCAAGACTAAGCCTGGATTTGATTCCCTCCTCGCCCTGGCTGACTTCTTTGACGTGAGTCTGGACTATTTGGTGGGGAGAAGCGAGGTGAAGGAGAGGAGGTGAGTAAATGAACATGATTCCGGTTAGTTCCAGTAATCTTTCCGCTGTCGGATATGATGAAAAAAGTAAAACGTTGTTCATCACATTCCATAAAAGCGGTACGTATGCGTATGACAATGTTCCTGAGAGTGTTTATAGGGGCTTGATGGCCGCAGGCTCAAAAGGGCAATACCATAAAGCATATATCAAACACTCATTTCCCTACAGACGTCTTGGCTAATCAATAATCGTCAGCACCACTGCGGGCCCGTTCACAGTAATATGCACGTCCTGATACGGTTCCGCTATAGTTAGCTCAACGCCTTCCCGTGTTTTTAATTCCGAAACTAACGCGCAGGTGGGTATTTTCTCTAGTTCGTCTATCTTTATCACCTACTTTCTAACCTAGAAAAGGGTAGCGCTGGAAGAAGCTGCCGCGCTTACTGGGGTGTTCTTGCCTGCACTGGCGGCTGTAAAACTGGTAAATCTTCAAAAGTCATTTGAGCATAAACTCTATTCCGCAAAACACGGGGAACAGGAACGTTCCAGGTGGTATATGTGTCACAAATCATCTCTGTGACCTCAAGCGGCGTTGCCCCCGCATTGTAAAGTGCCCTAGAGTTAGCGGCAATCAGTTTGGCCAGCGCTGCGGGCGAAACCTCTGGTGGGCGGCCTGTGGAAAGGGCCTCCTGCATTCCCTCAAAAGCTGTCACATAGGCGGCAGTAAAGAGAATACCTTTCTCGCCGGTGAGCTTGTTGGCAATCATATCGCAGCCCTTTTTGGTGATGAGGTAACAGGGAAGTTCTCTCCCCGTGCTGTCCTTATAGGCACTCGGGATGAAGAAATCACTGGGTCCAAATTTGGGCTCATTGGCTTCTTCCATGATTTTGATGTAGCCAGCAATATCGCGAAGCAGGTGTTTGTGCCGCTTTTCCACCATCTCCGCTACTTCGCGGCTGTCGATAGCCCACCGGCCGTGGGTGTTCTTGACTGTCATTTTGGTTACTCCTTTCTGGTTTGCGTTTACGTAAGTTCTTCTGCAAAAAAAACAGCAGTGGGGTCTTCTATTTTAAGTAGATCACAAAGCTGCTGTATTTCTTTGCGGTAAAAATCGCTTTTTCCACTCATTTTGCGGTATAAGGTAGCTTCATCAATACCCAATTCGGCTGCAACTTGCCGCATTGTCATGCCAGCCAGCACCACTTGAGCCTTAAAACGTCGCTCGTTGAACAAGTTATCCACCTCCGTTTCTTGCGTTTACGTAAACATTATAACTGCCTATCTGCGGGAAGTCAATACCTAAACGCAAAATTTTAAAGAATTTCTGCGTTTTGGTATTGCATTTTTGCAAGAGCTGCGATATAATTCAGAATAAGGAGGTGAGCAAAGTGGAATTCCGAGATATATTACGAACTCGAAGAAAGGATTTGGGGCTTACCCTTGATGAGGTTGGAAGAGCAGTAGGAGTTAGCGGCGCCACCGTTTCACGATGGGAAAATGGTGACATTGAAAATATACGCCGAGATAAAATTGCTAAACTCTCAAAGGTTTTAGAGGTTACTCCAGCATATCTTATGGGATGGCCGGAAAAAGATTTTCTACCAGAGGACGCAAATGAAGTACAGCAGATTAGCCCTGCCTATTTTAGAGTGATGAAAGAGGCAAAGGAAAAGGGATATTCACCAGAGGATATAGAAATGGCGCTTGAATTCATAGAAAGGGCGAGGAGGCGTGACCAGCAGTAAATGGATACACGGTACTGGAATAAGGCTACACTTTATAGATATGTAGATGCTTTGAGAAAGGGCATTTGCGATTCATCCAACTTTTCCCCTGTTGATTCAGAAAAATTAGCAATGCGCTGCATAAAAAATCTCACAATAGAGAAGATTTCTTTTCTAAATTCTGATATTTGTGGGATTCTTTACAAAGGTAACTATACAACCTCTATAGCGCTTAACACTAAACGAAGTCCAGAAATGCAAAACTTTGACTGTATGCACGAACTTATTCACTATTTTTTTCACGATATTGAATATTGCCAGAGGATTTGTTCTGATAAAACCGGATCTACCATCCGTCAAGACGCCTATATAGAATGGCAAGCGAATGAGGGCGCCGCGCAGTTTCTTATGCCATACCAGGACTTTATACCCCGCTTTCTACCACTTATCGCCCAAAGCTTTCCCTGCACTTCGTTTCAAACTGTCGATGATTTAGCCCAATTTTATCGAGTAACCCCTGCAGTTATCGAAGTGCGAATTAATCAATTAAGCTATGAAATAGATCAATATCGGCAGGGGCGGTCATTGGAGCAGATCCAACTTCTCTCGAAAAAGAAACGTGAGCAACAGGGGATTAAGGTCACACCGTACTTAGCCTTGCTGGATTTTGCATTGGATTCATTTATAGAGTCCGTTGTGTAAGGACAAAAAAAGCCACTTTCGGTGCTGGAACACCAAAAGCGGCAGACAATGGGCCGGATAGGGCACACATCGCCTAAGCAATAATTTTTCCCCAATCAGGCGGGAACCCTATACGTTCCAGTTCTATGAACTCTCCGTATTTTTCTATTACTGCACATAATCTGGGGACAAACGAATTTCCCCAACTGATATTGTCACAATATAATAGCTTTAACACTACTATATAATCAAAAAGTTTGTTACCCAATTGTATATCAACGTCTTTAGGCGTTCTGGGAACGCCGGGGAGATTCGCGTCGTATAGCCTGGAATAGTGGGCGCAGAAATTTCTCAATATTGTTAAGCTTTTCAGCCAACTTCTCATATGCGTATCAGAGGGTGCAGAAAACAATTTAGCAATACATTTTTGGTCTGCCCTCTTCATATCGGCGTAAAAAAGGGAGAGCTCTCCCATACTGAAAAGCTCAATAATGACCCAGATTGGAAACTGCCCGGAATACTTTTCGTTGTGGTGCTGTACAAAGGGCTGTTGCCTGTTGTGTTCCTTTTCTTTCTCAATATGTTCCAGGAAATTTTCGTGATTATGTCTTTTTGAAAAGTTTGCCCCATCCAAATACCCCAATGCCCCGTATCTGTGCCCATGATAATAGGCAATTTGAGCGCGCAGAGCTAATTCGATTTCCTCAATGACTGGGAAAAGAAGCCTTCTAATATCGTGGTCAAATTGATATATCCCCACTACCTGAGAAAAATGGGTGCCGCTTATGTACTTATCGTCCTCAGTTTTGAACGGCAAGAAATACGCAGTCAGCCTGTAATAGTTGACTCTCTTCAAAAATTCCAGCGCTTCTTGCTCATTGTCAATGATACATCCACGCTTTGCAATTTTTTCCAACTGTTGGCAGTAATCGACCGGCGGTTTTATCTCCATAAAATCTCAACTTCCACAAAAAAATCCCCCACTGGGACACATCACACATAACGTGGAGAGGTGCGGGGGGTCTCATTACTTTCATTATACTCACTTTGGTTATGAAAGTAAACAAAATCGGCAAAAATTTTCCGAAAACTTTTTTGGGAATTGTGTTGACAGCTCTTATAGGCACAATATATTGTGCCTAAATAAACTGCCCCCGGTACTGCAATACCGAGAGCGGCAAGCAATGGGCCGGGTAGGGCACACATCGCCTCGACAACGATATTGTACCCCATCCCGCCCTTAAAAGCAAGAGGGAACGTATTTTCCTTTTGCAGAAAGGACGGTTTTTATTTTCATGAAAAAAAGAAAGGATGGACGATATCAAAAGAAAGTCACCCTCTCCGACGGCCGGCAGAAGCTGGTCTATGGCCGCACCATTGCCGAAGTGAACCAGGCCGCCGACGCCCTCCGGGATCAGGACCGGCAGGGCCTGGTGGTGGGGGACACCACCACGGTGGACGAGTGGGCGAAGACGTGGATATCCACTTACAAGACCGGGCTCCGGGAAAATACTTTGTCCGGGTATCGAAACGCCTACAATGTTCACATCTTGCCGTATCTCGCCCAAATGCAGCTCAGAGAAGTGCGCCAAGTACATGTGCGGGAGGTGATGAAAGCCGTCACGGGCTACTCGGAGGACCTACAGCGCAAGGTGCTGAACACAATGCGCCAGATTTTCGCCACGGCTCGCCAGAACGGTCTCATGACCGGGGATCCCACTGACGGCATAAAGATTACGCCTCATGCAAGGCCGAAGAAAAAAGAGCACCTTTCCCGCGAAGAGCAAATAAGCCTCATGGAAAACATTGCAGACCCACAGGCTAAATGCTTCGCCGGGCTATGCCTTTACTGCGGCCTGCGTCGAGAGGAAGCACTTGGACTGCAATGGGGAGACATCAATGGCGATAAGCTGACGGTAAATCGAGCCTCCACATTCCTCAAGAACAACCAGCCCGATCCGGTGCAAGAGCTCAAGTCAAAAGCGTCCCATCGGACTGTGCCCATCCCGTCTGCTATGATGGATATCCTAAAAGATACGCCTAGAAAGGGACTGTACATTATCGCACGGAAAAACGGTGAACCACTCTCACAGATGGCTTATCGCACCCTATGGGAAAAGGTCCAGGCGGCTGCACCTTATAACATACACGCCCACCAACTCAGACATAGTTATTGTTCCAATCTCTACCGGGCTGGGATCGATCTGAAAACCGCACAGTACTTGATGGGACACTCAACCATCCAAATGACCGCCAATGTTTACACGCATATGGAAAAAGAGGAAGCAGGAGCTTCTATTATCCAGCTAGAAAAATTCCTTTCCGGCGGTAGTCAGGAAGCCGGGAATTTTTCAGAAAGTAGTCAAAAGGTAGTCAACAAGGAATAATGGCAAAGGCAGGACAAAAAAGAAAATCCCCAGAGCCTTAGAGACTCTAGGGAAATCTTTGGAGCTGGATGCCGGAATCGAACCGGCCACCTCATCATTACGAGTGATGCGCTCTACCGAATGAGCTAATCCAGCAAAAGATGCAGCATTATTATAGCGCATTTTGGCGGCGGAGTCAAGGGGGAATTTTGCGGGGGAGTGTCCGTTTCGGAGAGTTTTTCGTGTTTCCCCGCCCGTAGGGCGGGGAAACACAGATGATTATCTTTGTGGTTTGGACGCTCCCCCTTGACAAACCACGATGTTTCTAGTATAATAACTAGAAACAACAAAAGACTGTGACGGGAAGAAGGCGGCGCGGCGGCTTTTCAGAGAGCCTGCGGTGGGTGTGAGCAGGCAGGCGGCGCGGTGCGAATACTGATCCCTAAGTCTCCCCGCTGAACAGGGCGCGGCTGGCCGGTTTTTACCGGGCCCCCGCTGGTCAGTAGGCGCGGGACGTGTGGCGGCGTTATCCGCCCGGCCTTGTCAGAGGCTTTGAGCGGGCTGGCGCAAGCTGGTCCGGAATTTCGGGTGGTACCGCGGTAATCCTTGGATTTTCGCCCCGGATGCTTTCATCTTTATGGAAGCGCCGGGGCTTTTTTCTGCCGCGCCGCCCGGCTCTTTTCTCCAGCGGGGCCGAATCCCAATGGAAAGGATGGTTTTCATGATGTCTGACTGGAATCCCCAACAGTACCTAAAATTCAAAAAGGAACGCACCCAGCCCGCCTTTGACCTGGCTTCGCGCATTGAAATTGCCGCGGCCCGGGCCCTGGACATCGGCTGCGGCCCTGGCAACAGCACCCAGGTGGTGAAAGACCTTTTTCCCCACACCGAGCTTACCGGTGTGGATTCTTCCGCCGCCATGATTGAAACGGCCCAAAAGGAGCACCCGAATCTTCGCTTTGTCCAGTACGACGTCAGCGGCCCGCTGGATGGGCTGGGGGGCGGCTATGGGCTGGTGTTCTCCAACGCCTGCCTGCAGTGGGTGCCGGACCACCACAACCTGCTGCCCCGGCTGATGGAGCTGCTTTGCCCAGGGGGGCTGCTGGCGGTGCAGGTGCCGGTGAATTTTAAAGAGCCCATCCATCAGATTATTGAGAGGACGGTGGAGCTGCCCCAGTGGCGGGACCGGATTCTCTATCACCGGAGCTTTTACACCTTGCGGCCCGAGGAATATTTCGACCTGCTGGCGGGCATTTCGGCGGACTTCACCATGTGGGAGACCGTGTACATGCACCGTATGCCCAGCCATGAGGCCATTATGGACTGGTACAGCTCCACGGGCCTGCGGCCCTATTTGGACGCGGCAGTGGACCAGGAGGCCCGGCAGGGCTTTTATGAGGAGGTCTTCCGGCAGGTAAAGGAGGCTTACCCCGTGCAGGCAAACGGCGAGATTATCTTCCGGTTCCCCCGCCTGTTCTTCATCGCGCGGGGTGCCCCCGCTGGCAATGCCGCAGGGTTCGGCAAAGCTTCGCCTCACTAGGGTGGTAGGAGCAGGCCGGGATAACGCGCGGAAGAGAAACTGCCGGACGGATATTTTCGCCAAAGGCGCTACCCCCCCAAACCGAGCGCAAAACTACCGTCTCCCACCCCCATCTAACGTATAAAAGTTTTTGAAGGTTCTTAGGAAACCTTTTTCAAAAAGTTTCCTAAGCCGCAGGGTTCGGCAAAGCTTCGCCTCACTAAGGTGGTAGGCGCTGGCGGGGATAACGCGCAGGCGGGATGCTACCGGCAGGCTGGACCCACTATGGAAAAGAATCCAGCTCCAAACCGGGCGCAGAGCCTGCGTCTCCACCCAAACCAAAACGTGTAAAGTTTTTTGAGGATTCTTAAGGAACTTTTTTCAAAAAAGTTCCTTAAGCCAACAAACAAATGATAACAATACGGAAAGGACGATCCCCATGAATCTTGGCTACAAAAAGTATAAGCCCTTCCAGCCCATCTCGTTTCCGGAGCGCACCTGGCCGGAGAAGACCATCACCAAAGCCCCGGTCTGGTGCAGCGTGGACCTGCGAGACGGCAACCAGGCTTTGGTCAACCCCATGAACCTGGAGCAGAAGCTGGAGTTTTTCCAGATGCTCTGCGACATTGGCTTTAAGGAGATCGAGGTGGGCTTCCCCTCCGCCTCGGAAACCGAGTATGAGATTCTCCGGGCCCTCATCGACCAGAACCGCATCCCGGAGGACGTGACCATTCAGGTGCTGGTTCAGGCCCGGGAGCATTTAATCCGCAAGACCTTTGAGGCCATTGACGGGGCCAAGAACGTGATTGTTCACTTCTATAATTCCACCTCTACCCTTCAGCGCAAGGTGGTTTTTAACACCGACATGCAGGGAGTCATTGACATTGCGGTGGAGGGTGCGAAGCTCATCCGCCAGCTGACCGAGGAAATTACCGCTAACAGCGATATCAACATCCGCTATGAGTACTCTCCCGAGAGCTTCTCCGGCACGGAGATGGAGAACGCGGTGCTCATCTGCGACCGGGTGCTGGAAGAGCTGGGCGCCACCCGCTCGAACCCGGTGATCATCAACCTGCCCAACACCGTGGAGATGAGCACCCCCAACACCTATGCCGACCAGATTGAGTACTGCTGCAAAAACATGAGACACCGGGACAGCGCCATTATCAGCCTGCACCCCCATAACGACCGGGGCACCGCCACCGCCGCCACCGAGCTGGGCATTATGGCCGGGGCCGACCGGGTGGAGGGCACTCTGTTCGGCAACGGCGAGCGCACCGGCAACTCTGACATTATGAACCTGGCGATGAATATGTACTCGCAGGGCGTGGACCCAGAGCTGGACTTTAGCAGCATGAACCAAATCAGGGAGCTGTGCGAGCGCTGCACCCAGCTGAAAGTGCACCCCCGCCACCCCTATGCGGGTGAGCTGGTGTTTACCGCCTTCTCCGGTTCTCACCAGGACGCCATCAACAAGGGCGTCAACTATATGCAGCGGGAGAAGTCTCCCTACTGGGAGGTGCCCTATCTGCCCATTGACCCGGCGGACCTGGGGCGGCAGTATGAGCCCATCATCCGCATCAACAGCCAGTCCGGCAAGGGGGGCGCGGCTTTTGTCATGCACCAGAGCTTTGGCTATGTGCTGCCAAAGGCCATGCACCCTGAGTTCGGCAAGCTGGTGAAAAAGGCCTGCGACCAGGCGGGCCGGGAGATCAGCCCCCAGGAGGTGTTTGCTATCTTCCAGAGGGAATATCTGGATGTGAAAACCCCCTATGAGCTGCTGAGCTACAAAATATTTGAAGAGGACGGCGGCCAGGGCCAGGTGATTGTGGACTTTGAGGGCTCCATCCGCCATGGGGAGGAGACCCGGGCGGTCAGCGGCAAGGGCAACGGGCCCATCGACGCTTTCTTTAACGCCCTGCACAACATTGGCCTGGACCACTATGACTTTGTCTCCTACAGCGAGCACGCCATCTCCACGGGGGCCAACTCCAAGGCGGTCAGCTATATTCAGCTGGAGCACCAGGGCGAGACCCTCTTCGGCGTAGGGGTGGACAGCAACATCAGCATTGCGTCCATCAAGGGCATTCTCTGCGCCATCAACCGGAACTTAAGCGCGAAATAAAGCGCGATAGGAAGCCCCTTTAAGGCGCGTACCATAAGGAAGCAAGCGCCCGCCGGGAGGAACCCGCCTTCCGGCGGGTGCTGCTTGCTTATGAATGGGACAGCCAATCAGCATTTTGTGGAGAAAGAGAGAATGAACAGGACTATACCCAGAATTGGCTCGGGGATTGTTACAGGAGCGGTGGTTCTTTTTGCCATCTTTTTAATCATGAACTTTCCCTTTGGCTCATACTTCGTGTGCATGTTTTTGCCGGTTGGCTATCTCATGATGGCGGCGGGACTGCATTATGAAAGCCGCGAAAACCGGCGTGTGGCCGCAAATACCGGGATGGCGTTTGCGGTGGTTTATGCCGTGCTGGTTTTTCTTGTGTATTTTGCGCAAACCACCAGCGTGCGCTTGGGCGGGTTAAGCGAACCGGCGCAGAGAATTCTGGATTTTCAAAAAGGGGGGCTGATGTTCAACTATGACCTGCTGGGGTACGGCATGATGGCTCTTTCCACATTTTTTATGGGCCTGTCTGTCCAAGCGGACAACAAAGGGGACAAGTGGATGAAAGCTCTCATGATGATTCATGGCGTTTTCTTTTTCAGCTGCTTTCTTATGCCAATGACAGGTGTGTTCGCCCCTATGGCAGAGGGAGAGGCAAGCATGGGGGGCTCCGTAGCCTTGACCGCTTGGTGCGCGTATTTTCTTCCCATTGGGATACTGGCATACAGGCATTTTGGAAAGGAAAACGGGTGATGCTCCGTTTGCGGTTCTCCTCCCGTTCCTAGAGCAGGCCATAGGGGGTTACACAGAATCAAAAGGGCAGGACAAGCCTCGGCGGTTTGCCTTGCCCTTTTCTTCTTTACAGATCCTTTCCCCTGGGCCTTTTGCGCGGCGGCGCAAGGAAGACGGGCGTTGGGAGCGGGCGCAAAAACGCTGGGGCCGCGGTCCGCTTATCCGCGGGGTTTTCCATCTCCCCTGGCGGAGCGCCTTGACAAGAGGCTTGGCTGGGGTTACAATGAACGGTGGAAAGAGCCCTGGCCTTTCAGCTTGCTCCCTCCAGGCGGAAGCCGCCCTGGTCCAGCCTGGAACGCAGGGCCCTGGCGCTTTCCGCCGGGCTCTGGCCTTCGGTGTTTACCGCGTGGGCCTCATACGGGCCCAGCGCGGCAAAGTCCCGCCACATGGCCCGGACCGTCTCTCCGGTCAGGGGGAACTCTTGGTTTTGCTCCCGGCTCAGCGCCCGCTTCACAGCGGTTTCCTGGCTGGGGCGCAGTATAATGTACCGCAGGTCCACGCCCTGCCGGGCCAGCTCCCGCCAGGGTTCTAAAAACCAGGGTCCCACCACGCCGTCCACATAGACCTCATAGCCTCCCAGGGCATATTGCCCGGCGCAGGCAGAAGCGGCCCGGATGACCGCTTCGTTCTGGTCTTTGGAAGCGGTCTCCCAGGGCGGAATGTAGCCTTTTTTGATGTAGTGGTAAAAATCGTCCGTGTGCATATGGACTGTGCGCTCTGCCGCCGGATTTTCCGCCAGCAGGCGGGATAGGGTGGTTTTGCCGCAGCCGCATGGGCCGGACATCAAAATAAGTTTGTATGTCATATGTAAGAAGCTCCTTTCCGAATGCTCCGCCGCTGGCTCACTTTTGCGGCGATGCTTTAGTCTTTTCATATTTTATAAAGAAAGCAGGCGACCCCATGGCCCAGACCCTTTATCTCCGCCCGGTCCACTATTATGAAACCGACCGCATGGACTGCGTCCACCACTCCAACTACATCCGCTGGTTTGAGGAAGCCCGGGTCCACTTTATGCGGGAAAACGGCTTCCCTTACGAAGAGCTGGAAGGGGCGGGCTTTGTCAGCCCTGTGCTCAACGCCCAGGCCCAATACCACTCCATGTGCCGCTTTGGGGACACAGTTGAGATTGAGATCGAGATTGAACGCTACGCCCATGCCCGCGTCACCTTCCGTTACCAGGTGCGAGACAAGGCCACCGGCGCCCTCCGCTGCGATGGCCGGACCAGCCACTGCTTCATCAACCAGGCGGGGCGGCCGGTCTTGCTGAAAAAGGTTCTGCCGGATTTTCACCGGCGGATCGAAGAATACCTGGCAAAGGAGGGGGCGTGATGGCAAAGGTGATGCTGGTTTGCGGTAAGATTGCCAGCGGGAAAAGCTGGTACTGCCGGAGCCTGATGGAAAAGAGCCCCGCGCTGCTTCTTTCCGTGGATGAGGTAACGGACCGGATTTTTGACAAGGCCCTGGGCGGGGACCATGACGCGGCCGCCGCCCGGATTCAGGCCTACCTGCTGGACAAGGCCGCGGAAGCGGTGAGAGCCGGGGCGGATGTGATTTTGGATTGGGGCTTCTGGACCCGGGCTTCCCGGCGGGAGGCGGAGGCCTTTTTCCGGGACCGGTCCGTGGAGACCCAGTGGCATTACATCGATGTGCCGGAAGAGCGGTGGCGGGAGAACATTGCCCGCCGGAACGCGGCGGTGCTGGCGGGCGAGGACCCCAGCTATTATGTGGACCAGGGGCTTTTGGAGAAGCTGGCGGGTCTGTTTGAAGAGCCGGAGCGGGACGAGATCGCGGTGTGGGTTCGGGTGCGTGACAGCGGAACAAAACAGAACGCGCAAGCCTAGCCAGCGCAAGCCCTGTCCCCTTTTTTTACTCCCCCAGTTGATTTTTCCCCCCTTTTGCGGTATCATGAGCATATGCCCCACCGTCCCCACTATTTTTTGCCAAAACGGAGGAATTTCCCAATGAACAACATCCCGCAAGTCAAAGCCGGCCTGGTGGCCGTCTCCCGCGACTGTTTCCCCGAGTCCCTCTCCGTCAACCGCCGCAAGGCTTTGATGGAGGCCTTTGCCGCCCAATACGGCGCGGAAGCAGCCAGCGTTTATGAGTGCCCCATCTGCATTGTGGAGAGCGAAATCCACATGGTGCAGGCCCTGGAGGATGTGAAAAAGAACGGCTGCAACGCTTTGGTGGTCTATCTGGGCAACTTTGGCCCGGAGATCTCCGAGACTCTGCTGGCCAAGCATTTTGACGGCCCCGCCATGTTCATCGCCGCCGCCGAGGAGACCGGCGATAACCTGGTGGGCGGCCGGGGCGACGCCTACTGCGGCATGCTGAACGCCAGCTATAACCTGAAGCTCCGGGAGATCAAGGCGTACATCCCCGAAAACCCGGTGGGCGACGCGGCGGACTGCGCCCGTATGATCCACGAGTTCATCCCCATTGCCCGGGCCCTGGTGGGCCTGAAGTCTCTGAAAATCATCAGCTTTGGCCCCCGGCCCCTTAACTTCTTGGCCTGCAACGCCCCCATCAAGCGGCTTTACGACCTGGGCGTGGAGATTGAGGAGAACTCGGAGCTGGACCTGTTCGAGGCGTTCCACAAGCATGCGGGGGATCCCCGCATTGCGCAGGCGAAGGCCGACATGGAGAAGGAGCTGGGCGAGGGCAACCAGAAGCCCGAAATTTTGGAGAAGCTGGCCCAGTATGAGCTCACTTTGCTGGACTGGGTGGAGGAGCACAAGGGCTACCGCCAGTATGTGGCCCTCACCAGTAAGTGCTGGCCCGCTTTTCAGACCCAGTTCGGCTTTGTGCCCTGCTATGTGAATTCCCGCCTCACCGGCCGGGGCATTCCGGTCTCCTGCGAGGTGGACATTTACGGCACCCTCAGCGAGTTTATCGGCACCTGCGTCAGCGGCGATATGGTCACCCTGCTGGACATTAACAACACGGTGCCCAAGGACATGTACCAGGCTGAGATTGAGGGCAAGTTCCCCTACAGCCTTACCGACACCTTCATGGGCTTCCACTGCGGCAATACCTGCTCCAAAAAGCTGTGCAAGCCCACCATGAAGTACCAGATGATTATGGCCCGCACCCTCCCCGAGGAGGTTACCCAGGGCACTCTGGAGGGCGATATCGTCCCCGGCGGCATCACCTTCTTCCGGCTGCAAAGCACCGCCGACAGCCAGCTGCGGGCCTATGTGGCCCAGGGCGAGGTGCTGCCTGTGGCCACCCGCTCCTTTGGGGGCATCGGCGTGTTCGCCATTTCGGAGATGGGCCGCTTCTACCGCCATGTGCTCATTGAGAAAAACTACCCCCACCACGGGGCGGTAGCCTTTGGCCACCACGGCAAGGCCCTGTTCGAGGTGTTCAAGTTCCTGGGCGTCTCCGACATTGGCTTTAACCATCCCAAGGGGATGCTGTACCCCTCGGAGAATCCTTTCGCGTAAAGCGCAGGGGGAATTGTATCGTAAACGCACTTGAAAATCGGTAAATAGCGATTTTCAAGCAGGGCGGCGCGGGCGTGCCCGTGCCGCCAGGTTCAAAAGAGGGATTACCTCTTTTGAACTGCGTTACCTATAAGAAAGCAGCGTAAAACATAGAAACCGGCCGTGTGGGAGAAATCCTCCCGCGCTGCCGGTTTTTTGCGTATGAATCAGCCGTTCCTGTTTTCAGGCAGCCAGCCGGCAGCGTCCCGCAGCCCTGCCGGAATGGGCGGCCTGGGGACGGAAGAAGGAAGCCCGCTCCTACTCCCTCTGCCGGTTTATCCGCACATAGTAGGACGCCACCAGCAGCACCGCCGCCCCGGTCCAGGCTCCTACCTCCGCGTAGAAAATGCCCTCCTGGCCAATGGCCAGGGGCAGCAGCATGGCAATGCCCAGGCGCATGACCATCTCCACAAAGCCCGAGACCATAGGCACTACCGTATCGCCCAGGCCCATAAGGGCCGAGCGGTAGATGTGCAGCATGTAGAGCACCGGCAGGCACAGGCTCATAATGGCCAGATAGTGGTAGGCAATCTGCATGGAGGCCTCCACTTCCTCCGGCGAGCCGGAGATGAACAGACCCAAGAAGAGCTTGCCCAGCAGCAGCATAGCCGTGGCAATCACCGCCGAGGTCAGCAGGGCGATCACAGCGGCGGAGCGCATGCCCTGCTTAATGCGCTTGATAAGCCGCCCGCCCAGGTTTTGGCCCACAAAGGAGGTCACCGCGTAGCCGTAAGAGGTGGCGGCAATCTCCAAAAGGCCGTACAGCTTGTTGGTGGCGGTAAAGCCCGCGATGAACAGCATGCCGTAGCGGTTGATGACCGACTGGACCACCATGCCGCCCACAGAGATGATGCCGTTTTGCAGGGCCACAGGAGAGCCCAGCTTCAACAGAGCCAAGCTCATGGCCGGGTCGGGCTTAAAGTCCGAGGGCTCCAGCTGGAGGATGGTGATTTTGCGCACATTAATAAAGCAGTATACCGTAGAGACCGCCTGGGCGATAACCGTGGCTCCCGCCGCTCCGGCAATGCCCCAGTGCAGGCCCATCACGAACAGCAGGTCCAGGGCGATGTTTACCACCGTGGCCACCACCACCGCGTAAAGGGGCGTTTTGCTGTCCCCCAGGGCCCGCAGAATGGAGGCCAATAAATTATATGCCGCCACAATGGGGATGCCCCCAAAGATGATGCGCAGATAGAGAAGGGAGTCGCCGAGGATGTCCCCCGGGGTGTTCAGCAGCCCCAGCACCGGCCGGGCGCAAAGCTGGCTGAGCACCAAAATAACCACTGCCGCAATGCCGCATAAGCTGGTGGAGACCCCCACGGACCGGGAAAGCTGGCGGTAGTCTTTGGCCCCAAAGTATTGGGCCATCAAAATGGAAAAACCCTGGGCAAAGCCCTGCACCACGCTGAGTACCAGCCAGTTCAGCCAGTCCGAGGCCCCCAGCGCCGCCAGGGCCTTGACCCCCACCACCTGACCCACCACGGCGGTATCCACCACGGTGTACAGCTGTTGAAAAACGTTTCCCACCATCAGCGGCAGGGCGAAGGTCAGCAGCAGCTTCACAGGGCTGCCCTCCGTCATGTTTCGAATTCTCATAATTTCTCCTTTCCTTAGGTCGCCTCTGGCAGCTTAAGAATCTTCAAAAAACTTTTACGCGTTTGGGCGGGGTGTAGGAGCTGGCTTTGCGCTCGGTTTGGGGCTGGTTCCCTTCCCATAGTGGGTCCAGCCTACCGGTAGCGTCCCGCTGGCTCCGGCGTCTTAGGAAACTTTTTGAAAAAAGTTTCCTAAGAACCTTCAAAAACTTTTACGCGTTTGGGCGGGGTACAGGAGCTAGCTTTGCGCTCGGTTTGGGGATGGTTCCTTTCCCATAGTAGGTCCAGCCCATCGGCAGCATCTTACCTACGCGTTATCGGTGCCAGCGCCTACCACCCCGGTGAGGTGAAGCTTTGCCGGACCCCGCGGCATTGCCAGCGGGGGCACCCCGAACCCCGCGGCATTAAAAAATAGTGCTGACGTGGAATTCTGCCGCCGCCCTCTCCCAATATGCCTCCGGCACCGCGCTCCAGGGGGCTGGGAGGCCGGTTTCTTGGGCATACAGCGCCGTCGCCCGGGTGGGCAGAGTGTTGAAGGGGTCGCAGCCGGTTAAAATGTTGTAACGGAGCATAGCCGCCCACACCGGAGCCCGCTGGTATAGGCCGGAGGTTTTTAAATCCTCCAGCGCGCCCTGCCAATCGTAAGGCACCCGGACGTATTCCACCTGCCAGCGGCCCTGTTTCAGATGAAGAAAGGCCATTTGCGCCATTTTGACCAAGCTGGTTCGAACAGGGGGGCCGGGCTTAGCTCTGCGGTCAATGGCGTTGCCCACGGACCCGGCGCATACCAGCCGTTTGCCCCGGTGAGCCAGCATCCAGTGGCGGTGGTTGTGGCCCTTGACCAGCAGCTCCGCCGGGGTATTGCCCAGCATCTCCAGGGAGCGGCGGTCCCCCCGCATCTCGTCCCGGGTCTGCTCCGGCGAGCCGTGGCAGTAGGCGATGGGCGGCGCGCCCTGGGGCTGCCACAGGCCGGAAATGGGCAGGCTCTCAAACCAGTCCACATCCCGGCTGGTCAGGTTCTCATAACAGTGAAGCAGGGCCCCTTGGGGCGAGCCGTTTTTCCAGGGGACCCCGGCGGAGTCCCGCCCGCCGTTTTGCCGGTAATGGATCATATAATCTTCCCGGTTTCCCCGAATAAACCGGCAGGGGAGCCGGTCTTGGGCGGCATAGAGCAGGGCCATAACCCGCTGGGGGTAGGGGTGGTCGGTGATGTAGTCGCCCAAAAACAGATATTGGTCCGCCCGGCGGGCCTGGGCATAGTCCAAGCAGGCCTGAAGAGCCCGGTAATTTCCGTGCACATCGGCCAGCACAGCGGCAGTGAGATCGCGCATATTCACACCTCGTTGGGGAAGATTTCAAAATTGCGTCGTAAACAGCGGCGGCCCGGCAAAGAAACGGGAAAGCCTCCCCCGGGCCAGCGGAAAGGCCTCGCCAAGGGACGCCATCCCCCTCTTTTAAAAGGGGCAGGCTTTTTCATATCCTTGCCGCCCGCCGCCCGGCCCGTCTCCGTTCCGGTTGACGAACAAATACGTACCCACTGCCACGGCTACCGCCAGGTTCAGCGAGTCCACCTCCGGGCTCTGGGCGATGAACAGGCTCTGCCCATAGCGCTGGTACTCCGGGGGCAGGCCGGTGGCCTCGTTGCCGAACACCAAAGTATACCGGGCCGCCTGGGGGACGTTCTCCGGGGTCAGCACCTGTCCCCCATCCAGCATAAAGGGGAAAATCTCCCGCCCCGCCCCGTACCGGGCCAGATAGGCGGGAAAGTCTGGGAATTCCTCCGCCTCCACTTGAAAGGCGGCGCCCATAGAGGCCCGGATGGTTTTGGGGTTCCACCGGTCCGCGCCCCCGCCAATGAGGGCCAGATTTTTCACCCCAAAGCCCAAAAGCGTGCGCTGAATGGTGCCCAGATTCCCCATGTCTCCGGGCTGGACCAGGGCCGCGTGAGGGGCATGAGGGCCCAGCTGGCCGGGGTATTTTTGAAACACGCCCGCCGCGTAGCAGACTTCCTTTTGGCTGATGCGCTCCAGGGCTTTTGCCGAGCACTGGCAGGGCACGCCCAGCTGGGCGCAAAGGGCCTGGAGCTTCTCCTGGTCATGAAAATCCGCCCGAAAATAGACAGCCAGGGCCTGTTCTGGGCGGCGGCGCAGCAGCTCAAAGGTGGGGAAGGGACCAAGAGCATAGGAATGGGAAAAATCCTTTTTATACTTTTTGGGTAGTTCCGGCATAGGGCGCTCCTTTCTGGTCAGTGTCTGGGGGTGTACCGGTCCCGGGGCGCGCGGGCCGGTCTGGGGGGCCCGTCCGGACTGGCGGCGGGTTCAACCGGCTGAGGGGCCTTAGGGGCGGCCTTTTTGTCCCCGCTCAGCCTCCCGGGCAGAATAATCAATGCCAGCCCCACAGCGGCCACCAGGAGAATGCCCGGCAGGCTGTATAAAAACGCCGCCGCGGCCCCGCAGCCGGGCAGGTAGGCGACGCAGACCCCCGTAACAGCCTGGGGCCCGGCCAGAAAGCTCTCCTCCCCTCCGTCGCCCTTGAAAATGTACTGGTCCCCGGTGGTGCCGATAATCCGCCGGAACAGCGGGCCGGTTTCTCCCTTTACCAGCACCGCGTCCCCGGGCTCTGCGGCCTGCTTCATATCCAGAATAGCCAGGTCGCCCTTACGGTAGGTGGGCTCCATGGCGCTGTCCGCCACAGTCCAGGGGGCATGGCCTCCTGGCAGCTGCCGGGGGCTGTGGGCGTCAAAATACAGGCTGACGCAGACTGTCAGCGCCAGGCCCCAGACGCCGATGAGAAGCACCCGGAGCAAATTGATGATTCCCTTCATACCAGCACCTCCCCAAATCGTTCCAGAAGGAACCGGGCTACCCCGTCCTCCTCATTGCTGCCAATGACTGCTGTGGCCGCTGCCTTTACCTGGGGCATGGCGTTGGCCGTGGCATAGCTCTCCTCCGCTGCCTGAAACAGGGGCAGGTCGTTCATGGCGTCTCCAAAGGCAACCAGCCGGGTGCAGCCCAGCTCCTGCTTCAGCCGGAGGGCCGCCTGGGCCTTGGTGGCCTGCTCTGAGGTGATCTCAAGCCAATACTCCTGCCGGTAGAGCTCCTGCTGAAAGGTCAGGTTCAGCCAGGGCAGGTCCTTCAGCTCCTTCCAGAGAGGGACAAGGGCCTCTTTGGTGTGAATAAACCTGAAATAATAGGCCTCGTCCTGTAAAAGGGCCTGGAGGCTGTCCACAGGGGTCAGACGCTTGTCCCCCTGCCTGCTGGCAATGTAATGGGCCATGCCCTGGTGCCGGGGCGCGCTGTCCAGGTAGGATACCTTCTCCTCCCCATGCCGCATGCTGTAGACAAGGGGCCAAAGGCCCAGGCCGGCGCAGCGGCGCAGGATTTCCTCCCGCTGGGCGTGGGTGAAGAAGGCCTCGCCTGTTCTCACACCGGTCTGGCCGTTGGCAAAGGCCGCGCCGTTGCGGATAATCCAGGGCAGGAACGGAGAGAGGCCCTGAGCCGCCACACGGGCCGAGCGCCAGGACCGGGCCGTGGCAAAGGTGAAGAGCATCCCCTTTTCCAGCAGCCGGTTCAGGGCCTGCTGGGTGAAGGGGGACAGGCGGCTCTGCCGGTTCAGCAGGGTGCCGTCCAGGTCGCTGACGTACAAGGTTTTTTCCATAGCAGAGCCTCCCAAAGGTACCGGCGGGCGCGGCGTAAAGCCCAGCCGCGCGCAGGCCGCTTTCTCGCCATTATACCATGTTCCGCCCTTGTTTTCCATAGGGTTTACCAGAATAATTTTATCTTTTCGCGCGTATAAATATGGATAGCGGAACATAGTAAGGAGGGAGAGCCATGGGCAAAAGGGAAAAACGCCTTTTTCTGCTGGTCCGGCTGAACCTGCGGGTCCTGGCCCTGGCGGCGGTGGCGCTGGCTTTGGGGGCCGCGGCGGTGGTCAGCGTACGGGCGGTGGAGGAGCCGGTGGAAATTCCTGTGGTCATGTACCACGCGCTGCTGAAGGACGAGGCCCAGCATGGCCGCTATGTGATTTCGCCGGCAGAGTTTGAAAACGACCTGCTCTACCTGAAAAAGCACGGCTACACCACCATTTTGGTGGAAGACCTGATTGCTTATACCCAAGGGGCCAGCCTGCCGGAAAAGCCGGTTTTGCTGACCTTTGACGACGGATATTATAATAATTACCTTTACGCCTTCCCTCTGGCCCAAAAGTACCAGTGCAAGTTTGTCATCTCGCCCATCGGCCGCTACGCGGACCAGTACACGGAGAGCGGCGAGACCAGCGCCTACTACACCCACGCCACCTGGGACCAGCTGAAAGAGATGGTGGACTCCGGCCTGGTGGAGGTGCAAAACCACAGCTACAACCTGCACGCCAACAAGGGCGGCCGGGAAGGCGCCGGACAGAAGGCTGGGGAGACGGACGCCCAGTACAGGGCCATGCTGGTGGAGGACCTGACCAAAGCCCAGGAGGCCGCGCTGGCCCATTTGGGCAAAGCCCCGGCGGCTTTTGTGTACCCCTTTGGGGCCATGAGCAAGGCGAGCCCAGGTATCGTCAAAGACATGGGCTTTGCGGCCACCATGACCTGCCGGGAGAAACGGGCGCGGATCACCCGGGACCCGGAATCCCTGTACGGCATGGGACGGTATTTAAGGCCCTCGGGCATGAGCTCGAAGGAGTTTTTTGAGGGCAAACTGGGCTTGTCTTAAGCGGGGAAGAAACCCTTTGAGCCCAGCGGAAAAAGCGCTTGCAGACTCCGCGTTAACTATACATCAAACAGAAAGGACGTATCCCTATGGCAAAACTGTGCCTGAACCCCTCTACCCGCCCCGACCCCTACCCCAACGGCGGCCACGAGGCCTATTGGATGTCCCGCATCGCGGCGGCCATGGAGCCAAAGCTGGAGAGCTGGGGCGTTGCCCCCGCCAGTGCGGAAGAGGAGGGCTGCGGCCTCAGCCTGACCCTGCGCAGCCACGCGGCGCCCCAGGAGATTGAGGCCAAAATAAAAGGAGCTGAGGTCTATTATTATGCCTACAGCCCCGCTGGAAAGCGCGCGGCGGAGATTTTTACCCAGGCCATCAAGTCCGTGTACCCAGAGCCCGCTTTGGTGGAATCCGCCCCCACCCCTGTGCCCGAGGAACTGCGCACCCCCAAAGTTCCGGCCCTGCTGGTGAAGCTGGGCTACCACGACAACCCTCAGGACGAGGCCTGGCTGGTGAACAATGTGGACGCCATTGCCGCCGCCCTGGCCCGGGCCGCCGCCGATTTTCTGGGAGCTGCCCCCCATGCTTAACCAGGCGCTGGACTGGCTGGCCAGGGCCCTGTGGGGCTGGCATGTGCTCTTGCTGATTTTGGCGGCGGGGTCCGCTTTTTCCTATGCCAGCGCGTTTTTTCAGCTGCGGGGCTTTGGGCGCTGGCTGGGCGCAGCTCTGGGCCGGGGAGGCTCCGGCCAGGGGCGGGGCCGGTTCCAGGCCATCGCCACGGCTCTGGCTGGGTCCATTGGCACGGGGAACATTGTGGGGGTGGCCACAGCCCTCACCGCCGGGGGCCCTGGGGCCCTCTTTTGGATGTGGGCCTCCGCTGGCCTTGGCATGATGACCGTGTACGCCGAAAACTACCTGTCGGCCCGCTTCCGCCAGGGCTCTGGCTCCCGCGCCGCCGGGCCCCTGTGCTACATAGAAAAGGCCGGGAAATATGGCGGGGCCCTGGCCGCTGTCTATGCCCTGGGCTGCTGCCTGTCCTCCCTGGGCATGGGCGGCATGGTCCAGACCAACGCCCTGGCTTCCGCCTGCGGGGAGCTGGGCGTGCCCCTGTGGGCCACGGCCCTGGGAGCGGGAGGGCTCACCTTTTTTGTGGCCCGGGGCGGGCTGCGAATCGCCGGAAAGGTGGCGGAAAAGCTGGTGCCTGCCATGAGCCTGCTGTTTTTCGCCTCATCCCTGGGGGTGATCTGGGTCTTTCGGGCCAACCTGCCCGGGGCCCTGCAAAGCGTCTTCCAGGGGGCCTTTTCCCTGCGGGCTGGGCTGGGGGGCGGCGCGGGGATGCTTTTGGCTATGCGGGCCGGAGTGTCCCGGGGGGTGTTTACCAATGAGGCGGGCCTGGGCAGCTCGGCCTTTGCCTACCAGAACGCCCAGGGCCACAGCCCCGAGGAACTGGGACGCATGGGTATTTTTCAAGTGTTTGCCGATACCACCGTTATGTGCACCATAACCGGCCTGTGCATTTTGTGCAGCATGCCGCCCCAGCTGGAGGGGGCCCAGCTCACCTTTTACGCCTATCAGGCCGCGCTGGGGGAGGCCGGAGGCTGGGCTGTCTCGGGCTGCACGGCGCTGTTTGCCCTGGCCACAGTGGTGGCCTGGTGCTGCTATGGCCGGGAGGCCCTTTACTACCTGACCCAGGGGCCTTTGCGGCGGTTCTACCCGGCTCTGGCGGCGGGAGCGGCCCTGGCGGGATGCCTGCTGCCCCTGGAGCATGTGTTCCGCCTGGGGGACGCTTTTAACGGCCTAATGGCCCTGCCAAACCTGTTCGCTCTCTTCTATTTTGCCAAGGATGTCAAAAAAAGCAAAGATTTTCTGTAGAAGCTGCACAGCTCGAAATGTTCGTTCAGGTCTGGCGTTTCGGTCTAAAATGTGTTATAATAAATCCATAGACTTATGACCTGTGCCGGACATGGGCTTTCCCGGCGTATTAAAAAATACCCCTGCAAAGGACGATATGTTATGAAACTGATCCTCGCCATTGTCAGCAACGACGACAGCGGAGCCGTATCCTCCGCTTTGACCCGCGAAGGCTTTTCCGTTACCAAGCTGGCCACCACCGGCGGCTTTTTGATGGCCGGAAACACCACCTTTATCTCCGGCGTGGAGGACGGCAAGGTGGATGAGGTCATTGGCATCATCGCCAAGTACAGCAGCCGCCGCACCCAGATTGTGCCCCACTCCTCCAACATGGAGGTGGGCATGTACTCCTCCTTCCCGGTGGAGGTCACGGTGGGCGGGTCCACCATCTTTGTGCTCAATGTGGACCGCTTTGAGAAAGTCTGATGGAGTTTCCCGGTTTTTTAGGGAATGAAAGCGTAAAAGAGGGACTGCGCGCCGCGTTTGCCGCGGGGCGTTTTCCTCATGCGGTGATTTTTCAGGGAGAGCGGGGCTGCGGCAAACAGACCCTGGCCGGGCTGACCGCCCAGGCCCTGGTCTGCCGGGACAAGCCCCGGGCCCCCTGCGGCCAGTGCCCCAGCTGCCTGCGGGCCCAGGCCGGGTCCCATCCGGACATCCGGCGGTTTCAGGGAAGCGGGGCCAGCGGCTCCCTTTCGGTAGAGGCTGGGCGGGAGATGCTGGAGGACGCGTACCGCATGCCCGAAGAGGCGGACTACAATGTCTATATTGTGGACTTTGGCCCCCGAACCCTGCCCGCCGCCCAGAATACCCTGCTCAAGCTGGTGGAGGAGCCGCCTAAGGGGGCGGTTTTCCTCATGCTGTGCCCCAGCGCGGGGGCGGTGCTGCCCACCATTCGGTCCCGGTCTCAGATTTTTACCCTGCGCCCCCCCGCCGTGGAGGACGCGGCCCGCTGGCTGAAGGAGCACAGGCCGGAGGCCGGGGACCGGGCGGAGGAGTTGGCCAGGCTGTGCGGGGGAAACCTGGGCCGGATGCTGGAAGAACTGGAAGGAGGCCGGGCGGGCCAGGCCTTCGCCGTGGCGGTGGAAATGGCCGGAGCCATGCTGGCCTCGGGCGGGCACCGGCTGCTGGCCGTGTCGGCGGAGCTGCAAAAGGACCGGGCTCTCTTCCGGGAAACATTGGAGCGGCTCTCTCTGATTTTTCGTGACGCATGCGCGGTGCGCATGGGGGGGCGGGAGCTTTTGAGCGGCGCGGAACCGGCGGTGGAAAAGCTCTGCGCCCTGCCCCTGGGACGCTTGGCCCGCCTGCCGGGTTTGGCGGAGGAATGCCGGGACAAGCTGGACCGCAACGCCAACACCGGCTTGCTGCTGGCTTGGTTCTGCGCCGGGCTGATGAACCGCGCCTCTTAGCGGCGTGGGGTAATGTTAAGTTTCATTGTATTTACATTTTGGTATAGAATCTATCTTTTAGGAGAAAAAGAATGGCAGAAGTGATAGGCGTACGCTTTAAAAGCACCGGTAAGGTGTATTATTTCGACCCCGGGGAGGAACAGCTCCGCCGGGGCGACATGGCTATTGTGGAGACCGCCCGGGGCGTGGAGTGCGGCGAGGTGGCCATGGAAAACCGGGAGGTCCGGGACTCCGCCATCATTCAGCCCCTGCGAAAGCTCATCCGCCGGGCCACCTCCGAGGACTTGCGGCAGGTGGAGGAAAACCACCGCAAGGAGAAGGCCGCCTTTAAGGCCTGCGAAAAGCGCATTGCCGCCCGGGGCCTGGAGATGAAGCTGGTGGAGGTGGAATACACCTTTGACAACAGCAAAATTCTTTTCTACTTCACCGCCGACGGCCGGGTGGATTTCCGGGAACTGGTGAAGGACCTGGCGGGCCTGTTCCGCACACGCATCGAGCTGCGGCAAATCGGCGTGCGGGACGAGGCCAAGATGCTGGGGGGCATGGGCATTTGCGGCCGGCCCTTCTGCTGCGGGTCCTTTCTGGCCGGGTTCCAGCCAGTGTCCATCAAAATGGCAAAGGAGCAGGGCCTCTCCTTGAACCCGGTGAAAATTTCCGGGGCCTGCGGGCGGCTGATGTGCTGCCTGAAGTATGAGCAGGAGGCCTACCAGGACCTGCTGCGCACCACCCCCAAAGTGAACGCCATTGTCTCCACTCCGGATGGCAAGGGTGTGGTCATTGACCAGAACCTGCTGACCCGCCGCCTGACCGTGCGTCTGGACAAGGACCCGGAGGCCGCCCCCAAGGTCTACACAGCGGACCAGGTGAAGGTTCTGAAGGATGGCCGGGTGAAGGTGGACAAGCAGGAGCTGGAGCAGCTGAAGGACTTGGAGTGAAAATAAACGGCCGCTGTTTTTCCACGCTTGGGGCCAGCGCCGGTGGAAGCCCTTGGCTTCGTTGGATTAACCCCATCACCGCTCTATAATATTCATAGAAAAACAAAAAAGAGGAATGGTTAAAATGAAACGAAACGCAATGCAAAGAATGGCTTCTTTGGCGCTGGCCCTGCTGCTTATTTTGGTGGCGGCGGTTCCGGCCAGCGCGGACGCAAGCAGGTTTGAGGATGTGGCGGCGCACGCCTGGTACCGGGCGGCGGTGGAGTATGTGACCCAAGAGGGGCTTTTCCAGGGCACCTCGGAAAGCGCTTTCTCGCCGGAGCGCACCATGGACCGGGGCATGTTTATAACCGTGCTGGGCCGCATGGCGGGGGTAAACCCAGGGGAATACGATAAGCTTCTCTATGAAGACGCGCCCCGCTCCGGCTATTTTACCCCGTATGCGCAGTGGGCGGCTATGTATGGCATTGCCGGCGGCACGGAGGACTACCGGTTCAGCCCGGGGCAAAAGATTACCCGGCAGGATATCGCCATGCAGCTGTACCGCTATGCCACCGTCACAGAAAACGACGTGACCTATAACCCCCACGCCCTGGACAAGTTTTCCGACCGGAACGCGGTGGCCGGCTACGCGGAAACCGCCATGCGTTGGGCGGTTACCCACAACATCCTCCAGGGCAGCGGGAACAAGATTTTGCCCCAAAAGACCACCACCCGGGCGGAGGTAGCGCAGATTTTCTATAATATCCGCGGCTACTTTGTCCACAACGAGATTACCATGGAGCCCCAGGTGGTGGCGGAGCTGCCGGAGATTATCCACCCCCAGCCAACCCACTCCGGGAACCGGATTAAGGATTTGATCAACAACACCCGGCTTATCCCCATGAAAACCGGCACCTCTGCCGATGAGACGGTGGATAAAGTGTTCAGCCAGATCTTTACCAGCGGCATGACCACCTATGACAAGGTGAAGGCCTGCTATGATTACCTCATTCACCACACGGTGTACGGAATCAATGAGCATCCAGAGGACGTGATCTACCCGGAAGGCTTTGATTTGGAGATGTGGGACGGCACGCAGGTTTTTTTGGCGGACGATGTATTGAAAAGCGGCATTGGCGTTTGCGATAACTACGCCGCCGCCTTTATGGTGATGACCCGCCGCATCGGCCTGGAAACCTATGTGAACGGCGGAACCATCGGCGGGCAGGGGCATGCCTGGAACAACATCAAGATCAACGGGAAGTATTATCTGTTCGACGCCCAGGTGGAGGACCGCATTGCCGACAACAACGGCGGAGAGATACAGTACATGCTGTTCTGCCAGGACCCCGACCCGGACGGATTCAACTACGAGTCCAAATATACCAACGCCAGCCTGGAGGGACGGTTTAACGGCTTCCAGAATGTGCATATGGTGCTAGGCGGCGAGTGGGGCGGCTTTGCCGGCCCCTTGAACACGGTGGAAATGACCGCCCAGCCCCTGTTTGACAACGCGGGAAACCGGAACGGCAACTTTCGGTTTTACCCCAAAGTCCTGAGCAAGATTTTCAACAAGTATTGGGAAATCTACGATGAATACTTCACCTTAAAGATGATAAAGGCCGTAGACAGCCAGGGGAACGAAATTGCCATCGACCCGGAGAACCCCTCCGGCGTCTATGTGCAGCAGGATCGTAGCGTGATGGATGATGGAGAAACGTATTATTTCAACCAATGGGAGTTCCATTCTGCCACCCAAACCGATGAAACCTATTTCTTTACCTTCCAGGTGGAAACAAGCTGGGGCGCGAAAATCACCCGCACCATAGACATTGTTTTGCCCAGGGACGCGCCATGGGATGACGGCTATTGGGAGCCTCAGGGGCCGGATCTGGAGTGACACGCCGCTTTTCCCACAGCGGGGAAGAGCTTCCAAAAAAATCCGGCGGCGCGGCGTGGAAAAGAGTTGCATTTTCACGAAAATATGTTAGAATAGAGGTACAAGCGCGGCCTTCGGGGCCCGCTGAAATTACATGGAGGTGTTCCCTATGCCTTATACCATCAACGACGAATGCATTGCCTGCGGCGCCTGCGCCGGAGAGTGCCCTGCCGACGCCATCTCCGAGGGGGACGGCAAGTACGTCATCGACCCGGATAAGTGCCTGGACTGCGGCGCTTGCGCGGGCGTATGCCCGGTGAGCGCGCCCCAGGAGGGTTAAGCCAGCTTTGGCATGAGCTTTCAAAACGCGGAAAAGCGGAGCCCAGAGGAAACTTTTGGGCTTCGCTTTTCCATATGCTGGGGAGGAAAACGCCTATGGAACGCTGGGAGCCTTTGGGCAACCGGGGGAAAATTTTAACCAGCCCCCGCCACCGCCTAACCACCGACACTTTGCTGCTGGCCAGGTTCTCCCTGCCCCGCCCAGGGGAGCGCTGCGCCGACCTGGGGGCCGGGTGCGGGGGCGTGGCCCTGCTGTGGTGCCTGTGGGGGCGGCCAGCCCAGGTGGACGCGGTAGAACTGCAGGTGGAGGCGGTCCGGCTGCTGGAGCGGTCGGTGGAGGCCAACGGCCTGGGGGAGAAAATCGCCCTCTTACAGGGGGACCTGCGGGATTATAAGGCCCTGCTGCCCCACCAGGGCCTGGACCGGATGGCCTGCAACCCGCCCTACTACCCCCTGGGCAGCGGGGCCCGAAGCGAAGGCCAGGACCGGTCTCTGGCCCGGCATGAGGAGGCCCTGAGCCTGGAGGTTCTGGCCCAGTGCGGCCGCTATGGCCTGAAAACCGGCGGGCGGCTGTGCCTGTGCCTGCCGGTGGCCCGGCTGGCGGAGGCGCTGGCGCTGTTCCATGAACAGGGCCTGGAGCCCAAACGCCTGCGGCTGGTCCAGCTGGATGGGGCCCGGCCGCCCTACTTGTTTTTGCTGGAGTGCCGCCGGGGCGGACGGTCCGGCTTACAGGCGGAGCCCACTTTGCTGCTGCGGGACGAGACGGGCGGGGACTCGCCGGAACTGCGGGACATGTATGGAGATTACTGGAAAGGGAGGCCGTGACATGCTGGAAAAAGGCGCGCTCTATGTGGTTGGCACGCCCATTGGCAACCTGGGGGACTTCTCTCCCCGGGCCCGGGAAACCCTGGCGGAAGCCGACTTTATCGCGGCGGA
Organism: uncultured Oscillospiraceae bacterium; assembly: GCA_910587995.1. Classification (GTDB taxonomy): domain Bacteria; phylum Bacillota; class Clostridia; order Oscillospirales; family Acutalibacteraceae; genus Acutalibacter. The sequence goes on along the minus strand of CAJUNS010000001.1, from coordinate 147,458 downwards.
GGATACCCGGGTGACCCGGGGGCTTTTGGCCCGGTTCGACATCCACAAGCCCCTTTTGAGCTATTTTGAACACAACAAGCTGAGCCGGGGCGAAACGATTTTGGCCCGGCTGCGGGCCGGGGAGACCTGCGCCCTGGTGTCCGACGCGGGCATGCCCGCTGTGTCGGACCCGGGCGAGACCCTGATTGCCGCCTGCGCCCGGGAGGGCCTGCCCGTCTATGTGGTGCCCGGACCTACCGCTGCCATTTCGGCCCTGGCGGTCAGCGGCCTGCCCACAGGGCGGTTCACCTTCGAGGGCTTTCTCTCCATGAACAAGCGCGGCCGCCGGGAGCATCTGGCGCAGGTGGAGGGGGAGGCCCGCACCATGATTTTTTACGAGGCCCCCCACAAGCTGCGGCGGACCCTGGGGGACTTGGAGAAGCTCTTCGGGCCGGAGCGGAAGATTGCCGTGGTGCGGGAGCTGACAAAAATCCATGAGGAGGTTTGGCGGACCACCTTGGGGGAGGCCGCCGCCCGCTACCGGGAGCAGGAGCCCCGGGGCGAATATGTGCTGGTGGTGGCCGGGGCGGAGAGGCCCGTGAAGGAGGAGCCCTATTCTCTGGAGGAGGCGGTGGAGCTGGCCCAAGAGCTGCTGGAGGCCGGGGCCTCCCCCAGTGAGGCGGCCAAGCAGGCGGCCCAAGCCTCTGGCCTGCGCAAGGCGGCGATCTATAAAGTTTTGACCGGGGCCGCTGGAGAAAGGGGCTAGTTTTGGGAGGCCCCGGGGGAGTGTCCGTTTCGGAGAGCTTTTCGTGTTCCCCCCGCCCTACGGGCGGGGGGAACACGAATGATAATCTCTGCGGCACTCCCAGGCCCCGGAAGGCCCTTGACACTTTCTTTTTGCCATGATATGATATATATGCTCCAATTAGATCATATTTATCGCCCAAGGAGGAAGCGGATGAACGCGCAGTGGTGTTTTGAAGAGGACCGGACGCGGCCGGTTTTTACCGCGGAAGAGCATGTAAAAAGCAAGCATGTGCAGGGCAAGGCCCCCCGGCTGCCCCGGCGGGCGGTGGTCTTCTGCCTGGGCAGGGGCCTGCCTCTGCTGGCGGAGCGCTTCCCCACCCAGCTGCTCTGCCAGCAGCTGCCGGGGTTCATCACCCACACGCCGGTGCTGGCGGTGGAGGGCTGGGAGGGCCTTTGCTTTTTGGACGGAGGCCGGGGGGCGCCGCAAGCCGCTTGCGTCATTGAGACCCTGCACGCCCTGGGCACGGAAGAAATTCTGCTGCTGGGCCTGTGCGGCGCCTTTAGCGAGGCGGTCCAGGTGGGAGATGTGCTGCTGCCAGCCCGGCTGCTGTGCGAGGAGGGGGTTTCCCGCCACTACCTCCCAGACCCGGAAACCGCCGTCCCCCAGGGCTCTTGGAGCTTTGGCCAGCTGGCGGAGGCCTTTCAAGGGGCGGGCCTGCGGGTCCGCCGGGAGAACACGGTGACCACGGACGCGGTATACCGGCAGACCTTTTATAAGGAGGCCCGCTGGCGCTCTCTGGGATACGCGGGGGTGGACATGGAGGCCTCGGCGGCTGTGAGCGTATGCGGCTACTACGGCATGGGCTCGGCGGTGGCGCTGATGGCCTCGGACAAGCACCCGCTGGAGCCGGGCGCTCCGGCCTGGGCCTGGGGAAACGAAAATTTTGCGGAAAAACGGGACCGCTTTCTGGAAGCGGGCATCCGGCTGGCCCGGGATGGCCTGTAGCCGGGGAACACAAAAAGCCAAGACACCGGAACACCGGGAATCTTGGCTTTTGTTATCGTCCCTTTTGAACTGCGCTAACGATTAGGCATGAATCAACGAATCCTCAATACCCATGGCTCCGCCGGTTTCCGTCACTCTCCAGGAGCCGCCGCTTTGCTTTTTCAGCACCATCTGCCAGCCCACATAGTACCAGCCGTCTTCTCCGGCCTCGGTCACGTTTAGGGCCGTGCCCTGGAGCGAACCGGCGCTGTTGGGCTTCACCAGATAGCTCACGCTGGCCAGCATGGTATCCTGGTCTTTGCTCAGGTCCATAACATGGATGGTCTTAAGCTCCCACTCAAAGCCCTCAAAGGTATCCCGCGCCCATACGTTCACCGCGTCCTCCACTGGGATAGGCCAATCCACCGGCGCGCCCAGGGGGGTGGTGTGTTGGAACAGGTCCGGCAGAGCCTCCGCCAGCTCCGGGCTGACGGTCATAGCGCTGGCGGAGCCCATGGTGAACACATTCCCCAGGCTTTCCGGCGAGGTCATGTTCCGCACCCGGCTGAGCAGGGTATAGATGTTCTCCACGCTGGCCCCGGGCCGGACGATGGCGGAGGCATAGGACTCGCCCCACTGGAAGGAGAGAAGCTTTCGGGTCTCCCCGTCCACCTCCGCGGTAGGCGGGCTGCCGTTCAAGTAAGCCGCAATATCCTGGTGGCTGACCGTGGGCAGGGCGGCCAGGTCAAAGGCGGGGTCCTTGCCGCCGGCGGGGTGGTTGCTCAGGGTGAGGTCCTCTAAGGGCAGCTGGGCGAAGCCCAAAGCGCCCAGGGCTTTCCGCCAGGTCTCGTGGCGCTGCTGCGCCAGGCGCTCGGCCTGCGCCTCGTTGAAAGCCCCCAGCATGGTTAAAATGTTCTCCATAGTCCCATCGGAAACCTTGTCGATCTCCGCCTCCCCGTTAAGGGAAAGCCGCATATACGTGCCGCCGAAGTCCAGCACCAGCAGGCCGCCGCGGTAGATGGACAGCCCGCAGTTGTCCTGGATATACCGCCTCTGCTCATCCAGGCTGGGCAGGGCGCTGTAAACGCTCATATCCACAAGGGCTTCCTTCTCTCGGGCGCTTAAGAAGCGCATGTCGCTGCTTGTGAAAACATCCACGCCTTGAATAAACTTGCCAGGCTCCTCCCGGATTGCCAGGGACAGGGAGAGCTCCACGTCCTCCGTGCCCTCTGGGCTCTTGCGCTGGAGCAGGGTCATACCCCTAACCTCGGGCAGAAATTCTTCCCAAGAGGGGATCTGCTCCACGAAGGGGCAGTTTTCCAGCGCTTTCTTTGCCTCTGGCTCGTCTGTCGTTTCGTCCAGGTTGAGGTGGGAGTAGGTATAGCCCTTTTCCCGGGCAAAGAGGCTGAAGTCCACGGACTGGCTCAGAAGCTGGGACACGATTAGGGCCATATCCTCTACCCGCGCACCGGGCTCGCCTTGCAGCACATACCAGCTGTCTTCCTTCTGGAAAGCCAGAAGCTTGGCGCTGTATTTGCCGCCTACGGCATAGACCTTGGTCCCGTCCATGTCCGTAACGGTCATGCCGGACTTCTGGCCTTCCCGGGTGAGGGCGGAGAAATCCTGCTTGCCAGGCCCGCAGCTCAAGAAAATGGACTGGCTGCCGCCTGTGATGGCCTCGGGGTCCTCCTTGTACCAGATGGCCAGCAGCTTTTGCGGCTGGCTGGAGCTGTCAAAATAGCCATAGCAGCTAAAGAAGTCCGCCGGAAGGGGCGGGAAAGGCTGGGAGTTCAGCGGGTCCGCCAGAGTGCTGAAATAAACGGTGTTTTCCTCAGGCTGGTTCTCCGGGGGCAGGAAATAGTCCCCCACCGCGTTGGAGCTGATCCCCTTGTCCTCATGCTGGAACAGGTCCTCGGGGTTCATGCCATCCCCGTAGCTCTGCTTAAACAGCTGGCCGTTGGGCGCGCCCATCTCGTCCCGCAGGTAGCACAGCAGCTCCCAGATATCCTTGGCCGTGTCGCCGGTGTTTTGGTACCAGGCCTCCACATAGTAGGCCCCCCAGCGGAAGGCCAGCAGGTTGGACTTTTCCTGGCCGCGGGCCGCTACATGCTCCCGCACCTGTTCCTCGGTGATGGCCTCCAGCTGGCCCAGGCTGCGCTCCTGGACATATTCCCCGGCATGATGGAGGTCGTTGGGCAGATAGACCTGCCAATGGTCCAGCAGCTTGCCCGGGTGGGGCGCATAGTTCACCTGCGCGTCGATTTCCGTCCCGTTAACGCGGGTGAGCACCGCGTCGCTCATGGCCGGGCACCAGCGGGAGTCGGTGGGAATGTATGCCCCAAGGGGAATCTCCTCCACCAGCTTTTCCAGGTCCTTTTTGCATTCTTCCACTTGATAGACGTCGCCCTCGGCCTTGTCAAAGCGGTCCGGCTGGGCCTCGCCGGTCCAGATCCAGTCCACCACCCGGCCCAGGGCTTCGGCGGTCACGTCCGGGTCGCCGTAGACCTTGTACCAGGCTCCGTCCTTCTGGAACCACAGGGCTTTCTCATAGCCTGGCCGGCCTACGGCGCGAATGTCCACCCCGTCCCGCCGGGTGACGGTCTCGCTTTGGCTGGACTCCGCATAGCCCTCAAATTTGTCCCAGGGCTGTTTTTGGGTGCTGGCGGTTACATAGATGTTGTCCCAGGTGTATTCCCCGTCATCCGGGTTCACGTCCTCCCAAAGGAACCGGACCTCTTTGGCCTGGTCCCACTGGAAGCTTGCCCCGCAGTAAAGGTACTGGGTGGGCAGGAGCGGTGCGGTGCGGGTGTTGTTCAGCCAGCGGGTGAAGGAGAGCTGGTCCGGGTCGTCCGGGTCCAGCACGAGAAAGCCGTCATAGGCCCGGCTGCCGCTGTTTAGGCCCTCTGCCAGGTAAATGCCTGTCAGCCCCTGGTTGGACTCTGGATTAAACTTGAAGTAGTCCTCTGGGGCAAAGCCCTCCTGCCAGTCCTGATACTGGGCATACTGGCTTGCCGCCATGCTCTGGGAGGCTCCCGCCAGCCCGAACAGGCTGGCCCCCTGGGTTAGGAGCACGGGCAGCAGGGCCGCGCACAGGCACAGGGCCGCTGCCGCCCACACGCCGCCGCCGCGCCGGAACAGTCCAGGCTCTTGGGCGCTTTGAGGCTCCCCGGCGGGCGGGCTTCCGGTAAAAAAGCGGATAACCGCCTGCCGCCGGGTGGGCTTCTCCGGCTCCATGGCCGCGGCTTGGACCAGTTCCGGGTCCAGCAGTTCCATTTTGTCGAGAAATTCTTTGCCTCTCATAAATCGTACCCCTCCTTTATTAGGTAGTCTTTCAGTCCGGCCCGTACCCGGTACAGGGTGGTTTTCACCGCGCTCTGGGTCATGCCGAAGCGCTTGGCCGCGCTGGCAATGGAGTCCAGGTACCAGTACCGCCGGATAAACAGGTTCCGCCTCTCCTCCGAGAGGGTCCGCAGGTAGCCGCTCACCGCCTGGGCCAGCAGCACGCCGTCCACCTGGCACTGGGTGTCGCTGGGGTCCGGAATGCACTGCTCCATCTCCCTGGTCAGCTGGCTCAGGGGGGCGCTGCGCTTTTTCCGGCTGCGGCTGCGGCAGACGTCCAGGGCCAGGTGCCGGGTGATCCGGGCCAAAAAGGCGTATAGGTAGCCCCCGGGCTGGTGGGGCGGGATGGAGTTCCAGGCCTGCAGGTAGGTGTCGTTTTCGCACTCCTCGGCGGCGGGCGGGTCTTTTAAGATGCTGTTGGCCAGGCTCCGCAGCCGCTCGCCGTATTTCCCGGCGGTCTGGCCAATGGCCTCCTGGTCCCGCTGCACAAACAGCGCCACAATCTCATCGTCTTCCATAATTTCATCCTCCTTCCGAAAGGCCGCCTCCGGCGGTCAAGTTAAGTTTGTGAACCTGGCGGCACGGGCACGCCGCCCTGCTTGAAAATCAGCAAATACCGATTTGCAAGTGCGTTTACGATACATGCCGCGGAGAGGCGGGGGGAGCGGGTTGGGCGTGGGATTTAAAAAAACTTATTTTGAAACAATGGCCATCACTCTAAGTAGCGCCTTTTAACCGGCTTTGGTTACGGCGCTGGCAAAAAATTGCAAAAAAGACGGTCCCGCCGCCGGGACCGCCCTTTTTCGCGTTCTTATTTAATTTCCCGGCTGGCAACCTCAGCCTGGGCTTTTTCGATAAAGTCTCCGATGCTCATGGCCCCCAGATCGCCGTCCTTCCGGTGGCGCACCGAGACGCTGGCGCTTTCAATCTCCTGGTCGCCTACCACCAGCATATAGGGAATCTGCCGCACCTGGGCCTCCCGGATTTTATAGCCGGTCTTCTCGCTGCGCAGGTCGCACTCCACCCGCAGGCCGGCCTTTTCCAGCTGGGTGGTCAGGCCCTGGGCATAGGCGTGGTGGCGCTCGGCAATGGGCAGTACAACCGCCTGCACCGGGCTGAGCCACAGGGGGAACTTGCCCGCCAGGTGCTCGGTAATCACCCCGATGAACCGCTCAATGGAGCCCAGCACCACCCGGTGGATCATCACAGGCCGGTGCTTCTGGCCATCCTCGCCGGTGTACTCCAGCTCAAAGCGCTCGGGCAGCTGGCTGTCCAGCTGAATGGTGCCGCACTGCCAGGTGCGTCCCAGGCTGTCGGCGATGTGGAAGTCCAGCTTGGGGCCGTAGAAAGCCCCGTCGCCCTCGTTGATTACAAATTCCTTGCCCATGCCGGTGATGGCTTCTTTCAGAATGTCCTGGTTCTTCTCCCATTCCTCCACGGTGCCGATGTGGTCCTCGGGCATGGTAGAGAGCTCGATGGTATAGCGAAGGCCAAAGGTGGAGTACACCTCGTCAAACAGCCGCACCGTCTCTTGGATGACATCCTGCATCTGGTCCCGGGTCATGAAGATGTGGGCGTCGTCCTGGCTGAAGCAGCGCACCCGGAACAGTCCGTGCAGGGTGCCGGAGAGCTCATGCCGGTGCACCAGGCCGATTTCCCCCACCCGCAGGGGCAGCTCCTTATAAGAATGGGGCTCGCTGGCGTAAACCAGCATGCCGCCCGGGCAGTTCATGGGCTTGACGCCGAAATTAACGTCGTCAATAACCGTGGTGTACATGCTGTCTTTATAGTGGTCCCAGTGGCCGCTGCGCTCCCACAGCTGGCGGTTGAGCATAATGGGGGTGGAGATCTCAAGGTAGCCATATTTTTTGTGGACCTCCCGCCAGTAGTCCAGCAGCAGGTTTTTCAGCACCATGCCCTTGGGCAGAAAGAAGGGAAAGCCCGGACCCTCGTCCCGCAGCATAAAGAGGCCCAGCTCTTTGCCCAGCTTCCGGTGGTCCCGCTTTTTGGCCTCTTCCAGCATTTGCAGGTGCTCTTCCAGCTGGCTGGCCTTGGGGAAGGCAATGCCGTAAATGCGGGTGAGCATTTTCTTTGTGGCGTCTCCCCGCCAGTAGGCCCCGGTGATGGAGGTGAGCTTTACGGCCTTCACCCCGCCGGTGGACATGAGATGGGGGCCGGCGCACAGGTCGCAGAAGTCCCCCTGCTCATAAAAGCTGATTTTCTCCCCATTGCCGCTGTGTTCCTCAATCAGCTCCCGCTTGTACTCCTGACCGGCCATTTTTTCCATGGCCTCCGCTGGGTCCAGCTCAAAGCGGGTGAGCTCCAGGTTTTCTTTGGTGATTTTCTTAATCTCCTCCTCAATTTTGGGCAGGTCCTCAGGGGAGATGGAGGCGGGCAGGTCGAAGTCATAGTAAAAGCCGTTGTCAATGGCCGGGCCAATGGCGAACTTGGTTCCGGGGTAGAGCCGCTGTACCGCCTGGGCCAGAATGTGAGAGCCGGTGTGCCAATAAGCCTTTTTTCCCTCTGGGTCGTCAAAGGTGAGGATTTCCAGCGCGCAGTCTTCTGTGAGGGGGGTGCGCAGGTCGTACACCAGGCCGTCCACCCGGGCGGCGCAGGCGGACTTGTAAAGCCCCATGCCAATGGACTTTGCCACCTCAGCGGGGGTTACGCCCGCCTCAAACTGTTTGGGCTGGCCTTTCAGGTCGATGGTGATCATAGCGTTTCTCCTTTCTCTGGGGCGGGCGTGAGGTTTGATTCCATTTACGGGGGCGCGCAAAGCGGCCGGGCAAATGGTGGAAAAACAAAACGCCGCCCCAGATTACAAATTTGCGCCGCCTCAGGGGCAGGGCAAATTCTCTCTGGGGCGACGCGGCCTTATGGGGTTAAAATTTAAGGCGCACCGCGGTTCCACCCGGATTCGAAGGGGGATCCCCCTTCCTCTTGGGGCCGGTAACGGGGCCGTCCGTCCTGCCTTACCCCGGGACGCGCCCGGTTTCCGGCGGCTGCTCGGAGGCGGTACCCCGGGGCCTCCCGCCGCCCGCGCTTTCAGCCGGGGCGGGAGGCCCCAAGGCAAAAAGGGGCGTGGGCTCCGGCCTTTTGCGGCCAAAGCGCCCTTTGCCAACCGGGACCCCTCAGAACCGCCGGCGCGGGCTCTCTGGGGCGGGAAAACCGGCCGCGGCGCTCTGGCCGGGGCTTCCTCTTCTCAGCATTTCACAAGCTATAGGGGAATTATACCCGTAAAACGGGAGAATGTCAAGAAAAATCACCGTTTTGAAAAGAAATATTCACAAATTTCTTGACAAGAAGCCGCTGTAGGACTACAATTAAACGTAGAGTGCACTGGAGTGCTTTTTTATATATTTTTTATATATTTCGCGGTTTTTCGCTGAAAGCTAGAAAATAAAGTATATAAAATGAATCATTTACAGAGTTTTGCTTCCGCAAGGCCGCGCCCGCCTTTGCTTGAAGAGGCCTCCCCCGGCCAGTATGGCCGCCGTTTCGCGGCAGGGGAGGAACCTTCAAACCTGGGCTGGCTTTGGGAGCGGCTCTTTTTCAACAAAGCAGCCATGCATTTGCCGGGGCCCTTTTGGGGCTTGGCCCGGCGCAACGCAATTCCACTTTAAACTTACTCGTCAAAAAATAACGAGAACGAAAAAGGAGGTGCCCGTTTGGGCCAGATACCTGTATGGCTGTGCATCATCATTGCCGTGCTTGCCGCCGGGGCGGCGGGAGCCGGGGGCTTTTTCCTGGGCGTCCGCTACCGTAAAAACCAGGCGGAGGCCACCATCGGCTCCGCCGAGGAGGAGGCCAAGCGGATCGTTGGCAGCGCGGTGAAAACCGCCGAGGCCAGGAAAAAGGAGATCGTGCTGGAGGGCAAGGATGAAATACACCGCCTGAGAAACGAGTCGGAAAAGGAGCTCGCCGACCGGCGCAAGGAGATTCAGCACCAGGAGCGGCGGAACCTGCAAAAAGAGGAGAGCCTGGAACGCAAGCTGGAAAGCATGGAGCGCAAGGAAGAACAGATTGACCAGCGCAACAAAAAGGCCGAGGAGCGCCTGAAAGAGGCCGAGGCCGTGAAGAAGAGCCAGTTTGACATGCTGGAGAAAATTTCCGCGTTTACCGCCGAGCAGGCCAAGGAGTACATGCTGAACATCCTGGAGGGCGAGCTGGTGCACGAAAAGGCCGTGAAGATCCGGGAGTATGAGCAGCAGATTAAGGAAGACAGCGACCAGATTGCCCGGGAGCTTATCTCCGTGGCCATTCAGCGCTGCGCGGCCGACCATGTGTCCGAGGCGGCCATCAGCGTGGTGCCCCTGCCCAACGATGAGATGAAGGGCCGCATCATTGGCCGGGAGGGCCGGAACATCCGGGCCATCGAGACCCTCACCGGCGTGGATCTGATCATCGACGACACGCCGGAGGCCATTACCCTTTCCAGCTTTGAGCCCGTGCGCCGGGAGGTGGCCCGGGTGGCTTTGGAGAAGCTTATCTCCGATGGGCGCATTCACCCCACCCGCATTGAGGAGACTGTGGAAAAAGCCCGGCGGGAGGTGGAGTCCACCATTAAGCAGGAGGGCGAGCGGACCGTGCTGGAGGCTGGCGTCAACGGCGTGCACCATGAGCTGGTGAAGCTGCTGGGCCGCCTGCGCTACCGCACCAGCTATGGGCAGAACGTGCTCAAGCACTCGCTGGAGGTCTCTTTCCTTTCGGGAATGATCGCCTCGGAGCTGGGGCTGAACCCCAACGCCGCCAAACGGGCGGGCCTGCTCCACGACATTGGCAAAGCCCTGGACCACGAGATGGAGGGCTCTCATGTGCAGATTGGCGTGGAGGTGTGCAAGCGTTATAAAGAGAGCGAGGCGGTGGTGCACGCCATTGCCGCCCACCATGGAGACATAGAGGCCAAGAGCATTGTGGCCTGTATCGTCCAGGCCGCCGACGCCATTTCCGCCGCAAGGCCGGGAGCGCGGCGGGAGAACCTGGAGAACTACATCAAGCGCCTGGAAAAGCTGGAGGAGCTGGCTTCCTCCTTTGACGGCGTGGAAAACTGCTATGCCATACAGGCGGGCCGTGAGGTGCGCATTATGGTGCGGCCCGAGGCGGTCAGCGACGACCAGATGCTGCTGCTGGCCCGGGACATCTGCAAAAAGATCGAGTCGGACCTGGACTATCCGGGACAGATCAAAGTGAATATGATCCGGGAGAGCCGGGCGGTGGATTACGCCCGCTAGTCCGGAAGGAAAGCGCGCCCTGCCATGGGACGCGCTTTCCTTTTTCGCCCGCCCGGCTTCTTCCTTGCATTTTTACCCCAGTCTGTGCTAAAATAGGACCAAATCTTTTGGAGAGGAAGTGGCCTCTTGATCAACATTCTTTGTGTAGGCGACGTAGTGGGCGGCATTGGCTGCGCCTTTTTGCGGGAGAAGCTGCCCGCTTTGAAAAAGTTAAAGCAAATCGACCTCACCATTGTCAACGGGGAAAACGCCGCCGATGGCAATGGGGTCACCCCGGGTTCGGTGCAGCACCTGCTGGACAGCGGCGCGGACGTGGTCACCACCGGCAACCACAGCTTCCGCCGCCGGGAAAGCTACGAGCTCTACGACAGCTGCGAACCCCTGCTGCGTCCCGCCAACTACCCTGCCGCCGCTCCCGGCAAAGGGCTGTATATCGCCGACCTAGGCCGGGTGCGGGTGGCTGTGCTGAACATTATGGGCACCGTGTACATGGAGAGCCTGCGCTCCCCTTTTGAGACGCTGGACGAGCTTTTAAGCCGCCCGGACCTGCCCAAGCTTCGGGTGGTGGACTTCCACGCCGAGGCCACCGGCGAGAAGCGGGCCATGGGCTTTTTTGCCGATGGCCGGGTGACCGCCTTTTTTGGCACCCACACCCATGTGCCCACCGCCGACCCCTGCCTGCTGCCCCAGGGCACCGGCTACCTCACCGATGTGGGCATGACCGGGCCCATTGACTCGGTGCTGGGGGTAAAGCCGGAAATCATCATCAACCGGTACCTGACCAAAATGCCCGCCCGCTTCGACCTGGCCAAGGGCCCCTGCCGCATGGACTGCGCTGTTTTCACCGCCGACGAGGCCACCGGCCTGTGCACCGGCGTGGAACGGCTTTCCATCACGTAAAGGCCGGAGGTTCTCCGTGGTCCGCGCGGGAGAGGGCGCTGGAGCCTCCCTGCAAACCGCAAGGATAGGTAACGCGGTTCAAAAGAGGTGATAGCTCTTTTGAACCTGGCGGCACGGGCCGGCCCGCGCCGGGAGTGTCCGTTTCGGAGAGCTTTTCGTGTTCCCCCGACCTACGGGCGGGGGAACACAGATGATTATCTCTGTGGTTGGGACACTTCCGCCCGCGCCGCCGACCTTGAAAATCGGTATTTACCGATTTTCAAGCGCGTTTTCTATATAGCTTGACAAAGAAACAAACGTTTGATAAAATAATGCCTAGGAGAACCAAAAAGGAGGTCCGGCCATGGGGACAAAGAGGAACCGGGGCGAAAAGGCCAGCCCCGGCGAAAAACGCCGGCTGGCCCTTTTGCGGGAGGTCTTGGAATATGCGCTGCCCCCAGACCGGGCGGAAGAGGCCCTGGCGGGCATGCTGGATGCCCTGGGAAGCTTTGGGGGCGTGGTGGCCGCGCCGGAGGCGGAGCTGGCCCGGGCGCCGGGCATGGACCCCAGAGCCGCCCATTTTCTGCGGGTGACCCTGGACCTGGCCAAAGCCTGCATGGAGGACGAGGCCGAGCGGCTGAAGCGTGTGATGGACACCCGTTCGGCGGTAGAGCTGTTCCGCCCCAAGTTTGTGGGCCGCAAAACCGAGGCGGTGGGGCTGATGCTGCTGGACAGCCGCAAGGGCCTGCTGTATAACGGCATTCTCAACGAGGGCTCCATTGGGGCGGTGCCGGTGTACATCCGGCGGCTGGTGGGGCTTTGCATTCAGCACGACGCCCAGAGCGTTCTGCTGGCCCACAACCACCCCAGCGGACAGGCCCTGCCCTCGCGGGAGGATATTGTGGTGACGCGGCAGGTGCAGGCGGCGCTGATGAGCATTGACGCGGCTTTGCAGGACCACATTATCTTCGCGGGGGAGGACGTAATGTCCTTTCGAGACTGCGGGCTGCTGGCCTCTTCAGCGGCCCGGCTGATGGAGGAGCGGCGGGAGGAGTTGGACGCCGCCCGGGAGCAGGCGGAAGAGCTGGCGTGGCGGGAGCGCCAGCCAAAAGCCAGAGGCGGCAAAGCAGGAAAAGCATAGCAAAGGCGCGGGAAGCCTTTTGGAGGCCTCCGCGGCTTCATCATCATTACCCCTTCAAGGAGATTTGTCATGGACTTTAAATTGGTCTCAAAATACCAGCCCACCGGCGACCAGCCCGAGGCCATCAGCCAGCTGGTAAAAGGCGTGGAAACCGGAAACCGGGAGCAGACCCTCCTGGGCGTTACCGGCTCCGGCAAAACCTTTACCATGGCCAACGTCATCGCCCGGCTTAACCGGCCCACTTTGGTGCTGGCCCACAACAAGACTCTGGCCGCCCAGCTGTGCTCCGAGTTCCGGGAGTTTTTCCCGGAAAACGCCGTGGAATACTTTGTGTCCTACTACGACTATTACCAGCCCGAGGCCTACATCGTTCAGACGGACACCTACATTGAGAAGGATTCCGCCATTAACGATGAGATCGACAAGCTGCGCCACAGCGCCACCTGCGCCCTCTCCGAGCGCCGGGACGTGATCATCGTGGCTTCCGTCTCCTGCATCTACAGCCTGGGCGACCCCATTGATTACCGCACGATGGTGATCTCCCTGCGCCCGGGCATGGAGAAAAACCGGGACGAGCTTTTGCGCAAGCTGGTGGAGCTGCAATATGAGCGCAACGATGTGAACTTTATCCGCAACAAGTTCCGGGTGCGGGGGGATGTGGTGGAGATTTTTCCCGCTGTTTCCAGCGACAAGGCTGTGCGGGTGGAGTTTTTTGGAGATGAAATTGAGCGCCTGCGGGAGTTTGACCCCTTGACGGGAGACGTGACCGCCGAGCTCAAGCATGTGGGCATTTACCCGGCCTCCCACTACATTGTCCCTGGGGACAAGATGAAAGCCGCCATTGAGAGCGTTTTAACGGAGATGGAAGCCCAAGCAGCCGCCTTCAAAGAGCAGGGCAAGCTCATCGAGGCCCAGCGCATTACCGAGCGGACCCGGCACGATGTGGAGATGCTTTCGGAAATCGGCTTCTGCAAGGGCATAGAGAACTACTCCCGGGTGCTCTCCGGCCGGGAGCCGGGCAGCGCGCCCTTTACCCTTTTGGACTACTTCCCGGAAGATTACCTGCTGTTTGTGGACGAGAGCCATGTGACCCTGCCCCAGGTGCGGGGCATGTTCGGCGGGGACCACGCCCGCAAGCAGATGCTGGTGGATTACGGCTTCCGCCTGCCCTCGGCCTATGACAACCGGCCGCTTAACTTCGACGAGTTCTATTCCCACATCAACCAGGCTATTTTTGTCAGCGCCACGCCGGGAGACCTGGAGCTGGAAAAGTCCGCCCAGGTGGTGGAGCAGGTCATCCGGCCCACGGGCCTTTTGGACCCAAAGGTGACGGTAAAGCCCACGGACGGGCAGATTGACGACCTGATCTCGGAAATCAACCTGCGGGTGGAGCGGGAAGAGCGGGTGCTGGTGACCACCCTGACCAAAAAGATGGCCGAGGACCTGACCAGCTATCTGGAAAACTACGGCATTCGGGTGCGCTACATGCACCACGACATCGACACAGTGGAGCGCATGGAGATCATTCGGGACCTGCGCCTGGGCGAGTTCGACGTACTGGTGGGCATCAACCTGCTGCGGGAGGGCCTGGACCTGCCCGAGGTGACTTTGGTGGCCATTTTGGACGCGGACAAGGAGGGCTTTCTCCGCAGCGGGCGCAGCCTGATTCAGACCATTGGCCGGGCGGCCCGAAACGCCCAGGGCCAGGTTATCATGTACGCGGACCAGGTAACCGAGTCGATGGAATACGCCATCACCGAGACCGAGCGCAGAAGGGCGATTCAGGAGAAATACAACCAGGACCACGGCATTGTGCCCAAGACCATCAAAAAGGAAGTGGCGGAGATTTTAGAGATTTCCAGCCATAAGGACGACGGGAAAAAGAAGAAGCACTACACCCCCGCCGAGCGGGCTCAGCTCATCGAGCAGTACAAGAAGGAGATGAAGGCCGCGGCAAAGCTCTTGGAATTCGAGCACGCGGCGTACCTGCGGGATAAGATAAAAGAGCTGGAAACCGGCGGCGCGGGCCATGCCCCCCTGCCCAGACGCCGCAAGGGCTGAGAAAAAGGCGGAGAGACTATGTGGAACATTGACCCAGAACTGAAAGAATATATGGAGCGGAACATTTTGCCTCTTTATGAAGCCCATGACAAGGCCCATGGGCCGGAGCATGTGCGGGTGGTTTTGGAGAACAGCTTCGCCCTGCTGGACGGACTGGACGCGGACCCCAACATGGTTTATACGGTGGCCGCGTACCATGACGTAGGCATCCGGGTGAGCCGGGAGAAACACGAGGCCATCTCCGGCCAATGGCTGTGGGAGGACAAAAATTTGGAACGCTGGTTCACCCCTGAGCAGCGGCAAATTATGCGGGAGGCTGTGGAGGACCACCGGGCCTCCCGCCAGGAGCCGCCCCGAAACCTGTATGGGCGCATTGTCAGCGAGGCCGACCGGGACTTGGACCCAGAACGGGTGGTCCGCCGGATGATAGAATACAGCAAGGCCCACTGGCCCCAGTGGAGCGATGAGGAGCACATCCAGCGGACCTTTGCCCATGTACAGGATAAATACAGCGAGAGCGGCTACCTGCACCTGTGGCTGCCCTGCCCCCGGAACGAGGCCGGACTGGCCACCCTGCGGGAATGGCTGCGCACAGGGGAACTGGCGGAGCGGTGTAAAAAATACCTATGAGAAAAGGGAGAGACCCATGACAAAGGAGCAGGCTTCTGAAACCGCATACCGCCAGCTGGTCTTGGAACTTGGCACTGGACCAGAGGCCTTTGCCCGCCCAGATGGGAAGGAGCTTGCTCTGTTGGAAAAGCTGGCGGATCTGCGGAGGGCGGATATTGAGACGTCAAAGAATGGATTTGAAAAGGAATAAAACCATGAAGAAAATATTACTCACATCAGCAGGCTTTGAAAACCCAAACATACAGCGCTGCTTTCTGGAACTGCTGGGCAAGCCCCCGGCAGAGGCCCGGGCTCTGTTCATCCCTACAGCCGCCATAGACGAGGACGCCAAAGCAGTGCTGCCCAAGTGCCGGGGCGACCTGCTGGGCGCGGGCATTCTGCCGGAGCACATCACGGATTTTGACCTGGACCGGCCCATGGACCCGGACGAGTTGTCAGCCTATGACGCGGTGTATTTCTGCGGCGGCTCTACGGAGCATCTGCTGGAACGGGTGAGGGCCAGCGGCTTTGCCCAGTCTCTGGACGCGGCTTTGGAGCGGGGGCTGGTCTATGTGGGGGTCAGTGCGGGGAGCATTATGGCCGCTCAAAATCTGCCGGACAATCTGGGCTATCTGCCCCGCGGGCTGGCAGTGCACTGTGAGAGCGGCTCGCCCTGCGGAGAACTGCCGGAGGGGACCGTATATTTGACCAACGCCCAGGCAGTGAGGCTTGTGGGCGAAGACATGGAAATTACCTCATAAAGGAGAAGGCATGGATTTTTTAGATTTAATACAAAGCCGGACAAGCTATCGGGGCCGGTATCTGCCCCAGCCCGTGCCCCGGGAGGACTTGCGGAAAATCATGGAGGCGGGGCTCGGCGCGCCCTCGGGCTGCAACAAGCAGACCACAAGCCTCATCGCGGTGGACAGCCCAGAGGTTTTGGCCCGGCTTAAGGCGGTTATTGACCCGCCTGTTGCCGCCACCGCCCCGGCGGTGATCTGCGTGCTGACCCAGAAAATCATCGCCTACCGGGACCGGTGCTACCAGGTGCAGGACTACGCCGCGGCCATTGAAAATATGCTGCTGGCCATTAAGGCCCTGGGATATGAGAGCTGCTGGTATGAGGGGCACATTACGGACTTGGACCGGATCGACCTAAAAATGGCGGAAGTTTTGGGCGTGCCGGAAGACTACAGCCTGGTGTGCATGCTGCCCGTGGGGCGGCCCGCCCAGGAGCCCCAGCCCTCGCCGGCCAAGAAGCCCTTTGGGGAGCGGGCCTGGTTTAACGGCTTTGGCAGCCACGAGGCGGGAGAAGGGAGCGGGAAATGAAGTTTTACATTGGCTCCAGCCTGCAAAATAGGGAAGCGGTTTCCTGGTATGCCCAACGGCTAAAGGAGCATGGCTGGGAACATGCCTATGATTGGACAAAGCTGGAACCCGCGGCCGCGCCGGAGCGGCTGGCGGAAATCGCCCAGCGGGAGCGCCAGGGAGTGCGGGACGCGGAGGTGGTGATTCTGCTGCTGCCCGGTGGCCGGGGGACTCATGTGGAGCTGGGGCTGGCCCTGGCTCTGGGCAAAAAGGTCTTTCTCTGCGCCGGGGACGCGGAGGCCTTCGCCCCAGAGAACACCGTGGCCTTTTACCAGCTGCCCGGGGTGGTCCGGCTGGCGGGGACGGACCGGGAGAACCTGGAGAGAATTTTGGAGTGCGCCGGGCCCCTGTATCCATCCGGTATGCCTGTGGGAGAATGATAGGTTTACCCCCAGCGAGGATGCGCCCAGCGGTGAAAACCGGGGCTTGACCCTGCGGGAGGGCAGGCAGAAGTACAAAAGGCGCGGGGCCGTGCGCCCGGACCTGGTTCCATACAGTACGAAGCGAAATTCACAGAATAGAGGGGAAGAATGAACCAATGAGCCTTGACAAAATTGAAGTGCACGGGGCCCGGGAGCACAACTTGAAAAACATCGACGTGACCATCCCCCGGGACAAGCTGGTGGTGCTTACGGGCCTCTCCGGCTCGGGCAAGTCCAGCCTGGCCTTTGACACCATTTACGCCGAGGGCCAGCGGCGCTATGTGGAGAGCCTCTCCTCCTATGCCCGCATGTTTTTGGGGCAGATGGAAAAGCCCGATGTGGACAAGATCGACGGTCTGTCCCCGGCCATCTCCATCGACCAGAAGACCACCTCCAAAAACCCCCGGTCCACCGTGGGCACGGTTACGGAAATTTATGACTACCTGCGCCTGCTCTATGCCCGCATCGGTGTGCCCCACTGCCCTATCTGCGGCCGGGAGATTAAGCAGCAGACCATCGACCAGATTGTGGACCAGGTGCTGGCTTTGGAGGAAAAGACCAAAATCCAGGTGCTGGCCCCCGTGGTCCGGGGCCGCAAGGGCGAGCATGTAAAGGAGTTCGAAGCGGCCCGGCGGGGCGGCTTTGTCCGGGCCCGGGTGGACGGGCTGCTCTATGACCTGAACGAGCCCATCAGCCTGAACAAAAACCAGAAGCATAACATTGAGATTGTGGTGGACCGGCTGGTGGTTAAGCCGGACATCCGCTCCCGTCTGGCGGACTCCATTGAGGCGGCCTCCGGGCTTACAGGGGGCATTGTGGTCATCAACGTCATCGATGGGGAGGACATCACCTTCTCCCAGAACTACGCCTGCCCGGAGCACGGAGTCAGCGTGGAAGAGCTGAGTCCCCGGATGTTCTCCTTTAACAACCCCTTCGGGGCCTGCAAAAAGTGCACGGGCCTGGGGGTCTTTATGCGCATCGACCCTCAGAATATCATTCCGGATAAGAATCTTTCCATCCGCAAGGGAGGGCTCAAGGCCAGCGGCTGGGCCATGGAGGGCAGCACCATTGCCACCATGTATATGGAGGGCCTCAGCGAGCACTACAAGTTCTCGCTGGACACGCCCATTAAGGACCTGCCCCCAGAGGTGGTGGACGCGCTCCTTTACGGCACCAAGGGGGAGAAGATCAAGCTGACCCGCATGGGGGAGTATGGCCACGGCAGCAGCTATATGGCCGCGTTTGAAGGCATTATCAACAATTTGGAGCGGCGCTACAAGGAGACCTCTTCCAACTGGATTAAGGCGGAGATTGAAACCTACATGAACGCGGTGCCCTGCGACGCCTGCCAGGGCAAACGGCTTTCTCCCGAGAGCCTGGCGGTTACGGTGGGCGGGGTGAACATTGCGGACTTTTGCGACAAGTCCGTTACCGAGGCCCTGGAATTTGTGGACGCTTTGGAGCTGACCGAACGGGAGAAGCTGATTGCCGCGCCCATTGTAAAGGAGATCAAGTCCCGCCTGGGCTTTTTGCAGAGCGTGGGTCTGGAATATCTGACCCTGTCCCGGTCCTCGGGCACCCTGTCCGGCGGCGAGAGCCAGCGCATCCGGCTGGCCACCCAGATTGGCTCCTCGCTGATGGGCGTGCTGTATATTCTGGACGAGCCCAGCATCGGCCTGCACCAGCGGGACAACAGCAAGCTGCTGGGCACCCTGAAGCGCCTGCGGGACCTGGGTAACACGGTTATTGTGGTGGAGCACGACGAGGAGACCATGCGGGAGGCGGACTATATTGTGGACATTGGCCCCGGCGCGGGGGTCCATGGGGGCAATGTCATTTATGCAGGGCCGGTGAAGGGCATTCTAAAGTGCAAAGCCTCGGCCACCGGCGACTACCTGAGCGGCCGGAAAAAGGTGGAGGTGCCCCAGCGGCGCCGGACCGGCAACGGCAACTTTTTGGAGATTCGGGGCGCCGCCCAGAACAACCTGCGGGATGTGAGCGTGAAAATCCCCCTGGGGGAGCTGGTGTGCGTCACCGGGGTGTCCGGGTCGGGCAAGTCCTCGCTGATTAACGAAATTCTCTACAAGAAGCTGGCGGCGGAGCTGAACCGGGCCCACACCTTTCCCGGGGCCCACAAGGAAATTTTGGGGCTGGAATACCTGGACAAGGTGATTCAGATTGACCAGTCCCCCATTGGCCGCACCCCCCGGTCCAACCCGGCCACCTATACCGGGCTTTTCAACAGCATCCGGGAGCTGTACGCCAGCACCCAGGAGGCCAAGCTTAGGGGCTTTAACGCCGGGCGCTTCTCCTTCAATGTAAAGGGCGGCCGCTGCGAGGCCTGCCAGGGCGATGGCATCATTCGCATTGAGATGCACTTTCTGCCGGACGTGTACGTGCCCTGCGAGGTGTGCAAGGGCCACCGCTACAACCGGGAGACCCTGGAGGTGAAGTACAAGGGCAAAAGCATTTATGACGTGCTGGAAATGACCGTGGAAGAGGGCCTGGCGTTCTTCCGGGACCTGCCCCGGCTGGCGAGGAAGCTGCAAACCCTGTACGATGTGGGGCTGGGCTATGTGAAGATCGGCCAGCCGGCCACCACCCTTTCCGGCGGCGAGGCCCAGCGGGTGAAGCTGGCCACCGAGCTCTCCCGCCGTCCCACAGGGAAAACCATCTATATTCTGGACGAGCCCACCACGGGCCTGCACATCGCGGATGTGCACAAGCTCATCGAGGTGCTGCAAAAGCTGGTGGACACAGGCAACACGGTGGTGGTCATTGAGCACAACCTGGATTTGATTAAGACCGCGGACCACATCATCGACCTGGGCCCCGAGGGCGGCAACCGGGGAGGCCTGATTGTGGCGGAAGGCACGCCGGAGGATGTGGCCAAGGTAGAGGGCTCCTATACCGGGCAGTATTTGAAAGGGCTGCTGGGCCTATGAAGATCATTGACACGGCGGAACAGGTGGAAAGGGAATTTTTCGGCCAGCCCTTTGACCTGGAAAAATGGCGGGCCTATGCGGCGGGTATCTCCCCAGAGCTGGCCCGGATGTGCCTGGAAGACATAGAAAAATACGATTTTGACCGGCAGGCGGCCCCTGTGCTGCGGGCCAGCCTGTCCCGGCCCGGCAAGCTGCGGGAGCTGCACGCCTCTTTCCTGCGCGCGGTAGACGGCCTGCGGGTGAGAGGGCCCGCCCTCTTGGGGGACATTGGGCCTACCATCGTGCTGTACCTGGGGCTGTGCTGCGCGGCCGGGTGGGCTACCCGGCTGGAGGGCGCGCCTGCCATCCTGCTGGGGGTGGAGAAGATCATCGAGCTGGACTGGTGCGGCGAGACTGCCATGAAGGCCCTGCTGTTCCACGAGCTGGGCCATCTGTGGCATGAGTCCCTGCGGGGGGAGCTGGAAGATGGAGAAAATGAAAGGCAGCGGGCCGTGCTGCAATTATACTGCGAGGGCGTGGCCATGATATGCCAGCAGCGCCTGGCCGGGGAGCCGGAACTTTTCCACCAGGACCGGGACGGGTGGCTTAACTGGTGCCGGGAGAATGAAGGGGCCATCAAGGCGGACTATCTGCGCCGGATGGAGGCGGGAGAGAGCGTCCAGGACTTCTTTGGCGACTGGGCGCGCTTTATGGGCCGGCCGGACGTGGGGTACTTCCTGGGCCGGCAGTTCGTAGCCTGGCTGCTGGGGCGGCACACATTGGAAGAAATTGCCGTGCTGCCCTATGACCAGCTGGAAGCCAGCCTAACGGCTTTCTTGCGGGGCTAGGCACAGCGCCCGCCCAGCCGGGAACAGGAGGGCTTCTTCGTGGTGGAGGCCCCAAAAAGGAGGAAGACAGATGGCGTTTGATTTCAAAAAGGAATTTCCAAAGCTCTACGCCCCCAAGGCCGCGCCCAGCATAATCACGGCGCCCCCGGCCCATTTCATTGCCATAGAGGGGCAGGGTGACCCGAACCAGGAGGGGGGCGCGTACCAGCGGGCCGTGGCCGTATTGTACGCGGTGGCGTATACCTTGAAGATGAGTTATAAGGGCCCGCGGCAGATTCCCGGCTTTTTCCAGTATGTGGTCCCGCCCTTGGAGGGCTTTTGGTGGCAGCCAGGGGTCCAAGGGGTGGACTACCGGGACAAGTCCTCCTTTCACTGGGTTTCCGCGATCCGCCTGCCGGAGTTCGTCACCGGGCCGGATTTTGCCTGGGCGGTGGAGGAGGCCTCCCGCAAAAAGAAGCTGGACTGCTCCCCAGCGGAATTTCGCGGCATAGACGAGGGGCTCTGCGTGCAGATGCTCCACAGGGGCTCCTATGACAGCGAGCCGGAAACCGTGGCGCGCATGGACCAGTATCTGGCGGAAAACGGGTATGCCAATGATTTTAGCGGCGTCCGGCGGCACCATGAAATCTATCTCAGCGACCCGCGCAAAAGCCCGCCGGAAAAGTGGCGGACCATCATCCGGCACCCCATTAAGGAGGCGGAATAATGGGTTTTTACCGAACCGTGGTGGAGACGGACCACCGGCTGATCCGGGGAGAGAGCCTGGCCCCAGAGGAGAAGAAGGAGATTGCGGCCTCCCGGCTGCGGCTGAACCTGGAATAAAGCCAAAAGGGAGGCGTTTTCCTGGAAATCGGGCTTTACAAACCCCTTCGAGTGTGCTAAAATAAACAAAGTGCCCTTCCCTCGGCCAGGGGAACCACCAACCCCCCGCTGTGGGTATGGGTGAATTTGTGAGGAGCCGCCCGGCGGCCCCAGAAAGGTGAAAAAGCATGACTAAAACAGAAAAGACCGAAATCATCCAGAAGTACGCCCGCCACGAGGGGGACACCGGTTCTCCCGAGGTGCAGATCGCGGTGCTCACCAAGCGCATCAACGACCTGACCGACCACCTGCGCACCAACAAAAAGGACCATCACTCCCGCCGGGGCCTGCTGAAAATGGTAGGCCAGCGCCGGAGCCTTTTGAACTACCTGATCAAGATCGATATTGAGCGTTACCGCAGCATCATCGCCGAGCTGGGGATCCGCAAGTAAAAAGAACGGGCCCTCGCGGCCCCTGGAAAACGCGTTGGGGGTCTGGCAGCCATGGCGGCAGCTTGCGCCAACCGGCTGGAACATCCAGGCGCAAACCCCATCGGTACAAGTTCGAACAGGGTTTTGCAAGTCCCTGTTTGGATCCGCGTTAACCGTAAGACCAAGCACCGGCAGAAACAGGGCGGCGGGTACAAAGCCATGGAGTGACCCGCTGCCCTTTGCTTTTGCCGCCCCCTTCGGAAGATTCCCCGCTTCGGACCCCGCCGGACGGGAGAAAGGAAACCATTATGTTTGAAAATTTTAAGCGGTACGAAACAGATTTTGCCGGAAGGCCCCTGGTGATTGAGACCGGCAAAATGGCCCAGCTGGCCAACGGCGAGTGCCTGGTGCGCTATGGCGACACGGTGGTGCATGTGGCCGCTACGGCTTCGGCCAAGCCCCGGGATGGCATCGACTTCTTCCCCCTCTCGGTGGATTTTGAAGAGAAGCTCTATTCCGTGGGCAAAATTCCCGGCTCCTTTTTAAAGCGGGAGGGCCGCCCCAGCGAAAAGGCCACCCTCACCTGCCGGGTTATTGACCGGCCCATCCGCCCCCTGTTCCCCAAGGATATGCGCAACGATGTGGCCATTGTGTGCACGGTGATGTCCGTGGACCAGGACTGCTCTCCGGAGATTGCCGCCATGGTGGGCACCTCCATCGCCCTTTCCATCTCGGACATTCCCTGGAAGGGCCCCATTTCCGGGGTCTCTGTGGGCCTGATTGACGGGGCGTTCGTTATCAACCCCACAGCCGCCCAGCGCAAGGAGTCTGAGATGGCCGTTACCGTGGCCTCTACCAGCGAGCGCATCGCCATGATTGAGGCCGGAGCCAAGGAAGTGGCTGACGATGTGATGTACAACGGCATTATGGCCGGCCATATGGAGAACCAGAAGATCATTGCCTTTATCCAGGGCATAGTGGCGGAGATTGGCAAGGAGAAGTTCAGCTTCCCCAGCAACGAGCCGGAGCCGGAGATGTTTGAGGCCATTAAGGCCTTTGCCCAGGAGGACGTGCGCGCCGCCCTGGACACGGATGACAAGAATGTGCGGGATGAGCGGCTTAAGCCTGTGTATGAGAAGGTCCACCAGCGCTTTGACCCGGACTATCCCGAGCAGGAGGCAAAAATCGACGAGTGCCTCTACAAGACCCAGAAATATGTAGTGCGCCGCTGGCTGCTGGACGAGCAGAAGCGGGTGGATGGCCGGGGCATGGACGACATGCGCCCCCTGGCCGCCGAGGTAGCCCTGCTGCCCCGCACCCATGGCTCCGGCATGTTTACCCGGGGCCAGACCCAGGTGCTCACCGTGGCCACCTTGGGCTCCATTCGGGACAACCAGCTGCTGGACGGCATTGACGAGGAGGAGAGCAAGCGGTACATCCACCACTACAATTTCCCCTCCTACTCGGTGGGCGAAACCCGGCCCAGCCGGGGGCCCGGCCGCCGGGAGATCGGCCACGGCGCTTTGGCCGAGCGGGCTTTGGTGCCGGTGATTCCCGATATGGATGAGTTCCCCTACACCATCCGTCTGGTTTCCGAGGTGCTCAGTTCCAATGGCTCCACCTCCCAGGCCTCCATCTGCGGCTCCACTTTGGCCCTGATGGACGCGGGCGTGCCCATCAAGGCCCCTGTGGCTGGCATCTCCTGCGGCCTCATCACCGAGGGCGGCCGCTGGATGACCATGGTGGACATCCAGGGCATTGAAGACTTCTTTGGCGACATGGACTTTAAGGTGGGAGGCACCAAAAAGGGCATCACCGCCATTCAGATGGATTTGAAGATCAGCGGCCTGCTGCCCGAGATGGTGAAGGAGGCCCTGGAAAAGACCCACAAGGCCCGCAACTATATCATTGACGAGATTATCTTGAAGGCCATTCCAGAGGCACGGGCCGAGCTTTCCCCCTATGCCCCCAAGATGCTCTCCATGCAGATTCCAGTGGACAAGATCCGGGAGGTTATTGGCACGGGCGGCAAGGTGATTCAAAAGATCTGCGCCGAGTGCGAGATTACCATGGATGTGGAAGAGGACGGCCGGGTGTTCATCACCGGCTTGGACCTGGAGAAGTGCCGCCGGGCCATGGACATTGTAGACACCATTGTCAACGACCCGGAGCCGGGCAGCTACTACAACGGCCGGGTAACCAGGCTGATGGACTTCGGCGCTTTTGTGGAGATCGCGCCGGGCAAAGAGGGTCTGGTGCACATCTCCCGGCTGGACGTGAAGCGCACGGAGAAGGTCACCGATGTGGTAAACGTGGGCGATGTGGTGAAGGTGAAGGTGCTGGAAATCGATGACAAGGGCCGGTTGAACCTGTCCCGCCGGGACGCGCTGATAGACCTGGATGGGGCCGTGCCGGAGAACGACATCAGCGCCGAGCGCCCGCCCAGGCGGGATCGGAACGACCACGACCGGCGTCCCCCCAGAAGGGACCGGGAGCGGCGGTAACCGTTTTGCAAAAGCTTTAAGCCTGTTCCAATAAAAGTAAAAAACTCCCCGGATCCGCTCCGGGGAGTTTTTTTATGCGCTTATCCACTTTACGCAAACAGCTCCGGGTGCGTCCGGCTGTAGTGGAACAGGTACTGCTGGGCGATGCCCGCGTGGGGCCCCAGGTCCTCCGGGGTAAAGCCGGGCAGCAGCACGGCCATGGCCCGCTTCATCCACACGTCCAGAGGGAAGCACTGAGTTTTGTGGAAGCCGTACAGCAGGACGCACTCAGCCACCTTGGGGCCTACGCCGCGAATTTTCCGCAGCTCCTCCCGGCCGTATCCAGCGGGCTCCCGGGCAATGCGCTCCAGGTCCAAGCTTCCCCCGGCCACGGCCCGGGCGGCCTCCAGCACATAGGGGGCCCGGTAGCCCGCGTGAAGGGGCGCCAGGTCCTCTGCCGCAAGGCTGGCAATGGCTTCCGCCGGGGGAAAGCCAAACCCCGCCCCACCGGCCAAGGGCTGGCCGAACAGCTGGCAGAAGCGGCGGATAATGCCCTTGATGCGCAGGATATTATTGTTTTGCGACAGCACAAAGGAGCACAGGGCCTCCCAGGGCTCCTGGCGCAGAATGCGGATGCCGGGGGCATACTCCGCCGCGGCCTGCAGGTTGGGATGCAGCCCGGCCAAAGCGGCGCGGATGGCCTCATAGTCTGTGTCCAGGTCAAAGTAGGAGCGCCAGACCTGCGTAAAGTCCTCTTGCGGGCAGCGCAGTTCCAAGGCGCCGCCGGCTTGGCGCAGCGTTAAAAACCGGCCAAAGGCCGTGCCCTCCCAGACATCCGGATTCTGGGGGCAGGGCTGCCAGCGGAAGGCCTGCCCGCAGTCCAGGGTCTGGGCCAGATGAAAGCAGGCGGGGATGAAGACAGACTGGGTGCTCAACGGTTTTTTTCCCCAGCGTTCTGGTGGGCAATGGGGGGACGGGCGGTGAGCCAGGCCATGGCCCGCTCAATGGCGTCCCGGGAGTTGCCCCAGTCGCCCCCAGCGGAGCGGTAGTCGAACATACGGCAGAAGTGGGTCACATCGCCGCTGAGCTCCTCCAAATAGGTCTTGGCCAGCTGGGTGGTGACAGCCTCAAAGGGGGCGAAATTTTTCTTGGGCATTTTCTGAGCGGCTTCCAGCACCAGGGCGTAATGAGGCATGCAGATGTAGGGCTGGGCGGCGTACAGCTCCCGGAACTCGGGCTCGTTCTGCCAGAGGGTAATGGTGCTGTCCAGCAGGTGCTTCATGTTTTTTTCAATGTTGCCGCAGATGAAACACTGGTTCTCCCGCTGATGGACCGCCCCGGCGATCTTTTTTACAGCGGTCTTGCCCTCGGGAAAGACCTGGCCTTTGACTTCGGCCAGCAGGCTTTCCAGAATCAGCGCCACGGAGAGGCGGCTGCCTCGGGCCAGAATCTGGTTAAAATGCTGGGAGCAGAAGCCCAGGCGGTTGGTTTCCACCCGCACGTCGGGCTCCATCATGGCGGCCCCGGTGATGTAGGTGGCCATCCGGTCTTCCAGCATGTCCCGCATGCGGCAGAAGGGACAGCCATCCTTGGGCTCGAAGACCTCGTTGACGGGAATGGAGCAAATATCTTCTCTCATGAGACGGACCTCCTGATTGTTCTGGAAATTAGGGGAAAAGGGGGGAAGGAACCAACGCGCCCGGCGTTTTCCGCTTCTCCCAAATCCCATTTTATGTTCTCTGGTAATTTTACCATAAATCAAATCTTTTGGGAAGAATAAATTTAATCCGCTTCCGCCAGTCCCCAGCCAGCCCCGCCAAATCCCCGGCACAGGATGTGGGGGCGTTCTCCACGGGGAGTCTGTGGAAAACTGTGTGGAGAATGTTAAAAAGAGCCTGGGAGAGGCGGCATGTTAAAAAGTGGAAAGAATTTTGAGCAGGGGAAGGCTGTCAAATTGTGGTGTCAAGAGCGGAGTGGGGAAGATTTGTGAGGGCCTCTGTCCGGCGCTTTACTTTTTTTCCAATTTTTGCTATAATGCTCTTTACCAAAATGCCGAAAAGAGGTATCCCTATGCCTGAACTGACCAGCTGGCTTCTTCCCTGGGACGATGACCGTCCCTGCAAATATGTGGTGGTGTTCTCCCGCTTTCAAGGCAGGCTCCTCCTCAGCCGCCACAGGGACCGCTCTACCTGGGAGACCCAGGGGGGCCATGTGGAGCCCGGCGAGTCCCCCTGGGAGGCCGCCCGCCGGGAGCTTTGGGAGGAAAGCGGCGCGGAGGAGTTTACGCTCGAGCCCCTTTTTCACT
Source organism: uncultured Oscillospiraceae bacterium (assembly GCA_910587995.1). Taxonomy (GTDB): domain Bacteria; phylum Bacillota; class Clostridia; order Oscillospirales; family Acutalibacteraceae; genus Acutalibacter. The sequence continues at coordinate 120,905 of CAJUNS010000001.1, read as the reverse complement.
ACCATGCCCGCTTGGCGGCGGACCCCCAGGACCCCGGCGCGGCCGGCGCGGTGTTCTTCGCGGAGATCGCCCGCCTGGGGCCCCTGCCGGAAAGTGAGATGGCCCAGGTCAAGGCCTTTGACAGTCTGCCGGAGAATATCACCTACCCTGGCATCACCCCCCGCCTCTACCAGCGGATTCAGGGAAGGTTTACCCATCAGGAGGACGGAATGGACTTACACATTCTTATAAACCCCAACGCGGGGCGGCAAATTATTATGCAGGATCTGGAGGCGGTGTATGGCGCTTTTCAGTCCGCCGGGGACCGGCCCCGGCTGGAGCTGACCGTCAACGCCGCCCACTCGGCGGAGGTGCTGGGCCGGGTGATGGAGGAAAAGCCCGGCGCCATTGTCTGCTGCGGCGGCGACGGCACGTTGAGCGCCACGGTAAACGGCCTTTTAGCCGGGGGAAGCCAGATTCCCCTGGGGTATATTCCCGCCGGGACCACCAACGACTTCGCCAGCTTTTTGGGCCTGCCCAAGGAGCCACCCCGGGCGGCGGAGCTGATTGCCTGGGGCCAGCCTGGGCCCATTGACATTGGGCGCTTTGACGACCGGTACTTTGTCTACGTGGCCTCCTTCGGGGCCTTTACCCAAACCTCCTACTCGGTGACCCAGAGCCTGAAAAACTCCCTGGGGCACCTGGCCTATGTGATTGAGGGCATTAAGGAGCTGCCGGTATTAAAGTCCTACCCGGTGCGGGTGGAGACCGCCGAGGGGGGCCTCTATGAGGGGGACTATCTGTTCGGCTCGGTCAGCAATTCCACCTCCCTGGGGGGAATCATCAAGCTGGACGGGAGCCAGGTGGACCCAACCGACGGAAAATTTGAACTGTCCCTGGTGAAGCGTCCCAAGAACCTCCATGAGCTCAACCGCATTCTGCGCTCGCTGATGACCGGCAAGGTGGACGAGGAGCTGATCACCTTTGTGCACACAGCGGGGGCGGCTTTCAGCTGCGGCGAGCCCATGCCCTGGTCCCTGGACGGAGAGTACGCCCGGGGCGGAGAGAACGTGAAGGTGGAGGTGCTGCCGGGAGCGCTGAAGCTTTACCGGTGAGAAGGCGTTGAATCACGCGGCTGTGGGGCCCGAATTGGAGCGCGGGGCCGGCGGCCCATGGACCAGGAATTCTAAAGAGAAAATTTACAGTGTGTTCAACAACTTCGGGGAGGAATCGGCTAAAATAGCAGTAGATTGGGGGAGGAATCATGTTCGGATATGTGCGCCCCAACAAGGCCGAGATGCTGGTAAAGGAGTACGCCCAGTATAAAGCGGCCTATTGCCAGCTGTGCAAAACCCTGGGGCAGGAATACGGCCCCTTGGCCCGGATGGCCCTAAGCTATGACTGCGCCTTTTACGCCCTGCTGGCCCTTTCGGTTACCGGCGGTGCGGTGCGGGAGCGCCGGGCGCGGTGCGTGTGCAACCCGCTGAAAGCCTGCGTCTACTTGGAGGCGGAGGGGGAAGAGTACAAAAAAGCCGCCGCCCTGTGCGTGCTGCTGACCTTCCATAAGCTGCGGGACGACCTGGGGGACCGGAGCTTTTTCCGCTCTTTGGGAAGCCGGATGCTGCTGCCCTATGTGGGGCGCAAGGCCCGCAAGGCGGAGGGCCGGTACCCCCTTTTGGCCCAGGCCGCGGCGGAGGCCATGGAGGCCCAGCGCCAAGCCGAGGCGGAGCGGGCCGGGGTGGACCCCTGCGCGGAGCCTACCGCCTGCCTGCTGGGGACGCTTTTTGCGGAGCTGGCCCAGCCGGAGGACCGGCAGCGGCCGGCCCTGGAGCGGTTTGGGTACTTTTTGGGCCGCTGGGTCTACTTGATGGACGCGGCGGACGACCTGCGGGAGGATTTGCGGGAGGGGGCCTTTAACCCCTTTATCCGCCGGCTGGGGCTGGAGGGAAAACGGGAGCTGGCCCCCGAGGAGCGCCAGGCGGCGGAAACCGCCTGCAACGAGGCCCTGAACGCCACGGCGGCCCAGGCGGCGCTGGCGGCAAACCTGCTGGAACTGGAAAACTTCGGGCCCATTGTGCGCAATGTGGCGGAGAAGGGGCTGGCGGAGGTGCAGCGGGAGATTTTGTTTTTACATGTGAAAGAAAAGCCCCGGCGGGAACTGGAAAAGCTGTGACCCTCCGCGAGAGAAGGCTACGAGAAGAAAGGAAAGTGTTTGGGAATGACGGATCCGTATAAGGTATTGGGCGTGCAGCCTTCCGCGTCGGACGAGGAGATTAAGGACGCGTACCGCAAGCTGGCGAAAAAGTACCACCCGGACCAGTACGCCGAGAGCCCCCTAAAGGACCTGGCGGACGAGAAGATGAAGGAAATCAACGAGGCCTATGACACCGTGACCGCCCAGCGGCGGGGAGGCGGCGGCTACTACAACGGGGCCCAGAACCCGGTGGGGGGAAACCGGAACTCCGGGTTCAGCGACGTGCGCAGCCTGATTATGTCTGGGCGCATCGCGGACGCGGAGCAGATTTTAAACGGGGTGCCGCCGGAGCGGCGCAACGCGGAGTGGTATTTTCTCAAAGGCTCGGTGCTGTACCGCCGGGGCTGGCTGGAGGAGGCCAAGGACCACTTCTCCCGGGCCTGCCAACTGGACCCGGGCAACGGGGAATACAGCGCGGCCTTGAATCAGGCCATGAACCAGCGGGGGGGCATGTACGGCGGCTACAACCCCAACCAGAGCATGAACGGCAGCTGCAACACCTGCGACATGTGCTCGGGGCTTTTGCTGGCGGACTGCTGCTGCGAGTGCATGGGCGGCGATTTGATTCGCTGCTGCTAAGGCGGCTCTGCAGGTATTCCACAGCTTTTCCGGCCTCTTCGCGCCGGGAGTGTCCGTTTCGGAGAGCTTTTCGTGTTCCCCCGCCCGTAGGGCGGGGGAACACAGAGATAATCATCTGTAGTTGGGACACACCCCTTCGCGCCGGGGGGTGACTTCTGAAAGGGAAGGCGGAGAATGTGAAGAACTCGATGAAAGTGGCCCTGTGCGGGGTGGCGGCGGCCCTTACCGTGGTGCTGATGCTCTTTGAGGGGCTGGTCTCGGTGGCCTCTGTTGCCATACCGGCCGTGGCAGGGTGTTTGTTAATTCCCATTGTGGCGGAGGCTGGGCTGAGCCATGCCTTTGGGGCCTATGGGGCCGCGGCTGTTTTGGTGTTGCTTTTGGCCCCGGACCGGGAGGCGGCACTAATTTATGTGCTGTTTTTTGGCTATTACCCGGCGCTGTTCGCGGTGATAAGCAAAATCAAGAGCCGGATTCTGCTCTGGGGAGCGAAGCTGCTGATCTTCAACGCCGCCGCCATAGCCGAAGGGCTGCTGACCATTTATGTGCTGGGCATCCCCTTCGAGGAGTTCCCGCTGCTGGGAGGCTGGGGCCCGGTGGTGCTGCTGGCCCTGGCAAACCTGGTGTTTGTGTTGTACGACTATGTGCTGGCGGGCTTGATTGGACAGTATTACCGGCGGTTTTATGGAAAGCTGGGGAGAATGTTTCACCGGTGAGAGCCTTCGCGGAAGCGGGGGCTCTTTTTGCGTGGGCGCGGCAAAAACAGCGGCCTGGCCCCCGCTTATGGAGGCCGGCAGGGCGGCCCCCGGCACAACGGAAATCTGCGGCCGTTGGGGCTGTGCGCAAGAGCGCCCATGGGCGGAACGCCCTTCGTGCCCCCTAATTTATTTTTTCCCTTGATTTTCTCCCCGAAAAGACGTAAAATAAAACTATTAATGTCTTTTGAGAGGAAGATCCGCAACATGAACGACCAGCTTTCCCAAAGGATTCAGCGAAGCCGGAGGGGGTTTTCCAAAAGCCAGCGGGCCATAGCCAAGTATTTGCAGGACCACCCGGACCAGGTGGCCTTTATGACCGCCTCCCGCCTGGGCGCTACCGTGGGGGTCAGCGAGTCTACTGTGGTCCGCTTTGCCACCGAGATCGGCTACTCCGGCTACCCCGCCATGCAGCAGGCGGTCCAGGAGATGATCCGCAACAAGCTCACCAGCGTTCAGCGCCTGGAGATGACTTCCCGGAATATTCCCCCGGAAAAACTGCTGGACGCCGCCTTGGGCCAGGATATTGACATCCTCCGCCGCACCCGGGAGAATATGGACGAGCCCGCCTTTTATCAGGCGGTGGACGCTTTAGTGGGCGCCAAACGGGTCTTTGTGCTGGGCGCGGGCAGCTCCCTGGCTTTGGCAACCTTTTTGGCCCACTACCTGCGGCTTATTTTTGACACGGTCCAGCTCATTGAGGCCACCAGCGAGGCGCTGATTTTGCAGCAGATGCTCCGGGCCGGTCCCGGCGACGCTATCATTGCCATCAGCTTCCCCCGCTACTCCAAAAAGGCCGCCAAGGCCTTAAAATACGCCTCCTCCCGAGGCATGACCGCCATTGCCATTACAGACAGCTCCCTCTCGCCCCTGGCCCAGGGAGCCTCTCATCTGCTGCTGGCCCGCAGTGACATGGTGTCCTTTGTGGACTCTTTGGTGGGCCCCCTAAGCCTGATTAACGCCCTGATTGTCACCGTGGCCATTCGGAAAAAGGCCGAGGTTTCCCAGTCCCTCCAGACCATTGAATCCATTTGGGACGAGTACGGGGTGTACGAAAAGGTGGAGGAGGCTTGAACGGGGCCATTATAGTGGGCGGCGGAGCGGCGGGGCTGCTGGCCGCCGGAGCGTTGACCGCCCAGGGCGTGCCAGTGGTCCTTTTTGAGAAAAACCGGCAGTTGGGGCGCAAGGTGCGCATCACCGGCAAGGGCCGCTGCAATGTAACCAACCACTGTACGCCCCAAGAGGTGGCGGCCGCGGCGCAGGGAGGAAAGTTCCTGTACACAGCCCTATACGCTTTCCCACCGGAAGAGGTCATGGCCTTTTTTGAGGGCCTGGGCGTACCCCTGAAAACCGAGCGGGGACGCCGGGTGTTTCCCCAGTCGGACAAGGCTGGGGATATTGCGGAGGCCCTGGCCCGCTGGGCCGGGAAAGCCCAGGTGTACCGGGAGGCTGTGTCCCGGGTGCTGGTGGAAGAGGGCCGCGCGGTGGGGGTAGCGGCGGGGAAAGAATACCGGGCCCAGGCCGTGCTGCTGGCCTGCGGCGGGGCCTCCTACCCAGGCACAGGCTCCGATGGTTCCGGCTACCGGCTGGCCCAGGGCGCGGGGCACAGCATCGCCCCCATTGCCCCGGCTCTGGTTCCTTTGGTGGAGGCTGGGCGCTGGTGCCAACAGCTCATGGGCCTCTCCCTGCGGAACTGCGGGGTGAAGGTCACCGCCGCCGGGAAGAAAAAGCCCGTTTACACGGACTTTGGAGAACTGCTTTTTACCCACTTCGGCCTGTCCGGTCCAACCATTCTTAGCGCGTCCTCCCATATGCGGCCCATGGAGCCTGGGCGCTACACCGTGCACATGGACCTAAAGCCCGCCCTGGACCAGTCCCAGCTGGACGCCCGCCTGCTGCGGGACCTGGAAGAGAACAAAAACCGCCACTTTGCCAATGCCCTGGACCGGCTGCTGCCCCAAAAGCTGATCCCTGTGGCCGTGGAGCGCAGCGGCATACCCGGCGGGACCCAATGCAACGCCGTAACCCGGGAGCAGAGGCAGAAGCTGCTGGCTCTTTTAAAGGACTTTACCGTGGAGATTCAAGGCTTCCGCTCCCTGGAAGAGGCCATCGTCACCGCGGGCGGGGTGCGCCTGGGCGAGGTAAATCCCCGGACCATGGAGTCCAAGCTGGTGAAGGGCCTTTACTTTGCCGGAGAAATGCTGGACGTGGACGCGCCCACCGGAGGCTATAATTTGCAGATCGCTTTTTCCACGGGCCGTTTGGCGGGAGAGAGCATGGCCCGGGCCCTGGCGCAAGAAAACAAGTAGAGAGGGGAATGTTTATGGAGGAACCACGGCTCCGGCGGGAGGATATTCTGGCCATTGTGCGGGGGCTGGACTTTTTTGGCGGGGAGGACTGCTGGATTACCTCCGGCGCGGCGCTGGTGCTCTATGGCGTAAAGGAGGCCCCCCGGGATGTGGACCTGATCTGCACCCGGGAGCTGGCGGACCGGCTGGAAGCCCGGGGCCTGCCCTTTACCCGCGACGGTTTGGACGGAACCCGGATTTTTACCCTCAACCAGCAGGTGGAGGTTCTGGAAGACTGGGAGACCGAAGAGGTGGTGGAGCACCTGGGGCTGCGGACCGCCAGCCTTCTCAGCGTCCGTAGGCAGAAGGAGGCCCTGGGCCGGGAAAAGGACTGGGCGGATATTGCCCGGATTGACGAATTTTTAGGCCGGAAGCCGAGTATGATTCGTCTGGAGGCCCCCCGGCTGATTCTGCGGGATTATATCCCGGCGGACGAGGAAGAATATTACCAGCTGAAAAGCGACCCGGGTACCATGCGCCGCTATCAGCGGGACATTATGGTGCACAGCCGGGAGGAGTCGGCCAGAGAATTTGCCCAGGTGCTGGCGGACGCGAAAAAGCCGGACCGGACGTTCTATTTTCTGCGGGTCGAGGACAAGGAAAGCGGCAGGCAGCTGGGCTCGGCGGGCTACACGGTAGCGGGCCGGACCCCAGTGGGCAAGCTGGTCCATGCGGGGTACTTTTACTTCCCGGCGTTCTGGGGCCAGGGCTACGGCACCGAGGCCATGAGGGAGATTATCCGCTTCGCCTTTGAGGAGGACGGGGTGTACCGGCTCTCTACCGGGTGCCTGGCGGAGAACCAGGGCTCCCGGCGGATTATGGAGAAATGCGGCATGATAAAAGAGGCGGAGCGCCCAGGCTGGACCTGGCATGAGGGAGAGATGAAGACCCGGCTGGAATACCGGCTGCTGCGGGAGGAGTATGAGAAGCTGCGGCAAGGGTAAATGACCGTCTCTAAAAAAGAATGGGTACCGCGGTTGTGTTTTGGGAAATTGAGAAGGGAGAAGAAGCATGTTTGCAATTGCCATAGACGGCCCCGCTGGTGCGGGAAAATCCAGCGTGGCCAAGGCGGTGGCCAGGGCTTTGGGGTTCACCTATGTGGATACCGGCGCGCTCTACCGGACCATCGCTCTCTATATGATAGAAAGCGGCGCGGACCTGGAGGACCCGGCGGCGGTTACCGCCCGGCTGCCCCAGGTGGAAATCAGCCTGGAATACGGCCCCCAGGGCCAGCGGACGCTGCTGGCCGGGCGGGATGTGTCCGAGGCCATCCGGACCCAGGAGGTCTCCATGGCGGCCTCCCGGTGGGTGGCCCACATCCCTCAGGCGAGGGCTTTTTTGCTGGACCTGCAGCGGGGCTTGGCCCAGCGGGCCCATGTGGTGATGGACGGCCGGGACATTGGCACGGTGATTCTGCCGGAGGCCCAGCTAAAGGTTTTCCTCACGGCCACAGCGGAGGAGCGGGCCCGGCGGCGGACCTTGCAGCTGGAAGAGGCGGGCCAGCCAGCGGAGTTTGAGCAGGTCCTCAAGGAGGTCGTTCAGCGGGACCGGCAGGATGCGGAGCAGCTGGACGCGGTTGCGCCGGACGCCCTGCGGCTGGACACCACCGGGCTCTCTTTTGACCAGGTGGTGGAGAAAATTGCGGAACTGGCCCGGGCCCGGATGGAGCCGGCCGGTGGGAAAGGATGAAGAGCGTGCCGAAACGAACAGGAGTCAAACGAAAAACCGTGCTCTATGCCATTGGCCAGACGCTGCTGGCGCTGTTCTACTACCCGGTCTTCCGCATCTCGGTGCGTGGGAGGGAAAACATTCCAAAGGCAGGCCCCGTGCTCTTATGCAGCAATCATCTGGCCAAGCGGGACCCGGTTATTTTGGGCGTGTCCCAGCTGCGCCAGGTCTTCTATATGGCCAAGGAGGAACTGTTTCAAAGCCGGTTTCTGGGGGGGCTGCTCCGGAGATTGGGGGCTTTTCCCGTCCGGCGGGGCAGCGGCGGGGCGGATGCTTTGGCCGACGCCTATGAGCTGCTGGATGAGAACGCCATTGTGGGCGTGTTCATTGAGGGCACCCGCTCGAAAGATGGGCGGCTTCAACGGCCCAAGACCGGCGCGGCTCTGCTGGCCTACCGCACAAAGGCCCCCGTGGTGCCGGTGTGCATCACCACAGGGGACGGGGGCATACCCAAGGCCTTTAAGCGCACCATTGTCAGCTTTGGCCCGCCCATTGCGGCCCAGCGGCTGGCCATTCCCGATGATTCCAGCATGCAGCTGCGCCGGGCCAGCCGGGTGATTATGGAAGAGATCAGCGCCCTGCGGGAGGAGACCCTAAAGGAGCTGGGCCTGCCCTCTCAAAAGCAGGAGGCGGCGGAGAAGCCTCAGAAAACAGAAATGACAAGCAGCCTCCCAAACGAAGACGCAAAGGGCTGAGGCTGGCTCAGACTAAGATGGCTTTGAGGCGGCTGGTTTTGATTTGCTGAACTGCTCCTACTTTTTTTGAAAGGAAGTGCCGCTTTGGTTACGGTCAAGCTGGCAAAAACCGCTGGGTTCTGCTTCGGAGCCAAGCGGGCGGTGGATATGGTCCAGGCGCTGTTGGACCGGGGAGAGCGGGCCGCCACATTGGGCCCCATTTTGCACAACGCCCGGCTGGTGGCCCATCTGGAGGCACGGGGCGCGCGGGTGGTGGAGTCTCCCGCCCAAACGCCCCCAGGGGCGGCGCTGGTTTTGCGCTCCCACGGGGTTCCCCGGGAAATTGAGGAAGAGGTCCGCGCTCTTGGGCTGCGGTATGTGGACGCCACTTGCCCTAATGTGAAAAAAATTCACGTGTTAGCCAGGGAGGCCGGAGCCCAGGGAAGGATTTTTCTCCTGTTCGGCGATCCGGGGCACCCAGAGGTGCGGGGAATCGTCAGCCACTGCGCTGGCCCATATTTTGTGTGTGAGGGAGAGGAGGAGCTACAAGATCTGCTAAAAACCCACCCAGAACTGCGCACAGCGCCTGTAACAGCGGCGGCGCAGACAACCTTTCATAAAATTTACTGGCAAAAATGCGCGGAAACTCTGAAAAAAGTATGTACAAACGCCGCGGTTTTTGATACAATATGTAATGCAACAGCGAAACGGCAGAAAGAGGCGCTGGACCTGGCCCGCCAATGCGACCGGATGGTGGTCGTTGGGGGCCGGGACAGTTCGAATACGGCCAAGCTCCGCGATATCTGCGCGGAGGAGTGTGAAACGTACCTCATTGAAAGGGCGGACGAGCTGCCCGCTTTTTCCGCCGGCCTGAGCGTTGGCATCACCGCCGGGGCTTCGACCCCGGCAAGCATAATTAAGGAGGTACTAGATACCATGGCTGAAATCAACAGCACGGAACAGAATTTTGAGGAGATGCTTGAGGAATCGCTCAAGAGCATGAATACAGACGAAAAGGTACACGGCGTAGTCGTAGGCATCTCCCCCACCGAGGTCTATGTGGACGTGGGCCGCAAGCAGGCCGGGTTCATCCCCGCCGCCGAGCTTTCCAGCGACCCCTCCGTCAAGCCGGAAGACGTGCTCAAAATCGGCGACGAGGTGGAGCTGCTGATTATGAAGACCAACGACCAGGAGGGCACCATTATGCTCTCCAAGCGCCGGGTGGACGCCATGAAGGGCTGGGACGTCATCCAAGAGGCCCAGGAGAACGGCGACATTCTGGAAGGCAAGGTCATTGAGGTGGTTAAGGGCGGCGTAATTGTTTTGCACAACGCGCTGCGGGTGTTTGTGCCCGCCTCTCAGGCCACCGCGACCCGGGGCGAGGAGCTGGAAAGCCTGCAGGGCAAGGAGGTCCGCTTCCGGATTATTGAGGTCAACCGCCAGCGGCACCGGGCCGTGGGCTCCATCCGCAGCGTCCTGCGGGAAGAGCGCAAGGCCGCCCAGGAGAAGTTCTGGGAGCAGGTGGAAGAGGGCCAGGCCTACACCGGCAAGGTGAAGTCCCTCACCAACTTCGGCGCTTTTGTGGACTTGGGCGGCGTGGACGGTATGATTCATATCTCCGAACTCAGCTGGAACCGGGTGAAGCACCCCAGCGAGGTGGTTAAGGTAGGCGACACGGTAGACGTGTACGTAAAGGGCCTGGACAAGGAGACCGGCAAAATCTCCCTGGGCTACCGCCGCCCGGAGGACAACCCCTGGGTGAAGCTGGAGCGGGAGTATCCCGTGGGCACTGTGTGCGAGGCCAAGGTTGTGGGCATGACCGCTTTTGGCGCGTTTGCCAGCGTGATTCCCGGCATTGACGGCCTGATCCATATTTCTCAGATTGCGGACCACCGCATTGAAAAGCCCCAGGATGTGCTGAAGGTGGGCGATGTGGTAAAGGTGAAGATCACCGATGTGGATTTGGAGCGCCACCGGGTGTCCCTGTCCATTCGGGTGCTGCTGGAAGAAGAGCAGGCCGAGGCGGACGCGGCGGCGGCCGGAGCCCCCGAGAACGAGACCGTCTACTCCACCGAGGCTCCCGAGGAGGAGTAAGAGCTGTGGCCCAGCCAAAAAAGGCGCGGTTTTTCCTGGCTTTGGCGCGGGCTCTAACATGACGCATCACAGGGTAGTGTCTCAACTGCCCTGTTTTGTGTGTATAGGGATTTCGTCCCTGTAACTATAAATTTTATGCCCGGCTTTGGCAAATTGGCAAATATGCCGAAGCTTCAGGCGGCGGTAGGCCCGGAAGCCTGTTCCGGAGCCGCAGGCTGTTTTCCGGTCCCCTGGACCGCAGATTTTGTTTCGCGAGGACCCGCGAAGGAGTGCTGGGCCCCGCGAGAAAGGAAGCTGAGCGCAAACATGAGGCGTGTAAAAAAACCTGTATTCTTTATCGTGCTGATTCTCATTGCCGCTTTGGTCTATACCTCCCTGTTCGGCGTATATGGACAGAACGGCGACTTTAAGCTGACCTATATCAAAGGGGCCGGCGACATCCGCTGGGGCATTGACATCCGGGGCGGCGTGGAGGCCACCTTCAGCCCGGCGGACGGGGTGAAGGCCACCAGCGCCGAGCTGGAATCGGCCAAGCAGATTATTGAGACCCGCATGGTCTCCCAGAACATCACCGACTATGAGCTCTACACCGACGAGGCCAACAACCGGATCATCGTGCGCTTCCCCTGGAAGTCCGACGAGACGGACTTTGACCCGGAGAAGGCCATTAACGAGCTTTCCGCCACGGCCATGCTCAGCTTCCGGGAGGGCGGCGAGTATGAGACCATGGACTACGATGAAAATGGCAACGAGGTCTACAAAACGCCCAAGGGGACCACAGCGGACGCCATTATTTTGGAGGGCTCTGACGTGGTGAAGGCCGAGCCCGCCGTAAACCAGGACCAGACCACTGGGGCGGCCCAGTATGTGGTGTCGCTGGAATTCAGCGATGAAGGCAAAGAGAAATTTGCCGAGGCCACCGAGCGGCTGGTGGGCGGCACCATCTCCATCTGGATGGACGATGTGCGCCTGTCCGCCCCCACGGTCAACGCGGTGATCAGCGATGGCAAGTGCGTGATTGAAGGCAACTTTACCAGCGAGAGCGCCACCACTTTGGCGGCGCAGATCCAGGCGGGCGCTCTGCCCTTTGCCCTTACCACCTCCAACTTCAACTCCCTGGCTCCCACCCTGGGCGGCCAGGCCTTGGAGTCCATGCTGATGGCCGGCGTGATCGCCTTTATCCTCATCGCCCTGCTGATGATCGTTGTGTTCCGCCTGCCCGGCGTGGTGGCGGTCATTACCCTGGCGGGCCAGATGGGCATCTGCTTTGCGGCGGTGTCCGGCTTCCTGCCCAGCATGAATTCCTTTACCATGACCCTGCCCGGCATCGCGGGCCTGATCCTCTCCATCGGCATTGGCGTGGACGCCAACGTAATTACCGCCAGCCGGGTGCGGGAAGAGCTGAACAATGGCAAAACCCTGGATGGAGCCTTGAAAAACGGCTTCCAGAGCAGCTTCTGGGCCATTTTTGACGGAAACATCACCACCGCCATTGTGGCCATTATGCTGATGATGGTCTTTGGCCCCAGCAACATTTTGTCCATGATCTTCGGCCAGTCCACTACGGGCGCTATCTTCTCCTTTGGCTTCACGCTGCTGGTGGGCATCATTGCCAACTTCATTATGGGCGTGCTGGCCACCCGGCTGATGACTCTCTCCCTGGCGGAGTTCAAGTGCTTCCGCAAGCGCTGGCTCTTTGGCGGCGCCAAAGAGGGGGCGGCTCCCCGCAAGTCCGGCAAGATCGACTTCCTGGGCCACCGCAAAACCTATTATATGGTTTCCGGCGCGGTGATCGTGGTGGGGCTCATTGCCAGCGTCATTATGGGGCCCAAGCTGGACATCCAGTTTGCCGGCGGCGCCATGATCCGCTATGCGGTGGATGGCAGCGCTGTCTCGGCCAGCGACATTGAGAACACCCTGTCCAGCCAGCTGGGCATGGACAGCTCCGTCTCCCTGAACCAGGACATGAGCACCGGCAAGGACCAGGTGACCATCTCCTTCGCGGGCAACAAGAGCATTTCTCCCGACGAGCAGGCCAAGGTGGCCGAAACCCTCAGCGCCGCCTTTGAGGAGGCTGACTTCGTCCTCTTGGAGTCCAACTCGGTGGACGCCACCATGGGCGCGAAATTCTTCCAGAAGTGCATGGTCTGCTTTGTGCTGACAGCCATTCTGCTGCTGGTGTATATTGCCCTGCGCTTTAAGAAGATCGGTGGCCTCTCCGCGGGCCTTACAGCCATTGTGGCGCTGCTGCATGACGTAATCATCGCTTTCTGCGTATTTGTTGTCTTCGGCATGCCCATTAACGACATTTTTATCGCGGTTGTGCTGACCCTGCTGGGCTATTCGCTGAACAGCACCATCGTGATTTACGACCGGGTGCGGGAGAACAAGCGCAAGGCCGGGCCTCGGGCGGACATTGCGGAAAACATGAACCTGAGTATGAACCAGACCCTGGGCCGCACCCTGCTGACCTCTTTGACCACCTTCCTGGCGCTGGTGGTGGTGCTGGCGGTGGCGGCGCTGTTCTCCATCAACACGGTGGTGTCCTTCTCGCTGCCCATGATGGTAGGCGTAGCGGCAGGCTGCTTCTCCTCCCAGTTCATTGCGCCGAACCTGTTTGGCATGTGGCAGATCCACGAAAAGGCAAAGCAAGGCAAATAAAACCGGTTTTTGGTTGAAAAAGGACGGAACGCGCAAGCGTCCGTCCTTTTTTGTGCAAAGAGCTTTTTAGAAAGCGTCAGAAGGAAACCATAAACCAGAACAGCCCCAACAGCGAGCCTTGGGCGGACCGTTTGAAGACGGGTTCCAGAAGCTTCCGCCAGCTTGCCTGCGGGCTTGGCCGTTCCTCTTTTTTGTAACATTTTAAAATCCCCCAAAAGATTCCGGGAATTTTTTTACCGTGTCCGCTTAAAATATCGCTAGAGTCTGTTTTAAAACCAGAGAAAAGCCAGTATTTTTGTTCAAGGCGGACGGTTTCAAGGCGAAAACCGCAAGAAATACTTTCGTATTTCGAGGATTTTTAACACAGAAACCGTTTGTCTCTGGACAAAAAGACAGTTTTTCGAAGTTTTAAGACTGACTCTAGGGCTTTGAAGCCCGTGATCCCTACTCATCAAACAATTTCAAACCGAATGAACCGCGCAAATTGTTTGATTTCATGAGCCGCCCCGGCGCGCCTTGCCGGTGCGCCAACCGAGGGACAGCTTCCACAGAGGTCCCGTGGTTTGGCGGTGAAAAAATCCATTGGGAAAGAGGGACATTTTATGAACATCATTGACCGTATCGCTTTAGCCCTTACCGTAATCGGCGGTGTGAACTGGGGGCTGGTGGGCATTTTCCGGTTTGACCTGGTGGCCTGGCTTTGCGGCGGGCAAACCGCGGTCCTTGCCCGCATCATCTACACCCTGGTGGGCATTTCCGCCCTGTGGTGCCTGGCCCTGCTCTTCCGGGACTGGGACGACGAACCGGTCGTAGCCAACTCCCACTAGGCAATCAAAAAGCCCCGCGCCATCTGTCGGCACGGGGCTTTTTGGCCTTTGGGGCCTTTGGCGGCTTAATAAGAACCTTCAAAAACGTTTGCGCGTTGGGGGAGGGGGAGAGGCGCGGGCTTGGGGGCTTTTAGGCTGCGACTAAAAGGGTTTCCGTTGCGCAAGGAAAAGGCGGCAAAAGCGGCTTTCTCAGCTTAGCTGAAAGCCGGTCTCCAGCTGCGGGGTGTGCTCCAAGCAGTCCAGAATGGCCTGCCGGTCGCCAATGGCAGGGATGCCGCCGGGCTTGGCCGCGCAGGTGGAGCCCGCCGCGTTGGCAAAGCGGCAGAAGCCGGAGAGGGCCTCGGGGTCCAGGGCCTCCAGCTTTTCCGGCGCGTCGATGCCGTTTTGCAGCAGCTGGGAGAGGAAAGCCCCCCAGAAGCTGTCTCCGGAGCCGGTGGTGTCAGCCACCGTAACGTCAAAGGTGGGGTGATGCCGCAGCTGGCCATGGTAGGAGGAGACGCAGCCGTCCGGCCCCAGGGTGACCAAAATCAAAACCACGCCCAGAGCGTGGAGCTTGCGCACGCCTTCGGCAATGCTCTCGGTGCTGGTGAGCAGAGCCAGCTCTTCCTCCGAGATTTTCAGCAGGTGGCACAGGGGCAGGCCCAGGGCCATTCCGGCCACGCCCGCCTCTTCCGAGGGCCAGAGGACAGGCCGCCAGTTGGGGTCGTAGGAGATGAGCTTGCCCAGGTCCCGGGCCTGCTTCACCAGCCCCAGGGTGGTGGACTTGCCGGGCTCGGTGGTAAGGGACAAAGAGCCGAAGTGCAGCAGCCTGCAGTCCGCCAAGGCGGCAGGGTCCACTTCTTCCGGCCGCAGCTGGGTGTCCGCCCCGGGATTGCGGTAGAAGGTGAAGCTCCGGTCGCCGTTTTCGTCCAGGTGGACAAAAGCCAAAGTGGTGCGGTAGTCCGGGTCGCTGACAAGGCCGCTGGCGTCCACCTGGTTGTCTTCCAGGCAGCGGCGCAGGCTGCCGCCGAAGCTGTCCGCGCCCACTTTGCCAATAAACCCAGCGGACACGCCCAGGCGGGCCAGCTGGACCGCCACGTTGGCCGGGGCCCCGCCGGGGTTGGGATAAATGGCCCCGGGGAAGCCGGGCGCTTTTACGGGAGAGAAGTCGATGAGCAGTTCGCCGGTGGTGAGAACATGGGGCATAGAAAACATCCTTTCCAAATATAGAATCAATATGATCGAAAACAAAAGCGGTTTGCCGGTAAGCTAGGTAACAAATCAAAGGCTTTCCATATGGAGCCGGCAGGCGAGACCCCGCTCCGCATTACATACTCCCAAAGCTTTTCAGCGCCAGCCGGATCAGCTCCTCGGCGGGCAGGGAGGAGTCTAAGCGGGCCACAGCGGCCGCGGCTTCGGAGGGGGAGTAGCCCAGAGTCACCAGGGCCTCGGCGGCTTGGGCGGCGTTTCCGGCGGCGGAGGGCGCCCCGGCGGGCAGATCGCCCAGGTCCAGCCCGGCAAAGCTCAGGCCCTTCACCTTGTCCTTGAGCTCCAGCACGATGCGCTGGGCCAGCTTGGGCCCCACGCCGTTGGCCCGGGTAAAACGCTTAGAGTCCCCCGCCGCAGCCGCCAGGGCCACGTCTTCCGGGGCCATTTCCGAGAGAATGGACAAGGCGGCCTTGGGACCCACGCCGCTGATGGCCGTAAGCAGCTTATAGCAGTTGAGCTCCCCTTGGGTGTAAAAGCCGTACAGGTCCAAAGCGTCCTCCCGCACATTGAGATAGGTATAAAGGGTGGCCTGGCCGCCGGTGCGGGGCAGGGCCCGCAAGGTGCTCATGGAGGTCAGGCACTTAAAGGCCACGCCTCCCACATCAATGACCGCCACGCCCGGCTCCGTGTGGGCCAGGGCGCCGGTCAAACTATAAAACATGTGGACCGCCTCCTTTAATCTGGATCAGCCCCCGCCGCAGGTCCGAGCCCGCCGCCTGCCCGTGGCAGATAGCCATGGCCAAGGCGTCCGCCGCATCGTCCGGCTTCGGGATGCCCGGGAGCTTCAGCAGCCGCCGGGTCATCTCCTGCACCTGGTGCTTTTGGGCCTTGCCATAGCCGGTGACAGCCTGCTTGACCTGCATGGGGTTGTATTCATACAAGGGCACCCCGGCTTGGGAGAGGGCCAGCAGAATGACCCCCCGGGCCTCCGCCACGCCGATGCCGGTGGTTTTGTTGTTGATGAAAAAGAGCTTTTCCACAGCCGCCGCCTGGGGCCGGTGCTCTTGAAGGAGCTGGACCATGCCCTCGTAGATTTCTTTGAGGCGCAGGCCAAAGTCCGGGTTGGGGGCGGTGGTAACGGCCCCATACTCCAGGGGGCGGTAGGCTCCGTTGTTTGCGTCGATGACCCCATAGCCCACAATGGCGTAGCCGGGGTCGATGCCTAAAATGCGCACGGCAATCCTCCTGTTTGGGGCGCGATTGAGCTTGTCTGCCCTTATTATAGCAGAAACCCGCGGAAAAGGGAACGGTTTTTCTTGCAAACTGGCGCAAGATTTGATAAAATGACAGCAGAAGGGCGAAACGCGCCCCATGGGGAGGGAGCAGAGGGGAGTGTCCGTTTCGGAGAGCTTTTCGTGTTCCCCCCGCCCGTAGGGCAGGGGAACACAGATGATTATCTCTGTGGTTGGGGCAATCCCGGAGCAGAGGCGTTGCTTGACAGATAACCTGGGCCGGACAAGTTCCGCGCTTTCCCGAAGCGAAGGGCATGACCCTCTTCGGAGGCGGCGGAGCGGGAACCCCGCGCCCTCTATGAACCGTATCCCCAAAACGCGAAAGGATGTAATTGTAGAATGCAGACCAGTGAAAAGACCATGGACATGATTGTCAACCTGTGCAAGACCCGGGGCTTTATCTTCCCTGGCAGCGAAATATACGGCGGCCTTGCCAACACCTGGGACTACGGCCCCTTGGGCGCAAGGCTGAAGAACAATGTGAAGGACGCCTGGCGCAAGCGCTTCATCCAGGAGCGCCGCAACAGCTATGAGGTGGACGCGGACATTCTGATGCACCCCAGAGTCTGGGAGGCCAGCGGCCATGTGCAGAGCTTCTCCGACCCCCTGCTGGACTGCAAGGAGTGCAAGATGCGCCACCGGGCCGACAACTTGATCGACGCCTTTGACCCGGAGGCCCACGCGGACGGCATGACCAAGGAGGAGATGTTCCAGTACATCAAGGACCACAGCATCCCCTGCCCCCACTGCGGCAAGCATAACTTTACGGACATCCGGGAGTTTAACCTGATGTTCCAGACCTTCCGGGGAGTCACCAATGACAGCAAGTCCGTTATCTACCTGCGCCCGGAGAACGCCCAGGGCGAGTACGTGAACTTCCTCAATGTGCAGCGCACCATGCGGGCCAAGCTCCCCTTCTCCATTGGGCAGATCGGCAAGGCCTTCCGCAACGAGATCACCCCCGGCAACTTTACCTTCCGCACCATTGAGTTTGAGCAGATGGAGTTCCAGACCTTCTGCAAAGAGGGCAGCGACGAGGAGCTGTACGCCTACTTTAAGGAGTACGGCAGAACCTTCTTTGAGGACCTGGGCCTGCCGGGGGAGAAGCTCCGGTTCCACGACCACGAGAAGCTGGCCCACTATGCCAAGGCCGCCTGCGACATTGAGTACCAGTTCCCCTTCGGCTGGGGGGAGATTAACGGCACCCACAACCGCACAGACTTTGATTTGACCCGCCACCAGGAGTACAGCGGCCAGAAGATGGACTATCTGGACCCGGAGACCAACGAGAAGTTCATCCCCTACATCATTGAGTCCACCTATGGCCTGGACCGCACGGTGCTGGCCCTGCTGTGCGAGGCCTATGACGTGGAGATGCTGGACGAGGCGAAAAACGACAGCCGGGTGGTGCTGCGCCTCAGCCCCGCCCTGGCCCCCTATAAAGCGGCGGTGCTGCCCCTGTCCAAAAAGCTCTCCCCCAAGGCCTTGGAGGTCTATGACCAGGTGAGCCGCTGTATGATGGCCGACTTTGATGACACAGGCTCCATTGGCAAGCGCTACCGCCGGGAGGACGAGATTGGCACACCCTTCTGCGTAACCGTGGACTTCCAGACCGTGGGGGATGAGAAGACCACGGCGGACAACTGCGTTACCGTCCGCGAGCGGGACAGCATGCGGCAGGAGCGGGTGCCCATTGAGGGCCTGGAGCAGTATCTGCAAGAACGGATTGGGACGTTTTAAACGAAACAGGCGGGCCCCGGCTCCGCCAGCCACAGGGTGTTTTCCCCTGGAAAGGCAGTAGAATGAAATGAATGCTGGCCCTGCTGTGCCTGACCGGCTGCGCCCAGAATGCTTTGGTGCCTGAGTCCCCCCGGAGCATAGGAGGGCAGGACTTTCAGCAGAGGCTGCTCTATGCCCGCTCCAGCGGGGGAATTTTACGGCGTAAGCTTTACCAGCGGCCCCTTGGAGGACCAGGAGCGGAGCTAGGAGGCCGCGCTGGGGATATATGCCCAGATGGTAGAGGCTTACGCGCACCCCAAGGACGGGTACAACGGCGCTTTGGGCCTGACCAGCGCCCACTGGACCGTGGGAAGTATGACCGATGTGGCTATGGGGATACTATTGGTAGAGGACCGCTATTATGTCATCTCTCTTGACTGCGGTCTGCAAACGGTTGTGGACGGGCAGCCCCTGGACGCGGAGAGCCTGAAAGAGGGGGTGCGCGGCTTTCAGGCGGAAGGATGAGATGGACTCATGATCTGGAGAACGGAGGCTTGATATTTGATATGAGAAAAAACGCATCTGCAAAAATGTTGCGGCGGCTGCTGCTGGCCATGGCGGCGGCGTTTTGCCTGACTATGCTGGCCCTGCCCGCCGCCGCGGAAGAAGGGGGAGACGAGGTCTACTCTGACATAGCCCCCAGCGGGGACGAGGAACCGCCGGCAGAGGAGCCCCCGGAGGAAGAGCCGCCCTCTTCCGAGCCCGGCGGCGAGGAGCCGGGACCCGGCGGGGAAGACCCCACGCCGGAGCCGGGAGGGGAAGATCCCACCCCGGAACCAGGAGACGGGGAGCCTACGCCGGAACCAGGGGGAGAGGATTCCACCCCAGAGCCGGGAGACGGCCCCAGCTCTTCTGAGCCAGGGGAGTGGGAGGAACCGGATGAGCCCTGGACGCCGCCGGAAGAGACCGGAGGTACCAGCTCCAGTCAGGCAAGCTCCGCGCCCGCCCGGGTGCCTGGGGGCACAGGGGGCACCATCCGCCAGCCCAGCTTCAGCCCCAGCAGCGCCACCCCCACCCCGGCGCCCAGCGCCACCCCGGTTCCTGGCAGCGCGGAGCCCAATTACCGGACCTTTGCCCGCTTAACCCAGAAAAACAACTCCATGTCCGTGGTGCTTTTTTACGGCGGAGCCAGTTTTGTGGGCGTGGGCTCTCTGGGCCTTATCACCTTGGCGGTCTTCATTTTCCGGGGCCGCCGGAACACGGATGAGCGGGATGGCATCTTTGAAGAGATTCATGAGGCCGAAAACCGCCGCCCCGCCGCCCGGCGTCCTCAACCGCCCCGCCCCCGGGAGCCCCAGCCGCCGGAGCCGGTCTATGAATATGAGCCCGGTTACGAGGAGCGCCCGCCGGTGCTCCACCGGCCAGAGCCTGAGGCTTTGTCCGTGCCGGTAAACGGCAGCATGTACACAGAGGAGTTTGAGCTGCCCCAGCCCGCCCGGCAGGCCCCGCCCCAGGCCTCTATGTACACGGAGGAATTTGTTTTGCCCGAGGAGATGGCCCAGCCGCCCCGCCCGGAGCCTGCCCCTGCGCCAACGCGGCCCGCCCCCCGGCCGGTACGGCCTCAGCCTTTGGAGCCCATGAGCCAGGAACCGATGACTCACGAGCCTCCGCCCCAGCCGCCCCGGCCTGCGGCCCCCCAGCCCGCCTCGCCCCCAGCCAGCGACCCCCACCAGTACGACACGGTGGAGCTGCTGCGGGAGATTCTGCATGGCGGCGAGGACCAGTAGCGGCCGGAACTGGATTGCAAAAACATCTGTTCGAAAAGCTCCGAAAGCTATTGCTTTTGCGGGGCTTTTCTTATATAATAAGCAGAGGACCCAAAATTAGAAGTTTTGCGCAGGCCGGCATAGGAAACGCGGCTCAAGGGCGTTTGCTATAAGGGCCCGCATGGGAAGGGAAGATGGATATTTATGGCGGAAAAGAAGCAAGCGCCCATCAGCACCCGGGCGGAGGGCAGGCCCGAGGACAAGGCCAAGGCCCTGGAAACCGCGCTGACGCAAATTAAGAAGCAGTTTGGCGAGGGGGCGGTGATGCGCCTGGGCCAGAACTCCGAGCTGAACCTGGAGGCCGTTCCCACCGGGTCGCTCTCGCTGGACCTGGCCCTGGGCATCGGCGGCCTGCCCCGGGGGCGGATTGTGGAGATCTATGGCCCGGAATCTTCTGGCAAAACCACCCTGGCCCTGCACTGCGTGGCCGAGGGACAGAAGCTGGGGGGCAACGCGGCCTTCATCGATGTGGAGCACGCCCTGGACCCGGTTTATGCCGCTAACCTGGGGGTGGATGTGGAAAGCCTGCTGGTCTCGCAGCCAGACACCGGCGAACAGGCCCTGGAGATCACCGAGGCTTTGGTGCGCTCCAACGCCATTGACGTGATTGTGGTGGACTCTGTGGCGGCCCTGGTGCCCCGGGCGGAGATTGAGGGGGAGATGGGCGACACCCATGTGGGCCTGCAGGCCCGGCTGATGAGCCAGGCCCTGCGGAAGCTGGCCGGGGCCATCGCCAAGTCCAACTGCGTGGCCATCTTCATCAACCAGCTGCGGGAAAAGGTGGGCGTGATGTACGGCAACCCGGAGGTGACCCCCGGCGGGCGGGCGCTGAAGTTCTATTCTTCCGTGCGCATTGATGTGCGCAAGGGAGAGGCCATTAAGAGCGGTACGGACATCATCGGCTCCCACACCAAGGCCCGGGTGGTAAAGAACAAGGTGGCCCCGCCCTTCCGCACCGCTGAGTTTGACGTGATGTACGGCACGGGCATCTCCCGCACCGGTGAGCTCATGGACATTGCCGTGCAGCTGGACATCATCCAGAAAAGCGGCTCCTGGTTCTCTTACAGCGGGGAGCGCATTGGCCAGGGCCGGGACAAGGTGAAGGACTTTTTGGCCAACAACGCCGAAATAGCCGCCGAGGTGGAAAAGAAGGTGCGGGAGAACGTGGACAAGCTGTTCGCGAAAACCGCGCCTAAGGGAGCGGCCGCCCGTCCGGCGGAGGCCGCGGCAGAGCCCCCGGCGGCTCCCCCCGAGGCCTCCGCGCCCAAAAAGCCCGCGCCGCCGGTGGACGACCCGTCCATCGACATTGAGGTGGATTGATGGAGCTGACCGCTGCCGAGCCCCGGCGCAAGGGGCTGGTCCAGCTGTACCTGGACGGGGAAGAGGCGGTGAAGCTGGACCGGGAGGTTTTTTTGCGGGCCGGGCTGCGGCCTGGAGACCAGATCTCCGACGAGGAGCTGCACCAGCTGATTTTGGACTCGGATGCCCGGCGGGCCAAGGAAAAGGCCCTGTACTTACTGGAGCACAGGAATCACTCCAAGCGGGAGCTGACCGAGAAGATCGCCCGCACCGCCGCCTCTTGGGAGGCCGCCGAGGCCGCTGCCGGACAGATGGAGGAGCTGGGTCTGGTGGACGACCAGGCCTATGCCCGTGACCGCGCCCGGGAGATGTTTTTGCGCAAGCGCTGGGGGCCCCTGCGGGTGAAGCAGGAGCTCCGGCGCAAGGGCATTGACGGGGAGCTGATTGAAGAGCTGCTGGAAGAGTACCGGCAGAGGGACGAGGGCGGGCTGGTGGCTGAGAACGTCCGGGCTGTGCTGGAAACCAAATACTCCGGCTGGCGGGAGGACGAAAAACAGCGCCGCCGGGCCTTTGCCGCCTTGCAGCGGCGGGGCTATTCCTACGAGGAGATTCGGGAGGGAATGGCCTGGGATGAATTTGAAGCAGAATAAGGAGGCCTTTTGCCATGGCTAAAGCAATTGTCAACGGAAACCGATCGAAGGGGACCATTAACCCCAACATTTACGGCCACTTTTCCGAGCACCTGGGCCGGTGCGTCTACAACGGCCTCTATGTGGGCCAGGACTCGGACATCCCCCATGTAAACGGCATGCGCGCCGATGTGGTGGAGGCCCTGAAAAAGATGGGCATCCCCCTGCTGCGCTGGCCGGGGGGCTGCTTTGCGGACACCTACCACTGGCGGGACGGCATTGGGCCGCAGGAGAGCCGGAAGAAAATTGTGAACACCAACTGGGGCGGTGTCACCGAGGACAACAGCTTCGGCACCCATGAGTTTTTGGAGCTCTGCCGCCAGCTGGGCTGCCAGCCGTATATCTCCGGCAATGTGGGCAGCGGCACGGTGCAGGAGTTTTCGGACTGGGTGGAGTACTGCAACATGGGGGGCCAGTCCCCCATGGCCGGGGAGCGCCGCCAAAACGGCCAGGAGGCCCCTTGGAACGTAAAATATTGGGGCATTGGCAACGAGGCCTGGGGCTGCGGCGGCAGCATGCGGGCGGAGTTTTACGCGGACCTGTGCCGCCAATATGCCACCTACCTGCGGAACTACGACAGCGAGCACAAAATCTACAAAATCGCCTCCGGAGCCAATGTGGACGACTACCACTGGACCAAGACGGTGGTAGAGCAGGCGGGTGGGCTCATTGACGCGGTGAGCCTGCACTACTACACCCGCCCCCGCACCAAGGACTGGAACGACAAGGGCGCCGCCACGGGCTTTCCCCGGCAGGAGTATTACAGCACCCTGCGCAACACCCTCTATATGGAGGAGTTGGTGGAGAACCACAGCCGCATCATCCGGCAGTACCAAGGCGGCCGGCAGGTGGGCCTCTGCGTGGACGAGTGGGGAACCTGGTACGATGTGGAGCCGGGAACAAACCCGGGCTTCCTCTACCAGCAGAACACCATGCGGGACGCGTTGGTGGCGGCCATTAACCTAAACATCTTCAACAACCACTGCGATACGGTGGTTATGGCCAACCTTGCCCAGGTGGTAAACGTGCTCCAGGCGGTCCTTCTCACCGAGGGGAGCAAGCTGGTGCGCACGCCCACCTACCATGTGTTCGAGATGTACCAGGGTCACCAGGGAGCCAAGCAGCTGGAAAGCTATGTAGAGACCGTCCTCACCGGAGAGGGAGAAAACCAGGTGCCCAACCTGCACATTTCCGCCAGCCAGGGGCCGGAGGGCGTGCTGGTCACCGCCGCCAATCTGGACGACAAACGCCCGGCCCAGCTGGATTGCGTCCTTGCTGGCCTGGGCCAGCTAAGCCAGGTGGAGGGCCGGGTGCTCACCGGCGGCTGCGGGGCCTTTAACGATTTTGGCGCGGGCGAGATTGTGAAGCCCGCCGCCCTGGCCGCGGCAAAGGTGGAAGAGGGCTTCCAGGCCGTGCTGCCCCCCTGCTCCGTGGCGGCGTTTACCCTTCGATGAACCGGCCCCCCTGCAAGCGCTGCCTGCTGCGGGAGCTGGACGGGGAATACTTCAAGTCCATTTATCAATACATTGAAAACCTGCCCCCAGAGCAAAAGGCCAGCCAGGCCGGGTACCAGGAGCGGCTGGCCCTGTGCCGGGCCTGCCCGGACCTGCAAAACGGCATGTGCGCCCAGTGCGGCTGCTTTGCGGAGGTGCGGGCGGCAAAGGCGGCCCAAAGCTGTCCCCAGGGCAGGTGGAGCAAGGAGGGAGCATCATGAACAAAAACCACTTCGCGCCCACCCCGCCTATGGGGTGGAACAGCTACGACTATTACGACACCACGGTTAACGAGGCCCAGGTGCGGGCCAATGCCCAGGTTCTGGCGGAGAAGCTGCTGCCCTTTGGCTGGGAGTATGTGGTCATTGACATTGAGTGGTACGCCCACGGGGCCGGGTCCATGCGGGACCAGTACCAGTACATCCCCTTCGCCCCGGTGGAGATGGACCCATACTCCCGCCTGCTGCCAGACCCGGAGCGCTTTCCCTCCTCGGCTGGGGGCGCTGGCTTCCAGCCCCTGGCGGAGTACATTCACAGCCTGGGGCTGAAATTCGGCATCCACATCATGCGGGGCATCCCCCGGCAGGCGGCCCATAGCCACACAAAGATTTTGCATACCCACACCACGGCGGACCATGTGGCCGAGCCCAACTCGGTCTGCCGCTGGAACCCGGATATGTATGGCGTGCGGAACTGCCCGGAGGGACAGGCCTATTACGATTCCATCATCCAGCTGTACGCGGACTGGGGCGTGGACTTTATCAAATGCGACGATATCTGCAACACGGACAATCTGGTGGACCACAGCGAAAAGGGCTATGAGCGAAAGCACGAGATCGAGATGCTCCACCGGGCCATCCAGAAAGCCGGGCGGCCCATGGTGCTGTCTCTGTCCCCGGGTCCGGCCATCATTCAAAAAGCCTGGCACTATAAAAAGTACGCCAATATGTGGCGCATCACCGACGACCTTTGGGACGACTGGGCCCTGCTTAAGGCCATGTTTCCCCGGTGCGAAATTTGGCAGGACCACATTGCCCCCGGCTGCTACCCGGACTGCGACATGCTGCCCCTGGGGAAGCTGGGCGGCGGTTTTGGCAAGGGGGAATGGGACAGCCGCCTTACGCCGGACGAGCAGCGGACCATGATGACCCTGTGGTGCCTGTTCGGCTCCCCCCTGATGCTGGGCGCGGAGCTGACCAAGCTGGACCAGGCGACCTTGGCCCTGCTGACCAACCGGGCGGTGCTGGCCATGCTGCCCCCGGCGTGCAGGCCCAGCCAGCGGGAGAGAACCGGGAACCAGGCGCTGTGGACAGCTGAAAATGACAAGACCGGCCAGCGGTACGCGGCGCTTTTTAATCTGGCGGAAGAGGCCCAGGAGCTTTGCCTGGACTTAACCGAAATCTTCCCCGGCGTTACCAAAGGCCGGGAACTGTGGACCAAATCGCCCGCCAGCATAGAGGCCGGACGGCTCAGCGCCCCCGTGCCGCCCCATGGCTGCGTGGTATATGAGGTGAAATAACCATGAAAAAAGAAGAATTCAGCAGGCCGCTGAACCTAAAAAACGTGAAGATTACCGATGGCTTCTGGCACGCCGCCCAGGAGACCGTCCGGCGGGAGGTCATCCCCTACCAGTGGGAGGCTCTCAACGACCGGGTGGAGGGCGCGGCCCCCAGCTACTGCATGCACAATTTCCGGGCGGCGGCCCGGCTGATGGAGCGGAAGCGGAAGAACCCCGCCTTTGCGGAGCCCAGCTACAGCTTCCGGGGCTTTGAGACTCTGCCCCCGGACCCGGCCCATTTGGAACCGGACCGGTTTTATGGCTTTGTGTTCCAGGACTCGGACTTTTACAAGTGGGTGGAGGCGGCGGCCTATTCTTTGGCCAACCACCCGGACCCCCGGCTGGAGGCAACAGTGGAGGAGGCTGTGGAGGCCATCTGCGCCGCCCAGCACGACAGCGGCTATTTGGACACCTATTACATCCTCAACGGCATGGACCGGGCCTTTACCAACTTGAAGGACCACCACGAGCTGTACTGCCTGGGCCATCTGGTAGAGGGAGCCGTGGCCTACTATGAGGCCACGGGTAAGGATAAGCTGCTCCGCGCCGCCTGCCGGTTTGCCGATTGTGTGGACGCCCGCTTCGGCCCGGAGCCGGAGAAACGCAAGGGCTACCCCGGGCATGAGATTGCGGAAATGGCCCTGGCTAGGCTGTATGAGGCCACCGGCGAGGAGCGCTACCGGAGGCTGAGCCAGTTTTTCCTGGACCAGCGGGGCACGGCCCCCAACTACTTTTTGCAAGAGGACAAGGAGCGGGCTGCATATGAGGGCAAGCCCGCGCCTACCGGGGGCCAGGAGCGCTATGCCTATTATCAGGCCCACAAGCCCGTGCGGGAGCAGGAGGAGGCCGTGGGCCACGCGGTGCGGGCGGGCTACCTCTACTCGGGCATGGCGGATGTGGCCAGGCTGACCGGGGACGAGGCGCTCTTTGCCGCCTGCCAGCGGCTGTGGAACAGCATCGTCAAAGAAAAGCTGTACATCACCGGCGGCGTAGGAGGCACGGTGCACGGCGAGGCCTTCTCTTACCCCTTCGACCTGCCCAACGACGCGGCCTACTCCGAGACCTGCGCGGCCATTGCCCTGGCGTTTTTTGCCCGGCGGATGCTGGAAATCCAGCCAAAGGCCCAATATGCGGACGTAATGGAGCTGGCCCTCTACAACACGGTGCTGGCGGGCATGGCCCTGGACGGGAAGAGCTTTTTCTATGTGAATCCCCTGGAGGTGAACCCCGCCGCCTGCAAGGCCGACGAGCGGCTGCGCCATGTGGAGCCGGTGCGGCAGAAGTGGTTTGGCTGCGCCTGCTGCCCGCCCAACATCGCCCGGACCGTAAGCTCGGTGGGGGCCTATGCCTTTACGGAAAACGAGACCACCCTGTTCACGCATCTTTACATAGGCGGCGGGCTGACCACCCGCCAGGGCCTGAGCCTGACCGTGGAAAGCGGCCTGCCCTGGACGGGCGGAGCGAAAATGAAGGTTGAGACGGATGCGCCCGCCAAATATACGCTGGCATTCCGCAAGCCCGGCTGGTGTGAAACGCCGGTTTTCACCGCCCCGGCCCACGCGGAGCGGACGGAGAAAGACGGATACGTCTATTTTACCGGCCTGTGGCGGACGGGAGACCAGATCCAGATGGACTTCCCTATGGAGGTCCGGCTGAATGGCGCCAGCCCCCTGGTGCGGGAAAACCTGGGGCTGGCGGCAGTAACCTGCGGGCCCCTGTGCTACTGCCTGGAGCAGGCGGACAATGGGGGCGGCTTGCATCTTCTGCGGGTGGACGCCGCGAAGCTCGGGGAAGGCAAGCGGGAGCCCATTGCCATTGGCGGGCGGGAGATGAGGGCCATTACCCTTCCCGGCTTTTGCCAAAAGCCGCCGGAGCCAGGCGCGCCCCTATACACAGTCTACGCAAGGCCGGAGGAAACCCCGGCGGACTTAAAGTTTGTGCCCTACTATGCCTGGGCCAACCGGGGCCCGGGAGAGATGCGGGTCTGGGTACGGGTCTGCTAGTTAAACGCACTTGAAAACCGGTATTTCCTGATTTTCAAGCAGGGCGGCGCGGGCACGCCCGCGCCGCCAGGTTCGAAAGAGGTATCACCTCTTTTAAACTGCGTGAACGATAAGACCCACAGCCCCAATTCTGGGAGCGACCGTTTCGGAGACCTTTTCGTGTTCCCCCGCCTGTGGGGCGGGGAGAACATAGGTGACTATCTCTGCGGTTGGGACACGCCCCCAATTCTTCCCGCCTTGACTTCTCCCCCGCTTTTGAGTATACTGTTACCAAGACCCCTCAAAGGAAAGGAGCGTTTTTGTGCGCGCTTGGAATCAATATGGAAGGCCCCGGAACCGGCAGAAGCTCATGATTTTGCTGATAGCGGCGGGCGCGGCGCTGTTTTTGCTGTTTACGGCCATGGCAGCGGCCTCGCTGGCCGCTGGGGTGCGGGCCCGGGTGGTGGATGGCGGACAGAGTTACTCGGTGCGGACCGGCCGGCGGGATGTGGACGCGATTTTGAAGAAGGCGGAGGGCCTGGGCTTGGCCCCCCTGGGCGCTTTGGACGAGGCCCTGGCCGATTGGAATACCAGCACCATCACCCTGCGCCGGGGCGTGGACCTTTACCTGCGCCAGGCTGGAGAGACCACCCAACTGACCGCCTATAAGGGCGACACCATTGGAGAGGCCCTGGCCGCCAATGGGGTGTCCGTGGAGGCCGGAGACCAGATTGCCCCCAGCCCGGAGACCGTGATTGGGGCGGCCCTGACCGTGGAGATCAGCCGCCTGAATACCGTGCGGCTTACGGCCAACGGGAAGACCCAGACTCTGGAAATACTGGGCGGCGATGTGTCGGAGGCCTTGAAAGAGGCGGGAGTTAAGCTGGCCAAGGACGAATGCTGCAACTACAGCCTGGACCAGCCCTTGACGGACGGGATGGAGATTGAGGTGCTGCGGGCGGTGCGCATTCAAGTGACCACCAAAAGCGGGACCAAGGAATACCCGGTTTCCGCCGCCACGGTAGAGGATGCTCTGGAACAGTGCGGCGTGGGCCTGGGCGAGCACGACCGCCTTAACGTGCGCCGCACCGCCCGGCCTGTGGAGGGCATGGAAATCACCGTGACCCGGGTGCGCGTGAAGGAGGAGACCGAGACCGAGGCCCTGGACTACGGCACCAAGACCACCTACTCGAAGGACCTGAAGCGGGGGGAGAAAAACACCCTGACCGCTGGGCTTAAGGGGGAAAAAACCTATACATACCAGGCGGTTTATGTGGAAGAAAAGCTGGAAAGCCGCAAGCTGGTCTCCGAGGAGGTTACCCGAGAGCCTGTGGATGAGATCATCGTTCAGGGCACGGGGAGCGGCGCGGCAGGCGCGGGCAAGCTGCCCCAGCTGGATTTTGACGCGGACGCGGAGGTCATTGGCGACAAGGGCGACAGCAGCCTGACCAGCCACCGCTTTGGCGGCAATTCCTCTGGAAGCGGCGGCTCCAGCGGCTCGGGCGGGGGAAGCTCCGGCGGGAAGCCTAACTTTGATTTCAGCTTTGACGAAGGCGTGGGCACCTTTACGGACGCCTGGGGCCAAGAGGTCTCCTACGCCAAAATGATGGAGGGGACCTGCACCGCCTACTGCATCCCCGGCGGCACCACCTCTGTGGGGCTGACCGCGGAACGGGGTGTCATTGCGGTGGACCCGGATGTGATTCCCTATGGCACCCGTATGTATGTAACCTCGCCGGACGGAAGCGTGGTATATGGGTACGGCGTGGCCGGGGACACCGGCGGGGCCTGCATGGCGGGAGACATCATCGCGGACCTGTGTTACGACACCTTGGAGGAATGCAGCATCATTGGCCGGCGGGAGATGGTGCTCTATCTGCTGCCATAAATATAGAACTTGTACCGCGGGGGTGCGCGCAAGTTCTTCCGAAAAGCGGGGCTTTTGCCCCGTTTTTTTCATGCCCTGCGGCTCCTCCTGTTTTTCCGCCCAGAGGCGGGGGCTTTCCGGCTTTCCCAGCCGAAACTGACAAAGCTTGCCGCCAGCCGCCCAAAAAACCTTATGCGCTTTGCCTTTATTTCCGTTTCATTCCAGCCTGGGCTTGTATTTGCCCGCGGGAGAGGCTATAATACAGGAAGAAAAGGGGGGCGGAGCATGGAACAATTTATGCCGTTTTTTTACGCGGCCCTGTGGTTTGCCGTGGGGCTCATTCTAATGTTCTCCATGTCCAAGGAGAATAAGATTTTCATTTTTGCCGGAGCTTTCTTTTTGGTGCTGGGCTGCTGGTGGGTGGCCGACGCGCTGCTGCCGGCGGTGGACCTGTTCAGCGGCGGCTGGGGCATAGCCTTAAAGTGCCTGACCGGCGGGGCCTTGGCGGTGCTGGTGTGGGCCTTTGTAAAGGAGTACCGGAAAAAGTCCGCGGAGGCCGCCTCGAAGGATAAAGAGGAGTGATGGCAGTGGAGGCCGTGGGAACCGTTGTTGGGAAAGTCGCGGTGATCATGCTCCTGATTGTGGTGGGCTACTTTGTCACCAAGCGGGGCATTTTCACCGAGCGGGGGGCTTCCGAAGTGACCACCCTGCTGATCAAGCTGGTTACGCCCTGCGTCATCGTCAACTCCTTTTTGGGCAACACGGGCACACTGGGGGCCTATGAGCTGCTGATGGCCATGGCCCTGCCCGCTTTGTGGATGGCGGCGGCCCTGGGAATCAGCCTGCTGGCCTTTCGCAAGGAGCCGCCGGAGCGGCAGAAGGTGCTGCGTTTCTCCGTGCTGTTCAGCAACACCGGGTTTATGGGCATCCCCCTGGTGCAGGGCATTGTGGGGGACGCGGGGGTGATTTACGCCTCCTTTGGCGTGGTGGTGTTCAACATCCTCTGCTGGACCTATGGCTACAGTATGATGAGCGGCGGGGCCAAGCTGAACCTAAAGACCATTTTGCTGAACCCAGGGATTGTGGGCCTGCTCTTCGGCCTGCCCCTCTACTTCCTCCGGCTGGAACTGCCCGGGATTCTGGCCGAGCCGGTAGGCTATCTGGCGGACCTGAACACACCCCTGGCTATGCTGGTGGTGGGCAGCTACATTGCGAAGGTAGACCTGCATTCGTTTATCTCCGACTTCAGCGTGTACAAGGCGTCTTTTTTGCGGCTGCTGCTGTGCCCAGGGGTGTTTCTGCTGATGCTCCTGCTTCTGCGGCCCAGGGAGGACTTGTTTTTAAGCAACATGATTCAGGCCTCGGCGCCGGTGGCGGCCAACTCGGTGCTGTTCGCGGTGCAGTTCAAGCGGGACTCGGAGCTGGCCTCCAAGCTGGTGGCAGTGTCCACGGTGCTCTCTATTTTGACTATTCCAGTGATGACGGTAATCTCCCAGCTGCTCTGCGGCTAAACAAACAAGAAGCCCCCAAACGAGCACTCAGCCAAGAGCATACCACACAGCGCAACGAAGGAAAGGTCTTTGAGGATTCTTAAGGAACTTTCTTCAGAAAGCTCTTTAAGCCGATTTGCACCCAGCCTAGAAGGCAGACAAACAAGGAGCCCCCAAACGAGCACTCAGCCAAAAGCATACCGCACAGTGCAACGAAGGAAATGTCTTTGAGGATTCTTAAGGAACTTTCTTTCAGAAAGCTCCTTAAGCCGATTTGCACCCAGCCTAGAAGGCAGACAAACAAGGAGCCCCAAACGAGCACTCAGCCAAAAGCATACCGCACAGTGCAACGAAGGAAATGTCTTTGAGGATTCTTAAGGAACTTTCTTTCAGAAAGCTCCTTAAGCCGATTTGCACCCAGCCTAGAAGGCAGACAAACAAGGAGCCCCAAACGAGCACTCAGCCAAAAGCATACCGCACAGCGCAACGAAGGAAAAGTCTTTGAGGATTCTTAAGGAACTTTCTTCAGAAAGTTCCTTAAGCCATAGCTTACTTCAAAAAAACAAGAGCCCGAAGGCCCGAAAAAGAGCGAAAACGCGTATACTATATATAGTATAGGAAAACCATGGAAAAAGAAGGGGAAAAAAGGGGAAACGAGAAGCCAGTACACAGGGCCGGAAATAAGCCGGGTCCACATGTGGAAGGAAGGGGAGAGAGACATGGTATATATAGCGCCATCCCTGCTGGCGGCGGACTTTGCGGAACTGGGCAGAGAGCTGCGGCGGATTAAGAGGGCGGACATGCTCCATGTAGACATTATGGACGGGCGCTTCGTGCCCAACCTGAGCATTGGGCCAGGGGTGGTGGAGGCTCTGCGGAGGCGGACAGACCTGTTTTTTGACGTGCACCTGATGATGGAAGACCCGCTGCCTTACATCAGCGTATTCCGCAAGGCGGGGGCGGACGGGATCACCTTTCACGCGGAATGCGGGGAGCCCCCCCAGGAGATTATCGCGGCCATCAAGGCCAGCGGGGCCCGGCCGGGAGTGGCCCTAAGCCCCAAAACCCCGGTGTCGGCCATTGGCTCTTGGGGAGAGGACTTGGAGCAGGTGACAGTTATGACCGTGGAGCCGGGCTTTGGAGGGCAGAAGATGTTGCTGGAGCCTCTGCACAAGGTCATCGAGCTGAAAATGCGTCTTCCTTGGGTGAAGGTGGAGGTTGACGGAGGCGTAAACCTGGACACCGCGCCCCTATGCAAAGCGGCGGGGGCGGACATTTTAGTGGCGGGCACCTCGGTGTTTAAGGCGGAGGACCCCTATTTGGAGATGCGCTGCATGGCGCTGTGATGGAAATAAGCTTGAAAAGAGCGGGCTCTTCGCGCGGCTGGCCGGGCGGAGGGCCTTTTTAACGCTTCCCCAGCCCCCAAAAAGCGCGCGGCCTGTGCGCCGCCGGAGGCGGGAGGCACAAGATGGCGGGAGCCGCATAAAATGAGCTAGAGGCATGGGAGGGGGTGCTGGCGATGAGGCTGAAAACGCCGCCGCAGCCGGTGGTGTTCCGGTTCGACGGCCCCACGGCCCTGTGCTCGGCGGTGGAGGAGATATACCGCATGGCCCCAAAAGCCCCCTCGGCTTTGTGCCGGTGGCAGGGGCGCTACTTTTTGCAGGTGCGGGCCGGGCTGGGGATGCGCAGGCGGCTGGCCCGGTCCGGGGCGCGGTATGGAGCCTGCCTGGGAGCCAGCCCGGTGCTCTTCGCCTTCTGCCGGGAGCATGGCTGTGAAATCAGCCGGGACCCGGTGGCAAAGCTGGGCGGGGCCCTGGCCAGGGGAAAAAAGGAGGGCCAAACAGGGGAAGAACCGCGCGCGGACACGTCTTATAGTTGACGCACTTGAAAACCGGTAGTTGCCGGTTTTCAAGCGCGGTTACTATAGGACTTGTGCCCGAGCGCTTTTTGTGCTAAAATAGAGGCAGACGCACGAAAAAGCGGGCTGAATTTCGCCGGAAACGAAAGAAGTTAAAAAAAAGAGAGGAGGAAAAAACGGGAAACCGGCGGCGCGGGCGGCCAAAAAACTTGGAAGATTTTACCAATAAAACCAGAGCTCGCCAGTGTAAACTGTGGTAAAAGAGTAAGGTGCTGGGGTGAAATAGACAAGCGAAGAGCCGAAAAAGCCCGGAAAACCGCCAAATTCTATAGTTTGCCCGGAACAGCAAAAAATTATGTAAAGGCGAAAAAAAGTTGAAAAAAAGGCTTGCATTTTCGGACAGGAGGCGTTAGAATATACTCAACTTCCACTCGGCGGCATATCAGGCCGGTCGAGAATCTAAAATTTAAGAGGGTTGAAATCAATGAACAAAAGCAAGTTTCTGAAGAAATCACTTGCGATGCTCCTGGCCATCTTGATGGTCGTCGCAATGATTCCGCTCAGTGCTGCGGCTACGGATGCAACTCCGGAACCGGATCCGACTCCGGCTCCTGAGAAGCCCGCGCCGACCATTACGGTGAACAACCGTAATGCACAGTACAAGGATGGCAACTTCACGGCTACCGTGGAGGACGCCACCACTGTGTCTGTGGCCTGGGTTCCCTTTGGCGGCTACACCGCCAAGATGAAGACGCTGAGAGATGTAGAGGTTACTCTGCCTTTCTACCGTCTGGACCTGACCAAGGAGGCTGAAATCGTCAAGGAGTACGATGAGGCCACTCAGACCATTACCTATGGTGTGGAGATCATCCTCACCAAGGGCACCAAGGGTGAGGAAGACTACGAGGAGTACACCTACGAGTTGGACATCACCGCTAAGACCGAGGCTGCCAGCGATGACATTACCATTGCTTCTGTGAGCGCCAACACTGCGTTCCAGCTGACCGGCACCGCTTATGCCTTCCGTGGCATCAAGGGCGTCATCGATCCGGCTACCCAGACCATCACCGTCACTCTGCCCCTGGGCTTTGACGCTGAGGACGCTGGCTTTGGCACCGCGTTCGGCGGCAATGCTCTTCCCGGCACTCCCGCTGCGGACGACCAGATCGTCAGCCAGGTGTTCCGTCCCACCGCCAGCTACTCCATGGTGGGCTACAGCTACAACACCACCAGCAAGCAGGGCCAGGTTACTGTAACCGCCCGTGACGGCCGCACCCAGAACTACACCGTAAACTTCGTGCAGGAGACTGCACTGGAGAACGTGTCTGTCACCATCGGCCTGGTTAAGTACGAGGCCAACAACGTTTACACTGACGCGGATGACAACACGGTTACCTATGTGGTGCCGGTTCCCAGTGGGGTTCTGACTGGCGTCAATGTTCACGGCGTTATCGGCTTCGACACCCCCGCCAACGTGGTCCGCGTTGAGGATCCCCATACTTCCGACGGCTCTTATGCCGATCCTTGGGCTCCTGCCACTAACCATAATGCTCTGGCCAATGCCGGGAGCGAGGACGAGCCGGTTGCTTCCATGAAGAACAGCTTCGTCTTTGACGCTCAGACTGGCGGCATCTATGATACCTACCTGTCTGTCAAGACCGAGGCCAACATGGAGAAGAACTCTGCCAACGTGAATCCCACTGCGGATAACAACGACGACAAGGAGTTCTACAAGGATGTCCGCATCGTTCTCGATCCCACCGAGAAGCCTTCTGTGGTTGGCGAACCCCAGCTCCTGGAGCTGCAGCTCAACGGCTACAAGGCCATCTGGAAAGAGGGCAAGGACATCAGCGTTGAGGAGAATGGCAAAAACGTAGTTGTTGTGGACGTGGACAACGAGTTCAAGTTCACCAGCGGCGACGGCCAGCATCCCGCCCGCATTTCCGCTCTGGTAGTTGGCGACAAGGTTGAGGTTCCCGCTCAGGCCCCCTCCGTGGTTGGCTCTGACACCTACTGGGCCGTAAGCCCCGTCACCCCCATCGCCAACGTCATGAACTACAATCTCGCCGCCAGACGCATCACCAAGCCCAGCGGCTCGGCTTCTATCACCAACATCAACACTGAGGGCCACGAGTTTGTTCTGCGCGTTTCCAACGGCACTCAGTCTAAGGATTACACCATCCGGATCAACAAGCCCAACCAGAACATGGGCGTGGAGATCTTTAGCCAGACCGACAAGACCCGCGGCGTGTTCCTGTACACCTGGAACGCCAAGGAGAAGAAGTTCGACCGTTACGACGCTACCTACAGCACCACCAACAACAACTGGAAGTTCGAGCTGCCTGCTAGCATGTATGATAGCACCAGCGTGGTGACTACTCCTGCTCGTCCGGTTGTTGTTACTGGCACTCCCACCGCTACTGGCATGACCACTACGGTTAAAGCCGCTACCGGCGCTGGCGATGACGGCATTACTGCGGCTCTGACCTTTGCGGATGCCGCTGCGCTTGCCACCTCCATTGGCCAGCACTATTCCGACCTGATCACTGGTGACGCGACTCTGACCGACGATATTCTCACTGCTGCTGGTACTCGTACCATCACTCTGAGCCTGAAGCGCACCGATGCTACCATCGAACTGTCCGCTTCTCTGACTTTTGCCACGGAGACGGATTCCACGATCACTACTTGGAAGACTGCCAACGGCACTTATGTGGTTGCCACTGGCACAGTTGTGAATGCAACTGCGGCTACTGACGCGGTTGCTACCGACCTTAAGGCTGGCACCGATACGGTGGCCACCATCACCTTCACCGGTGGGGCTGGCTTCGACATGCAGACACTGGTTAATAATGGCCTGGGCACTTGGCTGACCACTGCTGAGTCCCTGGCTCAGACCCTGGCGTTGACCACTCTGGCCACGCCTGCTGAGACTGCAAAGGTCCTGAACTCCACTCTGGCCGGTTCTTACCTGGTCGTGAATGGCCCCAAGGGCATTGTGGTTACCCCCGGCGGCACTCTGAACGGCAAGACCACCGCTCAGGTTGGTCAGTCCGAGTGGGGCGCTGACGGTTACAACGGCACCTATCCTGCCGGTGGCAAGTACACCGAGCTGGAAGAGGGCGTTACCACCCTGGGTTCCTGGTGGAATGCCAACTATACCTTCAAGAACAAGAACACCGTACAGGGTGTGGACGATGATCCCATCGAGTCCATGCTGTACTTCACCGTGAAGAATGGCCGTCCTGTGGCCAATGTGCCCTCCAAGACCTACACCATTTCCTTCACCAAGGCTGGCACTACTTCCTCCACTGTGGAAGACAAGGCTTCTCTGACCTTCGGTGACGCCACCAACGCAGTGGATGAGGACCTGATCTATGGCGGCAACACCGTAGAGAACGCTATCATCGTGAAGGCCAATGGCACCACCCTTTATGGCGGCATTGCTACCGCTATCGCCGGTGCGGCCGCTGCTAATTCCTGGGCCAACCCCTACGGCATTGCTGAAGCCGCTACCAACCCGGGCATGATCAACTATGACAACGCCCAGTACGTTGGCGCTGTCAACGAGAAGAACACCTACAAGGCCAGCGAGGCTGCGGTTCCCAACAACAGCAAGGCCAAGGCTATTGTAATTGAAGCTCCCGAGAACTTCCTGGATCCGGCTGCGTTCGATACCCTGGTCTTCACAAGTGTGACCCCCAACGACGATGACACCGCGATTTACCGCAAGGCTGATTTGACCACTGCTGCTACTGGCCTGGCTCTGAGCACTCTGACTCAGAATAAGCAGAGCGTGGGCTTCACCTTCACTGCTACCGATCTGAAGGCTTGGAACGGCACCCAGTTCATCGCCGCCAATGTGAGCGATACGAACATCCTGTATGCCTTCAGCCCCAAGACCGCTCTTGCTCCTGACTTTGACCCCACCACTGACGAGCCCGACGCCATCTACTACATCACCGTGCGCCGCGTGGCCGACAAGACTGCGGATCAGCTGAGCAGCGTGAAGGCTTCTGACGCGAAGAACGCTGTGCAGGCTTCTGTGAACCAGAGCCGCAAGACCGTTACCATCAGCGTTCCCTATAGCTACAACTGGATCGGCAACCGTTCCGACGATTCCGCTGACTTCACTCTGGACTTCACCGCTTCCAACGGCGCTGTCCTGGTTGATGCCCTGCGCGACTCCGCTTTCGGTTTCCGTACTCAGAACACTGCTTTCGACAAGAAGAACTTTGATCTTCCCGATCTGGTTCAGCAGCAGCAGGACCTGTTCGCTATGAACAGCGAGCCTCTGACCTACTTTGTCAAGGGCGGCGAGCTCTATGTCCGCAATGCTAACACCGGTAGCGAGACTCAGATTACCGGCATGGGCAATGGCGTAAACGACGCTTTCATCAATCCCCAGTGGGGTCTGATCAAGGCTCACGAGGCCGAGCTCCGTGTCTATCCTGAGGCCCGCAACAACCTGAACACCTACAAGCTGGAAGTCCAGGTTCGTGCTGCCAGCTCTGAGGCTGCTGTTACCCGCGTACTGGTCGATGAGACCGAGGCCGTGATTGATGGCACCAACATCACTGTTAACATGCCCGAAGGCACCATCATGAGCGCGGTTCGCCTGTCCATCGCGGTTTCCGAGATGGCCAAGATCGTTTCCGTTGCTGGTGATCCCTATGATCCCAACGAGGATCGGACCTACAACCTGGAGAACCCCATCACCATCGTTGTGGCTCCCGAAGATGGCGGCGCTGAGGTTACCTACACTCTGTCCGCTGATGTAATTGAGCCCACTCCCACCCCGAGCACCGAGCCTACCACCTCTCCCGAGCCCACCACCTCTCCCGAGCCCAGCACTCTGCCTAAGGATATCGACGATGTCCACAGCAGCATGCGTGAAGAAGTGATCAAGGCTCTCGAGAATGGTCTGATGCAGGGTGGTCCCGACAACATGTTCTACCCCAACAAGACCATGAAGCGCTATGAGTTCGCACTGGTTGTTGCCCGTGCTGGCCTGCGCGCTGAGGGTGAGACCGGCACCGCTGCCGAGCTGGATCAGAAGCTGATCGATGAGTATCCCACTTGCGACTTCGCTGATGTGACCGCTATGAACAACGCCGCTGTTTCCGCTGCCGTTCAGTATGCCTTCGAGAAGGAAATCATGATCGGTAACGATGGCAAGTTCAATCCCAACGGTGCAATCAACCGTCAGGAAGCTGCTCTGACCATGGCCCGTGTGGCTGGTCTGAGCCTGGAGAACACGGAAGCCACTTCCTTCTCTGACAATGGTCAGATCGCTGGCTGGGCTATCGCTGGCGTGAATGCCGTTGTTGAGGCTGGCATCATGCAGGGCGACGCGAGCAACAATACCTTTGCTCCCAAGCGTGACCTGACCCGTGCCGAGGGTGCGTGCATCCTGGTTCGCTACTTCGTTGATGGCAAGGGCAATGAGCCTGCTCCCGAGCCGACCCCTGACCCGGATGAGACTCCTGACCCGGACGAGACACCCGATCCCGATGCCACTCCTGATCCGGACGAAACTCCTGATCCCGATGCGACTCCCGATCCCGATGCCACTCCTGATCCGGACCAGACTCCCGAGCCCGACGAGACTCCCGATAACAACGGTGAGAATTCGGAAGCTACTGAATAAGGTTTCAACTCACCTAAATTTTATGATTACCCCATAAAGCGAGAAGGGCGGTTTATCCGCCCTTTTTGCTTTCTTTTTTTCTGTATGACTGGTGGGAAATCTGGAACACTATAGGCAAAGCAGTCTGAAGACATACAGGGAAGAACGAGGTGAAATCCGTGAAACGAAGAAGTAGAATACGGCGGCGGGCTCTTCTGGGAGCTTGTGTGGCCCTGCTGGCCGGCTTTTGGCTGGATGCCCACCTAACCCAAAAAGCTAGCCAAAGAGACCTGGAATATGTCTATCGCCGGGCTTTGGGAGACATGACGGGCTATGTGAGCGGCATGGACCAGACCTTGGAGAAAGCGCTTTTTACCGGGACTGGGCAAACTCAAAGCGAGGTTACGGCGAAACTGTTGGAGCAGAGCGGAGGCGCAAAGGCCGCCATGGCAGTACTGCCTTTTTCACAAGAAAAGACAGAGCGGATTAGCCGGTTCCTCTCGCAAGTGGGGGATTATGCCCTTGCCATGAACCGGGAAGGAGAAAATAAGCCAACGGGTTCCAACATGACGGATAATATTTCCTCGCTCCGCCAGTACGCGCGGAAGCTGGCCGAAGCGCTGAATGGCATTCAGGCCCGCCTTACAGCGGAACAGGCGGATATTGCCCAAGCAGAGAGCCTTCTGAACAATGTGGAGGCCATTGAGGCAATTCCAGTGCTGGATGACGACGTGGACCAAGTGGCCCAGG
This sequence comes from uncultured Oscillospiraceae bacterium, assembly GCA_910587995.1. Lineage (GTDB taxonomy): Bacteria > Bacillota > Clostridia > Oscillospirales > Acutalibacteraceae > Acutalibacter. The sequence continues at coordinate 82,369 of CAJUNS010000001.1, read as the reverse complement.
AATTCACCCACTTCCCCACGCTCCTTTATGATGGCCCATTTTCCGATCATATCTCTCAGCGGAAGCCTGTTGCATTGGCGGCCGTGGAGGGCGTGACCCAGGAAGCCGCCCAGGAGCAGGCGGCGCATATTTTAGAGGTACCCAAAGAGAAGTTAGAGTTTGTGGCGGAGGGCGGAAGCCAGCTCCCTGTCTACCAATTCCGGTGTGGAAGCGCTATGTTAAGTCTCAGCAAACAGGGAGGGCGCCTGGTGTATTATAAGCAGGCATCTCAAGCTGGGAGCAAAAAGCTGGCCTATCCGGCGGCTCTGGAAGCGGCCCAGACACATTTGAGCCGCTGGGGATTTTCTCAGCTGCGGGAGAGCTACTATATCATGACGGACAATCTTTGCGCCATCAATTTTCACAGCCTGTACCAAACGCCCGATGGCCAGGAGGTAATTTGCTACCCGGACTTGGTGAAGGTGACCATTGAGCTGGAAGAGGGGGGAGCTGTGGAGGTGGACGCTTCCGGCTATTGGATGAATCACCAGGCACGGCAGCTGAAAGGCCCCAGCCTGACCCAGGAAGAAGGCGCAGGGGCCATTAATCCGCGTCTGGCGGTAGAGTCCGCCTCTCTGGCGTTGATTCCTACACCGGGCCTGGATGAGCTGCTGTGCTGGGAGTATCACTGTACTTCTGCGGATGGGCGGGAGGTACTCAGTTATGTGAACGCCACGACAGGGCGGGAGGAACAACTTTTTTTGGTCCAGCGAGATGAACAGGGGATTTTGGTCAATTAAGAAGAGCCGCCAGATAACACTGGCGGCTCTTTCCCTATGAAGTAAGAAGGTCATATCTCTAACTGCTGCCCAGTCTCGCTGTCATCTGGCAGTGAGCCCAGAGCGGGGAGCTTTTTCTTGTAGCGGGCTGGATTTTGCAGCTGGCCCTCTTGATAGAGAGCAGCGGACAAAACCCGCTGGCCCTTTTTCAAGCTCATGGCCTGAACGCCCTGGGTGTTTTTGGTGGATTTGGAGGCAATCAGCCCTGTGTGGAAGAGAAGCATCCGTCCCGAGCTGGCGGTCAGAAGGACTTCCGCGTCCTCAAACAGTTGAATGACAGCCACAATTGGAGACTTATCGCTGTAAGCGCTGATCAGCTTTTTCCGGTTGGTTTTAGTCTGGTAGGCGCTCATGTCCACCTTGGCGGCTTTGCCGTTTTCAAAGACGAAGAGCAGGTAGCCGGAGAAGTCCTGGGTGTAGGCCATGTAAATGGCCCGTTCGCCCTCTTCCATCTGCACTTTGGCGGGGATATAGTCCCCCAGCACACTGGCCTTGCCATCATCGAAGTCAGCACCCCGCTGCTTATAGACCTGGCAGCGGTCCGAGAAGAACAACAGCTCGGTGTTGTTGCTGGCCTCAGCGGTTTGGGCCAGGGCATCCCCTTCCTTCAATTTTTGCTCACCGCTCATCCGCAGAGATTGGGGCGTAATTTTTTTGAAATACCCCTCCTGGGTGAAGAATAAATGCACCGGGTAGTCCGGAGCCTCCTCAACGATGGCAACATCGGAGATTTCATCCGCATAAAGAAGGATTGTGCGGCGAGGCTGGCCGTACTTTTTAGCCACATCCTCCAATTCATGAATGATAAGAGTTTGGATTTTAGACTTAGAGGCCAAAATGCCTTCCAATTCTTCAATATCCCCCAGCAGCTGGTTAATCTCATCCGTACGCTTGAGGATGTATTCCCGGTTCAGATGCCGCAGGCGGATTTCGGCCACATACTCCGCCTGGGTCTCGTCAATGCCAAAGCCGATCATCAGGTTGGGAACCACCTCAGCCTCTTCGGCGGTCTCCCGTACAATGTGAATGGCCTTGTCAATGTCCAGCAAAATGGCCTGTAAGCCTCGCAGCAGGTGAAGCTTTTCCCGCTTTTTGGTCAGGTCGAAGTAGGTGCGGCGGCGGATGCACTCCACCCGGAAGGCGGTCCACTCTTCCAGCAGCTCCCGAATGCCCATGACCCGGGGCGCGCCGCCTACCAACACATTGAAATTGCAGGCAAAGCTGTCCTCCAGGGTGGTAAGCTTGAAGAGTTTAGCCATGAGCTTGTCTGGGTCTACGCCCCGCTTCAGGTCAATGGTGATTTTCAGGCCCTCCAGGTCCGTCTCGTCCCGCACATCGGCGACTTCCCGCAGCTTGTTCTGTTTGGCCAGCTCGATGATTTTTTCCACAATCACTTCCACTGTGGTGGAAGGAGGAATCTGTGTGACGTCAATGCAATTGGCGGCCTTATCAAAGCTGTACTTACTGCGGACCCGGAAGCTGCCCCGGCCGGTGTGGTAAATCTTTTCCATCTGCGCCCGGTCGAAGATCAGCTGCCCCCCGCCAGGAAAGTCCGGAGCCTGTAGGGTTTGGAACAGGTCCGCCTGGGGGTCCCGCATCAGAGCCACGGCGGTGCGGCAGACCTCGGCCAAATTGAAGGAGCAGATGTTGCAGGCCATGCCCACGGCAATGCCGGTGGTGGGGTTGACCAAAATGCTGGGAAAAGAGGTGGGCAGCAGCACGGGCTCCTTCATGGTACTGTCATAGTTGTCCACAAAGTCCACGGTGTCCTTGTCGATGTCCCCGAAAAGCTCCCGGCAGATGCCGTCCAGCTTGGCCTCCGTGTAGCGGGAGGCGGCCCAGGCCATGTCCCGGGAGTAGGCCTTGCCGAAGTTGCCCTTGCTGTCCACATAGGGGTGCAGCAAAGCCTCATAGCCCCGGGAGAGGCGCACCATCGCGTCATAAATGGGACCGTCGCCATGGGGATTCAGCTTCATGGTTTGGCCCACAATGTTGGCGCTTTTGGTGCGCCCAGAGGTGAGCAGGCCCATTTTGTACATGGTGTACAGCAGCTTGCGCTGGGAGGGCTTCAGCCCATCAATCTCCGGCAGAGCACGGCTCAAAATGACGCTCATGGCGTAGGGCATAAAATTTTTCCGCAGGGTGTCGCCGACCTCCTGCTCCACAATCTCCCCGGCCCCGGCAATATATCCCTTTGCCTTGGGGCCCTTAGGAGCTTTTCTTTCTCTTTTTGCCATATTTTCACCTGCTATCCATCATATTCCGCTAACGCGTTGTTTTCCGGGGAATAGCGGAAAATTCCCCATAGGTCCCAACGCAAAATAGGCCGCGAACCGCCCGGCACACGCCCCTATGGCAAGCCAACAGCATGGTTTTGCCGGTATAGTTCTCCCGCCGTCTGTCGAGCACTCCACCGTTCAGCGGGCACGCCGGGTCAGCTCAAGTCCAGGTCTTCCGTATACTCCGCCCCGTGCTCCGCGATGTAGTCCTTGCGGCTGGCCAGGTCATCGCCCAGCAGCACGTCAAACATGCGGGCCGCGTCCTCCACATCGCCAGGGTTTACCTTGATCAGGCGGCGGGTTTTGGGGTTCATGGTGGTCAGGCTCATCATTTCAGCCTCGTTCTCGCCCAGGCCCTTGGAGCGCTGGATGGTGTACTTTTGGCCCTCCAGCTTTTTTAGAAACTCCGCCTTTTCCCCCTCGTCATAGGCAAAATAGGTCTCGTCCTTGGCGGTAATTTCATACAGCGGAGACTCGGCAATGTAGACCTTTCCGGCCTCCAACAGAGCCGGGGTAAGGCGGTAGACCATGGTGAGAAGCTGGGTGCGGATATGAAAGCCATCCACGTCCGCGTCGGTGCAGAAAATAATCTTGCTCCACCGCAGGTTGTTGATATCAAACACGCCCAGGTTTTTGTTGGCCTTGGTCTTCACCTGGACGCCGCAGCCCAGCACCCGGATCAGGTCTGTAATAATGTCCGACTTGAAAATGCGGTCATAGTCAGCCTTTAGGCAGTTGAGGATTTTACCCCGAATGGGCATCACCGCTTGAAAGTTGCTGTCCCGGGCCTGTTTTACCGAGCCCAAAGCCGAGTCACCCTCCACGATAAACAGCTCCCGCTCATTCACGTCCTTAGAGCGGCAGTCCACAAACTTTTGCACCCGGTTGGCCATGTCCATTTTACCGGTGAGCTTGGTCTTAATGTTGAGGCGGGTTTTCTCCGCGTCCTCCCGGCTGCGCTTGTTGACCAGCACCTGCCCGGCAATTTTGTCCGCGTCCATGGGGTTCTCGATGAAATAGACCTCCAGGCTGTGGCGGAGCATCTCGGTCATGGCCTCTTGAATGCCCTTGTTGGTGATGGCCTTTTTTGTCTGGTTTTCGTAGGAGGTCTGGGTCGAGAAGGAGGAGATAACAATAATCAGGCAGTCCTCCACATCCTGAAAGGTAATCTTGCTCTCCGACTTGTTGTACTTGCCGTTTTGCTTTAGGTAGCTGTCAATCTGGCTGACAAAGGCGCTTCGCACAGCCTTGTCCGGCGCGCCGCCGTGCTCCAGCCAGCTGGAGTTGTGGTAATACTCGGTCACATGCACCCGATTGGAGAAAGCGGCCGCCACGTTGATTTTGGTGTTGTACTCCGGCATGTCCGCCCGGTCCTTCACCCGTTTCTCACTCTGCCACAGCTGCACGGTGGTCAGGCTGTCCTCCCCAGCCAGTTCCCGGGCATGGTCCAAAATGCCGTTTTCATAGTAGAAATCTGTCTGCTCAAACACGCCGGGGGCGGTCTCATTAAAAAAGTGGAAGGTGACTCCCGCGTTGACCACTGCCTGGCGCTTGAGCACATCCATGTAGTATTCGGCGCTAATGTCAATGTCCGTGAACACCTGGATGTCCGGCCTCCACTTAATGAGAGTGCCGGTGTCCTTTTTTTTGTAGGGCTCCTTCTGCAGGCCACCCACGTTCTCGCCCTGCTCAAAGCGCAGGGTGTAGCGGAAACCGTCCCGGCGGATGTCCACATCCATGTACTCGGCGGCGTACTGGGTGGCGCACAGGCCCAGGCCGTTAAGCCCCAGAGAGTACTCGTAGTTTGCCCCAGAGCTGTTGTTGTACTTGCCGCCAGCGTACATCTCGCAGAATACCAGCTCCCAGTTGTAGCGCTCCTCTCTGGCGTTATATTCCACAGGGATGCCGCTGCCGTGGTCCTCCACTTGAACTGAATGGTCCAAAAAGCGGGTGACGGAAATTTCACTGCCCCGGCCCTCTCGGGCCTCGTCAATGGAGTTGGAGAGAATTTCAAACACAGAGTGCTGGCAGCCATCAATGCCGTCGGAACCAAAAATGACAGCGGGGCGCAGGCGCACCCGGTCCGCGCCCTTAAGGCTTTGAATGCTTTCGTTATCGTATGCAGGCTTTTTTGGCATGAATCTAATTCCTTTCTCGCGAAAGATACCGGACACAAAGGACGTTTTGAAAGAGGACCGGCGGGACGCAGATCCCCGCGGCGCTTGGCACAAGAAAAGCCCTGCCGTGGGATCACGGCAGGTCCTTTCGCGTGGCAGAATGTTCGCCTTTAAGCGTTTTCGTCCTTTTCGGGGGAGGCTTGGGAAGGGCCGCTGGTGGAATCTCCACTTTCCGCGGAGCCTTCACCAAGCGCCTGCGTCTCTGGCTCAGGCGCGTCCTTACCCTCCTCCAAAGCAGGGGCGGGAGAGGCGCCGGGCAGCAGCGTCCCGTCCATAACCAGCTGGAACTCCTTGTCGTCCAGCTTTTCCTTTTCGTACAGAACCCCGGCCAACCGGTGCAGCTCTTCAATGTGGTCCCGCAGGATCATCTCCGTCTGCTGGTAGGCGGTGGAAATCAGCTTTTGAATCTCCTCGTCAATCTCTGAGGCGGTCTGCTCCGAATAGTTGCTGATGTGCCCCATCTCCTTGCCCAAGAAGGGATTGGAACCATCGGAGCCATAGGTGATGGGCCCCAGCTTCTCGCTCATGCCATATTTGGTCACCATGGCCCGGGCAATTTTTGTGGCCCGCTCAATGTCGCTGGAAGCCCCGGTGGAGATGTCGTCCAACACCAGAGCTTCGGCCACCCGTCCACCCAAAAGCACCACCAGCTCCTCCCGCATCTCATTGCGGGAGCGGTAGGACCGGTCCTCGGTAGGCAGGTGCATGGTGTAGCCTCCGGCCATGCCTCGGGGAATGATGGAGATCTGGTGCACGGGGTCCTGGGTTTTGCAGTAATAGGAGGCGATGGCGTGGCCCGCCTCGTGATAGGCGGTGAGCTTCTTCTCCTTCTCGCTCATAACCCGGCTCTTTTTCTCCGTGCCCACCACCACTTTGATGGTCGCCTCTTCAATCTCCACCATAGTAATGGCTTTTAGGTTCTTCCGGGCGGCCAGCAGGGCGGCCTCGTTTAAAAGGTTCTCCAGGTCCGCTCCGGTAAAGCCCGCTGTGGACTTGGCAATGGTAGCCAGCACCACATCGGGAGCCAAAGGCTTGCCCTTGGCATGGACCCGCAGAATCTCTTCACGGCCCTTAATGTCCGGGCTGCCCACCATGACCTGGCGGTCAAAGCGGCCCGGCCGCATCAGGGCGGGGTCCAGAATATCCGGGCGGTTGGTGGCGGCAATCATAATCACGCCCTCGTTGGCGCCAAAACCGTCCATTTCCACCAGCAGCTGGTTCAAGGTCTGCTCCCGCTCGTCATGGCCGCCGCCCAGGCCAGCGCCTCTCTGGCGGCCCACCGCGTCAATCTCGTCAATGAAGATGATGCAGGGATGATTCTTTTTGGCCTTGTCAAACAGGTCACGGACGCGGGACGCGCCCACGCCCACGAACATCTCCACAAAGTCAGAGCCGGAAATGGAGAAGAAGGGCACCCCCGCCTCTCCGGCTACCGCCCGGGCCAGCAGGGTTTTACCAGTGCCGGGAGGGCCCACCAGCAGCACGCCTTTGGGAATGCGGGCGCCCAGGGAGTTGTACTTGGAGGGATTCTTCAAAAACTCCACAATCTCCCGCAGCTCTTCCTTTTCCTCGTCCGCTCCGGCCACGTCCGCAAAGGTGGTCTTGCGCTTTTCATCGCTCATCTGCTTGATTTTGGCCTTGCCGAAGTTCATCTGTTTGTCGCCGCCTCCGGCTCCGCCCAAATGCCGCATCATGAAGATCCAGAAGAAAATGAGCCCGCCAAACAGAATCAGCGTGGGCAGCAGGCTGATCAGCCAGCTGGTTTCCGCCGGCCTGGTCACATCCTGCACCATTTTCTCATTGGGATGGGCCTCGTTATAAGCCTCGATGTCATCCCCGGCATAGCGGTAGAACAGGTCCACGCTGGGCATGACAAAGCCGACCACGGAGCCGTCGTCCAGCTTCATGACCATCTCGCCGGTGCCCAGGTTCAAGGAGTACTCGGTCACCCGCTGGTTTTCAAAGTAGTCCAAAATGTCCGAATACTTGTAGTTCGCTCCCTGCGGGTTCCGGTTGCTGAACAGGAAGATGATGATGAAAAGCACCACCACCGGAATGCCGATGTACAGCAGAAGGTTTCGCAGTTTTTTGCCATTGTTGCCGTCCAAAGATTTGCCCTCCTATTTGCTTCCGCCCGCCGTTTTCCGGCACGGCAAACACGGTTATTTTTCAACCGGTTCGCCGTACACCTGGGGCTTTAGTACGCCCACAAACGGCAGATTGCGGTATTTTCCCGCGTAATCCAGGCCGTACCCCACAATAAACGCATCCGGAATGCGCGCCCCCACATAGGTGGGGCTCACTTCCGCCTCCCGGCGTTCCGGTTTGTCAAACAGGGTACAAATGCGGATGCTTTTGGGGTTTCGGGCCCCCAGCACCTCCATCAGGTAATGCAGCGTTTTGCCGCTGTCCAAAATATCCTCCACAATAAGCAGGTCATATTCTTCCAGGGGAATGTTCAAGTCCAGCACGATTTTCACCACGCCGGTGGTTTTTACGCCCTTGCCATAGCTGGAAACCACCATAAAGTCTATGCCCAGGGGCAAAGTGATGGCCCGCATTAGGTCGGCCATAAAGACCACCGAACCCTTGAGCACGCTGACCAGCAGCAGGTTTTTGCCTTTATAGTCCCAGCTGATCTCCCGGCCCATCCGAGAGACAATGGCGGCCAGCTCCTCTTTGGTGAAAAGCTCCCGCTCAATGTCGTCCAGCATTGTTTTTTCTTCCACCATATCCAATCCCTCTCCTTATCCCTGGCGGACCGCGACGGTCCACACATTTCTGGTTTCCTCCCGCACCCGCAGGCGCTCTCCCGCGCCGGCCCCCTGCACCCAAACAAGCTCCTGGCCCCAGGCCAGCAAAGGGACCTGGCTTCGAAGAGGGGCGGGTACCCGCAGCTCCTGCAGGACCTGCTTGAGGGGCTTGCTCAGCCCCCGGCATGCCGGGGCAAACCGGTCTCCGGCCCGGCGGGAACGCACTCTTAGAGTTCCTGTCATTATATCACAGTCCAGCGCGTTTTTGAATAACAAATTTTGAATTTTTTCCGGTTTTTCAAGTTCTGCCCGGCTTTTTTTCTCCAATACTAGAATTTTTCCCCCAGGCAGCGGGTTTTCTCCCAATTTCACCGGGAAATCATAGGGCTCCGGCAAAGCCGCGCGCCCGGCCCACAGCACGCCTTGGGCGCAAGTAAGGACGGTTCCCCCGGGCAGGTCCAGGCGGCCGCCTTGCGCCAGCGCGGCCCAGGCCTGGTCCAGATGCTTCTTTTCCAAGGAGCCGCAGCCAGCCTCTTCTAAAAAGAGCTTCAGCGCCCGGCGCCCCAGAGCCTCCGGCGCGGCCCGCAAAGAGGAGGCTTCCAGGCCCCAGAGATTCCGCGCCCTGGCCAGCAGCGCCTGGGTCTGGGACTTCAGATAGTCCCGGTCCGCGCCCAGCAAGGCCATGGTGTGGCCCGCCCCTTGAATGAACCGGGGGTTCAGCTCCCGCAGCACTGGCAGAATGCTGTGCCGCACCCGGTTGCGGGCAAATGCGTCGGAAAAATTGGAGCTGTCTGTGACGAAAGCCAAGCCCTGGGCCTGGCAGTAGGCCTCAACCGCCTTGCGCTCCACATCCAGCAGAGGACGCAAAAGCTTGCCCCGCTGCCGGGGAATACCGCAGAGGCCCTCCAAAGCGGCTCCCCGGCAAAGGTTGAGCAGCAAGGTCTCCGCATTATCATCCGCGTTGTGGGCGGTGAGGATGCGGTCCTGTTCCCCAGAGGCCAGCCGGTGGAAAAAGCCGTACCGAACCTCCCGGCCGCATTCCTCCAAGCCCTGGCCCCTGTCCCGGGCCAGCTTGGCCACGTCCTCCCGCAGCACCTGGATGGCCAGCCCCTGGCTTTTGGCAAAGGCCTGGGCAAAGGCCTGGTCCCGGTCCGCCTCGGCCCCCCGGAGCATGTGGTTTACATGGGCCAAAAGGATCCGCTCCCGGGGAACTTGTCCCATCAGCCAGTGGGCCAAAGCGGTGGAATCCGCCCCGCCGGAATAGCCCACCACCAGCCTGCCAGACTCTGGCAGGCCCTCTAAACTGGCCCCAGGCAGCAGGGGCCGCTCAGGCATGGCGGATCACCTCCCGGGAGGTAAAGCGCATGTACTCCGGCTGCCAGTGGACAGGCACATCGATGGTGGCGCCGTGTCGGTTTTTGGCCACAATAATCTCCGCGGCGCTGGTGTCCATGTCCTCCGTCACCTCGCCCCCCTCGCTGGCGGCGTTGTAGGCCTCCCGGTGGAGGAAGATGACAATGTCCGCGTCCTGCTCAATGGAGCCCGAGTCCCGCAGCTCGGAAAGGCCCGGCCGGTGGTCCTTCGAGCGGTCCGTAGGACGGCGCAGCTGGGACATGGCAATGACCGGCACATCCAGCTCCTTGGCCATAATTTTCAAGCTGCGGGTAATTTCCGCCACCTCGTTCACCCGGTTGTCAATGCGCTTGGCGCTGGTCATCAGCTGCAAATAGTCGATGATCACCAGGTCTACGTTTTTCAGCCGCCGCACCTTGGCCTTAATCTCCGGCACAGTGACGCCGGGCACATCGTCGAAATACATTTCCGAGCCGCTGAGAATGTCCCCCGCCTCAATAAGCCGGGTCCACTCGTCGTTGGAAAGGTCCCCGCTGCGCAGCTTGGTGCCCTCCACCGAGGCCTCTGTGGAAAGCAGGCGGGAGCAGAGCTGCTCCTTGCCCATTTCCAGGGAGAAAAAGGCCACCCGCTTTTTGGAGGTAATGGCCGCGTGGCGGGCGATGTTCAGCCCGAAGCTGGTTTTGCCCACGCCGGGCCGGGCGGCCAGCACAATCAAGTCCGAGCGGTTCAGGCCGGTAATGGTGCTGTCCAGCAGACTGATGCCTGTGGGAATGCCCCGGTACTTGTCCCGGTCCGGGGAGTTCAGCAGATCCAGCCGGTCAAAGGTCTCCAAAAGGATCTCCCGCACAGGCTGCAGGCCCTGTACGGCCTTGCCCCGGCGGATCTCATAGATGCGCTGTTCGGCGGAATCCAGCAGCAGGGAGGACTCTTCCGCCCCGGAGGTGGCGTCGTCCAAAATGCCCCGGGCGGCCTGCATCAGGGTGCGCACATCGTACCGGTCCCGGACAATGCCCGCATACACCTCCACATTGCTGAGGGAGGGCACCAGCTGGGCCAGCTGGGCCAGATAGACCCGGCCGGTCTCCCGGTCGAACTCCTTCACATCCCGCAGCTTTTCCAGCACGGTGACAAAGTCCACCGGCTGGCCCAGGGTGAACATTTCCAGCATGGCCCCATAGATAAGCTGGTTGTTTACCGCGTAAAAATACTCGGCCCGGGGCAGGATTTCCGCCACCACCGAGAGGCATTCCGGGTCCAGCAGCACCGCACCCAGCACCGATTGCTCCGCCTCTAGGCTAAAGGGCATCTGCATCCCGGGCTGGGCCGGGGTATTCAGATAATTCTCCCGTTCATAATCCACTGGTCCGCCCTCCTCTTGCCGCCTCTGGCCTTACGCCTCGCAGACCACCACGCTCATCGTGGCGGTGATGCCGTTGTAGAACTTCAGGTCAAAGGAGTAGGTTCCAAAAGCCTTAATGTCGTTTTCCAGCACAATCTTGCGCTTGTCCACTTCCACGCCGTACTGCCGGCCGATCTCCTCGGCCAGCTCCTTGGCGGTAACAGACCCGAAGAGCTTGCCGTTCTGGCCGGCCTTGGCGGAGATTTTCACCGTCTTGCCCGAGAGGGCCTTGGCGTTTTCCTGGGCTTTTTCGGTCTCCACCTTTACCTTGTACTCTTTGGCGGCCTCGGCGTTTTTAAACTCGTTCATAGCCTGGGCATTGGCCTCTTTGGCCAGCTTTCGGGGCAGGAGGAAGTTCCGGGCGTAGCCGTCGGAGACCTCTTTAAGCTCGCCTTTTTTGCCAATGCTTTTTACGTCCTGCATAAGAATTACTTTCATTATGATTCTCTTCCTTTCTAAGAAAAGTCTATTCTATATTTTGCTTTAACCGGTATGTGGGCCGCCCGCTCTCTATGGCCGTGAAAACAGCGTCCAGCTCCTGCTGGGCCCGGTCCTTGCTGGGGTACTGGGCAATAATGGGCTCTAAAAACAGCGCCCGGTCCGCGCTGCCGGTGGGGCAGTAGCCGTACAGGCCCCACTGTTCTTCCTTCCTGCCGCCAAATATTTTCTTTATGGTGAGCAGCTGGTACTTTCCCAGGGTCTGCCCGTCCTGAGACATAATATACAAAGCGGTCAGTCCTTTCCCCGCGCAGCCTGCGCGGCCATGTTCTTGCCGGTCTCCACCGCGGCCCGGAAGCAGACATCCTCCAGGCCCCGGCCCTTTTCGTGGAGAACTCCGCTGTCCCATCCCGCGTCGTCCACGGTGTCTGTGGCATAGAAAAACTCAGCAAATGGTACCCCCCGGAACTGGGCAACCGCCGCCAAGCTGGCGCACTCCATCTCCACAAAGACGCAGCCCTGCTCCCGGCGGCGGGCGGCTTTCTGCCGGGTCTCCCGATAAAAAGCGTCCGTGGTCCAGGTCTTGCCCTGGACATAGGGCACGCCCAGGCTTTCCAGGGCCTCCCGGCAGGCGGACACGCTCAGGGGGTCCAGCTCCACTTCGTCCGCCGGGGGCAGGTAGTGGTAGGAGAGCCCCTCGTCCCGCACGGCGGCGGTGGGCAGCAGAAGCTTGCCGTGGGACACGCCCTTTTGCAGCACCCCGGCGGCGCCGAAATACACAAAGTATTTCCCGCCCTGGGGGATGCACTCCTCAATGGTCGTGGCCGCGCCCGGCCCGCCCACCAGGGGCATGAACACCGCCGCCTCTGTGCCATGGGCCTTGATTTTATAAACGGGTATGGCCCCAATGCAGCAGCCGAAATGGCTGACCTCTTCCCCGCCGTAGGTTTCCAGAATCCATTCCATAATGGGCTTGGAAAAAATCCCGATACAGATCTCAGGGAAGCCCTCAACGGGCTGATAGCAGTCCTCTGGGTTGATGATGGCCCGGCGCTCCGGGTCGAACTCGCTGCACAGCATGACGATTTCCCTCCTTGTGTGGGGAGTGTCCGTTTCGGAGAGCTTTCCGTGTTCCCCCGCCCGTAAGGCGGGGGAACACGAATGATTATCTCTGTGGTTGGGACACACCCCTTGCGTGGCGTTAATTGCTTTTTGTCTCTTCCAGCTTGTTGTCCAGGGCCCGGATCAAAGCCCGCCGGGCCTCGCCAATGGTGATGTTTTTAATTTGGGCCCCTGCCATGGTCAGGTGCCCGCCTCCGCCAAATTCCTCCAAGATGACCTGCACGTTCACATCCCCCAGGCTCCGGCCGGAGATGCTCACGTCCACGCCGGTTTTATACAGCACAAAGGAGGCCAGCACCCCCTGGATGGACAGCAGCTCGTCGGCGGCCTGGGCAGCGGCCACCCGCATGTCTTCAAACTCCCAGCTGGAGGTGGCAATGGCGCAGCCCTTGTAGATTTCCGCCCCAGAGACCAGCTGGGACCGGCGCTTGTAGCTCTCCAAGGTGTTGGCGAAAAGCTTTTTGACCGAGACCGTGTCCGCGCCCCAGCGGCGCAGGTAGGCGGAGGCCTCGAAGGTGCGCACGCCGGTTTTCAGCACAAAGTTTTTGGTGTCCAGCATAATGCCCGCCAGCAGCGCCTGGGCGTCCACGCTGTCAATGGCCGAGGATTTGATGTACTGGGCCAGCTCCGCCACCATCTCGGAGGCCGAGCTGGCGTAAGGCTCGTGGTAAAAGATCAACGCGTTTTTAATGTGGGTGACCATCATTCTATGGTGGTCGATGACCACCACCCGGGAAATGTGGGACAGCAGCTCCCGGCTCTCCACATAGTTCACCGAGTGGGTGTCCACCACAATGAGCAGGGAGCGCTCTGTAGCGGCCTGCAAGGCCTCCATAGGGCTGATGAACAGGTCCTCGTCCGGGTAGGCCTCGTCCACCATGTCCACCAGGGAGCCGGCCAGGGTGGAGCCGCGGTTTATGACAATGTTGGCTTGCTTTTCCAGGCCCTTATAGATGGCCGCCCACATGCCCACGGCGGAGCCCACGCTGTCCAGGTCGGAGTTGGTGTGGCCCATAATAAACACCCGGTCGCTGGCCTTTACATGGTCGGTGAGGGTGGCGGCAATGACCCGTGTGCGCACCTTGTCCCGCTTTTCCACCCCTTTGGAGAGTCCACCGAAGAATTCGTATGTATCCCCTCCCTGCTTTACGGCCACCTGGTCGCCGCCCCGGCCCAGGGCCATGTCTATGGCCTGGCGGGCCCAGCGCTCGCTTTCCGCAATGGTGCGGGCCCCCCGGCCCACGCCAATGGATACCGTGGCGCTCATGTGGTTGCGGCTGTTTTTCACCTGCCGCACTTGGTCCAGCACCCGAAAGCGCTTCTGTTTGGCCTCTTCAATGTGGGCGTCGTCGGTGATGAACAGATAGCGCCCGTTGGACATTTTGCGGATGAATCCCTTGAGCTCATCCACAACCCAGCCCCGCAGGGCGGCTTCCACCTCGGCGGTCACCCGGGATTCCTCGCCTCCCAGGCTGTCCCGGGCCATTTCCTCCCGGTTGTCGAACACGGCCAGGCACACCACCGGGCGGCGCTCCCGAAACTCTTTGTCCACATTTTTAAAGTAGGTGTCATCCACAAAGTACAAGATGTGCCCCCGCTGGGCCCAAGCGCCATATACGGTATATTCCCGGCCTCCATGGGACACCGAAGCCCCCCGTTCCTCCAGCACTTGGCGGAAGGTTTTGGGGTAGATGTATTTGAGTACATTTTCCCCCAGGCAGGGCCTGCCCTTGCCTAGGGACTCGGCAAAGGCGCGGTTGGTCCACACCAGGTCCCCGGCCGGGGCCACCACGGCCACAGGCATGGCGAATTCCTGCAGGGCTTCTTCTTCCCCGGCGGCCAGCACCTTTCCGGCCGCCCGCACGGTAGAGGCCACATTCTGGCGGTAGATCAGCCCGGAGACCACTGTGGCCAGCGAGCAGAGCCCAGCGGCGGTCAGCTCCACGGCGAACAGGATCCGGCTGTAGGGATAGCTGGCAATGGCCATAGCCACCATAGCCGCCGCCATCAAATACATCAGCGGCGATGTGACCCAAACTTTTTTCCTCCTCAATGTACTCTCATCTCCTCTTGCCTTCGGTTGCCTCCGGCGGCTTAGAAAACTTTTTGAAAAAAGTTTTCTAAGGACTTTCAAAAACTTTTACGTTGCGGCGGGCAGTGGTAGGCGCGGGCTGTGTGCTCAGAGGCGGGAAAAGCCCCCTAGACCTCCATAATGACCGGCAGGATCATAGGATTGCGCTGGGTTTTGCGGTAAAGAAACCGGGAGAGCTCGTCCTTTACGCTCTGCTTCATGCCGCTCCAGTCCCGCACCCGGCGGCTGGCGCAGTCCTCCAGCGTGTTGCGCACCAGCTTTTTGGCCTCCACCATCAGTGCCTCGGACTCCCGCACATACACAAAACCCCGGGAAACAATGTCCGGCCCGGCCACCACATGGCCGGAGTGGGAGTCAATGGAGCACACGGCCACAATCAGGCCGTCCTCCGCCAGATGCTTGCGGTCCCGCAGCACAATGCTGCCCACATCGCCCACGCCCAAACCATCCACCATTACGCTGCCAGCGGGCACGTCGCCCAGCTGCTTCATGCCGTCTTCGTGGATTTCCAGCACATTGCCGATATTCCCAATGAAGATGTTCTCCCGGGCCATGCCCATGGACATGGCCAGCCCCGCGTGCTTTTGCAGGTGCTTCTGCTCCCCATGGACCGGGATGAAAAACTTGGGTTTGGTCAGCCCGTGGATGAGCTTGAGCTCCTCCTGGCAGGCATGGCCGGAGACATGCACCTCATACATGGATTCATAAATGACCGTGCAGCCTTGCTTAAGCAGCTCGTCAACCACGGCCCCCACGGTTTTTTCATTGCCGGGAATGGGCCGGGCAGAGAGAATGATAAAGTCCCCAGGGCCAATGGCCACCTGCCGGTGGTCCGAAAAGGCCATGCGGGTCAGGGCGGACATGGGCTCGCCCTGGCTGCCGGTGGTGATGAGCACCAGCTGGCCGGGCTCATACCGGTTGATGAGGCTCAGGTCGATGAGCACCCCGTCAGGCACGTTTAGGTAGCCCAGCTCGCTGGCAATGCCCATCACGTTTACCATGCTGCGGCCCGAGAGGGCCACCTTGCGGCCGTATTTCACAGCGCAGTTGATGATCATCTGCACCCGGCTGATGGAAGAGGCGAAGGTAGCCACAATAATGCGCTTGCCCTCCGCCCGCATAAAAAGCGAGTCCAGGGAGTCGTTGACGCTCTGCTCGGTTTTGGTGTAGCCGGGGCGCTCCGCGTTGGTGGAGTCCGCCAGCAGGGCCAGCACCCCCTGCTGGCCTAGCTCGGCAAAGCGGGTCAGGTCGATGATCTCCCCTTCGGCGGGAGAAAAGTCCACCTTAAAGTCACCGGTGTGCACCAGCACGCCGGCCGGGCTGTGGATGGCCAGGGCCACCGAGTCGGCGATGGAGTGGTTTACATGAATGAGCTCCACCTCCATGCAGCCCAGGCGGACCCGGGAGCCGGGTGGCGTTACTTGAAGCCGGGCGGAGCCGGTGAGGCCGTGCTCCTTCAGCTTGCTTTCAATCAGGCCGATGGTCAGGGCCGTGCCATACACGGGAATGTTCAGCTTTTTCAACAGATAGGGCACCGCGCCAATGTGGTCCTCATGGCCGTGGGTGATGACCGCGCCCTTGATTTTGGACCGGTTTTTCTCCACAAAGCTAAAGTCCGGAATCACCAGGTCCACGCCGGGCATGTCCTCGTCCGGAAAGGCCAGGCCGCAGTCCACAATGATCATGTCATCCTGGCACTCATAGAGGGTAAAGTTTTTCCCAATCTCGTTGAGCCCGCCCAAAAAGTAAGCCCGAATGGAGGGCTTTTGGGTTTTGCGGGGCCTGCCCCTGCCCCGGCGGGGGGCGGGGGGCGGCGTTTCGGCCCGGCCCGCCTGAACCGCCGCCTGCTGGGCGGCCGCGATGGGGGCCGAACCCAGCGTTTGCCGCTTGGGCTTTCTGGGGGCCTGCTTGCGGGACCTGCGCTGGGAAGCGGGCTGTTTCTCCACGGCCTTTGGCCCGGCGATTTTCCCGATTTTTGGGGTTTCCGCCGTATTGGTCAAGGCCTGGTCCTGGGGCCTAGTTTCCTTGCCTGCCTGACGGCGGGGCCTGCTATTCTTTTTTTCGTTGCCTGACACGGATCTTCCTCCTTAAAGATAGCCGGACAGCGGCCGCATCGGGCCTGCAAGCCCACGGATGCCGGCGCTGTGTTCCGGAGTAGTTTGGAATAAAATATAAATACAAAAGCGGCGGTCTGCCGCGTTTAGCCAATAGGGTATTACCTTATATTCTACTATTTCACAGTTCATCTGTCAACCATCATTTGGCGGGGGGAAGTGTCCCAACCACAGAGATAATCATCCGTGTTCCCCCGCGCGTAGGGCGGGGGAACACGAAAAGCTCTCCGAAACGGACACTCCCTTGGCAGGGACGCTCCCAGGCCGGGCAGAGCGCGGGGGCCTCTCAAAGCGCCCGCCAGGTTTGGGCTGGGCCCCGCCGCCGGAAACGCAGCCTCGCGCCGCCCGTTTGTTTGTAGTGTAGGGTGCCGCTTTTGGGTTTATGCTTATAAAAACGAAAAAATTCCACTTATCTGGCCCAGGGGACTTGACAAAGTATACTAAATTGGTATATATTAATCTTGCCGGGGAACGCTACCGGAAGGCAGCGCGGCTTGAAACTGTATTTTATATACGAAGCAGCGAAAAGACGAAAGGAAGTCTTGAAAATATGGAGAACGCCAAACGAAACGTCTATGTGGACAATGCCGCCACCACAGCGGTATCGGAAGAGGTGCTGGAAGCCATGCTTCCTTATTATAAAGAAGTGTATGGCAACCCTTCCAGCCTGTATGAGCTGGGCCAGCGGGCCAAGGCCCCCTTGGAAGAGGCCCGGGCCGCGGTGGCCGCCTGTTTGGGCGCTAAGCCCAACGAGATCTACTTTACCAGCTGCGGCAGCGAAAGCGACAACTGGGCCATTAAGGGCGCGGCCCGGGCCCAAATGAGAAAGCACGGCAAAAACCACGTCATCACCTCCGCTTTTGAGCACCACGCGGTGCTGCACACCTGCCAGGCCCTGGAGAAAGAGGGCTTCACGGTAACCTACCTGCCGGTGCACGAGGACGGTCTGGTGCGGGTGGAGGAGCTGGAAGCCGCCATCACCGAGAAGACCGCCCTGGTTACCATTATGTACGCCAACAACGAGATTGGCACCATTCAGCCCATTCCGGAGATTGGCGCGGCCTGCCAGAAGCACGGGGTGCTGTTCCACACAGACGCGGTCCAGGCGGTGGGCAATGTGCCCATTGACGTAAAGGCCCAGCACATCGACATGCTCTCCTTAAGCGGCCATAAGCTCCACGCGCCCAAGGGCGTAGGGGCCCTGTATGTCCGGGCGGGGGTGTTCATCGACAATTTTCTGGACGGTGGGGCCCAGGAGCGGGGCCGCCGGGCCGGAACGGAAAACGTGGCCCAGATTGTGGGTCTGGCCACGGCCATAAAGCGGGCGGTGGACACCATGGACCGCCGCGCCGCCCAACTGACCGCCATGCGGGAGAAGCTGATTGACGGTCTGCTGAAGATTGAGCGCAGCCGCCTGAACGGCAGCCGGGAGCGGCGCCTGCCCGGCAATGTGAGCTTCTGCTTCCAGGGGGTGGAGGGAGAGTCCCTGCTGCTGCTTTTGGATATGTATGGGATCAGCGCTTCCTCCGGCTCGGCCTGCACCAGCGGCTCTTTGGACCCCAGCCATGTGCTGCTGGCCATCGGCCTGCCCCATGAGGTGGCCCATGGGTCCCTGCGCATCTCCTTTGGCGACTACAACACCATGGAGGATGTTGACTATATTTTAGAGGTTCTGCCTCAAATCATTGAGCGGCTGCGGAAAATGTCTCCCCTGTGGGATGCCATCCAGCAGGGAAAGGTGAATTATGACTCCTATATGTAAGGAAAAAGACCGGACCGCTTTGGCCAAGCGGATCCGCCGGGTGCTGGGGCTGTCTCTGCTTCTCAGCATTCCCACCTTTGTGATCAACCTGCTGGTGCAGGGCTGCCTGGAGTATAAACGGAAATAGCGGACAGCAAAAAATGTCGAAATCCTGCAAAACACCAAATAGAGAGGACGGAATTAGTATGGCATACAGTGAAAAAGTGATGGACCATTTCGCAAACCCCCGCAATGTGGGAGAAATGGAGGACTATAGCGGCGTAGGCGAGGTGGGCAACCCCAAGTGCGGAGACATTATGCGCATGTACATCAAGGTGGAGGGGGACGTGATTACGGACGTTTCCTTTATGACCTTTGGCTGCGGCGCGGCCATTGCCACCAGCAGCATGGCTACGGAGCTGATTAAGGGCAAGTCCATCGGCGAGGCCCTGAAGCTGACCAACAAGGCGGTGATGGAGGCCCTGGACGGCCTGCCGCCGGTGAAGGTGCACTGCTCGGTGCTGGCGGAACAGGCCATTAAGGCCGCTGTGTCGGACTACTACAAGCGCATAGGGATTGACCCCGAGCCCATTGTGGGGCAGATCCCTGAGTGCGAGGAGTGCGGGTGCTCCGTCTAACCCCCGGCGGCCCGCCCCCCAGCCCCAAAATCTTCCGGAAGGAGTCTCCGTTATGCCCATCATCTCCGAGCAGCAACTGAAACAGATTCTGGCGGCTCCCGCGCCGGGGGTCTACCTGTTGTGCGGCGAGGAAAAACTGCTGCTCAAGCGGGCCGCGCGGAAGCTGATTGAGCGGGCGGGGGGCGAAAATTTCCCGGAGTTCAACCGCAATGAATTCCCCGGACTGGCCGAAGCGGCCCGTATTGTGGACGCGGCGGTGGCCCTGCCTTTTTTCGCGGAGCAAAAATGTGTGGCCGTGGCTGACTGGAATCCGGCGGAGAAATCCCAAGAGGAGCTGGACCGCCTGTGCGCTTTGGTGGACGATCTGCCGGAAACCACCGCGCTGGTGCTGTGGTACCCCACCCTGGACTTTGACCGGAAAGCCGCCAAGTGGAAAAAATTGGCGGAACGCTGCGAGAAAAAAGGGTCCGTGGTGGAATTTAAACGCCGTGAGCCCGGGGAGCTGAAACGCTATCTGGCCAAAGAGGCGGAGAAGCAGGGCTGCCGGTTGGGGGGGCCTGCCGCCGGGCGGCTGGTGGAGTATGCGGGGACCAGCCTGACCGCCCTGTTGGGAGAGGTGGAGAAGCTCTGCGCCTACACCCTGGCCCAGGGCCAGCGGGAGATTACCGTACAGGCCGTGGAGGAACTGACCCCGAAAACCACAGAGATCACCGTGTTTTTGATGACCAACGCCCTGGTGGCGGGCAACTATGAAAAGACCTATGAGCATCTGGAGCAGCTTTTTTATCAAAACGAGGAGCCGGTGGCCATTCTGGCGGCCATGGCCAACTCCTTTTTGGACCTGTTCCGGGTGAAGGCGGCCCTGGAAAGCGGGCTGACCTGCATGGCTCCCGCCGAATACGCGCCGGAGTATAAGCGGCTGGGCTTCCGCCTGGAAAAAGCCATGCGGGCGGTGGGGCGCACGCCCATGAGCCTGTTGAGCCGGTACCTGGACCTGCTGCTGGAAGCGGACCTGGCCCTAAAAGGCTCCCGGCTGGAGCCCAGGCTGGTGCTGGACAGCCTGGTGGCCCGCCTGCTGCTGGCCGGGCAGGAGGCAAGAGGATGATCCGGGTTCGGGAGGCCATTGTGGTGGAGGGCCGGGCGGACAAGGCCAAGCTCTCCGGTTTGGTGGAAGGAATCATTGTGGAGACAGGCGGTTTTCAAATCTTCCGCGACCAGGAAAAAATGGAGCTGATCCGCAGGCTGGCGGCAGAGCGGGGGGTTGTCATTTTTACGGACAGCGATGGGGCGGGGTTTCTCATCCGCAGCCGCCTGAGCCAGAGCCTGCCGCCTAATCAGGTAAAGCACGCCTACACCCCGGACGTGCCCGGCAAGGAGCGCCGGAAGGCCAAGCCCTCCAAAGAGGGCAAGCTGGGAGTGGAGGGCATGACTCTGGCGGTGCTGGAGGACTGCCTGCGCCGGGCGGGCGCCGCCATAGACGGCGGGGAAGAGGCGGAGAAGAAAGAACCGCTGACAAAAGCGGATCTGTATGACTTGGGCCTGAGCGGCGGGGCGGAGAGCGGAGCCCGCAGAAAGGACTTGCAAAAGCGGCTGGGTTTGCCGGAGAGGCTTTCGGCCAACGGGCTGCTGGCGGCGCTGAACGGTTTGTATAGCCGGGAAGAAGCGCTGGCGCTGCTGTACCGCTGGAGCGGCGATGGCGGGGGGGAAGCGCTGGAAAAGCAGGCTTACTTACCATAAAAGGTTATGTGTGCCGCCGTGTCTTTGCAAAACGCAAAAACAGTGGACTCCTTCCACTCAGTTAGCCACATAGGAAAATGGCTGGCTGTGTGGGAAAGGAGCCCACTGTTTTATTGCGTTTAAAAGCGCTGCCGGGCCAGTGGCACGGCTTTACGCGTCTTCAAAGACGTTTCCTGTGCCTTTTGGCGTTCAGCTGCATGCTTCGAGTTTTTCCGCTCCTGTGATGCTATGGCTTTGCCGCGCTTTTTAGTGGATGTTCTCCTTGATCCACGCGCAGTCTTCCCGCAGGCACTGGTCGTGGTCCCCATAGAACCCTTCGCGCTCTACCACCCAGAAGGCCTCGAAGTCCTGCTCGTCCAGGGCGTTTTTAATCTCCTGCCAGTCCATGTTGGACTCGGGCGCGCCGATTTTGCATTGAACCTCAAACTTTTTCTTGCCCTCCGGACTCTGGTTGCGGGCATTGTACTGGTCCAGCATGGCTTGGCGCTCTTCCAGGCTCATCTCCTTCACATGGGCGAAGGGGCTCTCGTGAGTACCTTCGGCGTGGGCGGACCGGGGCTGGGGCCCGGGACCCTGGACCTTGGCGTTCTCCTTGACGTGGATGGCCACAATGCGGTTCTTATACCGGCGGATGAAGGAGGGCGGGTAAGTACCGGCGTTCATGGTCCAGCCGCAGTCCAGCTGGAAATAGCACTTGCTGGAGTTGTTGGCCACATGCTCCAAAAGGGGCAGGCCCTGGTCCATGTAGAACTCCTTGCTGTGGTTGTGGTAGCCGATCTTAATGCCATAGGGCTCGGCCATTTCCGCCATGGCGTCCAGCTCGTGGGCCACCTCGATGGCCTCTTCCTTGTTGCAGAAGTCCGTGCTGGCCCAAATGACGGCCTTGCCGCCCAGAGCGGCCATTTTCTTCACAATCTCCTCAGTGGGCTTGGCGTGGACGGAGACGATCTCAAGGCCGCATTCCTGGGCCCACTTTTTGATATCTTCCACATCGTTGTCCAGGTCTACAGGCAGCAGCTCCACGCCGGTGAAGCCCAAGGCTTTGGCGGTCTCAAACTTTTCCTTTAGGCTGGGGCCCAGGCCCAGGTAGCTGGCGATGCCGCCGAAGGAGTAGGTGCCAATGTTTACATTCATGGGGGATTCCTCCTTAAAATTGAGCGGTCCGCAGGAGAAAATGGGCGCGGACAGCTATACTATTCCACTCATATCATACCATAATTTCCAGGTATTGTCAAGAAAGGCCGGAAAGCGGGAGTGTCCCAACCACACAGAAAGCTCTCCGAAACGGACACTCCCCGGAAAGCCACAGCGGGCAGCGGTGCGGGACCCTGCCAGCCGGTCAGTCTCCTGGGGGTTACAAATGAACCGGAAAAGAGAAATCTCCAAAAGCTGGTCTTTGGCAGAATGGGAAGCATATCCATGCTCCGGTTTCAACGCCTCAATCCTTCACATAGATAAAGGAGGCCCCGCCATACTGGGCCCGTTCCATCTCGCCCAGGGCGGCAAAGCCCGTGCCCTCCACGCTGGGGCCCCAGCCAAAACCAGCGAGATTTGGCATAATTTCCGCGGTACCGGCGAGGATGTTATCAGAGAGTGTGATGTAGTCGTCAATATAACTCTTATAGAGCCCGGGGCCGTTGTGAGCGGGGTAAATTGTGTCGAACTCATCCCAGTGGGCCTTTAGCTTTTTCATGTTGTCCCTGTGGTTTGCCACTACCTCCCGGAGGGGCAGCAGCTGGTTTCGCACAAACAGCAGCACCTGTCCGGCTTCCAGCTCATCGCCGCTGTACAGCGCCCGGCCCTTGCGGTCCAGCAGGGCTATGCTGCTCTCGTGGTGCGCGGGGATCTCAATAACCTCTAGGTCCCGGCCGCCCAGGTGGAACACATAGCCCTCCCGCACGGTATTCACTTTATAGTCCGGGAAGGGCTTTTTGTTAAAGTCCTCCTGCATCTCAGGGCTAAATGCCTTCTTCATCCCCGGCCCGGCTCCCGGCCCGGCGTATACCTCTTCCCACCAAGGATTGCCGCCGGTATGGTCGAAGTGGCCGTGGGAGTTCACCACATAAAGAGGCTTTTGGGTGATGCCTTCCACAAAGGCCCGCAGGTTTCCCATGCCGTAGGCCGTGTCAAACAGCAGCGCCCGCTCCTCGCCGGCAATTAGGTAGCAGTACACGCCGCCGCCAAAGCTGATGGTCCAGGTGTCCGGGGCGGTCATCCATTTGCCGTACATCAGGCCGCGCTCACCGATGTTGGGATTATCGTATTCCATTTTCCTTGTCCTCCAACTATAAGTAAATTTCCCTCTTCGATTTTCGAAGGATATGCAAATATTATAGCAGACTCCAGGAGATAAATCCAGCGATATTTATTAGGAAGGTGGGCGAAAACAAGAAGTGGCTCTCTGTTTTAACAGAATAGAAATTGCCAGAACGGTTGATATTTGTGGAAAATGCAAAACTCAGTATTCGCGCGGTTTTCCGGTTTTATAAAAAAACTGTCATTAGGGCTCGTTTGAAAAATCAAAAACGCCGTCTTTGTGTCCACAAGCAGTTGCTTTCTGCGTTGAAAATCCTCGTCAATCGCGAGATTGGCGCTAACTACAGCGGTTCTTCTCCTTAAAACCGCCTCCTTTTAGTCAAAAATCCGGCATTTTCTCTATTTTCTAACAAGCCCTAGCAAGGAGCGAAAAATTCTTACTGGTTTCATTCTCTTCTCCTTTGCAAAAGGCGAGTCTGTGGTCACTCACGAACTCCTCGCGCATGGTATACCTTTTGAGAGTTTGCTTCTTTACTCTATGTTGTTCGCGGCCCTCTCCTTTTTTACCCCGGCAAGGTAAGACTTCACGTTTTCCACAAGGTTTGGGTGCGTTCTTAATAATTAGTTTACTTTTTTCGTGTGCATTTCCCTCAAATTGCTTTTTATAATGACTTTTCAAGCTGAAAAGAATTTGCTCGGCAAAGTATCCCGTCATACGCCTTAACCGCAGAGAGCTCTGAGATCATTGATCTCAGAGCTCTCTGTATTATAGTTAACGCAGTTCAAAAGAGGTGATACCTCTTTTGAACCTGGCGGCACGAGCGCGCCCGCGCCGCCCTGCTTGAAAATCGGTAACACCGATTTTCAAGTGCGTTTACTATAACGAAAGGGGACGGCAGTTGCTGTCCCCTCCTTATAGTTTTTACCTTGCCAGGTAGTTCATCAGCATTTGTGCCACTTCGCAGCGCTTCGCAGTCCCCAGCGGGTCCAGCATTCCCCCGCCCGTGCCGTTCAAGACGGTGTTTTCAGTGGCCCAGCACATGGCTTCCCGAGCGTAGTCACTGACCTTGCCCGCGTCATTGAATTGGAGGCTGGCCTTCTTGGGCTTAGGACTTCCCGCGTACCGCCACAGCATGGCTGCCATCTGCTCTCTTGTAATGGAGGCCTCAGGCGCGAATTTGCCTCCGCCTACACCGTGGACCACGCCCTTTTCCGCGGCCCAGTTCACGGCGTCTGTGTACCACTGGCCGGGCTTTACATCGGTAAACTGGCCTGCCCCCGCGCTGGGCTGCCTCTCCTTATTGTAGAAGAGCTGTGCAAACTGGGCACGGGTAATCTGGTCGTTGGGACCAAATTTACCGTTGGTATAGCCGGTCATTAACCCCTCAACGCAGACATACTCCACCGCTTTTATGTACCACCCTGTAGCCTCAACATCTGGGAAGGGATTCTTCCAGGGACCTGCGGTGGGGGCAGGTGTGGGGGTGGGCACTTGAGTGGGGGGTGGTGTGGGAACCGGAGTGGGGCTCGCGGTTTGAACCGGCACGAACATTGCTTTCACCATAACATGGCTACTGGGCATGTTAAATGTGTATTTGCCGCTCTTTTCCGTTATCTCCACGACTTTGTCTTGGCTGTCAGTGACAGTGAGCGTATCCAGTTTGTAGCCATCCTCAGGCTTTACGGTAAGGGTAACAGTACCGCCGGAATAGATGCTGGTGGGCGTTGCTGTTACAGTTCCGTGCTCCGGCTTTTCAAGATTTACGCTGTAGCAGCTGATGGGGGGATATCCCCCACCCTGGGACGGGCCGGAAGAGGACTTGTCTGAGTATCCGATTGCGTAAACCGAAAACTTGCTGGCATAGATGCTAATGCTGTTCTCGCCAACCACTATAAATTCCCCACTGGGCGAACGGGTTTCTGTCAGAACATCCACATTCCCGTTGTGGAACCTGTAAACCTTTACGTTGTTCTTTTTGCCCTTCTGGAAGGGAACGACAATCTCAATTTTGAGCGAACCGGTATCTGTAATCTGGGAGATTGTGCTGTTAACTTTTTTCTGAATTGAGAGATCAAGGAAACTCAGAATTTGATTGGGTGCCGCTTCCTTTATTTTCACCGCGCCGGGATCAGACTCCGCCACAGCTCCGGCGGTTAATGTGACTTCAACCTCCTGATTCCCGTCCATCTCATCTTGCGTAATTAACTCGTCCAAGCCGCCAACCAGAGTATTGGGAACCTGGCCGCCATTCTTCTTCACTTCTGTTTTCGTTTTGCCGCTGGGAAGGTTCACATCGAAAACCTGTCCGTTCTTTTTGAAATCCACTCGCTTCGTTATGACAGAAATATAGTCATCGGAATTTTTCGTCTCAATTATGAAATTATACTGACCCAGCGGCGCGGCAACTTCATAGGCATACGTTGTTTTCCCGGTTTGAGAGTCTGTAACTCCGGGCTGCACAACCGCGTCGAAGGATTCACCATCCAGATTTTTCAACCAAGCGCGAATCGCCGTATATGTAACATTTTTGTGGCCGGTAATCGTTCCGCGCAGGGTAAATCCGTTCTGCTTCCAATGGGCGAAAAGCGTCTGATCTTCACTAAGGTTTACCGTTGTGTCCGCTGTAATCTTTTCGCCGCCGGCTTCCGCGGTATACCAGCCATCAAAAGTATAGCCACTGCGGGTGGGAGCGGGAAGCGTACCGTATGTGGCGCCATTGGTGACGGTTAGGGTTGTAGGAGAGACTGTGCCGCCGGTAGGGTTGAGGGTTATGGTGTAGGAAGTGACATCATCGATGCAGTGGATATTTGCAGCGAAAAGAGCATCGTTATGGGTGCCAATAACGATTTGATCCCATTGTGATCTTGTGCCCATGAAATAGACATCACTTAATGATTTGCATATATCAAATGCATAGTCCCCAATATCCTTTAAACTGGACGGTAACTGTATCGCTTTTAGTTCTTGACATGATAGAAAGGCTTTTTTGTCAATTTTTGTAACTTTGCTTGGAATGATAATGTTTGGAAGTTTGTAGCAATATATAAGAAGATCTGACGGGATCAAACTGATATTTGCGGGAAGAACTACTTTTTCCAATTTTCCACAACCCTCAAACATTCGCACTCCTAATTCAGTTACGCTATCCGGAATCGTTACGGAGGTAAGTTCATAACACCCGGCAAAAACTGTATGACCTATTGATGTAAGAGAGCTAGGTAGATGAATGGATGGCAGAGAAGTAAATGAAAACGTGCTAGTGCCTATCTTCGTTACACCATCCGGAATATTAATTTCAGAAAGAGTCTCGCACTCAGAGAATGCATGATTGCCCAAAATTTTCACATCATCGGGGATGATGACTTTTTGAAGGCTTTTGCATTTTATAAATGCAGCGGACGGAATTTCAGTCAGGGATTTTGAAAGTGATATACTAGATAAATTGGTACACTCACGAAATGAATCTTGCCCAATCCGCACTACGTTATCAGGAATAATAATTTCAGACAGCTGATCGCAAAATACAAATGCGCAGGCCCCAATACTTGTTACATCACTGCCAATTTCCAGTTTTTTGATTTCACTGCGTCGCACAAACCAAGGAGCGGTAGAAATGCCTTTAGAGTTAGAAGGAGTAGTATACTCATAATCCGTCATATCCCCCGTCCCCGATATGGTAAGCGTCCCCCCTTCATCCAATGTCCACGTCAGATTATCTCCACAAATGCCTGAAATAGGTAAACCTGGCGGCTCCTCCGCCCCTGCGGGCAGCGGCAAACATCCTGCCAGACAGCACAGAACCAAAACCAACGACAAAAACCGCTTGAACATCATAAACCCTCCTGAACAGCAGAGACATCCTATTTTAAGGAACGTCCTACATTTTTGATAGCCATACTCATTGACCAAATTATACCATGTATGCTGGCCATTTGCAAGAGGAACTGCACGTTTCCCTCAGTTTTTTCGATTTTTGTATAAGGTTATTGGTAAATTTATAATATTGCAGCTGGCAATCAAATTCGAGTTATTTGCTTTGATTCAAAGGAAATGACAGATTCCTTTCTTGGTATGGAAGAAAAGGACCACTGGCGCTATTTGGGGCTACATTCCACAGATTGCGCTCCTTCTGGAAACACATAGATCAAAACAAGCGGGAAGGATAAGAAACTCGCCGTTGAGCTTACTGCTGACATTCACGAAGATATTGTTCGCCGGTTACTGCGAAACACAAATGATTTTGTCTTTGCCGGTAAGCTATCAGAAGATGAGCTAGCGATTTTTTACCTTCTGTCCGTTATGGTGACATTTCTAACCCAAATGAAAAATGTCTGAAACCCCGATATTACAGAGTTTCAGACATAAAAAGACCCTACCAAATCCTCTTACTGACATAAATCAGTTCGAACCGGGTAGAGTCATTCATCTTGGTGGGCGCTAACGGACTTGAACCGCTGACCCCCTGCACGTCAAGCAGGTGCTCTAGCCAGCTGAGCTAAGCGCCCTGAGATGTTTTTATTATACCACATTCCTTTTAAGAAAGCAACCCCCTTTTTGCTTTTTCTTTCAAGCTTCCGCCAGTTTCCGGCACAGAGCCTCCAGCTCCGCCACACTGCCAACCAGCCGGCTGGCCCCTGCCGCGGCCAGCTCCCCCGGCGCACTGTAGCCATAAAGCACCCCGATGCTTTCCAGGCCCCAGGCTTTCGCTCCCGCCACGTCGTAGCTCCGGTCTCCAATCATCACCACCTGTTCCCGGGGCGGTTCTTCCAGCTGGGCCAGGGCCTCGCCCACCACCGCCGCCTTACTGGGCCGGGTTCCGTCATCGCCCACCACTGCCTGGAAATAGCCCTCCACGCCCCGCATGGCCAAAATCTGCCGGGCTCCCGCCTCCCGCTTGGAGGTGGCCACAGCCAGGGCCGCCTTTTGAGAGAGGCGTTCCAGCAGCCCCTCTACGCCTGGATATAATGGGCTTTGAAAAACGCCCCAGGCATGGTACCGCTCCCGGTACAGCCGGATGGCTTCCGCTGCTTCCGCGGGGCTCATCTGGCAGAAGTTTTGAAAGGACTCCTCCAAAGGAGGCCCCACAAACTGCCGCAGGAAGTCCGCCTCCGGCTCCGGCCAGCCCAGCCGGGCCAGGGCATGGGCCACGCTGCCCATAATGCCAGAGCCGGTGTCGGTCAAGGTGCCGTCCAGGTCAAATAGAAAATATCGTTTCATTGCAGCTCACCTCTGTTGTTTTGGCGTTCTGGTAAAGGCTTCGCCCGGTTAAATATAGGCACAGCGGGCTCCCGGCGGGGAGTCCGCTGTGTTTCTGCCAGGCTACTCCTGGGTTTCTCCAGTATCTTCCAGCAGGGTGGCGGTCACTTCAATTTCCTCGCCCTCCGCCAGAGGATTGAGCCCGGGACGGTATAAGGTGACGCTTACCTTGTCGCCCGGGGCGTAGCTAAGGAGCAGATTGGACACATCCCGCAGATTTTCCACCGTCTTGCCCTCAATGGCCACAATGATGTCCCCTTCCTGGGCCTCGGTGCCAGCGAAGGAGCTTTCCTCGTTAATGGACACAATGGCCAGGCCCCGGGGTACGCCGTTTAGGGTGGAGGCGGCGCTGTTAATCTCCCGGCAGGTAATGCCCAGCCGGGTGCGGCCCTTGATATACCCTCCGGAGAGCAGCTCGTTGATGATGGGATGGGCGCGGCTGACGGGAATGGCAAAGCCCATGCCCTCGTAGCCCTCGGTAACGATCTTAGAAGAGTTGATGCCTACCACCTGGCCGTAAAGGTTCACCAGGGGTCCGCCGGAGTTGCCGGGGTTGATAGCCGCGTCAGTCTGAATGTAGGTCATGCCGTTTTCGCTGTATTTGCCTACTTCCCGGTCCAGGCCGGAGATGATGCCCCGGGTGAGGGAGCTGGAGAACCGGTCGCCGCCGGGGTTGCCAATGGCCAGCACCCACTCGCCCACTGAAAGCTCCGCCGCGTTGCCAAACTCCGCCGGAATAAAGCCGTAATCATTGGTTTTCAGCACGGCCAGGTCGGTGGTGCGGTCCACACCCACCACCACCGCGTCGTATTCCTGACCGTCATAGGTGGTCACCACCACCCGCGTGCTTTTGGAGTTGAGCACCACATGGGAGTTGGTGATAATATACCCATCGCTGGTGGCGATGATGCCTGTGCCGGAGCTCTCCCCGGTCTGGCCGTCCCGTTCCAGCGTGGCGGAGATGGACACCGTGGAGACCACCACCGCGTCATACACCGCTTCCGCGTCCAGGGGGGACCCGGCGGGGCGGCCATGAATGGCGATGCCCTCGGTGTTGGGGGTTACGTCCACATTGGGGGTGGGCTGGGGCGTGGAGGAGGGCTCCGCCTCCTCCTGCTCCTGGCTGGAAGCCGGGGGCTCTTCCGGGATGGTGTAGGGCAGGGCGCCGGGGTCGCCCATGTGGGTTGCAAAGTAGACCGCCGCGCCCACCACAGCCGCCACGGCCAGCAGCCCGGCCAGCCACAAAAACAGGACCATGCCCAGAGAGCGTTTTTTCTTCTCCGGAGGCCTTGCCCCGGCGTAATAGGCGGGATAAGGGGGATAGGGCCCGCCCTGGCCCGCCTGAGCGGGAACCGGCTGGGGCGGCGCGGTGGGAACGGCCGGGGCCCCAGGGTAGGCCGCCCCCGCCTGGGGATAGGCTTGGGGCGGATAGGCCGGGTAGCCCTGGGCTGGGTAAGCCGGGTAGGCCCCATAGCCTTGGCCATAGGGCTGCTGGGCGGCGGGAGCCGGGTAAGGGGGATAGCCCTGAACCGCGAAACGGGGGTCATAGGGCGGGGCATAGCCGCCCTGGGGCGCGGGGCCGCTGCCCAGCGGCCCCGCCGGGACGGCTTCTGTGGGCACAGGCTCTTCCGGTGGAGCCTGTACCTCCGGCGCGGACGTTTGGAGCTCCCGGGCGGGCAGCAGAGGCTCTTCCACCTGGGGCGGTTCTGGCTCGGGGGGCAGGGTGCTGGGCTCCTCCGGCCCCTGAGAGAGGCCCTCCTCCTGGAGCCGCGCGTCTTCCTGGGCTTCCTGCCGGTTTTGTTCTTCGTTCATATTCTCAACCATTCCTCTCTAAATTTCTTGCCTTTGGCGGCGCAAGTCCGCTGGTTTTGCAAAGCCGCCTCTCTAGGGCTTCTCCTGCTCCTCCGGCTTTTTGGCCTCCCCGGCCTCTGGGGCCGGTTCCTTGCGGCGGCGGCGCAGCTTGCCCTCTTTCAGCCGGGGGTGGTCCTTACCCTTTTGGGCCCCTTCCTTCAGCTTGGGGGCCTCCTGGGGCTTGGGCAGGAAGAACTCAAACCGGCAGTACTCGCCGGGAACGGAGCAGGCCCAGATATTTCCCCCGTGCAGCTGCAAAATGGTGCGCACCAAATAGAGCCCCAAGCCCATGCCGTTTTTGTCCCGGCTGCGGGATTTGTCCCCCTTATAAAACCGGTCGAAGATCATGGGCAGGTCTTCGGGGGGGATGCCCGGACCGGTGTTCTCAATGGTCACAGTGGTGCGGTCCACGCTGTCGGCCACCCGCACGGTGATGGAGCCGCCCGCGTTGGTAAATTTTACCGCGTTTTCCACCAAATTATACACCACCTGATGCAAAAGGTCCTGGTCGCCATAGACCTCCACCGGCCCGGCCTCGTCCAGGCCCAAAATAGCAATGCCCTTGGCGTCCACCGGCTGTTCGAAGGTCAAAAGGGTGGAGATGATGGTGTGGGTGACGTCAAAGCGGCGGGGGTGTATTTTCATCTCTCCGCTGTCAATGCGGGACAGGTCCAGCATGGATTTTACCAACCGGGAGAGGCGCTTTACCTCGTCGGAGACAATATGCAGGTATTTGTCCTGCTCGCCCCGGGGGATGGTACCATCCAGAATGCCGTCGATGAACCCGGCGATGGTGGTCATGGGGGTTTTCAGCTCGTGGGAGACATTGGCGATGAAGCTGCGGCGCATGCCCTCGGAGTTGGAGAGGGAGTCCGCCATGTTGTTAAAGGCCGCGGCCAGCTGGCCCATCTCGTCCTGCCGGGTTACGGGCACCCGGGTGGAAAAATCCCCGGCCCCAAAGCTGTGGGCCGCCAGGGCCATTTGCCGCAGGGGCCGCACCATGCGGTACACAAAAGCCCCCACCAGGCAGAAGGCCGCCGCCAAAGCCGCCAAAGCCGCCAGCAGAAAGATTTTTACCAGCTCCCCCTGCAGGGCGTTTACCGTGGCGGGGCTGGTGGCCGCGAACACAGCCCCCACCTGTTTGCCGTTGGCGGTCATGGGCACGCCGATGATGTAGTACCGTTCCGGGTACACCCCGTCCAGGTCCGAGCGCCCCTCGAACTTGCCTTTCCAGGCTGTGGCGGCATAGGGGGCGGGCACTTTTTCTATGGAGTCCAGTTTGCTGTCCGCAAAGCTGCCCAGCAGCACCTTGCCCTCCAG
This sequence comes from uncultured Oscillospiraceae bacterium, assembly GCA_910587995.1. Lineage (GTDB taxonomy): Bacteria > Bacillota > Clostridia > Oscillospirales > Acutalibacteraceae > Acutalibacter. The sequence goes on along the minus strand of CAJUNS010000001.1, from coordinate 51,024 downwards.
GTCTGTGATGAAAATATCCGCGCCGGTGCTGACGGAGAAGCTGCCTAAAAAGTACTGTAGGTCTCCGGCGGGCAGCTCATAGCGGTCCTTGTCCACCTGGCGGAGAAAGCGGGTGGCAAACTCGGAGATGGCGGCGGCGTTTTGGGTGAGCAGCTCGTTTTTTTCCTGCCGCCAATACTGGCCGAAAAAGGCGGTTAAGCCGCCGCCCAGGGTGGCAAAGCTGAGCAGAATGATGGTCATGGTAATGGAAAGGTAGCGCCGGAAAATACTTCTTTGCATGGCCTCAGTCCTTCACTTCAAATTTATAGCCCACGCCCCACACGGTTTTTAGAGTCCACTTGTCCGAGACCCCTTCCAGCTTTTCCCGCAGGCGCTTAATGTGCACGTCCACCGTGCGGCTGTCGCCATAATAGTCGAAGCCCCACACCTCGTCCAGCAGCTGGTCCCGGGTAAAGACCCGGTTGGGGTTGGAGGCCAGGTGGTAGATGAGCTCCATCTCTTTGGGGGGCGTGTCCACCCGGTTGCCGTTGACCTTCAGCTCATAATTGGTCAGGTTGATGGTGAGGCCGTCGTAAGAGACCTCCTTGTTTTCCGCCTTCTGCACGCTTTGTATGCCGCTGCGGCGCAGCACGGCATGGACCCGGGCCACTACCTCTTTGGCCTCAAAGGGCTTGACCACATAGTCGTCGGCCCCCAGGTCCAGGCCCAGCACCCGGTCGAACACCTCGCCTTTGGCGGTAAGCATAATAACCGGGCATTGGGAGCGTTTGCGGATTTCCCGCACCACCTGCCAGCCGTCCAGCCGGGGGAGCATAATATCCAGCAGCATCAGGTCGGGCTCGAAAGCTTCAAAGGCTTTCAGGGCGGCCTCGCCGTCCGTGGCCAGAGCCACCTCGAAGTCCTCTTTTTCCATATAGAGCCGCAAGAGCTCGCAAATGTTGGTGTCATCGTCCACGATGAGGATTTTACCAGAAGCCATAGGGGATGACTGCCTCCTTTTTATCCATAAGAGTGTATAGGTAACGCGGTTCAAAAGCGGTGAAACCTCTTTTGAACCTGGCGGCACGGTACAGAGTATATTGTACCGCGAATCTATGGCAAAATCAAGAAATTTTGGTGAACAAACTATTTCGGGCGGGGCGAAGCTTTGCCGGACCGCGCGGCATGGCTGGCGAGGGCGCCCCGCCGCATTTTTTGCTTGACTTTTAAGGGGGAGTGCGGTATAGTATATATAGAGAAAATGTCTAGATTCCTAGGCGTTCTTCCTGAAATATCTAGGTTTTTTAGATAATCAACAAAGGAGGTTATCTTTATGCTGCCAGTCATTACCATTTCCCGCCAGTTTGGAAGCGGAGGCCACGAGGTGGGGGAGAAGTTGGCCCGCCAATTGGACGTGCCGTTCTATGACAAGGCCCTCATCGCCATGGCCGCCAAGCAGAGCGGCCTTTCCGAGGAGGTTTTCGCCCACGCCGATGAAAAGGCCACCAGCAGCCTGCTGTATTCTATGGTTATGGGCAACTATTCCTTTGGGGCCCGGGTGCCCAGCGTCAACGAGATGCCCATTAACGACAAGCTGTTTATCATTCAGTCGGACATCATCAAAAAAGCCGCCGCCGAGGGCCCCTGCGTGGTCATTGGGCGCTGCGCCGACTACATTCTGCGGGAGCACGCAAACTGCCTCAACGTCTTCATCCATGCCCGCAAAGAGGACCGCATCCAGCGTACTTTGGCCAAAGGGGAGTGCGAAGAACGCAAGGCCTCGGACTTTGTCACCAAAAAGGACAAACAGCGGGCCAATTACTACAACTTCTACTCCAACAAGCGCTGGGATGACCTGCAAAATTACGACATCACCATCGACTCCTCCCGCTTTACTCTGGACGAGGCTGTGGAGCTGCTGATGGATGCGGCCCGCAAGCTGGACCAGTGACCAGGAAAGCCAAGGCCCGCCTGCTTTGGGCGGGCCTGTTTCTTTCGGTTTTAGGGTTGGCGGCCGTTTGGTTTTTGTCCCAAAACAGGGAGGCGGAGCTGCAAACCTTCGCCATGGGCTCCTATGTGAGGCAGACCGTGTGGGGGCCGGGGGGGAAGGCGGCTATGGAGGCCGCTTCCCAGGCGGTGGCGGATTTGGAAAACCGCATCTCCTGGCGGCGGGAGGACGGAGATATCGCCCAGGTGAACCGGCAGGCAGGGCAGCGGCCGGTACCGGTGGAGCCGGAGACCCTGGCCCTGCTGGAGCAAATGCGCCAGCTCAGCGAAGCCAGCGGCGGAGCCTTCGATGTTACCATCGGCCCCGTAGCCCAGCTTTGGGATTTTGACAGCGGCCCCCATCTGCCGGAAGCGGGCGAGCTGGAAGCGGCCCTGGCATTGGTGGGCTATGACAGGCTCCTTACTGGCGGGGACGCGCTTTTTGAGCTGGCCTCCGTCCCCCAAGAGTTATTCGATGGGGATGCGGCGGCGCTGGAACAGGCGGCAGCTCTGCTGGACCCCGGCATGGCTCTGGACCTGGGAGCCGTGGGCAAGGGCGCGGCCTGCGACGCGGCTCTGGCCCAGTACCAGGAGGCCGGGGTAAAGGGGGCTGTTATTGCGGTTGGCGGCAGCATCGGCCTATACGGCCAAAAGCCGGACGGTAAGGCCTTCCGGGTCAGTGTGCGGGACCCAGAGGGCCAGGGGAGCCTAGGCGTTTTGGAGCTCCCTGGCGGCTATGTGTCCACCTCGGGCAGCTATGAGAAATATTTCGAGCAAAACCGCGAAAAGTATCACCACATTTTGGACCCCCGCACCGGCTATCCCGCCGAGAGCGGGCTGGTCTCCGTGACGGTCTGGTGCCCGCCGGAGATGGACTGGAAGTGGCCCGGGGCTTTGAGCGACGGGCTGGCGACAGCTTGCTTTGTACTGGGGCTGGAGGACGGCCAAAAGCTCTTGGAGGGTTATGGCGCGGAGGGAATTTTTGTGGACGGCGATGGCGCCGTTGCCGTCACCCCGGGGCTGGAAGGGCGCTTTTCCCTGACCGCCCCAGGCTATCACCGGGAGGCGGGCGCGCCATGAGGGACCTAGCCGGACGAAAACTGCTGGCCCGCCGGGAGCTCCCGGTGTTCCTTGCGCTGCTGCTGGCGGCGGGCGGACTGCTGCTGTGGACCCGGCTGGCGCCCTCCGGGTCCGCCGCCGTGGTGGAGGTGGATGGCCGGGAGGTCCTCCGGCAGGAGCTGGGGCGGCTGGCCGGACCGGAGGAGCACGCCATCACCGGGGCCGGCGGGCTGCGGGTAACGGTGGAGCTCTCCCCCCGGGGGGCCCGGGTGGCGGACGCTGGATGCCCGGATAAAACCTGCGTGCGCACCGGCCATTTGACCCGGGCGGGCCAAAGCGCGGTATGCCTGCCCGGACGGGTGGTCCTGCGGCTGGAGGGCCCGGGAGCGGCGGACGCGGAAACCTATTAGGAGGCGGCTATGAAGAAAAAAGCGGGCCGGGTGGCCCTGGGAGGAATGCTGGCGGCGCTGGCGCTGGCCTTTTCTTTTTTGGAGGGCCTGCTGCCGCCTTTGCCGGGGATGCCGCCAGGAGCGCGGCTGGGGCTGTCCAACATCGTGACCATGTACGCCGCCGGAAGCCTGGGCCTGCCCTGGGGCTTGGGGCTGGCGCTGGTAAAGGGGGGCTTTGCTCTGCTGACCCGGGGCCTGGCTGCGGGGACCATGAGCCTGTGCGGGGGTCTGGCCAGCACGGGCTGCATGTGGCTGCTGCTGAAAAAGACCCCGGCCAGCCTAGGGCTCACTGGGGTCTGTGGCGCGCTGGCCCACAATGGGGCCCAGCTGGGGGCGGCGGTGTATCTCACCTCGGGGGCGGCTTTGGGCTATGTTCCGGCGCTGCTGATTTTCAGCCTGTTCAGCGGAATGCTCACCGGCGCGGTGCTGAAGCTCACCCTTCCCGCTCTGGAGCGGGCTGCCCGGTGGTTGGAGGGGCCTCCAAAGGCTTAAGACTCTTCCAAAACGGCTGCGCGTTAGAGCAGAGTACGCCAGGTAAACCGTGGGCCTTACATACAGACCTCGTCCCGCCGGACGGCGCCCAGGTAGACCGGCGATGAGGAGGCCAGCACCTGGGCTATCTGGCCCCGAAGCTGGATGGGAACCAGGGGCAGGGCTCCGGCTTCTTCCGGCGTGACCCAGACCGAGCCGGTTTGCTGAAAATCTGGTTCCGCTTGGGTCTGAGGCACGCCGGGTACCAGCTCCGCCAAAAAGATGTGCATCACCCTGTGGCAATATTGGGGATAGCGCTGGCGCATTTGCGGGTCGGTGAAGATTTCCTCGGCCAGGGCCAGAAAGCGCAGGGGCCGCACCGTGAGGCCGGTCTCTTCCCTTACCTCCCGGATCAAAGCCTCCTCCATGGACTCGAAGGGCTCCTGCCCGCCGCCGGGAAGGTCGTAGTAGGGGGAGCCGGAGCGGTCCAAATGGGAGTTGAGCAGGAGCTTTCCCTGGTGGAACAGCAGGGCCTTGGCGGAATTGCGGATTATGGGCATGAAAGCGCCTCCTTGCGTGGTTTTGATGACAGTATACATGATTTTTCGCGAAAAGGCAAGCCGGGCTTGGGGTGGGGATTGTCTAAACCACAGAGAGAATCATCTGTGTTCCCCCGCCCCACGGGCGGGGGAACACGAAAAACTCCTCGAAATGGACACTCCCTTGGAGCGTGGATTGTCCAAACCACAGAGAGAATCATTCGTGTGTCCCCTGCTCCACGGGCGGGGGAACACGAAAAACTCCTCGAAATGGACACACCCTTGGGCTGGGAGAGCGGCGGGAAAAGCTTCATGGTTTGGTGAGGCCGATGCCGTAAGCCGCCGGAGGGCTTCGGCCGCTTTGGAAGCAGCGGCGCTTTTCTTACTCCAGCGCGTTAAAATTTCTCTTGAGGTGATACGGATGCTTTGTTCCACCCAGCTTTCTTCCCCCCTGGGGCCCCTCGTTTTGGCCTCCAACGGCCAGGCTCTTACGGGCCTATGGCTGGCGGGGCAGCGGTATTTTCCGGCGGAGCTTCCGCCCCGGCGGGAGGGCCTGCCCCTGTTTGCCCAGGCCCAGGCTTGGCTGGAGGCGTACTTTTCCGGGGCGCGTCCTGCCTGGGACCTGCCCTTGGCTCCGGCGGGCACGGCCTTTCAGCGGCTGGTTTGGGAGCTGCTGCTGGAAATTCCTTATGGCCAAACTACCACCTATGGGGCCCTGGCCCGGCAGACTGCCGGAAGGCTGGGCCGGGAGTCCATGTCAAGCCAGGCTGTGGGCGGGGCTGTGGGGCGCAACCCTATCTCCATTTTGATTCCCTGCCACCGGGTGCTGGGGGCGGATGGCGGGCTGGTCGGCTATGCCGGGGGCGTGGAGAAAAAGCGCTGGTTGTTGCGGCGGGAGGGCGCGCTCCCAGCGGAGGGCCTCTTGCTTAACGGGCCGGGTGCTTAAGTGGAAGATTTTGCCAAGAATTTACAAGGAAACCCTTGACTTTCTTTCTAAAATGGGAGATACTAGAACCAGATTACCCCAAAAGGAGGACCTACCCATGCCAGAATTGAAAGGAAGCAAGACCGAGGCCAACCTGCTTACCGCCTTTGCCGGAGAGAGCCAGGCCCGGAACAAGTACACCTATTTCGCCTCAAAAGCCCGTAAGGACGGCTATGTGCAGATTGCCCAAATCTTTGAGGAGACCGCCGCCAACGAGAAGGAGCACGCCAAAATGTGGTTTAAGCTTCTCAACGGAGGTATCGGAGACACCCTGGCCAACCTGAAGGCCGCCGCGGATGGCGAGAACTATGAGTGGACCGACATGTACGCTGGCTTCGCCAAAACCGCCAAGGAAGAGGGCTTCGACCAGATTGCCGCCCTGTTTGAAGAGGTCGGCAAAATTGAGAAGGAGCACGAGGAGCGCTACCGCAAGCTGGCCAAGAATCTGGAAGAGGGCTTGGTCTTCTCCAAGGACGGGGACGCGGTGTGGCAGTGCATCAACTGCGGGCACATCTGCGTGGGCAAAAAGGCCCCGGAGGTCTGCCCGGTGTGCGCGCATCCCCAGAGCTACTTCCAGGTGAAGCCGGAGAACTACTAAACCGCGCCAGTCCTAGCAGGAAACCGCGCGGCCATAACCATACTAAAAAGAAAGGAGGCTCCCACCTGGAGCCTCCTTTCTTTTTACTTGTTCCCTTCCCAGTACATCTTGGTCTTGGTGTGCACTTCTCCTTGGTCCAGGCGGAAAGCCATCTGGGGCTTTTCCAGCTCGCCCAGGCCCCAGGGCTCCGGAATGGTGGAGTCCGCCTCCACCTCCAGCCGGTCGCCCGCAAAGTGGAACCGGAAGCGCTTGCCCGTGGCCATCCGGCTGCTGCGCAGCTCCACTTCCAGCAGGTCCGCCCGCCGCCAAGCCGCGTTGGCCCCATAGGGCACGCCATCCACCAGGCTGGTTACAAAGTGACCGCACAGGCCCAGGTCGATGGAGACGCTCTCCCCGTTTTGCCGGCAGATCAGCTTGGCCTCATCCCCCTGGAACCGGAATTCCAGCGCCTCCAGCTTTCCGCCCTGGGGCTGGAAGCTGCCCGCGCCCCCTACCAGGTCCTCTATGCCGGGCAGTTCGGCCTCGGGGTGATAGACCGCGCCGTCCAGGGAGGCCTCGGCCCCCGGGTTGCGCATGGGAAGCATGGGGCACAGCTCCAGGCGCTCCAGCCGCTTTTCCAGCCGGTGCTGGGCCTGCCGGTCCTCGGGCAGGGGGCCTTCGGCCATAAAGGGCAGCAGCTTCTCCCACACAGAGGTGAGCACCGCCTGCAGCCGCATAGAGGCCGAGTGGATCACCAGCACCGCGTCCTGCCTGGTCATTACAATGCCGTATTGGCCGTAAGCGCCGTCCCCACGGAACACGCCCTCCGGGGCGCAGCGCCAGAACTGGAAGCCGTAGCCCGCCTGCCAGTCCGGGTCGCCGCCCCAGCCGGCCCCCGCGTTGTCGATCTGCTTGGAGGCAGCCAGGTCGAACCACTCCGGGTTCAGCAGCTGTTTTCCCTCCCAGCTGCCCTTGTTGGCCACAAACTGCACAAACCGGGCCATGTCCTCGATTTTTAGGTACATGCCCGCGCCGCCCATCTCCGTGCCGTCCGGCATGGCCTGGCACTTGACGTCGTCCATGCCCAGGGGCTGGAAGAGCCGGGGCTTTAGGAACTCCGTCAGCTTCTGGCCGGTCTTTTTGGCGATGACGGCGCTCAGGAGATTGGTACCGGCGGTGTTGTACATAAAGTGGGTTCCGGGCTCATACACAAAGGGGTGATGCAGGAAGGTTGTAACCCAATCCGCGCTGCCGCCGCTGGCCCACTCAATCTCCGTCTCGTGGCCGCAGCCCATCATCAGCACATGGCGGACCTGGCATTTCTGCAGGTTCTCGCTGGGGTTCTCCGGAGACTGCTCCGGGAAGATGTCGATGAGCCGTTCGTCCAGGCTCACGATGCCCTCCTGTACCGCGAAGCCGATGGCCGTGGAGGTCAGGCTTTTGCTAAAGGAGAACATGATGTGGGGGGTCTCCGGGTTGTAGGGGGCCCAAGAGCCCTGGGCGCAGACCTGGCCGTGGCGCAGCAGCATAAAGCCGTGCATCTCAATGCCGCAGCGGTAGAGCTCGTCCAGCATGTCCACAATGGCCCCGGAGGGGACGCCCACGCTTTCTGGCGTACAGTGTCGCAGGTTCATAACAATTACCTCTCTTTTTAAAAATTAACGCAGGGCGTGCCCGGTGTAAATCTGCCGGGGCCGCAGCGCTTTGATTCTCTCTAAACTCTTTTCCATCTGTTTCTTATCCTCATAGCACCAGGGCGGGCCCAGCCCCGGCAGGCAGAACATGGCGTCCCCCGCCAACAGGTCCCGGGAGTCCAGAAAGACCCCCACCGAGCCCGCCGTATGTCCCGGCAGCGCCACCACCCTGCCCTCGATTCCATAGGGCGCCAGGGACATGCCCTCCTCCAGAAAAACCAAGGGCTCCACCGGCGGTATGGGCGTACCGCGGATGCTCCGGTTGGAGAGCCAGGCAAAGGCCCCGTCCCGGAAGCCCTCTCCCCGCACGGGCCGCCGGGACCCGGACAGCAGCTCCGCGTCCTCCCGGCTGACGGCCACGGGGCAGCGGAGCTCCCGGGCGAAATAGGCCGCGTTCTGGCAGTGGTCAAAGTGGCCGTGGGTCAGCAGAATCAGCCTTACGGCCATGTGGTGGCAGGCGGCTAAGGTATGCTCCCCCAGCTTTTCGGTGCCGGTATCCACCAAAACGCTGGAGGCCTCTCCCCGCAGCAGGTAGGCCCGGGCCCCGCTGCTGGGCAAGGGAACAATCCGTGTGGGCATGGCAGACCTCCTGAAAATCAAGATGCTTTTGAAAGGATGGGTTGGCCTCTGGCGCAGGGGGCCGCCTACACAAGACCGTGGGGCTCATGACGTTGGCTCCGCCAAGTCACCCCACACCCTGCCAAGTGCCAACTTCGCGAAGCGAACGTTGTAAGCTCCTGGACCGCGTATATTGCCTAATTTTAACGGTCAGAGTAATCGTTTTTCGGCTGTGAATACAGATTCTAAAAGTTTCGTCCCTCCCGGCTCGGTCGGCGCTAAACGGTCGCTCTACTTGGCTTTGCCAAGTAGCCGGCGACCAGCGCCCTTTTCAAGAGGTGGACGAGTTATCCAAAGGATAACTCGTGGGTTCTTAGGGGACTTCGCGCAGCGAATGTCGCAAGTCCCGCTAGTTCATTTTTGATGAACTTGGCCGCCGGAGGGGGAAGATTGCCAGTGGCAATCGTTCTGACCCGACCGACGCGGCAGCGGAGACTCCACTCCGTAAAACTTCAAAAACCGCGCCCTTTGCGCCGGAGGGAAAGCTTCCCAATGTGCCGCTCCCCGCCCCGAACCGAGCGCTCAGCACGCGCCTCGCACCAACAATAAGCGTGTAAAAGTCTTTGGAGATTCTTAAGAACCTTTCTTCAGAAAGGTTCTTAAGCCGCCGGAGGCCACTCCGTAAAACTTCAAAAGCCGCGCCCTTTGGACACTCCCCCAAAAAACGCTTCCACAAAACTAGTATAGCATAGATTAAACTGGCCCGCAATGCGGAATACTGAGAATGTGGAAAAATATTGGAAAGGTCTGGTGACAGATATGGTCAAAATACAAAAGGTTTACGGCTGCGAGATTCTGGACTCCCGGGGCAACCCCACAGTAAGCGCCACGGTGCAGCTGACCGACGGCACCATGGGCACCGCCGCCGCCCCCTCCGGGGCCTCTACCGGCAAGTTCGAGGCCGTGGAGCTGCGGGACGGGGACGACCGCCGCTATGGCGGCAAGGGCGTGCTCAAGGCGGTGCGCAATGTGAACGAGATCATCTCCCCCGCCCTGGAAAAGCTCCACTGCCTCACCGTGCGCGAGGTGGACAGCGTGCTGAAAAAGCTGGACGGCACCCCCAACAAGGCCCATCTGGGGGCCAACGCCACCCTGGCGGTGTCCCTGGCCTGCGCCCGGGCCATCGCCGCCCACTACCGCATGCCCCTCTACCGCTTTTTGGGGGGAGCCGCCGCCTACAAGCTGCCCACGCCCATGATGAACATCCTCAACGGCGGGGCCCACGCCAGCAACAACATCGACATCCAGGAATTCATGATCGTGCCCACCGGGGCGGAGAATTTTCGGGAGGGCCTGCGCTGGTGCAGCGAGATTTACCACGTTCTGGGGGCCCAGCTGAAAGCCAAGGGCCTTTCCACCGGCGTGGGGGACGAGGGAGGCTTTGCCCCGGATCTGAGCTCTGACGAGGAGGCTATAGAAGAGATTCTGACAGCCGTTGAAAAGGCGGGATACGGAGGCCGGGTGCAGCTGGCCCTGGACGCGGCGGGCAGCGAATGGGCGGTGGAAGGGGGCTACCATCTGCCCAAGCGGGGCAAAAACCTGGACCCGGACGACTTGATGGAGTACTGGGAGGGGCTCATTGGCCGGTACCCCATTATCTCCATTGAGGACCCCTTGGGGGAGGAAGATTTTAAGAGCTGGTCCGAGCTGACCGCCCGCATTGGCCACCGGGTGCAGCTGGTGGGGGACGATTTGTTCGTGACCAATTTGGAGCGCTTGCAGCAGGGCATTGACCAAGGGGCGGGGAATGCCATTCTCATTAAGCCCAACCAGATTGGCACCTTGACGGAGACCCTGCAGGCCATCGACCTGGCTAGGCGGAGCGGATACAACACCATTATTTCCCACCGGTCGGGGGAGACAGAGGACACCTTTATCGCGGACCTGGCGGTGGCGGTAAACGCGGGGCAGATTAAGACGGGAGCGCCCTGCCGGACGGAGCGGGTGGCGAAGTACAACCGGCTGCTGCGCATAGAAGAGTGCTAAAAGAACCGTCGAAAAATAAAAAGCGGCCATAGGCGCGGTAAAAACCCTTGCGCCTATGGCCGCTTTGCTTAGATGCGGCTTTGCACCCACTCCACCGACTGCCGCAGGCACTCCCTCATGGGAGCCGCCCCATAGTGCTCGATGGTGTACAGCCCCTCATAGCCCTCTGCTTTCAGCTGCCGGAGAAGCTCTTCCATTTGGATGATCCCCCCGCCCACCGGGCTGGGGTACAGCACCGCCCCGTCCAGGGCGGTCAGCGCGTCCTTGCCAAATTCCGGGGTGAGCCGCCGGTCTTTTAGGTGCACATGGCCAATCCGTCCCCGCAAGACCCGGCAGGCCTCCCTCTCGTCTTGGGCGGCAAAGCGGAAGTTCCCCGTGTCAAAGCAGGCCATCAGCCCTGGGCAATGGTCTAAAAAGCGGCTCAGGCCCTCCACGGTGGCAATGGGGGAGGCGGCGTTGTCAAACTCCTCCATCACCAGCCGGAAGCCCCGCCGGCCCGCCAGCTGGCACAGGCGCCCGGCGGCCTCCAGCATGGCCTCTGTCTGGGCGGGCCGCTCCGCCTCCTCTCCGGTCCAGAAGCCGGGAATGACCAAAATGGTTTTGGCCCCCAGCACCTCCGCCGCCTCCAGCATGGACGCGGCCTGGGCCTCTACGTCCGGGTTCCGGCCAAAGTCGAAAAAGGCGGGCATGGCCGAGACCCCCAGCCCCCGGCGGGCCAGCTCCCCGGCCAGAGCCTTGGGGTCCGCCTGGGCGTTGGCGTAGGAGACCTCCACCCAGGCGATTCCCAGCCCAGCCGCTTCTTCCAGGGCCTCCCCGGTGGAGACGCCTTCCTGCTTGGCCAGTTCCAGAATATGGTCGTAAAATGTGGCTAAGTTTTTCATTGCAGCCTCCTTGTTCTTGGACTATGAGGATTTCTGGTTTGCGGCTATACTTTTCAAAACGCAGCTTAAACTCTGCCCCTTTGCCCCTTTGCGGCGCAAAGCCAGGGAAGCGGGGATGTGCTCACCGCAGCTCCCGGCGGCGCTTGCGCCGTTTGTAGACGATGATGGCCACATACACCGCCAAAAAGCCTAGAATAATGGCCGCCAGCACCGCCGATTCTCCCGGCCCGCCCATTTTGACCTCGGCCCACAGCTGGTCCACCAGCTTGGCGGTCTCCTGGGGCAGGTTCACAAAGGCCTGGGTGTTTTCCAGGGTCTCCTGGCTGGGGTAGTGCAGGGGGCTTTCCACCACCTCGGGGCTCAGGTACTCCCGGGCGGCGGTTTCCGGGGTGGAGTAGCCCACATAGTCCATGTTGGCGCCGGAAATTTCCGGGTCGCAGAGGAAGTTAATGTATTCCTCCGCTTCCTTCTTATGGCTGGCCGTGGCGGGAATGCAGGCGCAGTCCACAAAAAAGTTGGTGCCCTCTTCTGGCACGGCAAAGGAGATATTGTCGCTGTTATCCACCAGAATGGCCGCGTCCCCGGCGTAGTAGGGGGCAATCCAGGCCTCGCCGCTTTCCATTTTGTCAAAAATCTGGTCCATTACATAGGCCTGCACCAGGGGCTTCTGGCCCTTCAAAAGATCCGCCGCGGCCCGCCAGTCTTTTTCCGACGTGGTGTTCACGTCCTGCCCCAGCATAAACTGGGCGATGGCCAGGCTGTCCCGGGGGTTGTCAAACATCAAAATCTTCCCGGCGTAGCGGCTGTCCCACAGGCTGTCCCAACTGGTAACCTGGCTGATGTAGTCCGTGTTGTAGAAGATGCCCACCACGCCCCAGGTATAGGGCACAGAGTAGCGGCTGCCCGGGTCGTAGCCCTGGTCCCGAAACTGGGCGTCCACATACTGAAAGTTGGGAATGTTGGCAAAGTCCAGCTCTGCCAGCCGCCCCTCGTGAATCAGTTTGGACACCATGTAGTCCGAGGGGAAGATCACGTCGTAATCCGCCCCGCCGCCCGCCAGCTTGGAGTAAAGGGACTCGTTGCTGTCAAAGGTGGTGTAGTTCACCTGGATGCCTGTGCGGCGGGTAAATTCCGCGTTTACGTCCATAGAGCCGTCCGTGCCGTTGGCGATGTACTCGCCCCAGTTATACACGTTGATGGTCACGCCCCGGTCCGGGGCCGCGTCCTGGGCCCAGGCCGCAGGGGCCGCCAAAGCCAGCAGAACCCCAGCCAGCAGAAAAATCCATAGTTTTTTCATCACAGATCCTCCTTATGCCTTGTCCTTGGCCCGGGCCTTGGCGTTGCGCACATTGACCACAATCAAAAGGGCCATGACCGCCGCGAACAGCACCGTGGACAGGGCGTTGATTTCCGGACTGACCCGCTTGCGGGTCATGGAGTAGATGTAGATGGGCAGGGTTTGGGTGGTGCCGCTGGTAAAGTAGCTGATGACAAAGTCATCGATGGAAAGGGTAAAGGCCATAATCATCCCGGTGACAATGCCGGGCATAATCTCTGGCAGCACCACCTTGAAGAAAGCCTTTACCGGCGGACAGCCCAGGTCTTGGGCGGCCTCAAACAGGCTCTCGTCCATCTGCCGGAGCTTTGGCAGAACCTGCAAGATCACATAGGGCAGGCAGAAGGTGATGTGCGCCGCGATGATGGAGGCCATGCCCAGGCTGCGCCCGCCGAAGAGCCCCACCGCGAACACAAACAGCAGCATCATGGAAACGCCGGTGACAATCTCCGGGTTGACCATGGGGAAATTGGTGATGTTCATCATCACCCGCTTGGGCAGGCGCTTCATGGAGTTGATGCCAATGGCAGCCATGGTGCCCAAAACCGTGGAGGCCGCTGCCGCCGCCACGGCGATGATCAGGGTGTTGCGCAGGGCTTCCAGAATCAGCCGGTCCTCAAAAAGCTTTTGGTACCATTTTAGGGAGAAGCCGCTCCAAACCGTGCGGCTGGCGGTCTCCGTGTCGTTGAAGGAGAAGACGATGAGCACCAGAATGGGCGCGTAAAGGAACAAAAACATAAGGAAGGTGTATAGACGTGCCGCCGCTTTTTTCACAGCATCAGCCCCCCTTCCTGGCTGCTGCCGTCCTCGTCAAACTGGTTCATAATGCCCATGCAGATGAGGATGATCACCATTAATACCAGGGAGATCGCCGAGCCCAGGTTGGGGTTATAGGCGCTGCCCAAAAACTGCATGTCAATCAGGTCGCCAATGAGCAGGTTGCCGCCGCCGCCCAGCATTTTGGAGATGATGAAGGTGCTTACCGCGGGTACAAACACCATGGTGATCCCGGAGATAACCCCAGGCATGCTCATGGGCACCACCACTTTTAAGAAGACCTTCTTGTCGTTGGCCCCCAAGTCCTGGGCGGCCTCAATGACGCTGGGGTCAATTTTGGTCAGCACCGAGTACAGGGGTAAAATCATGTAAGGAATGTAGTTATAGACCATGCCCAGCACCACGGCTCCGGCCGTGTTGATCATGTGGGCCCGGGGCAGGCCCAAAGCGGCCAGGGCGGCGTTGATCAGGCCATTGTCCTCCAAAAGGGTCATCCAGGCGTAGGTGCGCAGCAGGAAGTTCATCCACATGGGCAGCATCACCAGCATTACCATAACGCTTTGGCGCTTGGCCGGGAGCTTGGCGGTGATGTAGGCCAGAGGGTAGCCCAGCACCAGGGAGACAGCCGTGGCCACAGCCCCCAGCCAAATGGACCGCAGGAGCACGTTGGAGTACTGCCCCACACTGAGAATGTTGTCCAGGGTAAAGGCCCCGGACCGGTCCGTAAAGGCGAACCAGGCCACCAGCAGCATGGGCAGTATGATGAATAGGGTCATCCACACCGTGTAGGGGGCGGAAAGGAGCTTAGAGTTGGTTTTCATCCGCTTGGCCCTCCCCGCTCTCAATGGCCTCTTCCGTAGCGGCCATGTCCTCTTCCATCTCGTCGGAGAAGGTGCTGTAGTCCCCAAAGGTGCCGGAGTAGTCCGACTTGGCCATAACGTGGATGTCGTCCGGGGTCAGGGAGAGGCCGATGCGGTCCCCTACGGCCCGGTAGTCCGTGGATTGGATCATCCACTTAAAGCCCGCTACATCCACAATAATCTCATAGTGCACGCCTTTAAAGGTTACGCCGGTAACCTCGCCGGTGATGTGGGTGGAGTCCGCCTGGACCACATCAATGTCTTCCGGCCGTATGACCACGTCCACCGGGGTGTTGGTGCCAAAGCCCTTATCCAGGCATTGGAACTTGTGGCCGGCGAATTTTACGGAATAGTCCTCCAGCATCAGGCCGTCCAGAATGTTGGACTCGCCGATGAAGTCCGCCACAAAGGCGTTTTCCGGTTCGTTATAAATATCCGTGGGGCTGCCGGTCTGCTGGATTACGCCCCCATCCATGACCACCACCCGGTCCGACATAGACAGGGCCTCCTCCTGGTCGTGGGTAACGAACACGAAGGTAATGCCGGTTTGCTGCTGAATTTTTTTCAGCTCCACCTGCATGTCCTTGCGCAGCTTTAAGTCCAAAGCGGAGAGGGGTTCGTCCAGCAGCAAGACCTTAGGCTCGTTGGCCAGGGCCCGGGCCATGGCCACCCGCTGCTGCTGGCCGCCGGAAAGCTGGCTGACGCCCCGGTGGGCGTAGCCGGAAAGGTTCACCATGCCCAGCATCTCGTGGACGGTCTCTTTCACCTGCCGTTCGCTTTTGCCCTTAAGGCGCATGCCGAAGGCGATGTTGTCGTACACGTTTAGATGGGGAAACAGGGCGTACTTTTGAAAAATGGTGTTGACCTCCCGCTTGTGGGGGGGCAGGGCGGTGATGTTTTTCCCAGAGAAAAAGACCTCGCCCGCGTCCGGCTTAATAAAGCCGCCGATGGTGCGCAGCACGGTGGTTTTTCCGCAGCCGGAGGGCCCCAGCAGGGTAATAAACTCTCCGTCGCGGATCTCCAGGTTAAACCCAGAGAGGACCGGCTCGCCATCGTAGGACACAGCGATGTCTTTGAGGGAAATGATGGTGTTGTTCATGGATCAGTGCATCTCCTTTGCTGCCAGCGCGGGCCGTGGGGCCCCTCTGCCGCAAGAAAAGAGCGCGCCTGACAGGGCGCCGCGAAGAAAAAAGCGGAGGAGGGGCTGGCACAAAAAAACGGCGTGCCGCGCTGGAAATTAGTTGCGTGTCTTTCGTTATTCACAACATAACCCAGCCCGGACTGGAACGCGCTGCTCCCAGCAAAGGATTTCAGGTCCTCCCCCACTGAAAGGGGACAGGCCGGAGCAGAGCAGAACGGGCCGCTTTTATGGCCGCGGACCTCCTAAAAGCGCGGCCTTTTTCAGATGCAAACGCAATGTATTAACTATACGAAAAAAAGAGGAATTTGTCAAGAAAAAAATAGGGAAGGCGAGTGCCCGTTTCGGAGAGCTTTTCGTGTTCCCCCGCCCTACGGGCAGGGGAACACAGATGATTATCTCTGTGGTTGGGACACGCCCATAGGGAAGCCTATCCGGCTTCCCTTCCGCTTTTGGGCAAGACAGTAAATATTTGAAACAGGCGCTTCCCGGCCTGCTGCTTTTCCATCCTTTGAAAATGCTGGGAATGGAATTTTTGAGACTTGTCCGAGCATATGGCAACCACCGACCCCTCCCTTGTTACCGGCAGCAGCTGGTCCAGCAAATTGGCCGGCTCTCCGCTTTGGCCCTGCCATGCCACAAGGTTCCCATAGGGAACGTCCGCGAAAATGACATCCGCCTGAAAATTTTGGCCTTTCAGGGAGCTGTGCCCCAAGACATCCGCCTGAAAAACCTGGTGGGGGATCTCCCAGGGCGCCTGTTCCAGGAGGTCCCACAGCCGGGCGGCGCTTTCCAGGGCCTCCTGGTGGGAGCTTTTTTGGTGCAGGCGCAGCAGCTCTTCCAGCTGGCGGACGCGCCGCCGCAGCCCGTCTTTTTGCAGCAGCGACAGGTTCTCCCGGGCCAGCCCCACGGCCTCCGGGTTGATGTCGGAAGCCACAATCCGGCCGATTGAGTCCGGATTTAAAAAGCCCAGCACAGTCAGCAGGTAACCGCCGCCGCAGCAGGGGTCGTAAAGGCAGACGCGCTTAGGGTCATCCAAGCGGCGTAAACACCGGCGGAAGATCTCCTGCGCGAGCCGGACGGGGAAATTGGGGTAACCCCCACGGTGGAGGATGACCCGCCCGCTGGCCAGGTCTTCAAAATTTTCCTTTTCGCAGTACCGGTATACCATGCCGCCCTTCCTCTCAGTTCTTTGTTACAAAGGAGAAAATATCCCCAGGCCGCGCCGCAAGGTGAGTGGCCCCGGCCGTTTGCAGCTCGGTTTGGCCCCCATAGCCGTACAGCACCCCAATGGAGTCCAGGCCTTGCTTGCGGGCCCCCCATATGTCGTATTCCCGGTCGCCCACCATTACCGCCGCCGCAGGGGCCTCCACGCCGCAGCCACGCAGGGCGCAGGCGATGACCTGATCCTTCCGGGTGCGGGTTCCGTCCAGGTTGGCTCCCGCCACATAGGTAAAATAGGGGTCCAAATGAAAATGCTCCAGAATCTGCTTGGCAAATACCTCCGGCTTGGAGGTGGCCACCGCCAGCGTCCGGCCCGCGCCGCGGAGGGCTTTTAGGAGCTCTTCCACCCCATCATAGACGAAGTTTTCGTAAATGCCCTTCTCCCGGAAGTATTCCCGGTAATAGGCCACAGCGGTCTGGGCCTGTTCTTGAGAGAAGCCATAGTACCGCTCAAAAGATTCATGCAGAGGCGGGCCGATGAATTTGTACAGCGCGGCCCGCTCCGGCACGGCCAGCCCAAACTTTTTCAGCGCGTGGGCCACCGAGTTGGTAATGCCAACGCCCGGGTCGGTTAAGGTTCCATCCAAATCAAACAAAACCAGTTGATACATGGCTGCGCTCCCTTTCAAGTTTTGCCGCTTTACCGCACAATGCTGGGGGGAAAGGCCAGATTTAACGCCACAAAGCCCCCCAGGGCCAGCGCGGCGGTAAGCAGCACCAGCCAATCGACCGCCCCAAAGTGCAGCTGCTTCATTTTGGTGCGGCCCTCGCCCCCGTGATAGCAGCGGCTCTCCATGGCGGTGGCCAGGTCAAAGGCCCGGCGGAAGGCCGATACGAAAAGAGGAATCAGCACCGGCACCAGGGCCTTGATTCGCTGGACCAGTCCGCCGCTCTCCATATCCGCCCCCCGGGCCTTCTGGGCACTCATGATTTTATCCGTTTCCTCCAGCAGCAGGGGCACAAAGCGCAGGGCGATGGTCATCATCATGGCGAACTCGTGCACCGGTACCCCCAGCTTCCCGAGAGGCTTTAACAGCCGCTCAATGGCGTCGGTCAGCTGGGTGGGGGAGGTGGTAAAGGTCAGGACCGAGCTGGCCAAAATCAGCGCCACAATGCGGATGGACACAAACAGGCTGTTTAAAAGGCCGTTCTGGGTAATTTTGATGAAGCCCCACTGCCATAAGGGCTCGCCAGTGCCATAAAAAATGTTCAGCACGCCGGTAAAGACAATGATAAACAGCACAGGCTTTAGGCTTTTGAGGTAGAGCTTAAGGGGCGTGCGGGAGGAAGCCATGCCCAGCAGGATGTAGCCCACAGCCAGACCCAGGGAAAAGAAGTTCCCAGCGGAAAAGATCAGCACAATGGAGAAAATGGTCAGGCATATCTTCAGCCGGGGGTCCGCCTGGTGGACCGGGGACCGGGCCGGAAAATATTGGCCCAGGGTAATGTCAGACAGCATGGAGGTTCCTCCTCTCTTTCAGCAGGGGGATCAGCTGCTGCAGGGCTCCGTCCACCGTGAGCGTGGAGGGGTCCACAGGCAGGCCCAGTTTTTGCAGCTCCCCCATAATTTTTGTAATCTGCGGCACCCGCAGGCCCACCCGCTCCAGTTCCTCCCCCTGGGAGAAGACCTCCTTTGTGGGGGCCAGAGCCAGCAGCTGCCCGGCGTTCATCACCAGCAGCCGGTCCGCCACCCGGCCCACGTCCTCCATGCTGTGGGAGACCAGCAGCACGGTGTTGCCCCGCTCCTTATGGTACTGGGCAATCTGGGCCAGCAGCACGTCCCGGCCCCGGGGGTCCAGCCCGGCGGTGGGCTCGTCCAGAATCAGCACCTCCGGGTCCATGGCAATCACCCCCGCAATGGCAGCCCGGCGCTTTTCCCCGCCGGAGAGCTCGAAGGGAGATTTCCCCAGCAGTTCTTCTTTCAGTCCTGTGAAGCGCGCCGCCTCATAGGCCCTGGCTTGGGCCTCATCATCGGAAAGCCCCTGGTTTTTTGGCCCGAACATAATATCCTTGAGCACGGTCTCTTCAAAGAGCTGGTACTCCGGGTACTGGAACACCATGCCCACCCGAAAGCGCACGGCGCGAATCTTTTTGGGCTCCCGCCAGATGTCCTGGCCCTCCAACAGCACTTGGCCGGAGGTAGGGCGCACCAGGCCGTTGAGGGTTTGAATCAGGGTGGACTTGCCGCTGCCCGTGTGGCCAATGACCCCGATGAACTCTCCCTTCTCAATGGAGAGGGACACATCCTCCACGGCGGTCTTCTCAAAAGGGGTGCCCTGGCCGTAGATATAGGTTAGATTTTTGGTTTCTAAGATTGGCATATGCACGCCCCCTGCCATTGGTTTTCCTCCAATCCTTTCCACAATGTATCATAAATCCGGTTCAGGCGCTCCACGATTTCCGGGTTCACTTCCACGGTTTTGTCCATAAACCGTGTGCCCCGCTCCCCCATAAAATCCACGCAGTACAGCAGGGCATAAAAGAGAAACGCGCTTCTCCGCATTCCGCTCAGGTTCATTTCCTCCAGAATATATTCCACATAATGGGTGTCACACTCCATGTTCAGCAGCGCTGTATAGGTCAGCGCCGCCTGGGTCAGCCGGTCCCCGATCCCAATCCAGTCCACATCAATAATGCCGGACAGCGCCCCCTTGTGGATGAGCAGGTTTTTGGTGGTGATATCGTCCAGATAGGCCACTGGCTCCACGGCCGCAAAATATTCCTGGAATTGGCCCATTTTGCCCAAAAGCCTGTCCGCCTTTTCCACATCAAAATACCCGTTTCGGGCGATCCGCTCCCGGGCGCGGCCCAGCATTTCTTCTACGAAGCCGCTCCACTTCCAACCGGCGGCCAGGTTATCTAAGGGGAGTCCGGCAACCCGGTCCTGTATCTCCACCACCTGTTTGGCCAGCTTCCGCTTCTCCCCTTCGCTCAGCTCCGGGTAGACAAGGCCCAGGTCCTTGCCCTCTATATAGGATAGCACAAGGTATTCGTACCCCTCAAAACTTCCATTCTTCAGCACCTGAGGGACGGGAATCCCAATGGCCCAGAGCTGGTTCAGCCAAGAGACCGTATCCGTATAAGAGCAGTTCTGACCGCACCGGAAAACCAGCCTTTGCTCCCCCAGCTCCACAATATAGACATAGTTTCCTGTGCCAACGCCGCACCGGGCCACAGCTTGGGGCTTTTGTGAAAAGAGCTTTAGGCACAGCCGCTCAATCATTTCCGCATTCATTCCCATTCCCTTTCTGTTTCTCAAAACTGGTTAGGAAGATGGATATCCTCCTTGTGCTCCCGGCCAATCACGCGAATCTCTAGCGTCCCGGTTCTCCGTATCCTCCGGTGGAGAGCCTCTCGCCCCTCACCATCTCCATATACTCCCGGATGCCCGCCTCTTCCGCCTCATCATAGGCGTAGCCCAGCTGCGCGGCTGTGGCTCGGGCCGCCTTGCCGAACAGATCCAGCATCTCAAAGGAGGCCTCCCACATATGGGCGTACTCCGCGTCTGAGTAGGTTCTCCTAAAGCTGTCATACATCTCTTGTGGCAAAAGACGCTGAAAATACTTGCCCCCCTTGCCCACAGAAATCTTAAACTCATGGGCCGCGCCCACATACCAGCTCAGCATGAGCACCAGCATGTCCCGCACATAGTGGTTCAGCATATCCATGCCCAGGGAGAGCTCCTCTCTGGCAATGGCCTTGGCTACATTGTTCAGGCACCAGTGGAACTCATTGCAGCAGTCGGCAAAGGCCTTCGCTCCCGGCTTTTTCACGTGCCAGAAGTCCGGCTTCACCGCGATTTCCGGGAAGTCCCCGTCCTTGTCCAGCAGCAGCACAGCGGGCTCCCCATCGTCCACATAGGGGTCCTCCGTCACCTGCAGGTCGATTCGGTTCCCGTCCGGGAAGATCATCAGGTAGATGTAGCTGCCGTCATTGTCCGGGGGAATGAGCTCCATGCTCTCCGGCCTCTGGACCAGGGCTGGCCTGCCGAACTTCTCCTCAATCCAGGCCATATTGTCCCAGTAATCCGGCTTGACCCGGCGCACAAAATAGCAGACGTCAAAGTCCTGATAGGCGTCCGGGGCACAGTCCGGGTTGGCCCGGGAACCCACCATCAGCACGCTGCGGATGTTCTCATCCTCCCGGGCAACCTGTAAAATCAAGTCCAGCATCTCCTGGGCAGTTCTCCGCGCAGTTCTCATCATTTGAGCCCCTTTCTCACACCAGTCTTTTTCTAAACAGCTGGATACATTCCTCCACGGAGAGCGGCGAGCCGCCCAGGTCTATCCCGGCCGCTTTCAGCCGGTAGACAAGCTCCGTGGCCTGGGGTACGTCCAGGCCGTGGCGTTTTAGGCGCTCTACATCGCTGAACACCTGCCGGGGCGGACCGTCCATCAGAATATTCCCATCATCCATCACCACCACCCGGCCGGCCTGGACCGCCTCGTCCATGTAGTGGGTGATGAGCACAATGGTGATGCCCTTCTCCCGGTTCAGCTTCTGGATGGTCTCCATGACCTCTGTACGGCCCCGGGGGTCCAGCATGGCGGTGGGCTCGTCCAGCACAATGCACTGGGTCTCCATGGCGATAACCCCCGCGATGGCCACCCGCTGCTTCTGTCCGCCGGAGAGCTTGTGGGGGGCGTGGGTCCGGTAGCGGTACATATCCACCGCCTTCAGGGCCTCGTCTACCCGGCGGCGGATTTCCCCGGGGGGCACCCCAAGGTTTTCCGGCCCGAAGGCCACGTCCTCTTCCACCACCCCGGCCACCAGCTGGTTGTCCGGATTTTGCAGCACCAAGCCTACCCGGCGGCGCAGGTCCAGCTGGCGGCTTTCGTCCGCGGCGCTGATGCCGTCCACAGTCAGCGTGCCCCCGCTGGGGGTATACATGCCGTTTAGCAGTTTGGCCATGGTGGACTTGCCGCAGCCGTTGTGGCCCAGCAGCGCCACAAATTCTCCGGCTTCAATGTCCAAATCCACCCCATGGAGCACCTCATGGCTCCCTTCCTCCGCCTCATAGCGGTAGCGCAGGCCTCGGGCCTCGATGAATGCCAAAATTTTCCCTCCGTTCTTGGTAATCGAACCGGAAACCGGGCCAAGCCGGTCCCTTAAGCCGGGCGGGCCCATGCTCCGCGCCGCTCAAAAACCGCGCTTTTGGAAACGCCCGGATTCTTGGCTTCCCCTTACTTTCGCCTTTTCAGCCTCTGCCACCAAAGATAGCCGCCGGTTAGGAAAAAGTCCAGGAACAGCACGATATACATGGGCAGCACGGGGATATGGGTCAGATGCCCCTGGGCTGTATGCTCCACGGCCGCGAAAAAGAGGGCCGCGGTCAGCGCCGCCAGCAAAAACCACTCCATCGGCCGGGGCTTCCGGCCGGAGTCCTCCTTGGAGACGCTGCGGACCATCAGCCCCAACAGCACCGTTGCCCCAACTACGGCCCAGGCAAGATACTGTACGATTCTTCCGCCGTTCCACAGCCACTCATACAGCATGGAGAGCACCCAGGCCGCGGCGGCGGCTAAAAAGCTCCACTTGTACATGTCATTCCCCCTCCCGGATGGGCCTTCCAACGCGCATGGCCCGCCGCCAGGCGGGCGCCGGGCCATCGTCGCCCCAATACTCGTCCAGCGCCGCGATCTTCCCTGCTTCCAGCCGGATAAAGGAGGCCACATGAAAGGAAGGGCCGCCCTCCCGGGCATGCACATGGACGGCGGTGGCCAGAGAGCCGCTGGCCAGCGGCTCCACCCGCTCCAGCTCTCCCTCCCACTGGCCGGGATACTGGCAGTTGGCCTGAATGTATTCCTCCACCGTAAAGAGCTCGTTGGTGTTGTGCCAACGGATTTCCGCGCCCGCACAGAAAAAGCTTCGCAGCGCGTCCGCGTTCTGCTCTACAACGGCGCGAAAGAATGCCTGTATGTCCATTTCAGCCCTCTCTTTCCCAAATGGCCGTATTCCCGCAGGGCAGGGTCATGCCGCTGCCCGTTACCGGCAGGCCGATTTCCTCCGCCCGCACCCGGCCTCCAAAGCGGGGGCCCAGCAGCACCGTCAAAAAGTACTCCATCACCGCCGGGGAGAGGCCGGTGGTGTAGGAATTGAGCAGAAAAAACAGGGGATCCGGGGCGAGAATGTCCATGCAGTTCCGCACCAGGGATTCCAGCTGCTCTTCCAGCTTCCACACCTCGCCCCCCGGGCCCCGGCCATAGGAGGGAGGGTCCATGATAATGGCGTCATAGGTATTGCCCCGGCGCTTCTCCCGCTGGACGAATTTTCCGCAGTCGTCTACCAGCCAGCGCACGGGCCTGCCCTCCAGCCCCGAAGCGGCGGCGTTCTCCTTGGCCCACTGCACCATGCCCTTAGAGGCGTCCACATGGGTAACCGAGGCCCCGGCCCAGAGGCAGGCCAAGGTAGCCGCGCCGGTGTAGCCGAACAGGTTCAGCACCTTTACCGGGCGCTGGGCTTTCCGGATTTTCTCCTGGGCATAGGCCCAGTTCACCGCCTGCTCGGGGAAGAGCCCTGTGTGCTTAAAGCCCATGGGCTTTAAGCGGAAGGTCAGCTCCTGCCAGTGAATCTGCCATACATCGGGCATTTTTTGATAGGCCTCCCAGTGTCCGCCGCCTTTGTTGGAGCGGTGGTACCGGGCGTGGGCCGTGGTCCAGCGGGTGTCCTTTTGGGCGCTGGTCCAGATAATTTGAGGGTCTGGCCGGATGAGCACAATGCCGCCCCAGCGCTCCAGCCGTTCGCCCCCCGAGGCGTCAATCAGTTCATAGTCCTGCCAATTTGCTGTCCTCATGCCGCATGTTTCCTCCGCTCTCCTTATTCCGCCTCCGCCAGCTTGCGGAGGGCCTCTTCTTGGGAGGCCACAAAGAAAAAGTCCTTCCCCTGGTTGGACTCGTAGATAAAGTCGTGCAGGGGCTTGCTGGTGTACCGGGAGAAATCCCCCCAGATGGCCAGCTTGAAGCGATAGTTGATGTACTTTTGCAGGACCTCTCCCGCCATGCCGCTGCTGAGGATGAAGAACTCCTCGGCCACCAGCTTTTTGGGCAGGGCAAGCCTCTGGGCCCCTGTCTCATACTGCACGGTCATGGCCAAATCCAGGGCTGCCTGGGTGCTGGTCAGCAGCTTCTCCGGGCCCTCTGCCAGGGCCACAAGAACCCCGTTCTCTGTGATGGCCTCTATTTTCATATACTTTTCCTCTCTATTCCAATATCTTTTCCCCCAGCTTTTGAGAGGGGAAGAACTCATACAGCGCCGCCCTCTCGATTCTCCCGGAGAACCGGCGGAAGCGCTTTCCTAAAATTTCCAGACCAGCCAGCACATTTTCCCGGCTGTCAATGAGCATGGTGGTGTGGGCGGTCCAGCCTTTTTCCTGGCTGAAGGCCTCTTTTAGGGCCAGCAGCTCCGGGGTTACGTCTGGGGACAAAAAGAGCACCTGCTGGCCCTCAAACAGCCCCATATGGTTAAAGAACGCCTCCACGGGCTTTGTTTTCAGAGCCAGAAGCTTTTCTTCCAGCTCCTGCCGGCGGTCCAGCCCAAAGGTGCCCAAGGTCACATGAAAGGGGATGCCCATGGTCTGCCGCCCGGTGAAGCCCTGGGCCAAAATGGCCCGCTGATACTCCCCCAGCGCCCGCTGGGTCGCTTCATCAAAAATGCCCAGCACACACAGAAACTTGTCCAAACCAAGCCCTCCTCACTTCTCCCCTATGGCGAACAGGTTGTCCTTGCCCATGCCCAGCACATAGGGGTTCTGGTCGTACACATAGCAGAAGTCCAGAAAGTCCCGCCTTTGGGCCGGGTCCATCATGATTTTCCGCAGAATCTCCCAGGATATGCCGCGGGCATAGGCCCCGGCCCGGCCATGCGGATGTCCTTTAGGCCCAGCCCCTCCAAGATGCCCCGCAGCTCATCGGGCAGAAAGCCGTAGGTGATGCACCAGGGCGCGCCGCCCCGCTCATACTCCGCGATCTCGGCTTCTCCGCCCAAGACGCCCTCTGCCAGCAGCCTTTTCGCCCCTGCCAGGTCAAAGCGGAAGCTCTCCGCCATCTCCTCCCGGTGACTCAGGCACCACTGGACAAAGGGGTCGGGGCAGCTTTCGTCCAGAATAAAGCGGCTTTTTTGGATGGGGTCCGCCAGATAGGGCAGAGAGCCCAGCCGGGAGCTGACGCTGAGCAGCAACTTCTTTTTGCAGATGCGGCTCAGCTCCCCAATAACCTTTTCCTGGTTGGGATAGGTGTAGGACACCGGCGCGTCAAAGGAGAGCACCATGTCGAACTGCCCGTCCCTATAGGCGGACAAATCCTCTAAAGCTCCCTGGACAAACTCCATATTGCCCAGCACCCCGGCCTCCGCCGCCAGCTCCTTTGCCTTGTCAAGCATGGGCTGGGAGATGTCGAAGTGGGTGACCTGGCACCCCCGCTTTGCCAGCAGGATAGAGAACCGCCCGCACCCGGCCCCGCCGTCGAACACAGTCTCCACCCCGTCCAAAGCGGCCAGCACCTGGCGCTCCAGGTGGTCCTTCTGGATGATGTCGTCTATAAAGGTGGCTTCCCGCTGGCTTTCCAACTGGCCCTTGTCCGGCTGGTTCCACTGGCGCTGGGAGATTTTTTGGCTATAGCTTTCCCTCATATTTTTATATTCCTCTCGGCAGTTTCCGGGAGTTTCTGATTCTATCCGTCGCTCTGTTTCCGAGCGCAGTGGAAAACGCGCTTCAGCACAGTTCTTCCCGGATCACCTGAGCCACTTCCTCTGCCAGGGCCTGAATCTGCTCCTGGTCCCGGCCCTCAACCATGACCCGCAGCAGGGGCTCGGTGCCGCTGGGCCGCACAATGATACGCCCCTCGCCGCCTAGGGTATTGCTCACCTTTTCAATCACCCCGCGCACCCGCTGGTCCGTGTAGAAGGCCAGCTTGCCCTCTGGGGTGACCTGGATGTTCACCATAGTCTGAGGATACCGCTGCATGGCTGTGGCCAAAGAGGAGAGCTTCCCATCTCGCCGGTGTATAAGGCTCAGCAGCTGGCAGGCAGTAAGCTGCCCGTCGCCGGTGGTGGCAAAGTCCCGGAAGATGACATGGCCGCTCTGCTCGCCGCCAAAGCTGTACCCCTCTAGGCGCATCTGCTCCAGCACATAGCGGTCGCCCACCTTGGTGGCCTCGAACCGCATGCCGTTTTCTTCGCAGAACTTCTGGAAGCCCAGGTTGGTCATGATGGTGCCCACCACGGTGTTCTTGTTCAGCTTGCCCCGGCTCTTCATGTCCAGGGCGCAGATGGCCATGATAAAGTCCCCGTCCACAAAATTGCCCGCCTCGTCCACCATCAGGCACCGGTCCGCGTCCCCGTCAAAGGCCACGCCCGCGTCCAGGTCGTGGGAGCGCACATATTCAATCAGCCCCTCCATGTGGGTGGAGCCGCAGTTGTCGTTTACGTTGATCCCGTCCGGGCTCTGGTTCAGCATGGTGACCTCTGCCCCCAGTTCGGTAAACAGGGTCTCCGCCGTGGCGCTGGCCGAGCCGTTGGCGCAGTCAATGGCCAGCTTCATGCCGTCCAGGGCAAAGTGCACGGTGCTCTTGACGTGCTCGATATAGTCCCGCACCGCGCTGTCCGCGTGGGTGACCGTGCCCAGGCCCTCGTCCACAGGCAGCTGGCCGGAGATGTCCGTCTTGCCCAAAATAATGTCCTCAATCCGCTCCTCCAAATCGTCCGGCAGCTTGAAGCCGTCCCCGGAGAAAATCTTAATGCCGTTATACTCAAAGGAGTTGTGGGAGGCGGAAATCATCACCCCCGCGTCCGCCTTGTACTTCTCCACCAGATAGGCCACTGCCGGGGTGGGCACCACGCCCAAAGTCACTACGCTGGCCCCAATGCTGCAAAGCCCGGCGGCCATGGCATTCTCCAGCATATCCGAGGAGAGCCGGGTGTCCTTGCCGATGAGAACCCGGGGGTGCCGGTTGGATTTATTTGTCAGCACCTGTGCCGCCGCCCGGCCCAGCTGGGTGGCCAGCTCGCAGGTCAAGTCCTTGTTGGCAATGCCTCTGATTCCGTCTGTTCCAAAAAGCCGTCCCATAAAAACACCTTCCTGTTCTAAGATTTTCTTTCTATATTCTATCTGTCTGCGTCCCAAGCTATTCTTGTTTTTATAGTTAACGAGGTTCAAAAGAGGCGACGCCTCTCCGGGAGGCAGGGGGGAAGGATTCCTCCCGGCCCCCTATGTTACGCCTTTTCTCCTGTCTTTTGCTTTTCCCGCATCCACTGCTCCACGGCCCGGGCCGCTTCTTCTGGGGAAAGCCCGCCTATGTCCAACCGCTGGAACCGCACGCCCCGGGCGTACTCATGCTCTTGGAACCAGCGGTTGTAGTCCACGGAGCTCTGAATCCATCCCTCGTCCGTAATGCCCCGGCCCTGGGTCATCCGCCGCCGGAGCTCTTCCTCGGAGCAGGTCAGGGCCAGCACGAAAATGCCGCTGAAAAACCGGGGGCCGTAGCCCTGGTCCAGCATGCCCAGGTTCCCCGCCCGGGCCCACACCACCGGCTTGCCGCACTGCATGATGTTCCGGCTGAACAGGGCCATCTGCTCGTTTTGGGCCATGTAGTCGTCCTCGGTCTCGTGGGGCATGATATTGTAAAAAAAGTCCGCGTCCATACACACAAAGTCCCGGGCGGTTCTTTGCAGAGCCTGGACCGTGGTGGTCTTGCCCACCCCGCTGGCTCCGGTAACCACAAAGAGGGGCAGCTTTAAAAATTCCCACTGAGCCCCGCATTCCGGGCAGAAAATCACATTGCCCGCCACTTTTTTTCCCCAGGCGGCGTTGCCGCACTTTGGGCAGACGTCGATCATGGTACCACCTTCCTGTTGTTTCAAGTTATTATATTAATATAAAATGGCAAAAATTTCAAGTACCCGGTACATTTTAAGGAGACAGGCGGCCTCCGGCCCCAGCCTTCCTGGCGGGAGCCAGTCCGCGATTTATCGTAAACGCGGGCCTACAGCCGCAGCTGGGGGTCTTCCTCCGCCCGCAGCCGGGAGGGCAGGGGCAGGCCTAAGTGGGCGCAAGCGGCGGGCGTGACGCAGCGCCCCCGGGGCGTGCGGGTCAAAAAGCCGATCTGCATCAAATAGGGCTCGTTTACGTCCTCAATGGTAATGGATTCCTCGCCAATGGCCGCGGCCAGGGTGTCCAGGCCCACGGGCCCGCCGCCGTAGTTCTTGATGATAGCCGTGAGCATGTTCCGGTCGCTCAAGTCCAGGCCCAGCTCATCGATCTCCATCCGGTCCAAAGCGATCTGGGCGGTGTTTAGGGTGATGACCCCGCCGCTCATCACCTCGGCGAAGTCCCGCACCCGCTTGAGCAGCCGGTTGGCGATGCGGGGCGTGCCCCGGGACCGGGAGGCCAGCTCCAGGGCCGCGTCCCCCGCAATCTCCGCCTTCAAAATTTGGGCGCTGCGCTGGACGATGAGCCCCAGCTCCCGGGGGGAGTAGAGCTCCAGCCGCAGCACCACCCCAAAGCGGTCCCGCAGGGGGGCGGAAAGCTGCCCCGCCCGGGTGGTGGCCCCCACCAAAGTGAACTTGGGCAGGGGCAGGTGGTAGGAGGCCGCCATCTGCCCCTTGCCGGTGATAATGTCCAGGGCGAAGTCCTCCATGGCCGGGTAGAGAATTTCCTCTACCGTGCGGGGCAGGCGGTGGACCTCGTCGATGAACAGCACGTCGCCGGGGGAGAGGTTGGTCAGCAGCGCCGCCAGGTCTCCGGGCTTTTCAATGGCCGGGCCGCTGGTAATGCGCAGGTTCACCCCCATCTCGTTGGCCACAATGCCCGCCAGGGTGGTTTTGCCCAGGCCCGGCGGGCCGTAGAGCAGCACATGGTCCAGGGTCTCCTTGCGGGACTTGGCCGCCTCAATGTATATTTTTAAATTTTCCTTCACCTTGTCCTGGCCGATGTACTCGGCGAAGGTTCGGGGGCGCAGGGGGTTCTCCACCTCCTGGTCGCCGGGGATATACCCGGCGTCCGTCAGGCGGTTTTCCAGGTCCAGGTCCTGGTCCCGCGCGTCCCAGTCAATGCCGTATTCCGCAGGACCCTTTCCGCCGCTTTTCTCGATCATGGCTTTCTGCATTCCTCTCCCGCGCGGCTGGGATATCCCGGCCACTCGTATTCTTCTATTTTTCCATTTCCCAAAGTGTAGCGAAAAAACTCTTCATTCGTCATATCGATAAAATACGTGCGGATAACGCGGCACACGCCGCCATGGGAGATAATCAAAACATTCTTACCCTTATACCGCTCTTTGATTTGGTCAAGCAGCCCATAAACCCGGCATGCCACCCGCATCATAGACTCGCCCTGAGGATACCGGTATGCGAAATGCCGTTTATGATCCAAAAAGGCGGGGTTTTTTCCGTCCACCCCTTCGTAGATTCCGTAATTCTGCTCTGTCAGCCGGTCCTCAACCAGCATAGGGATCCGGTTGTGCTCCGCGATGATACGGCTGGTGTCCCGGGCCCGCTTTAGCGGAGAAGACAGTATGACGTCCACCGGGTGTTTTTCCACAGCGGCAGCCAATATCTTTGCCTGCTCGATTCCCTTCTCCGTCAGTTCCACCTCTGTGCGTCCGCATATCCGGTTCTGTGCGTTCCAGATGGTCTGTCCATGGCGCGCGGCATATAGTTTCATGCTCTCCGTCCTTCTTTAAAAGAATCGTTGAATGCCTTTAAATCAGCCTTTACCTCCTGGGGCAGAGCGTTGTATTCCACACCCTCCACCGCCCCCTCCAGGGCGTACAAATGCACCAGACAGACCTTCGGGTAGGCGGCCCGCATCCGGGCAAAGGCCTCCTTGGCTCCCATCTCCCGCAGGGCTTGGGGCGTGCCCGCGCCCACCGAGGCCAGCTTTCGGGCCAGCTCTTTGCCGATGTTTTTCATAGAGGTGAGCCCCGGAGGGTTTTTCCCTTTTTTCCCCTTGGGACCCGTCAGCTGGAAGCTCCCATCCAGCAGCAGCTTGAGCCGGTCCCCGTCCACCTGCTCCAGCACCAGAGTGGCCCAGTGCTCCTTGTTCATATGGTAGGCGGGGAGCACGCCCGGCTCCCCCCGCAGGGAGCCGGCCTCCAGCGGATCCACCTTCACATTGAGAACCCAGGCCCGGCCCCCGCCGGGCAGCCCCAGCTTTTCCCGGGGGACCGCCATCGCCAGGGCGAACCACTTCCCGTTTTCCCGGTGGCGGAACACCATGCTCTCCGGCGAGGATTCCCAAGGGAATTCCGGGTCCGTGTTATATGTTTGAGCAATCCATTCGGTCAGCATCTCTTGACGCATGGGGTTCTCTCCTTTGCGGTTCTCAATCCGGCGGCTGGCCGTTGTGGGCGGGCCATTGGCAGGGCAGCAGGGCCAGGTGCGAGAAGACCGCCCGGAAGGAGGAATCCTCTGGGGAGCAGGCGTACACCCCAAACCGAACCCTTCCTCTGCCCGCATGCAGATGGCACACCCGCATCTGCCGGAACCGCACCCCATCCTCCGCGCATTCAATCCGGTAGTCGTCCTCCCGGCGGCTTAGGCGGTACCACATGGTTTTTACCGAGGCGGGAATCGCCGTGGTGGCCCAGTCGGAATAGCCCTGGTTGGTGACCACGCTGCCCAGGTGCTGGAAGGCCTCGTTCTCATATTCCACCGAGGCCTTCAGCCAGTTTTCGCTGTTCAGATACATCACAATGCCGCACTGATCGAAGCGGTGGCGGCTGTCCGTAAAATCCGCCTTTGCCACAAAGCTAAAATATTTCTCTTCCGTCTCCATTTGAAACGCCGGGGCGTTGTCGTTTTGAAAATGATAGTAAGTCCGCTGCCACAGGTCTGTGCGGGGCTGGGTTACCACCTCCAAGCCCTCCCCGGTCAGAGCCCAGCGTTCCGGCTCCCGGGTCCACGCGAAGCTGCTTAGGTCCATCAGGATTCTCCTTTCCCTTTGTGGCTGGTTTGAAATGGTTTTTGCGCCGGCGTTTTGTGTCGGCCGGGTGGGGAATGATAGCTCCTATTTTCCCCAGCGAATCATTTGCCTTTTCTCCGGGCCAGCAGCCATAGAATCAGCATGCCAATTAAAATCAGCCCGGCCAGTACCCCGCCCTCTAGAAGGAGCGGGGCATACCAGGGCGCGGAGTTGGCCGCGTACAGCTCCGGCCGGGCGCTCACGTCCCGCCAAAGCCACAGGCTGCGCCCAATAAACACACCCAGTGCCAGCCCTAAAACCACCCGGACAGCTTTTTCGATTTTCTCGTTCATAGTATACAAATCCTTTTTAAATGTCTAGAGGTAGGAGCGTTATGGAACCACAGGGAGCGGGGGCCTGCCCGCCCGGTTGGAACGCGTCCCACAGGGTGAACGTCTTTGGAGATTTTATGAACCGCTCATCAGAGAGGCCCTTAGGGCGCGGCCACGGTGTAGGGGGCGGAGGGGTAAACCGTAAAGGTGAAGGCCCTGGTTCCCTGGTCTAGGAAGAGCTCGCAGATTGAGTGGTCGAAGTACAGGTCCAGCGTCCAGGGACCGTCGTAGAGCCGGGGCGCTTCCATACGGCTGTACCAGTCCCGGGCGAAGTTTTCGTCAAAGTCCCGCAGGCCCGCCCGGGAGCGGTCCACAAAGGCCTGGTTTCGCTCGTCCACGCCGAAGGCCAATTCCTCGCCCCGCTCATTGCGCAGGCATAGAGAACCGGCCCCCTGGCCGGAGAACCGCAGGTGGAACACCTCCCCCGGAAGAGGCCCCGCCTCCACCGCCGGGCCGAAAGCCCCGCCCTCCACCGGCGCGCAGGCCAGCCGGAGGCCGCCCTTGGGGGTATCTGCCAGGGTCAGGGCCCGGGGCAGGGTCATTTGGTTGCAGTAGACGCCTGTGGGGGTTTGGGCGGCATAGACCCAGTTGGCGGCCCAGCCCACCAGCAGCCGCCGCTCCGGGCCGAAAAAGGTTACTCCGGCGTAATTGTCATAGCCGCTGTCAATAAACTCCGGCTGGGTAAAGCGGCCATCGGCGGTAAAGGTTTCCCCATTGAAAGACCCGGTAAAGTACTGGGTGCGGGAGCCGTGGTTGGCCTCGCAGCCTCCGTTGCTCAGCAGCAGAACCCAGACCTCCCGGCCGTCCGGGGCGGCCAGCGGGAACAGGTCCGGGCACTCCCACACGCCCTCCGAGTAGTTCCCCTGGGGGCCGAAGCGGCCGGTTTTGGTCCAGTGGAGCAGGTCCGGGGAGGCGAAGAACTCCACATGGTCCCCAGCGGCCAGCACCAGGCTCCAGCAGCTTTTCACTGGGTTCCAAAAAACTTTCGGGTCCCGAAAATCCGCCCGCTCCTGGTTGGGAATCACCGGATTGCCGGAGTATTTTTCAAAATGAACGCCATCCAGGCTGTAGGCCAGGCTTTGCTGCTCAAAGTCCCCGTGGCTGGTGTACAGGGCCACCAGGGGGGCTTGGCCCTCCCGGCCCAGGCCGCTGGTGTTGTTCTGGTCAAAAACCGCGCTGCCGGAGAAGACAGCCCCCAAATCATCCGGGGCCAGGGCGATGGGCAGGTGCTCCCAGTGGAGCAGGTCCCGGCTGACCGCGTGGGCCCAGTGCATGGGGCCCCAGACGGGCTCGTGGTAATACTGGGCGAAGAGATGGTATTGGCCTTTGGCATAGACCAGGCCGTTGGGGTCGTTGATCCACCCGGACTGGGGGGTGTAGTGCAAGGCGGGGCGGAAGTCGCGAGGGGCGGGAGTACTCATAGGGCAGGGCTCCTTTCAAAATGGTTTGGTAAAAAACAGGGTGCAGTGTTGGGGCGTGTCCGTTTCGGAGAGTTTTTCGTGTTCCCCCGCCCTACGGGCGGGGGAACACAGAGGATTATCTCTGTGGTTTGGACACTCCCTAGTGTTGGGTATTCTTGAAAAAAAGAGGGCGGGGGTCAGGGCTGGGTCTCAGAGGCCGGACGCCCCTGGGCCCTTTAGCTTACAGGGCCACCCGCGCGCCGCCGGTTTTTTCGAACAACCGCCGGGTTTCCGCCCGCAGGGCCCGGTATTCCCCGTCCTCCAGGGCGCCGGAATAAAAGACCCGCCGGGCGCATTTTTGGGCTTCCCGCAGCAGCTCCATGTCCATCCACATACCGGCGATTTTTAAGGGAGGCAGGCCGTGCTGGCGTTGGCCGAAGAAATCCCCCGGCCCCCGCAGCTTCAGGTCCGCGTCCGCAATGGCGAAGCCGTCCGTGGTGCTTTTAAAAAGCCGCAGCCGTTCCAAAGTCTCTGGGCTGCTGTTGATGAGAATGCAGGCGGACTTGTGTCCGCCCCGGCCAATGCGCCCCCGCAGCTGGTGCAGCTGGGAGAGGCCGTAGCGCTCTGCGTTCTCAATGACCATAACAGCCGCGTTAGGTACGTCCACCCCCACCTCCACCACAGTGGTGGCCACCAGCAGCCGGGCCCCGCCCTGGGCGAAGTTCTCCATGGCCCGGTCCTTTTGGGCGGGCTTCATCTTGCCGTGAAGCACCTCCAGGGGGACTCCGGGAAAGGCCTTGCGGACCAGGGCCTCATACTGGTCCAGGCTCATCATGCCGGTCTCCCCTTCGGTAATCAGCGGGCAGATTAAGTACCCCTGCCGGCCCTCGTCCAAACGCCGGCGCACATACTGAAAGGCCCGGTCCCGCTTGTCCGGGCCGATGAGATAGGTCTCCACCGGCTGGCGGCCCGGCGGCAGCTCGTCCAGCACGGAGATGTCCAGGTCGCCATAGGCCATTAGGGCCAGGGTGCGGGGAATGGGCGTGGCGCTCATGACCAGCAGGTGGGGGGAGGCCCCTTTTTGGGCCAGGGCGGCCCGCTGGTTAACGCCAAAGCGGTGCTGCTCGTCGGTGATGACCAGCCCCAAGTCGCGAAAAGAGACCTTTTGGCTGATGAGGGCATGGGTGCCAATGGCCAGGTCCACCTCTCCGGCGGCAATGGCCTGCTGTACGGCCCGGTGTTCTTTGGGGGTAAGGCTGCCGGTCAGCAGGGCGCAGCGCACTCCGGCGGGCTCCAGCAGGGCGGAGAGGGACTGGTAGTGCTGGGCCGCCAAAATCTCTGTGGGGGCCATAAGGGCCGCCTGCCAGCCGCTGTGCACGGCCACCCAGCACAGAGCCGCGGCCACGGCGGTTTTGCCGCTGCCCACATCCCCCTGCACCAGCCGGTTCATAGGGGAGGCCCCGGCCATGTCTTTTACCCCCTGGGCAATGGCCCGCTGCTGGGCCCCGGTGAGCTGGAAGGGCAGCAGCCGGGCGAAGTCCTCGGGATATTGGCCGCTGGCCCGGTGGAGGTTTTCCTCCCTGCGGCCGCTTTTGATCTGCATCAGCCCCAGCTGCAAAATCAAAAACTCCTCAAATACCAGGCGGCGGCGGGCAACGGCCAACTCTTCCTGGTCCCGGGGCCGGTGGATGCGCTCCAACGCGTAGCCCAGGTGGCACAGGGCGTGTTTTTCCCGCAGGTCCTGGGGCAGGCTGTCCCGCATGTTTTCCGGCAGAAGCTTCAGCGCGGCCTGAACCGCGGCGGCAATCTGCCGGGAGGAGAGCCCCTGGGTGGCGGGGTAGACCGGCTCCAGGCCTGGGGCCTTGGCCTGGGCCACAAAGGCCGGGGAGGCCATGGCCCAGCGCTCCCCGCTGCGGGTGAGCCTGCCCCGGAACAGGTAGGCTTCTCCCGGCCGGAGCATTTGGGAAATAAAGCGGTTGTTAAAAAAGGTGAGCTGCACCTCGGTTTCCCCGTCCCAGGCGGAGGCCCGGCACAGGAGCATGCCCCCCCGGGCCCGGACCTCGCTGGGGCCGCTGACAATCTCCCCCCGGACAACCACAGGCCCGTCCAGGGGAGCCCCGGCAATGGGCAGGGGGGCGGTCCAGTCCACATAGTCCCGGGGGTAGAGCCGGAGCAGGTCGCCCACTGTGGGCGCGCCCAGCTTTTGGAAGAGCTTGGCCCGCTTTTCGCCCACGCCCCGCAGCTTTGCGATATCCAGTTCAAACAGGGAAGCCAACCAAAGCCCTCCTTCCGAAAATAGAAAAACAGTCCCACTGGACTGCTTTTCAATGTAGAGATGGCGCAGGAGCGGGGAAGCGTTCAAATGGGTGGAGCAGCGGTCCGGTTTCCATCAGCGGGGCAAAGGCTTGACGGCTTCGCAAGGGGGGCGCCGCCTGAGGCCCCTGGCTCATTCTACCGAAATAATAAAGTAATACACCGGCTGGCCGCCGTCCACCAAAGTGATCTCCACATCGGAATGCACCTTGGCCGAAAGCAGGCGCTTGGCCTCCTGGGCCTGGTCCGCCGTGATTCCCTCGCCGTAAATCAACGTGATAAAGGAGGTCTGCTTGGTGGAGAGGGACCGGGCCACCCGCACACAGGTGCTTACCGGGTCCTTCTCAATGTAGTGCAGCTTGCCGTTTTTCAGGCCCAGGATATCCCCGTGCCGGATGGCCTCGCTGCCAAACTCCGAGTCCCGGGCCGCGAAGGTGACCAGGCCGGTGTCCACATTGCCCGCCGCCTCCATCATGGCCTGCTGGTTTTCCTCCGCGCCCGCGTCCGGGTCAAAGGCCAGCATGGCCGAAAGCCCCTGGGGGATCGTCTTGGTGGGCAGCACAATCACTTCCCGGTCCCCGGCCAGAGGGACGGTCTGCTGGGCGGCCATAAGGATGTTTTTGTTGTTGGGCAGCACAAAGACCTTTTTGGCGGGCGTGGCTAGCACGGCGTTGAGGATGTCCTCGGTGCTGGGGTTCATGGTCTGGCCGCCGCTGACCACCACCGCGCAGCCCAGCTCTAAAAACAGGCCGCGAAGGCCCTCGCCGGCCGCCACGGAGATGAAGCCCAGCTCTTCGGTGGGCTCTTGGCGCTCCAGCCGGGGGGGGTCCGCAGGGGCCTCGGGCTGAGGCTGGGCCTCGCCGCCCAGGGCCTGGTGCTGCTGCTTCATGTTCTCAATCTTCACGGTGAGCAGCTGGCCGTATTTGAGACCGGCCTGCAGGGCGTCGCCGGGATTTTCGGTGTGCACATGCACCTTGATGATCTCTTCGTCGTCCGCCACCAGCACGCAGTCGCCAATGGTTTCCAGGTAGAGCCGCAGCTCCATGGGCTCCTGGGCTCCGTCCGGGTCCCGGCCGATGACGAACTCGGTGCAGTAGGTAAAGTGAATCTCGCTGTCGAACTCAGCGGCGGCGCTTTTGAAGAACTCGGCGGTCTCCTGGGCCCGCTCCTCCTCCGAGAGGCCGGACTCAATGATAATGCCGCCCCGGAAGACGCTGAGCATGCCCTCCAGAATCAGGCAGAGGCCTTGTCCGCCCGCATCCACCACCCCGGCCCGCTTGAGCACAGGCAGCAGCTCGGGAGTTTGCTCCAAGGCCTGAGAGGCCCCCATGCACACCGCGTCCCACACCCGCACGGCCTCGGAGGCCCCGTGGTTCAAAGCGTCCCGGCCCTGCTCGGCGGCCACCCGGGCCACGGTGAGAATGGTGCCCTCGGTGGGCCGGGTTACGGCCTTATAGGCCTCCTCCACGCCCAGGTCCAGAGCCTGGAGAAGGGCTGGAGCGTCCGCCCGCTCCAGGTCCCCCAGGCCCTTGGCCACGCCCCGGAACAGCAGGGAGAGGATGACCCCGGAGTTGCCCCGGGCCCCCCGCAGCATGGCGGAGGCGGCCTTTTTGGCCACCTCTCCGGCGGAGACGGTCTCGGGCAGGGGCTTCAGGGCGTCGGCCGCGGCCCCGATGGTCATGGACATGTTGGAGCCGGTGTCGCCATCCGGGACGGGGAAAATATTCAAGTCGTTAACCTGCTTGCGGTATTTGGCGATGTTGTTGGATCCGGAAATGATCGCGTTTTTCAGCTGAGAGCCTGTAATCATGGGGAAACACATCCTTCTTGAGAGGTGCGCGGCCTGGGGGTCCTGGCGGCGCGGAAAACCATTTTGTATTATTGTAACACAGAACGCCCGAAAAAACAATCGGGAATTTGGAAGAGAGAGCGTCCAAACCAAAAAGATAATCATTTGTGTTCCCTCGCCCGTAGAGCGGGGGAACACAAAAAACTCTCCGAAACGGACACTCCCTTTGGAGGACCCTGGCAGAGTATGAGAAAAAGCGGCCTGCAAAAAAGCGCCGCGGACTTTTTTGAAAATCCGCGGCGCTGGCCGAAGCTGGTTTTTCATAGTTAACGCAGTTCAAAAGAGGTATCACCTCTTTTGAACCTGGCGGCACGGGCGCGCTCGTGCCGCCCTGCTTGGAAATCGGTAAATACCGATTTCCAAGTGCGTTTACTATATTGTGCGGGACCACCTTTGAAGCCGGGGGCTCAGCGGTCCCCGTCCGCGCGGCTGTCCTCCGCCAAGCTGCCTTCATCGTCGAGAATGTCTCCGCTCTCCAGGCCGCTGGACATTCCGTCCTCCCAGCCGCTTTCGTCCAAAACATCGCTGGAAGCCCAATCGTCCAGCCGGGAATCCCCGTCCAGCATGGACTCCACGCGGCTTACGGTTTCGCCAATGTCCTCGCCGATCTTCGAAACGGCCTCGGATACCGTGCTCTCCACTCTGCCGTCGCCGCAGGCCGCCAGCAGCAGGGCCAGCAGGCCGGACAGGGCCAGCAGGATTAAACCTTGTTTTCGCATATTAAATCCCTCTCTGCATTCAGAAAATTTTCTTTCGGAGAGAGCATTCCCTGTTTGGGCCAGTTTTATGCGCCGCGAAAAAACTTCCCGCCGGGGGCGTTGCAAAAAATTTTTCAAAATGATAGAATACCTTAAGAAACTTGTAAGACCAGGAGGGTATTATTATGGTGTATACCGTAACGCTTAACCCCGCGCTGGACTGCTATGTCTCGCCGGAGGCGCTGGTTCCCGGGCGGGACCTGCGCTACGGCGGGTGCCGGTTTGTCCCTGGGGGAAAGGGGATCAACGTCTCCCTGCTGCTGGCCTCGCTGGGGGTGGAGACCATGGCCCTGGGCGTGGCCGGGGGCTTTACCGGCCGGGAACTGGCCGCGCGGCTGGAAGGACAGGGCCTGGCCACCGGGTTTGTTTTTTTAGAGGACGGGCTCACCCGGGTGAATATTAAAATTACGCCGCCGGGCCAGCCGGAGACCGCCCTAAACGGCGGCGGGCCGGAGATTCCCCCCCAGGCGCTGGACCAGCTGGAAAAGCGGCTGGCCGCTTTGGCGGCGGGGGATTTTCTGGTTCTGGCGGGCAGCGTGCCGGCCTCCTTGCCCGCCGGGGTGTACGCCCGGCTGGGCCAAAGGGTTCCGGCGGGGGTAAAGGTGGTGGTGGACGCCTCTGGCCCGGCTCTGGCGGCCTCGGCGGCGGCCAGGCCCTTTTTGATGAAGCCCAACCGGGAAGAGCTGGCGGAAGCCTTTGGGGAACCGGCCTCCACCCGGGAGGAGATGGTGGGCCTTGCTAAAAAGCTCCAGAGCCTGGGGGCGCGGAACGTGGCGGTCACCCTGGGCGGGGAGGGGGCCCTGCTGGTAGATGAGTCCGGCGGCGTGGCCTTCCGCCCGGCGGTGGAGGGCTCCCCGCGCTCCGCCGTAGGGGCGGGGGACTCTTTTGTGGCGGGCTTTCTGTATGGCTGGAGCCAGGGCGGCGGGCTGGACCAGGCCCTGGACTGGGCGGTCAGCGCGGGCGCGGCCACGGCCTTTCGAGAGGGCATTGCCTCGGGAGAAGAGGTGCGGGCCGTATACCGGCGGGCCTTTGGGGGACAAAGGTAAGTGCTCCGCCCCGGCCCAAACGCCTAGGGCTCGTTTGAAAAATCGAAAACGCCGACTTTTTGCCCATAAGCGGTCATCTTCTGCGTCAAAAATCCTCGTCAACCGAAAGGTTGACGTAGTTAGCGCAGCTAACTACAGCGGTTCTTCTCCTGGAATCTGGCCACTTCTGACCCAAAATTCGTCATTCCCTCTATTTTCAAACAAGCCCTAACCGCTGTGCCGCTTTGCCGGAGCTTCCCGTGAAGTGAGTGTCCGTTTCGGAGAGCTCTTCGTGTTCCCCCGCCCGTAGGGCGGGGGAACATAGATGATGATCTCTGTGGTTGGGACGCTTCCCCCGTGAAAAATCAGTTGACATGCTCTCCAAGAAAACGTACAATATAAAGAATAGGACTTTGCTCCATCCGCCCGGCATCTCCTGCGAAAGGATAAGCGCTCATGAATCAAAAACCGAACCGCCCCGTTGAGAAGGAATACCGTTCCTCCCAGGTCTATAAAACCCTCACCGGCACAGGCATTCCCGCCGCGGATAAGCTGGCCCAGGGCTTGGGCCGCGCCGCCGCTGGGCTCGACGCCGCCTTAAACGCCGCCGCGCCGGTGGTGAAGTCCGCCGCCCAGGGCTACCAGGCCGGCCGGAATCCCAACGGCACCTACCGCTATCCCGGCCCCGGCCAGCCGGGTCCCCAGCCCCAGCCGGGACGGCGACCCCAGGCCCCTGTGCCGCCCACGGGTGGCCAGACCGCCCGGCCCCAGCAGCCGGTTCCGCCCCGCCGCCCTACCGGGGTCAGCCCCGCGCCGCCGCCCCAAATGCCCCCCATGAAGGTGGAGCACATGGGCAGTCCGGCCAAGTACTACATCACCGGCGTGGTGGCCCTGCTTTACGCCATGAACGCGCAGATGATGGAACCCCAGCAGTGGGCGGGGTTCGCCATTGTGGTGATTCTGACATTTTTGCTCTCCGGGGCCATGTTCCGGGGCAAAAAGCGGCTGGTGCCAGTGGAACAGCCCAAGCCCCAACCCAAGCCTGAGCCGAAAAAGGAGCCCGAGCCCAAGCCAGAGAAGAAGTCCGCCACCGGCAACCCGGAGGTGGACAAAATCATCGACGAGGGCCATGAGATGATCAAAAAGCTCCGGGCCGCCAACGACGCCATCCCGGACGAGGCCCTGTCGGCGGACATCGACCGGATGGAGCGGGCCGCGGCGGACATTTTCAACTACATTGCCCAGCACCCGGGCAAGGCGCCTCAGATCCGCAAGTTTATGAACTACTATCTGCCCACCACCCTGAAGCTGCTGAACAGCTATGAGCAGCTGTCCCGGCAGTCGGTGAAGGGGGAGAACATTACCTCCACCATGTTTAACATCGCGGGGATGATGCACACCGTGGCCGACGCTTTTGAGAAGCAGCTGGACTCCCTGTTCTCCGACGAGGCCATGGACATCTCAGCGGACATCACCGTGTTTGAGACCATGCTGAAGCAGGAGGGCTTTGTGGAGGAGAGCCGGACCGGAAAGTGAGGAAACAACGTGAAGATGGAACTCTTTGACCCCGCCGGACTGCCGGAGGCCCCGGCCCTCTGGCCGGGCGGTCTACTGCCGGTCTTTCTACGATAAAGACGGGAACCTGCTGTAAAAGGGAGAGGGCCGTGGGAATGGAACTTGCGGCCCTGACCCCGGATTCATAACTTGTTAAGAAATGGGATAATACTCTGTAAAAGAGTGGACTTATAATAGGCTTGCCGGAGAAAAAGGAGAACCACATGGAGAGCGGCACAATTTTTGCGCAAACCCAGCGCCTGATTTTAAGAAGCTTTCGAGAAGAGGATTTGCGGGACCTGTTCGAATATGTATCCGATGAAAAGGTGGTGGCGTTCGAGCCCTACCGGCCCATGACGCTGGAGGAGGCCCGGGAAAGCCTTCGCTGGCGCATGGGAACCGAAGAAATGATTGCGGTGGAGCTGAAAAGCGCCCGCAAGCTGATTGGCAATGTCTACCTGGGAAAAAGAGAGTTTGAGGCGCTGGAAATAGGATATGTGTTCAATCAAAACTATTGGGGAGCCGGATATGCCGCGGAAAGCTGCCAGGCTCTGGTCCGGCGGGCCTTTTCCAGCGGAACCCACCGGATCTACGGGGAGTGCGACCCGGCCAACACCCGTTCGTGGAAGCTGCTGGAGGCCCTGGGCTTTCGCCGGGAGGCCCATTTGCGGCGGAACGTGTTCTTTTGGAAAGACCCGGAGGGCAGACCCATTTGGAAAGACACCTATGTGTACGCTAAATTGGACACTGACGGTAAAAAATAAACATGAAACGAGGTCGTAAGGATGGACAATGAAATGAAGCTGGCCCTGGAGCAGAACGCCCCCCAGATGCCTACCCTGACCCTGGAGCCCGAGGCCGCGGAAGAGCCCCAGGCCCCCGCTGTGCAGGAGGAGGCCCAGGTCACCACCCTGGACGAGAATGTGCTCACCCCCGAGGAGCGCAAGGTGGTGGATGAGTTCTCCCAGAAGATCGACCTGCAAAACAGCACCATGGTGATGCAGTACGGCTCCGCCGCCCAGAAGAAGATCGCCTCCTTCTCGGACACAGCCCTCAATAATGTGCGCACCAAGGACCTGGGCGAGGTGGGCAACCAAATCAGCAATTTGGTGGTGGAGCTTAAGGGCTTTGACATTGACGAAGAGGAGAAACGGGGCTTTTTCGGCCGGTTTAAAAACACGGGAAACAAAATTGTGGCCATGAAAGCCCGGTATGACAGCGCGGAGGTAAACGTGAACAAAATTGCCTCCGCTTTGGAGAGCCACCAGGTTCAGCTGATGAAGGACGTGGTGATGCTGGATAAGCTCTATGACATGAACCTGAACTACCACAAGGAGCTTTCCATGTACATCATCGCGGGCAAAAAGAAGCTGCAGCAGGAGCGGGCCACCACCTTGGTGACCTTGCAGGACAAGGCCCGCCGCAGCGGCTTGGCGGAGGACGCCCAGGCGGCCAACGACTTCGCCCAGCAGTGCGACAGCTTTGAAAAGAAGCTCCACGACCTGGAGCTGACCCGTATGGTCAGCGTGCAGATGTCCCCCCAAATCCGTTTGGTGCAGAACAACGACAAGCTTATGTGCGACAAGATTCAGTCCACGCTGGTAAACACCATCCCCCTGTGGAAGAGCCAAATGGTGCTGGCCCTGGGCCTGGCCCACAGCGAGCAGGCCGTGCGGGCCCAGCGGGAGGTCAGCGACATGACCAACGAGCTGCTGCGCAAGAACGCGGAGAAGCTGAAGATGAGCACCATCGAGACCGCCCGGGAGAGCGAGCGGGGCGTGGTGGATATGGAGACCCTGCGCGTCACCAACCAGTCCCTGATCCAGACCCTGGACGAGGTGGTGAAGATTCAGGACGAGGGCCGGGCCAAGCGGCGGGCCGCCGAAGCGGAGATTGGCCGCCTGGAAGGCGAACTCAAGCAAAAGCTTCTCGACATCCACACCTAAAAGGGCCCGCCCCCGCGCTTCGATCTTTATGTTTTATGTAGAAAGGAAACTGCCATGAAAAAGAAACGCCATGTAGGAGCCGCCATTTTTATGGCCGCCGCCATTGCCGCCTCCATTCCCTTGGGCGTTAACCGCTCCCTTATCAAGCTGCGCGAAGAGGCCAGCGGGCACTATTATTATGACGACACCGGGTATGCCCTTTACGAGGGCTTGGAGCGCCGCCAGGCCGAGGCCAACAACCTGATCTCTCTGGCGGAGAAATACGCCGGGCAGAACAGCCAGCTGCAAAAGCTGGCCGGCAGCCTGGAGCATCAGGTGAAGCTCTGCGAGACGTATGGATATGACTATGAAAACCAGACGTTTCAGAAAATCGCCGCCTTAAACGCCCAGCTGGACCAGCCCGCGCAAGCCTTGGCCTCGGCCCTGGAAAAGACGGAGCTTTCTGAAAACGATAAAAAATATCCGGCCCAGATTTTGGCCAACATGGAGGCGGAGCAGGATAAGCTCTCCCGCAGCAGCTATAACGACCAGGCCCGGAATTACAACGAAAAGCTGGCCCGCTTAAAGCCCATTGCCCTGTTGAAGCCCATGGCGGTTTTTGATGAGGCCGCTGGGGCGGAGGCTTCTCAGGAGCTGGCCGGGGCTGCGGAGGCGGAGCAGACAGCGGAAGAGGCTTTGGAAAGCCGGGTGGAGGCCTTCGCCCAGGAGGTGGAAGCCCAGGCGGAAACCTTTGGCGAACAGGTAGGCGAGCAGGTGGACAGCCTGGTGGATGGCATTCTGGACAGCATCTTTAACTGATGGGGCGTTTCCCATCGGAAGGGGGAGGAACCTTGAAGAGACGAACCGCGAGAATGGGAGCGGCCCTGTGGGCGGTGCTGCTGGCCCTGGTCTTGCTGGCTCCCCAGGCTTTGGCCGTTGTGCCGGACCGCCCGGAGAACCAGTATGTGCTGGACAGCGCCGGGGTGCTCTCGGAGAAGACGGAGCGGGAGATTATTGACAAAAACCGGGAGATATTCCCGGAATATGGAGCCGAGGTGGTCATTGCCGCCGTAGACTTTTTGGGCGGCGAGGACATTCAGGACTATGCCAACGACCTGTTTAACACCTGGGGCATTGGCTCCCAGGAGCGCAACAACGGCATTTTGCTGGTGATGGCCATTGCCGAGGAGGACTATTACGCCCTGGCGGGCTATGGGATTGAGGACTACTTTGACGGGGCCAAGTTTCGGGACCTGCTGGACGGGTACCTGGAAGAGGACTTTGCGGCGGGGGACTATGACCAGGGCGTGCGGAAGTTTTTCCGCGCCGTGGTCCAAGAGCTGGATGCCTACTATGCGCATCAGGCGGCGCCCCCGGCGCAGGACCCCTATGAGGACCTCTATGAAGAGAGTTCCCACCGGGGCCCGTCCCTGCTGGGCAGGGCGGTGAAGGTTGTTGGCGCTCTGGTGCGGGTGGTCATTGTAGTTGTGGTTATTATGGTAATTTTCGCGGTGCTGCGGAGCATCGGCCGCGGTGGCGGCGGAGGCCGTGGCAGCGGCGGTGGGGGCGGCTTCTGGCAGGGCATGTTCCTGGGCAGCATGATGAACCGCCGCCCCAGAACCTACTGGGCCCCGCCGCCTCCCCCGCCCGGCCATAGGCCCGGTGGGTTTGGTGGCTTTGGCCGGCCCGGCCCACGGCCTCCCCGTCCTCCCCGGCCCCCGCAGGGCGGCTTTGGCGGCTTCCACGGCGGCGGGCGCGCGGGCGGTGGAGGTTTTGGCCGCGGCGGTGGATTTGGCGGTGGCGGCGGAGGCTTCCATGGGGGCGGCGGCTCCCGAGGCGGCGGCGCGGGCCGGCGTTAAGGCATATCATTCATCAAAAAGAACCGCGCAAGGCTCCTGTGGGCTTTGCGCGGTTTTGCTTGGCCGCCTAAGACCGTAAGTCCGGTCAAGACGCCCGCCCCCATCTTATGGTATCCTTAAAGCACCGGCTGCGGCGGAGAAAGAGAGGCAAGCGCCCATGTATGAATGGAATGAGGCCGTGCAGGAAATGGTCGATTGGCT
Organism: uncultured Oscillospiraceae bacterium; assembly: GCA_910587995.1. Classification (GTDB taxonomy): domain Bacteria; phylum Bacillota; class Clostridia; order Oscillospirales; family Acutalibacteraceae; genus Acutalibacter. Next base: position 7,295 of record CAJUNS010000001.1, on the reverse strand, counting down.
GGAGGCCCACTTGCTGGAGGAACCCACACTGCCGGAGCTCTCCCGCCAGGTGGGGTATTCGCCCACCTACTGCTCCATGCTGTTCCACCGGGTGTGCGGCGTAACGCTGAAAAGCTATACGGCCCGGCGGCGGCTGACTCTGGCGGCTCAGGCCCTGAGGAACAGCCAGGAGCGGATTTTGGACATTGCCCTGGCCTGCGGGTTCTCCTCCCAGGAGGCCTTGACCAGGGCTTTCCGAAGCGCCTTTGGCCTAACCCCCGCCGCCTTCCGCCGTGGGGGCGGGCCGCTGCCTCTCTTTCTTCCCAAGGAGGTTTTTTCTCCTTGGCACCGCGGCCAGCAGCAACAAGGAGGGAATCATATGAGTTTGAAGGATTTGCGGGAAGCGCGGGTGCGGGTGGAGTACATTCCGGCCCACAAGTATGTGGGGGTCTGGGAGGAACGGGCCCGGAATTACGGGGAGTTTTGGCGGTATCACGACTGCGACTCTGTGTGCGGAACCGTGGAGAGCCTGCGGAGCCTGAGCCACCCGGTGGTGGCGTCCCACACGGCGGGCTGGTGGTACCCCCAGGGGGAGCGCCGGTACTTTTACGGCTTTGGGGCGCTGCCGGACTATGCCGGGCCAGTGCCGGAGGGCTTTGCGGTTCGGGAGTTCCCAGGGAGCTACTACCTGGTGTTTTATCATCCGCCCTTTGACTACATGGAGGACAATGGAGAGGTAATGCGCCGGGTAGAGGAGCTGGCCTGGAACTATGACCTGGCGAAGGCGCGTTTGGACGCCAGCGGCCTCAGCACGGCGGCTGGAAACGGGCGCTTTGTGTGGAACGAGGAGGCCTGCCAGTGCTACCAGCGGCACTACCCGGAGGGGCTGGGGTATGAGATTCTGCGGCCCGTGGCGCTGGGGTAGAGCGCCGGTAAAGGTTCCCAAAGTTTCTTGACCTGCCGGAGGCGGTTTTGGCCTTAAACGCTTTTCGCGCGGCAAAACAGTGGACTCCCCCATGGGGCCAGCCCTAGACCAACAGGGCGGGCGGCATCCAGGAGTCCGCTGTTTTCACTTCATTCAAAAGCGCGGTTAGGCGCGGCGCGGTGCGGGCGGCGCCCGGTTTTTCGTGTGACGCCACAGCGTGGCGCTCCGCACTTTTTGCCGCGCCCTTTTATGTTCCCGGTGGCGTGAACAGTTCCTCGGGCAGCAAAATGTCTTCCAGCGGCACCTTGCTCCACTGAAAGGCCCCGGCCAGCTCCCGGGCTGTGGCTGCCTCTGGCTTGGGCAGCTGGCCCGCCAAATAGGCCAGCCTCCCCAAAATCTCTTCCGCTGAGAACCGCCCCCGCAGAACGTCCAACCCCGCGTCCTGGTCCCGCTTGGAGAGCCGGCGGGGAGGCTCGCCCGGACCGGCCCCGGCCAGCAGCAGGGGGATGTGCACAAAGGCTGGGGGGCGAAGGCCCAGCAGCCGGTACAGGTACAGTTGCCGGGGCGTGGAGCCCAGCAGGTCCCGGCCCCGGACGACTTCCGTCACACCCATGGCCCCATCATCCGCCGCCACGGCCAGCTGGTAGGCAAAGACCCCGTCGGACCGCCGGAGGATGAAATCTCCGCAGTCCCTCTCCAGGTCCTGTTCCAAGGGGCCGTAGTGGCCATCGGTAAAGCCTGCCCGCCCCGTTGCCCGCAGCCGCAGGGCAGGGGAGCGTTTTTTGGCCAGGGCCTGGGCCTCCTGGGGCGTCAGGGACCGGCATTTGCCCGAGTAGACATAGTCCCCGTCCGAGGCGTGGGGGGCATTGGCCGCGTGGAGCTCCGCCCGGGAGCAGAAGCAGGGATATACCAGCCCCTGGGCGGTGAGAGCGTCTAGGCACTGTTGGTAGTAGCCGCTCCGCTCTGACTGCCAATAGGGGCCCTGGTCCCAGTCCAGGCCCAAAAATTCCAGGTCCCGCATAATTTGCTCCCCATAGGCCCGGCTGGTGCGCTGGGGGTCCAGATTCTCCATGCGCAGCACAATTTTTCCGCCCCGGGAACGGACCGAAAGCCAAGCCAGCAGGTAGGCGAACAGGTTGCCCAGGTGCATGGGGCCGCTGGGGCTGGGGGCAAAGCGGCCCACAGGAGGCGCGGTCATGGCTGCCGCCTCCCTTCTATTCCGCCACAACCGGCAGCCCGGTCAGGTACCGCCGGACCATGTCCAGGGCTTGGGAGGCCGCGCAGTGCCGGTGCCAGTCCCGGCTTTTGGTGCGGCCAATGGGAGAGCGCTTCACCACCCAGGTATCCTTCCCGTCCGAGAGGGCGATGTAGATGAGCCCCACAGGCTTTTCCGCCGTGCCGCCCTGGGGTCCGGCTATGCCGGTAATGCCGATGCCCAGATGGCTGCCGCTGGCCCGCACAATGCCCTGGGCCATGGCCCGGGCGGTTTCGGGGCTTACCGCGCCGTGGGCTTCCAGCACCTGGCGGGGCACGCCCAGCAGCTGCTCTTTGGCCTGGTTGGCATAGGTGACCACCCCCATGTGGAACACCTGGGAGGACCCGGCCACGTCCGTCAGGCGCTTGGAGAGCAGCCCGCCGGTGCAGGACTCGGCGGTGGCCAGGGTCTTGCCCTGCCCGGCCAGCAGCTGGACCACCAAAGCCTCCAGGCTGTCCACGTCCACGCCGTAGACAAAGCCGCCCAGCCGGTTTTTAATCTCCTGAATCAAGGGCTGGCACAGGGCGTCCGCCTCCTGCTGGGAATGGGCCTTGGCCGTGACCCGCAGGTAGCACTCGCCCTCGTTGGCGTAAGGGGCCAGGGTGGGGTTTTCCCCGTTCATCAGGTCGTCCATCATTTGGGCCACCGGAGCTTCGCCCCGGCCATAAATGCGCACATTGTGGGAGACGATGGTGAACTCCTGCCGCTGCTTCAAGTAGGGCACGGCATAGTGGAGGAGCATGGGCTCCAGCTCGCTGGGCGGGCCGGGGAGCATCAAAATGGTGCTGCCGTTTTCCGCCTGGAAGGCGCAGCCTGGGGCGGTGCCGTTGTCGTTTTGCAGCACATGGCAGCCCTCGGGAAGCCATGCCTGTTTCTCCTGGTTTATGCTGACCTGCTTTTCATTAAAATAGCTCTGGATGCGCTCCAGGCTGGGCTGGTGGAGGCACAGCTTTTTTCCGGCGGCCGCTGCGGCGGTTTCTTTGGTCAGGTCGTCGGTGGTGGGGCCCAGGCCCCCGGTCATGACCAGCAGGCCGCTGCGGGAGAGGCCGGTTTCGATGGCCTCCTTCAGGCGCTTGGGGTTGTCCCCCACCACACAGGTGTGCAGCAGGTTGATGCCAAGGCCAGAGAGGGCCCGGGCCACCAGGGCCGCGTCGGTGTTTACCACGGCTCCCAGCAGCAGCTCGGTGCCAACGGAGATGATTTCTGCGTTCATGGTTTCATCCTTTCAAAAATAAAAAGTTTTGCAAAATGCTTATGGCTCCGCGCCGGGCGATGGTTTTTATGCGGCCGGTGAATTCTTCCAGATTGGGAACGGCATATTTAAAGGATATGGCCTTGTGCTCCACATAGCAGTTGGTAGGTAAATCTCCAAAAGCCGCGCCGCATCCTCTGGAGGGACGGAACGAATGGAAGCGGGACCCATAATTGGCCTCCTTCATGGCGCAGGCGCCAGTTTGTACCTATTATAACACAAAAAGCAAAAAAATGAAACGGCGGGAAAGAAGGGAGGAGCACGAAAAGCTCGCCGAAACGGACACTCTCAAATGGGGCGCGGCCAGAGCGATTAATATAATGAAAAGCTTTCCAAGGGCTGGTGCGGCCCGTTTCCAAGCCCAAGACGGGTCTGGGTCCCACTTTTGCGTGCCGCGAAAAGCGGGCGGAAAAAATTCAAAAAAATTTCAAAAAAAGCTTGCAAAACCCAAGACCTTGTGGTAAGATACAGTGGTACGACTGCTAAGGGGGAAAATCCCCCTGTACTTGGCGCGGGGGGAAAACCCGTGCCAGAAAAATGCGTGCTGCGCCCAAAACGGGTGTGCCGCGCTGGCGTTGAAGCGGGAGGTTGCGGCCCACAGCCCTTGGAAGGGGGCTTGGCCGGTTTTTCCGTGGAGTATGTCCGATTTGAAACCGGGCGAAGGAATCTGAAGCAGCGGGAACCGCCGGGACTGCCCCGGCAGGCCGTGCGCTGGTTTGGAGGATATTGTGAGTCTTCTAACTCTGTCCCCGGGTTCCGCCCCTGTGCGGATCGCCGGTTTTTCTATGTCAAGCTGGGAAACACCCGGAACAGTGTGAGAGAAAACAACGCCCAAAGAACTTTTAGGAGGCGGTAAACAAGTGGCAGTCAAGGAAAAAATCAGGATCAGGCTCAAAGGGTACGACCATCAGCTGGTGGACCAGTCGGCGGAAAAGATTGTGGCAACGGCCAAGCGCACGGGCGCTCGGGTCTCCGGCCCCGTTCCGCTGCCCACCGAAAAGCAGATCATCACCATCCTGCGCGCTGTGCACAAGTACAAGGACAGCCGGGAGCAGTTTGAGCTGCGCACCCACAAGCGCCTGATCGACATCCTCCGGCCCAGCAACAAGACCGTGGAGTCTTTGATGGGTCTGGAGCTCCCCGCCGGCGTTGAGATTGAGATTAAGCTGTAAGGCTCTCGTCCCAACCAACCGACAAAGCGGAGGGTCATGTCGGCGGCCTTAAGGCTTGCCGACCAATAACCTAACGGGGCGCCCCGGCAAAGGGAGAGGCCCCAGGAGTAGAAAGGAAAGAAAGCAATGAAAAAAGGGATCATCGGAAAGAAGATCGGCATGACGCAGATTTTCGATGAGAAGGGGAAGGTCATCCCCGTCACGGTGGTAGAGGCCGGCCCCTGCGTGGTCGTGCAGAAGAAGACCGTGGAAAACGACGGCTACGACGCAGTGCAGATCGGCTTTGGCGACCAGAAGCCCCAGCGGGTGAGCAAGCCCCTGGCCGGGCACTTCAAAAAGGGCGATGTGGCCCCCAAGAAGACCCTGCGGGAGCTGCGCCTGGAGGACATCAGCGCCCTTTCCGTGGGCGACCTGATCAAGGCCGACGCCTTTGAGGCCGGAGAGCGCGTTGACGTAACCGGCAAAAGCAAGGGCAAGGGCTACCAGGGCGTTATCAAGCGGTGGAACTTCCACCGGCTGAAGGAAAGCCACGGCAGCGGCCCTGTGGCCCGCCACGGCGGCTCCAACGGCGCGTGCTCCAGCCCCTCCCGGGTGTGGAAGGGCTTGAAGATGGCAGGCCATCTGGGCGCGGAGACCGTGACCGTGCAGAACCTGACGGTGGCCAAGGTGGACGCGGAAAACAACCTGATCGCCATTAAAGGCGCGGTCCCCGGCCCCAACGGCGGCATCGTCATCCTGCGCGACAGTGTGAAGGCTTAAGGGGAGGAGGAAGTAAAATGGCTGAATTAGCAGTTTTGAATATGCAGGGCCAGGAGGTTGGCCGCCAGACCCTCTCCGACGAGGTCTTCGGCATCGAGCCCAATGTCCCTGTAATGAACGATATGGTCAAGAACTACCTGGCCAACCAGCGCCAGGGCACCCAGAGCGCCCTGACCCGCAGCGAGGTTTCCGGCGGCGGACGCAAGCCCTGGAGGCAGAAGGGCACCGGCCGGGCCCGTCAGGGCAGTACCCGGTCCCCCCAGTGGACCCATGGCGGCATCGTGTTTGCCCCCAAGCCCCGCTGCTACCGCTACACCCTTAACAAGAAGGTGCGGCGGCTGGCAATGAAGTCCGCCCTTTCCTCCAAGGTGAAGGACGGCGAGATGATCGTCATCGACAAGATTTCCTGCGAGGACTACAAGACCAAGACCATCGCCGCCATGCTTAAGGCCATTGGCAGCGAGAAAAAGGCGCTTATTGTGCTGGACGGCGTGGACGAGAAGGTCGTCGCTTCGGCCCGGAACATTCCCGGCGTGAAGACCGCCCAGGTGAACACGCTGAATGTGTACGACATCCTGGGGGCCGACAAGTTCATTGTCGCCCAGGGCGCTGTGGAGAAGATACAGGAGGTGTATGCGTAATGGAGGCCCATGACATCATTATCCGCCCCATCATCACCGAAAAAACCATGGACGGCAACACCCAGAAGAAGTACACCTTCGAGGTAGACAAGGCCGCCACCAAGATCGACGTGAAGCGGGCCGTAGAGGCCGCCTTTGGCGTAAAGGTCAGCAAGGTGAACACCCTGCACGTGCGGGGCCGCCTGCGCCGCCAGGGGCGCTATGAGGGCTACACCAAGGCCTGGAAGAAGGCCGTGGTCACCCTGACCCAGGACAGCAAGACCATCGAGTTCTTCGAGAGCATGGTCTAAAAGGCCGCGAACGTATTTTGGATACCAGGAGAGTGAACAGAACAAATGGCAATTAAGTATTACAAGCCGACGACCGCGGCCAGGCGCAATATGTCTGTTACGGACTACACCAGCCTGTCGAAGGACGGCCCCGAGAAGAGCCTTTTGGCTCCTCTTTCCAACAAGTCCGGCCGCAACAGCTATGGCCGGATCACCGTGCGCCACCGGGGCGGCGGCAACCGCAAAAAGTACCGGATCATCGACTTTAAGCGCCAGAAGCACGACATGAAGGCCACCGTGCTGACCCTGGAGTACGATCCTAACCGTTCGGCGTTTATCGCCCTGGTGCAGTATGAGGACGGGGAGAAGCGCTATATCATCGCCCCCCACGGCCTGAAGGTGGGCGACAAGATCGTCTCCGGCGCCGAGGCGGACATTAAGCCCGGCAACGCCCTGCCGCTGAAGAACATCCCCACCGGCACCTTCATCCACAATGTGGAGCTGTACCCCGGCAAGGGAGCCCAGCTGGCCCGGGCCGCGGGCATTATGGCCCAGCTGATGGCCAAGGAGAACGGCATGGCCCTGCTGCGCCTGCCCAGCGGCGAGCTGCGCAACGTGCCGGAGAACTGCATGGCCTCCATCGGCCAGGTCTCCAACATTGACCACGAGAACCAGAAGATCGGCAAGGCCGGGCGCAAGCGCCACATGGGCTGGCGTCCCACCGTGCGCGGCTCGGTTATGAACCCCAACGACCACCCCCACGGCGGCGGCGAGGGCAAGAGCCCCGTTGGACGCCCGGGCCCCGTAACCCCCTGGGGCAAGCCGGCGCTGGGATATAAGACCCGCAAGCACCACAAGAGCAGCGACAAGTTTATTGTCCGCCGCCGCAACGGTAAGTAAGCACGGGAAAGGAGCATAAGGAAACATGAGCAGAAGTCTTAAGAAGGGACCTTTTGTACAGCCCGTGCTGCTGAAAAGGATCCAGGCCATGAACGAGGCCGGGGAGAAGAAGATTGTGAAGACCTGGAGCAGGGCTTCCATGA